>JAWKLZ010000001.1:2403307-3004134 GCA_041392475.1 Chitinophagales bacterium | reverse complement strand
CGCAGATATTGTTTTTGATATTGTATTGATTTTTTGTGTTGAAGTTTTGAGGTTGCTTGTGGTTTTTTGGGTTATTGTGTTGCAGTATTGCTTGGGGAGGTTTTGTTTTTGTGTAGAAAGTGTTAATGTTGTGTGTGCTTGTGTTTAGGGCAAAAAAAAACACCAACACATCAATACCCTAATACCCCAAAACAAAGTTCAATAGATGTATATTTTTCCAACAAGTGGTTTCTTTCCCTTCAATACCAATTTCCAATAATACAATCCTGTGGGGAAATCAGATTTTGGTTGGAAATCTACATGAATATGAGTGGTTTCGGCTTCAAATTTTTCTCTGAAAATCCGCTTTTGATGGCTTTCGATGGTGAGGGTAATTGGGAGTTTTTGGGAGGTGGTGAAATGGAAATCTACGCCTTCTTTACACAATTGATTGTCCGTTGGTTGTTGTAGAGAAATGCCAATGGCATCTTCGTTTCGGTAAGCCATTTGTGTTTCCATGAGCTTTTCATAAGCAGGAATTTGTATGGCTTCAGCCATGAGTTGTTGAAGTATATCGTCCAAATTATCACTATTTTCGGAAAGACTCAGGCTCGATTTTTCTGATTTATCCAAAATAGGATGGGATTCAAGCGGATAATCTAAATCGGCTATCAAGCTATACAATACTCGCACTTGCTTATTGCAGTAATCACAGTCAAATACATGCTCAGGTAGTTCAGTAGGTAACTGATTGACTTTCTGTACCTTCATTGCGTCTGCATACAACATTTGCCCTAATTGGTTCAAATGTCCTTTTTCGTTTATGTAAGTTGTTGGATTCATTGTTTCATTACATTTACTGGTTCATCATTGACGGTTCTTGGTTTGTTTTACTGTCCTACTCCAACGAAAACTTTCCTATGTTTGGGAAACTTTTTTTTCAAATTTTTGGTTGTTCACGGTTATTTTCTTCAAATCTTACTCACAGTAGGCGACTACAATTTCTCGAAACCATTGATAAGCAGCTTTTCCAACCATTCTATCACTGTTGATTTTTTGAAAAAGCATTTCCAAAAATTCGCCATCCGATGCGTCCTCATTGTAGTCCGCCAAACTTTCGGACATCAGACGTGCCAATATTTTGTTGCGGTAGCGGGTAAACCATTTTCGGAGATTTTCCGCAGATGTTTCTTTTCCTTCAAAAACGACGATGTACGGATTCAATACTTCCCATACTTCTTTGCTGTTGACGTGCTGATAGGAAATGCCAAAAAAGCGTAAGAACTCCTTGATTTGTTGAGCAGACAATTGAAGCCGTTGGGCATCTGTCTGCAAGAGGATGAGGTAATAGTTGGTTTTGAGGCAAGTTTCAAACTTTGTGCGGTTCGTTTCGGTGAAAGTACGCAATAGGACGGTCAATTGTTTTACCTGCATTTCTCGGTCAAAAGCCCCTGAAATGTCGTCAAATAGATGGTAACTCATGCCCGCTTGACTTTCGACCAATTCAGGTTTCAGTTCGCTTGCTTGTTGGCGTTTTTGACTTTCATACAATACCCGATGGATGTCAATAAATTGGTTTTCAATCGTTCTTTTGAAGTAAGTGCTGAACAATGCATTGTCTTCGGCTCGGTAATTTTGGAGTTTGCCACCTCGAATTTTTTGTAATATTTTTTGAAGCGTCATCTGCTGTACGTCTTCTTCGTCTTCGACTCTAAAGTATTGTGTATTGACCAAACTGATGACCCGCATTTTGATAAAATCTTGGTATCTAAGCAGCAATTGTGGTGATTTTTGCTGCATCAAGGCGGCATCCAAAATGTCTTCACAAATGATTTGGATGGATTTGGCGAGGATGGTGATGAAATAAACTTCCTCTTTTACCTTTTTGCAGACTTTGGCGAGGCGGTTAGGGAGTCTTTTTTTTACTTGCACAAAAAGGTCTGCTTGCTGCAATGACTTGGCAAGTGTTTGTTCACAAAATTTATCCACGACCTTGAAGACGATTCCTTCAAATTGAGCATAAAATTGCGGAGGATTTGTTTCTAATAATTGTATGGCTTTTTGACAATTCATGGGATATTTGCTATATCGTATTTTTTTATAAAAGTAACAAAAAAATCTTTCTCAGATATTCAAATGTTAAATATTCTTACCTTTGCAACTTTTTGAAGGGATTTCTTTGTTATAGTCTGGCAACTTCTTACTGTCATCTTTATAAATGTGATTTTATCCAACTAACCATTAAATTTCTTCTGATTGCACATTTTACATTTTTCTAATAAATTAATTGTATTTCCATGCCCGAAGCTTTGTTGTGGCTGATAGTGTTCGTATTCAGTTTGGTAGTATTGCTCAAAGCATCCGATTTTTTTATTGATGCCGCCGAAAAAATAAGCCTTTTTTTGGGTGTTCCTCCCTTCATTATTGGTGTGACGATTGTGGCAATGGGTACTTCACTTCCTGAATTGGTGTCGAGTATCATTGCGGTGATGAACGATGCATCCGAAATTGTGGTGAGCAATGTGGTAGGGTCTAATATTGCGAATACACTTCTTGTGATGGGAACGATTGCAGTGATTGGGCGTAAAATGGTGCTGAATATGAATTTGGCACGGATAGACATTATCATGTTTTTAGGTTCTGTGGCTTTGTTGGGAATCACGATTTGGGATGGTGTATTTACCTTCAAAGAAGGACTTTTGTGTGTAGCTGGTGTCATTGCTTATTTGTTTGCAACTTTTCAGAGTGGACGGAAAATAAGAAATATACAAAGAGCAGATGTCAATTATATCGCTCCAAAACTTCAATGGCAAGTTGTTCCTGTATTGGTTATCAGTGGTTTTTTCATTTACCTTGCCGCCAAATACAACATCGAATCCATCATTCAACTTTCTACTTTGTTGAACATCGGTAAAGACGTAATCGCTCAAAGTGCCGTAGCTGTTGGTACTTCACTCCCCGAACTTTTGGTCAGTATCAGCGCCGTCAAAAAGAACAATGCAGAAATGGCAGTGGGTAATATCGTGGGTTCCAATATCTTCAATATTTTTGCTGTGATGGGAATTCCTGCACTAATAGGTCCTCTGATGATTCCTGCCGAAATCATCACCTTTAGTTTTCCGATTATGGTAGTTGCTACTGTCTTGTATTTTTTCCTTATCAACGATAAGCGGGTATATTGGTGGCAAGGGGCGTTCTTGTTGACATTTTATTTATTTTTTATTGTGAAGATTTTCTTATAAAAATATTGCTGCAATCCGTGTACTTATTAATTTCGTTAGCCATGAATCTTCCAAAATATCTTCTGACGTTTTTACTGCTGTCTCCTTTCATTCTACTATTTCCTCAAAATCAGACCGTCACCTACAACGAATCCTTTGACGACATCTTGAACCCAGACAGAGGATTTTACCATCCAATTGACTGCCACACAAGCAATTTTCAGCCTTTGTTATTGAGCGATTTGCAGAGCAAAAGAACAACCGCTTTCACTCCGTGGCAGGGTAATTACAGCATCCGAATCAGTGTCATTTTGCGGCATTATATTTTGGATTCCTTTGTGAATACTGACAACCTATCCACCACTTTTTTGAACCATTTGCAGTCAGATTTCGACATTGCCCGACAAGCAGGTGTGCGGCTCGTTTTGCGATTTTCCTATACGATTACCCCCAGCCAAAGTTGTGGTGATACCGCTTGTCCGCCTTATGGAGATGCGCCCAAAGCTAGGGTTTTGGCGCATATTTCACAGTTAGCCCCTTATTTACAGGCAAACGAAGACGTGATTTTGGTGGTACAAAATGGATTTATTGGAATTTGGGGTGAGCAGTATTACACCGATTATTTTGGAGATGCTTCTGGGCAAGGGGCGGGTAAATTGACCAACCAAAACTGGCAAGACCGAATAGAGGTGTTGTCTGCGCTTTTGGATGCTGTTCCCGAAAGCAGAATGGTACAAGTACGCTATCCACAAATGAAACAAAAATATGTGTATGGGGGTGCGGCCTCAGTCACTTCTGCTGCAATGACTTCTGAACAAGCGCACAACGCAAGCGATATTGCACGAATTGGATTTCACAACGATTGCTTTTTGGCATCCTCAGATGATTATGGAACGTATTGGGATTATGGTTCGGACACTACTTTCCCGTCCAATCAAACTGCTATTTTGAAGCCTTATGCTGCTGATGATAGTCAATTTGTTTGCGTCGGTGGCGAAACTTGCGATGATGCCTTTAGTCCGCAAAACAACTGTTCAGGACAGGCCGTTTCAGATATGGCTGCTCTCCACTATACTTTCCTCAATTCGGACTACAACAATGAAGTTAACAATGATTGGCAAACCGACAATTGTATGGACGAAATCAAGCGAAGATTGGGTTATCGTTTGGTGATGAAAAGCGGAACATATCCACTTACTGCATCTGCTGGAGAAACTTTCAGTTTTACTTTAGGTGTTGAAAATGTAGGTTTTGCAGCTCCTGTCAATGAACGCTTTTTGCAGATAGTCCTTAGGAATACGGCAGATGATAGCGAATACAAAGCACTCATTTCTGGCACAAATACAGATACAAGATTTTGGCTTCCAGCTACAACGACTACTTTAAATGGCACGGTCACGCTTCCTGCAAATATGCCTGTGGGCAACTATGCTCTTTTCTTGCAGGTTTTTGATACCTCCAATGACAACGAAATTGCCACCCGTCCAGAATACAGCCTTCAATTTGCGAATACCAATACATGGGAATCTTTGACGGGTTACAACGATTTGAAGCACATCCTCAGCGTCAATGCTGCAGTTCGCTTTCAAGCGAAAGTTTGGCTACAAGGTGCGTATCAAACCAACTCTAACAATATGAGCAATAGCTTACAAAACAACAACTTACTCTCCTCCATTTCTCCTTACAATGCTGCTCCATGGAATGAAGTCAATGGGAATATCCTGACTTCTTTTCCTGCAAATGCGGTGGATTGGATGATGGTCGAACTGTTGGACAGCGACTACAACAGCGTTGAAAAACAGATGGCTTTTGTGGATACAAACGGCAATTTGATGGATGTTTCGGGTAGCGAAGGTGTGCCTTTCTTCAATGTGAATGGAAGTACGTCTTATTTTGTGGTTCTCCGACACCGCAATCATCTGGATATCATGAGTGCTACTATTTTGAATCTCAATGCTGCAAATCCACACAATTTTACCTCTCCTTCAATGGCGATGGGAGGCAGCAATCAGTTGGCGGATTTGGGTAATGGAGAGTACGGCATGTCGGCGGGTGATGTGGACGGAAATGGTGTAATCACGGTAGCAGATTACAATCTTTATGTGAGCCAAATCAGTTTCATCAATCAATACCTTCAAGGGGATTTGAATTTGGACGGCAGCGTGACGGTAATGGATTTTAACTTGTTGAAGGACAATGTGAGTAAAATTGGGGTTCTGTGGGTGCGGTATTGAAGCTAAAATAATAAGCTATCTTTACAAAAATAAATTTGACAAATAATTTTTATTATATAAAACCATGATATCAAAGACAAATTCTTCAAAAACATTCCTATCTTCTACTTCAAAACTCAAAGGTGGGCATTTTCTCATAGAAGAAACGAGTCCAGAAGATATATTCATTGCAGAAGAATGGAGTGAAGAGCAGCGAATGATTGCAGAAATGGTTACTGATTTTTGTATCAAAGAAGTACAAGAACCTTTTTTTAAACGAGGTAGAGAGTTGGAAATCAGTCGTGAGGAAGACAGAAGCGAAATTTTGGAAGTACTCAGAAAAGCGGGAGAATTGGGTTTGTGTGGTATCAGTATTCCCGAAGAATACGGCGGAATGGGTTTGGATTTTACCTCCAATACCATTTTCTCCGAAAGAATATCGGCAGGTTTTTCATTTGCTACTACCATTGGCGCACAGACTTCTATCGGTTCCTTACCCATTGTGTACTACGGCAATGAAACCCAAAAGAACAAATATTTGCCCAAGATAGCAACGGGTGAGTGGGTAGCAGCTTATGCTTTAACCGAACCTGAAGCAGGGTCAGATGCCAATTCGGGAAAAAGTAAGGCGGTGCTTTCGGAAGACAAGAAAACGTATCTTTTGAATGGGCAGAAAGTATGGATTACCAACGGAGGCATTGCAGATGTATTTATTGTTTTTGCCAAAATTGACCAAGATAAAACTTTGTCTGCCTTTATTGTAGAACGAAATTTTGAAGGTTTGACGATTGGCCCAGAAGAAAAGAAAATGGGCATCAAAGGTTCTTCAACCGTTCAACTGTACTTCGATAACTGCAAAATTCCTGTCGAAAATCTCTTGGGAGAAAGAGAAGGAGGCTTCAAAATGGCATTGAATATTTTGAACTCGGGGCGTATGAAAGCAGGTTCGGGAGGTGTTGGAGGCTGCAAATTTTCGTTGACCAAAGCTGTAGAATATGCGATAAACCGCAAACAGTTTGGTAAATCCATCACCGAATTTGGAGCGATTCAATACAAAATCGGTGACATCGCTATGCAAACTTTTGCGATGGATGCGGCAATGTATCGCAACTCACACAACATTGATCTCAAAACTCAAGAGTTTGAAACAGCAGGGATGCCTTCTTCTGAAGCTAAAATTCAAGCAGTTAGAGAATTTGCCATTGAATGTTCGATTATCAAGGTGAAAGGCTCGGTATTGGCTTGTTATACAACGGATGAGGTGCTGCAAATTCACGGTGGAATGGGTTATGCTGTGGAAACGGGTATCGAAATGGCTTATAGGGATGCTCGTATTACCAAAATTTATGAAGGCACGAATGAGGTAAACCGTTTGCTGACGATTGCAGAACTTTCCAAAAGAAGCTTACAAACCAAGGAAATAGACCTAATGGTGGCGGGTAAAAAGATTCCTAAATACTTGTTGAAGCAATTAATTCCGATGAAATCCAAATCTGATTTTGCAGTAGAAGAGCGTACTGTGAAAGGAATAAAAAATGCTTTTTTGTTGGTTTTGGGTGCGGCGGGTAAAAAATTGCGGAAGAAAATGGTGGATGAACAGGAAATCATTTTGAACCTGTCCGATATGTTGGCAGAAGCTTATATTTGTGAGTCTGTGTTGTTGAAGGTCAAGAAATTGCAGCAAAAAACCAGTACTGACAAAACCAAATTGCTTATCCAAGAACAAATGATGCAATTGTACCTTTACGAAGCTTTGGCACATGTTCAAAAGGCTGCAAAAGAGGCTGTAGCAAGTTTTACGACTGGCTTGGAAAAGGGAAATTTGAACCGAATGTTGCGCTTGTTGCTACCTGATTATGATATGAATCCCAAAGAATTACGCCGAAATATTGCAGCTTTTGTGGTCGAGAAAGGAGGATATTGTTTTTAGTTTTACGAAAAATGTAAGTGCAGTAAATCAAATTGACTAATTTTGCGATTAACTAAATGGCAGTAAATCCGTAAGCTATTAGAACAATAGTTCCTATTCTCGGTTCTTTGATAATTTCTGTGGAGTCGATAAAGACTTCGGTAGTTTCGTCTTGTAAAAAATAATCTTCCATAAAATGCCTAAACAGTCTTTTTGAAAGATGAACTACCGACGTCTCATTTCACAAATCTTGTCAAATAACCTTATTTTCTAAAATAAATCCTTTTGTGTTCTCATGCAGAAAGTGAAATATGATCTGAATCAGCCGAATATAGACATCCTCATTATTGAAAATGCGCTGCGAAAAAACCGAAATTTGAAGGTAATGGTAGGAGCTATTTTAATTTGTACGGCAATAAGTATCATATTGAGTGTATTGGATACCCTTCACCCCAAATTTGCCTTTACCTTAGCTTTGGTATGTATGTTTTTCGGTTTTACAGGTGTATATTTTTTGCTGAGTGCCTTGCTGCGATACGATACTCAAAAAAACTATGTGCTTAAAATAATGTCTCAACGCCCTGATATGGTGGCTTGGATTTATTACTACAAAGTAGAATCTCTACCTTTCGGCATCAAAGTATTTGAGTACTCCACTTTCTTTATTCACCTCCTTAATAGAGAAAAAATCAACATCCTAATGCCTGAATGGGAAATCAAGTTTTTGATGAACTTGCTTCAAGAACGCTTGGAACACACCACTTTTGGATACAGCAAATACAAACAACAACTTTTCGATATTGCTCCTGATTTGCTTAAAAAAGGTTGAAGAAAACTAAACAAAAAGCTTTTGCTTCAATTTTCAACAGTTATCAATAGCGGCGATTGAAAAATGGCATCTGGCGAAATCACCAATTCCTCCATCGGTATGTAGTTTCCATACCGTTCTCTCATTTTGGTTTGTACAATCGGAGAACTGAGGTCAAAACTTTCCAAAGTTGCTAAATGTCCCAACTCAATGCCTAATGCTTCTTTGTAAATTTTCCAGACCAATTCGGAACAATAGATGCGTTTATCTGACCATTCAAAATACAAATCGTAGTCTTTACCGAGAAAACGCTCACCGATTTTTTGCATCTGCTGCAATGTTTTTGATGTAAGTACCTCCTCCGCATTTTTCAAACGTTTGACCACATATTGCCCGTTTTCACCCCGCTTGATCCATTTTTTCAAAGGCGTAAGTTTGACAGGTTGTATGGCTTCAAAGACCCAATACTTGTCATTTTCTTGGTAAATGATACCTATATGACTGTATCTGGAATGTGTTGCCAATTGAATTGCCTTGCTTTGCGAAGAAGTTGATGTTTGAAAAATGATGTCACCGTTTTGGAAAGCCCCATTTTGAAGGGCTGTTTGGTAGTCCACTCCTTTGTCTGCAAAATCACATTGCAGCAAGAAAATTGGCAACAGAAACAACATCATTGTTTTACAACTCATTGATCAAAGTTTTCTAAAGAACGCCCAAAGGTAAACGGATATTTTATTGCTCCGATTTTGTGTTTAAATCCATTCAACCTTACTTTGGTAATCGGTTCGCTTCAAAAGGATTGCCTTGCTTACTTTTTCATACGCTCCTTCTTTGGAGCGATGATGTGAGATGCTTGGGATGGACGGGTGAGCAATTGTTGGTGTTTGGCGGGATTGAAGTTGTCACCAATTATGTTCTCCTTGTACCAATTGGATTGAAATTCACCCAGTTTTTGGCGGGCTTCTCCTGCAAAAATTTTGAAACGCCACGGTTCATTCATACTATGTGTTGGTGCCCAATTCGCATTTTCGAGAAGGTTTTCTATGATGGCAGCATCTATAACCCGAACAGGTTGTTCACCTCCTTAATAGAGAAAAAATCAACATCCTAATGCCTGAATGGGAAATCAAGTTTTTGATGAACTTGCTTCAAGAACGCTTGGAACACACCACTTTTGGATACAGCAAATACAAACAACAACTTTTTGATATTGCTCCTGATTTGCTTAAAAAAGATTAAGTGTAATGAATACACTTCATTTGAATTGTGTGTAGATGAAATGAGATTAAAGTAATTTATACAAAAAAATGATAGTCAAGATTTTAAGTAGTAGTAAAACCGATACCCTGTTTAGGTTCGTATATACTTAGAAGATTGTAAGAAAACACTCTCCACCCTATTGTTATTTTCCCAGATTAGAAACCTTAGACATGAAAAAGACTTTATACTATTCCCTTCTATGGGCGTTTTTTGTAGTATATTCATCCACTGTTTTTGCTCAAAATACCTACATTCGAGGTACAATTACAGATAATGAAACCAATGAACCTCTACCTCGAGTACAAGTGTTTATCAAAACTTGGCCGTCCATCAATACGATGAGTGATGCAAAAGGGCAGTATAAAATTGCGATGCCTCCTGAACACCGAACACTTGAATTTAAACGAGATGGATATGAAAACCATGAAGTAACCATAGGTGTATTTGGTGAAATTGATGTTCAATTAACTTCTACCGAAAATCCAATGGATTTGTTGAGTATCACATCTGGTAGAAGTTTGGAGCGAACTTTAGATGTACCTGCTGATATTAGTGTTGTCAAATCAAATGTACTCAAAGATATTGTCGCTGCCAGTCCAACTGATTACCTTACAGGCATTTCAGGTGTTGATGTCATGCGTACCAATCTCACTACTTCTAATGTGGTGGTACGAGGTTTCAACAATGTTTTTTCTGGAACAACCCTCACGATGGTTGATAATAGAATAGCTCGAATACCCTCTCTTTATTTGAATGCCAACCAATTACTTACCTTCAATTTGTTTGACTTAGATCACATTGAAGTGCTCAAAGGACCTGCTTCCGCACTATATGGCCCCAATAGTTCAAATGGAGTGATTCACTTTATTACAAGTTCGCCATTGGATAACAAGTCAAAAAGCAGCACAATGGTCAGTGTAGGTTTGGGCACTCGATCCCAAACAGCGAATCCTATACAAGAAGTAAGTCCTCAGAATCAATTAATTGACAATGAAAGCAGGGTTGTTTCTATTGCTGGATTTCGACATTCGGGCAAGATTGAAATGAACCCATCTAGCTCTTTAGAAATTGGCTACAAGATTTCGGGGCAGTATTTTGGCGGCAATGGATGGTTGTATTATGACCCCACGGAACCCAAGACAATAACCAAAAACCGCTACAATCTTAACGGAAAACAGATTGAAGGTGAGGTAATTGACAATACTCGAAACAATGAAGAAGAAAATATGTTTTTGGACGGGCGTTTAGATTTTCGATTCAATAGAGATGCCCAACTTACCTTAGCAGGTGGATTGAGCCGTTTTTCGGGTGTCGAAATGACTACCGTAGGAGCAACTCAAGTAAAGGACTGGACTGCTGGTTATGCTCAAGCAAAACTAAACTGGAAAGATTTATTTGCCCAAATATATCTCAATACCAGCAATGCAGGTGATACCTACCTTTTCAGAAATGGGAGTATCATTTCCAGTCAATCTACCCAATATGCGCTGCAACTTCAACACAGTAGCACCCTTTCACAAAACCTACAATTGCTCTATGGTATGGATGCCTTGTTGACACGCTCCAATACCGACTATACCATTCATGGTCAAAACGAAGACAGCGATGCCATCAATGAGTTTGGAGGTTTTCTACAAGCCGACCTTCAATTGAGTCAGCAGTTGAAATTCATTGGAACACTTCGAACAGACAAACACAACTTCATTGACAATTGGTTTTTATCGCCTCGTGCTGCTTTGCTTTTCAAACCGATTGAAAATCACACATTTAGAGCCACCTACAACAAGGCATTTGATTCTCCTTCTCCACTTACCCTCTCTTTGGACATCACCGAGTTTGATGATGTTTACAATTTTACCAGTTCACTCGGATTGCCTTCTGGAACTCCTCTAAAAGCATTGGGTAACAGGGGATTGAATTTTTCTTATGGCAACAATGGCTTGCCGCAATTTAGAACCCCTTTTGCGAGCATTTTGGGGCAGGATGTGGCCACCTATTTCGATTTGAATGACCCAACTATTTCCAATGTCATATACGGCATTGCCTTAGAAGGGTTGTTACAAGGATTTCAACAGGGAGGTTTAGACCCCTCTTTGATTGCTCTTTTGCGAAATCAAATCATTCCAAGTCAAGTTGCAAACATTGACCACCAAATACAAACACTTACTTTTGAAGAAAATTTTCCATTTCAGCCAGTAGAAACTAGCCAAATAACAGACATACAATCGTTGAAAAATTCAGTTTACCAAACGTTTGAAGTAGGATACAAAGGCATTGTTTCCGATAAACTGAGCGTTTTTGGCAATGTGTATTTGACGCACATCACCGACATCATTAGCCCATTGGAGTTATTGACTCCTAATGTGTTCTTAGAACCCAATTCCTTGAGCGAATATTTAGGTTCTCAAATATTTCAAAAGTTGCAATCTCCTCAATATGTGTCCGTTGCAACACTTTTGACTCAATTGTTGGACCAAACCGATGGAAGCACATTTCCCATTGTAGGCAATCAGGATGGGAGTGGTATTGACGAATTGGTAACACTTTTGACCAGTTCAGCAGCCAGTATTCCGTTTGGCACCATTAGCCCAATTTTTGAAAACACACCTTCCATGTTGTTTTCATATACCAACTTTGGCGATGTGCAGTTGTGGGGAACAGAACTGGGTTTTTTGTATAAACTCAATGACCAATGGACAGCGGAAGGCAACTATGCGTATGTGAGCAAAGGAGAATTTGACGCAGACAGAGGAATTCCTTTGGCTTTGAATGCACCTCAACACAAGGCAAATTTTGGCCTACAATATGCGTCAAATTTTGGATTAGATGTAGCAATGAAATACCGATGGCAAAATGCCTTTTCAGTCAATTCAGGGATTTACATTGGTGAAGTGCCTTCTTTTGGTGCGGTTGATATACATTTGGGCTATGCTTTCGCACCCAGTCGTGTTACCCGTTTGTCTTTGAGTATTCAAAACTTGTTGGACAACAGCCATCAAGAAGTAGTAGGTGCACCTACCATAGGGCGTTTCGTAGCCTTGCGGTTGTCCCATGCTTTTGAGGAGAAATGAAAATAAAAATGAAAATAGCCTGCACCGAGGACTCAGAGCAGGCTATTTTATTTCTTACTAAGTGAATTCAAATCCATTCAACCTTACTTTGGTAATCGGTTCGCTTCAAAAGGATTGCCTTGCTTACTTTTTCATATTCGCCTTCTTTGGGATAACCCAAATAAAAGAATCCCAAACACTTATCTTCTACACCAAGCCCTAAGGCCTCCTTCAATTCATCGGTATAAGTAGGCCCTCCCGAACTCCAATAAGCACCCAATCCATAAGCCGTTGCAGTCAAATGTAGGTTTTGAACCGCACAGGCTACAGCTTCAATATCTTCTATTTCAGGAATTTTGGTGTTCGTTTTTCGTTCCACACAGATAGCGATGATGTGAGATGCTTGGGATGGACGGGTGAGCAATTGTTGGTGTTTGGCGGGATTGAAGTTGTCACCAATTATGTTCTCTTTGTACCAATTGGATTGAAATTCACCCAATTTTTGGCGGGCTTCTCCTGCAAAAATTTTGAAACGCCACGGCTCGTTCATACCATGCGTTGGTGCCCAATTTGCATTTTCGAGCATGTTTTCGATAATGGCAGCGTCAATCACCCGAACAGGCTGCACAAAATTTTCAGGTTTGATGGTTCTCCGACTGCGAATGAGGTGATTGATATCGTTTATATTGAAGAAGTTGTCGTTCATTGTATTTTTAGAATTTAAGGCTATAAGGCGACTTTTGAAGTTTATATTCTAAAAAGTGATTGAAATCAGAAAATCACTGTATTGTCCAAACGAAACTTCAAAAGTCTTGGTTTGTATTGTTATTGCTTAGTCATATTTATAAAACCCTTCACCAGATTTTCTTCCCAATTTTCCAGCCATTACCATATTCACCAACAGCGGGCAGGGAGCATATTTTGAATTGCCAAAACCTTCGTACAGCACATTCAAAATAGACAAGCAAATGTCCAATCCAATGAAATCAGCCAACTGTAAAGGTCCCATTGGGTGCGCCATGCCCAGTTTCATCACCGCATCAATCGCATCCACTTCTGCGACCCCTTCGTAGAGGGTATAAATGGCTTCGTTGATCATGGGCATCAAAACCCTATTCGACACAAAACCAGGATAATCGTGTACTTCAACGGGTGTTTTGCCCAGTGCTTCTGCCAAACCTACAATTCTCAGCATGGTGGCCTTTGAAGTGCCGTAACCTCGCACGATTTCAACTAGTTGCATCACAGGAACAGGGTTGAAGAAGTGCATCCCAATGACCTTATCTTGGCGTTTGGTAGCCGCCCCAATTTTGGTGATAGAAATGGAGGAAGTATTGCTAGCTAAAATGGCTTCCTCTTTGCACAATTCATCCAACTGTTTGAAAATCTTCAATTTGATGTCCGCATTTTCGGTGGCTGCTTCAATAATCAAATCGGCATGTTCGATTCCCGAAGTCTCCAAAGAGGTAAATGTTTGAATATTGTCTAAAGTATTTTCTTTGTCTTGTTCACTGATGGTTTCCTTGCGAATCATTCGGTCGAGGTTTTTGCTGATGGTCTCCATACCTTTCTGCAATCCTTCCTCATTGATGTCCACCAATTTGACCTTAAAACCATTCATGGCAAACACGTGTGCGATGCCATTGCCCATTGTGCCTGCTCCAATAACTGTGATGTTTTGCATATTCTTTTTTTAATGTTTTGTTAATTGTACAATTAGGTGCGTAGCTTTGACGCAGTTAAATGACTGGGTGCTTTTGGTGTCGAGGCTATGCCCCTCAAAGTAAGGGATTTATATTTTCTCTACAAATAGAGTCGCAGCGATGCTGCTGAAATATCAAATGATTTCTAATTACACTGTAATATAGGAAGACCTGAAGGGATATTCCTTGTTTAGGACACAAAGTTAAGGATATATTCTCCTTTTCACTTTCATTTTAATTTCCATTTTCATTTTTTTAGTCCTTACCTTTGCAGATATGAAACAACACATTCTACTTTTTCTGAAAGGCATGGCTATGGGAGCCGCTGACATCGTACCAGGCGTTTCTGGCGGTACGATTGCTTTTATTACAGGCATTTACGAAAAATTACTCAATTCGCTAAAGTCTATCAACCCAACACTCCTCAAGGTTTTGCAGCAAAAAGGGGTGAAAGGAGCGTGGGAACACATCAACGGCACTTTTTTGGTAGTGCTATTTGCAGGTATTGGAGTGAGTATCATTACCCTTGCCCGCATCATCAGTCATTTGTTGGCGACCTATCCGATGCTGTTGTGGGCTTTCTTTTTTGGCTTGATCGTCGCTTCCGCCATTTTTGTCGGTAAACAAATCAAACAGTGGCGCATCCAAGAAATCGTTGCATTATTGATTGGGGCGGTCATTGCGTTTACGATTACGGTACTTGCCCCCGTTGAAGCTCCAACCGATTTGTGGTTCATCTTTTTGGCAGGAACGATTGCGATATGTGCCATGATTTTGCCGGGCATATCGGGTAGCTTCATTTTATTGTTGATGGGCTTGTATCCCTACATTACAGGGGCGGTCAAGGATTTTAATCTGCCTGTTCTCGTTGTTTTTGCAGCAGGATGTTTGGCAGGTTTGCTGAGTTTTTCACATGTATTGTCGTGGATGTTTGAGAAGTTTAGAAGCATTACCTTGGCTTTGCTCACTGGGTTTATGGTCGGTTCTTTGAACAAGGTTTGGCCGTGGAAACAAACGCTTCAATACCGTACGAATAGTCATGGTGAGGAAATTCCTTTTCTACAAAAAAATGTGTTGCCTGCAAACTATACGGACGGTGACGCATTTATAGTAGGGGTAATTGCATTGGTGATTTTGGGATTTGCGGTTGTGTTTTTGTTGGAGCGCATTGCAGATAGTGATGAAGAAACTATTTAGTTTTTGGGGACTTTGGACAAAAGAAAAATAGGCTTCAAAACAATCTTAAATTTACACCAAGCTGCAATAGATTCCTTTTTTAGTGCAAACGATATGGTTAATTTTGTGACTTCAAAAAAAGATAAAACTTCCCTAAAAACAAAGAAATTATGGCACAGGTTGAATTGATAATGCCCAAAATGGGCGAGAGTATAATGGAAGCTACAATTTTGAAGTGGCTCAAACAAGAGGGCGACCCAATTGAAGCTGAAGAATCGGTATTGGAGATTGCAACGGATAAAGTGGACTCAGAAGTTCCTTCACCTGTTGATGGCATCTTGTCCAAAATTTTGTTTGAAGAGGGTGATACCGTTGAAGTAGGGAAAGTGATTGCGATGATAGAAACGGCTGCAAGCGCAGAAGCGGGAACCAATAGCCCCTCTAATTCGCAAGAAACAAGCCCTGCAACGGACTTGCCACAAGCCAGCGTTTCACAAATTGTTGAAGAAGAACCACAAGTGCAAGAAAGTGTTGCCAAAACACGTTTTTACTCTCCTTTGGTGATGAATATGGCACGCCAAGAAAACATTGGCATGGACGAATTGGAGAAAATTGAAGGAACAGGCAAAGATGAGCGGGTGACCAAACGGGATATGCTTCAATACATTGAAAGCCGCAAAACTGCAAAAACTTCAAAACCAATTGAACAGCAGCCCCAAACAATCGCTACTCCTCAAACTCCGCAGCCACCACATACCAAACCCATTGAAGTACCGCAAGTGCAACCTCCAACACCCAAAACTCCCGTTCCTCCACGCATTACCCCGCCAAAAGTGGACACAGGCGGCAATGTCGAAATCGTGGAAATGGATCGTATGCGCCGTTTGATTGCCGACCACATGGTGATGTCGAAGCAGGTTTCGCCACATGTTACTTCTTTTTCGGAGATAGACATGACTGATATTGTGAATTGGCGCAACAAAACAAAAGATGCTTTCCAAAAAAGAGAAGGCGAAAAACTCACCTTCACGCCCATTTTTATTGAAGCGGTTACAATGGCCCTCAAAGATTATCCATTGGTAAATGCTTCTGTGGATGGCTACAAGATGATTGTCCGCAAAGACCTCAATATCGGAATGGCAACGGCTACTCCAAGCGGTAATTTGATTGTGCCTGTGATTCACAATGCCGACCACAAAAGTCTCGTAGGACTTGCCAAATCGGTCAATGACCTAGCCAATCGTGCGAGAACTAATCAACTGAAACCCCAAGAGGTTCAAGGCGGTACGTTCACACTCACCAATGTGGGAACGTTTGGCAGTATCATGGGAACACCGATCATCAATCAACCTCAAGTAGCGATTTTGGCAGTAGGGGCTATCCGCAAAAAACCTGCGGTGATGGAAACCAAATATGGAGACGTGATTGCGATTCGACATTTGATGATTGCCTCGCTCTCTTACGATCACCGAATTGTTGACGGCGCATTGGGTAGCACTTTCTTGAATCGTGTGAAATACTATTTGGAGCATTTTGATGTGAATAGAGTTATTTGATAAAATCTTATGTGAAGAAGGAATTTTATTGAATCTTAAATCGTTATAAAGGTATAATGTGTTATAGCTTCAATGAAAACAATAAATTCCTTCTATGTACAATTTCGATATCTATCAAGGAAATGGGCGACAAAGCCGTTTTGAACTTCCTACCTACCAACATCTCGGTAAACTCGACGAACCCAGTGGCTACATTGCTAGTGATTATTTGCGAGATGCGGTCAATGTCGCTTTGGCATTGGGGCAACCTCTGTTGTTGACAGGTGAACCAGGAACAGGCAAAACGCACTTGGCGAAAAGTATTGCATGGGAATTGGGATTGGGTGAACCCTTGGTTTTCAATGCTAAAACCGATTCTGCTGCAAAAGACCTTTTTTACCGCTACGATTCACTCGGTCATTTTCACCATACCCAAATCAAAAAAACGGATATTGAGGTAAACGACTACATTCATTTTGAAGCACTTGGAAAAGCGATTTTGTCGTCTTATGATGATGCGAATGTACGTGCTTTACTGCCCCAAGAATTGCAGCACATTGGAGCGCAAAAATCAGTGGTGCTGATTGACGAAATTGACAAAGCAACCCGTGATTTCCCGAACAACATCTTGCACGAGATTGAGAACATGAGTTTTATGGTGTCGGAAACGGGTAAAAAATACAGCATACAAGACCAACGTTTTCGCCCGATTGTGATTTTGACGAGCAATTCAGAGAAAAACTTACCCGATGCTTTTTTGCGGCGATGTGTGTATTACCACATTCCTTTTCCTGAAAAAGATATGCTGCGAGAGATTGTAAACAAACGGCTGCAATTGAGTGAAGGATTTCGGCAGCGTATGTTGGAGGCTGCAATTGACCATTTCACCGAAATCAGAGCCAAAAAACTACGCAAACGACCTGCAACAGCGGAACTTTTGGCGTGGATCCACATTCTCGACAAACTAGAGGTGAACCTCGAAGTGCCTACTCCCGAACAGTTGCAAAAATTGGCGAGTACCTACAGTATTTTGGCGAAAAACCCAGAAGATTTGAAGCGGTTGCGGGAGGACCTTTGATAATAATCATACAATCACATCAAACTTCAAAAGTGTACTTGTTGGGTAAAACCTTATAGGTTTAAAACTTGAAACGCTATACGAAAATATTAATCAAGTGAATTCTTATAAAGAAAAACCTATAAGGTAAGGTTTAGATTCCCAGTCAATAAAGCGTTTTGTCCAGTATTTAGCAATAGTTCGTGCAGAAATCACAACAATTTAATTATCAACAGTTTAGAAGATAATTTTTATTTTGCTAATTATTTGATAATCAAAACTCTGTGCCTCCGTGCTTCTGTGTTCATTAAAAATTGCACGAACTATTGTTTAGGCAATAAAACCACATCAAACTTCAAAACGGGCTTGCATGTCTCAAAAAAATAGTGTATATTAGCAGTACCACAAATTTATAGTAAAAAAGACTTGAAAATAAGCAAACTATAAACTTTATTGATTCACCTATAACCTTCAATTTATGCCTAAATAATACACCAAAACAATTCCCGACCGACCCCCGTATTAACTTACTTTATCGCACAAACGTTCACTGATTGATGTAACATGAAGCTTATCAGCGAGTTTTTGAACAATGGTCGAGCAGTGGAGTTTTTGCAGTTTGAGAACAATACCCAAACTTTCCGTTTTACTAAATTATAAATACAATAAAATGAAACCTCAATACACAATTTCACTTTTTTTCATATTCTTCTACTTACAAACATCCGCTCAATCGCCTTCACCCTTATACTTATCCATGGGAGCAGGTTTGGGAGGTACTTATACGCAGGTATTAGAAGATATTGAAAATGTACAGCAGGTTGGTTTGGCGATTCCTATACAGATGGCACTGGGCTTCCGATTTAGTGACAGGATAGGTATAGAGTTGAGTTTTGCCCATCATTTAAAGCAGTATCAAGTCAATCTTGACAGATTTTCACGAGTCGGAAACCCAATAAGAGTAACAAGAGGTCTGACTACAATGAGTGGCAACTTTACGGTCGGTCTTAATGCGTATCTCAAATTACCTATTCAACAAGGCAGACGGTCTATTGGTGCATTGGTGGGCTATAACCAAGCCTTTTATCCTGCAACAGGTGTTGGAACTGCTACCTGTGGTGGTGAACGTAATTTTGATTGTGATTTAGGAATGCTGTATGCTGGATACGATATATCTGGTATTAGCTACCGTTTTCTAAACTTTGGACTATTTTCCGAGCAAAAAATCGGATTAAAAAATCATATTCGCTATGGTATTCACTATAGGACAGGTGGTGGTGAGCCACGCCCAATGACAGGCGAGATGATTGTATATTTGGGAGAAGATGAAGTGGAGAATATCCCCTTCTACAACAATGGCTCTTTTTGGTCACTTGATTTTGCTTATATTATTAACTTGTGAACTATCCACAAGCACTGACCGATCACGGAGTCGTTGTATTGACCATTTCACCGAAATCAGAGCCAAAAAACTACGCAAACGACCTGTTTTACTAAACTATAAATACAATAAAATGAAACTTCAATACACAATTTTACTTTCATTCATCTTTTTCTGCTTACAAGTATCTGCTCAATCTCCTTCACCCTTATACCTATCTATAGGAGCAGGTTTGGGAGGTACTTATACGCAGGTATTAGAAGATATTGAAAATGTACAGCAGGTTGGTTTGGCGATTCCTGTGCAGGTGGCACTAGGTCTTCAATTTAGCGATAGAATAGGTATAGAGTTGAGTCTTGCCCATCATTTAAAGCAGTATGTAGTTAATCCTGAAAGATTTTCACGAGTCGGAAACCTAAAAGATATTCCTCCAATATCTTCAATGAATGGCAACTTTACAGTCGGTCTCAATACGTATTTTAAAGTACCTATTCAACAAGGCAGACGATCTATTGGTGCATTGATAGGCTACAATCAAACTTGGTATCCAACGACAGGACTTATAGCAGCTAATTGTGGTGGCGTGTTTAATTTTCCTTGTGATGTGGGGAGTCTGTATGCTGAATACTATATAACTGGTATTAGCTACCGTTTTCTAAACTTTGGACTATTTTCCGAGCAAAAGATTGGTTCTAAAAACCATATTCGCTATGGTATTCACTATAGGACAGGTGGTGGTGAGCCACGCCCAATGACGGGTGAGATGATTGTATATTTGGGAGAAGACGATGTGGAGACTACGGCATTCTATAATAATGGCTCTTTTTGGTCACTTGATTTTTCTTACATTATTAACTTGTGAACTATCCACAAGCACTGACCGATCACGGAGTCGTTGTATTGACCATTTCACCGAAATCAGAGCCAAAAAACTACGCAAACGACCTGCAACGGCAGAACTGTTGACGTGGATCCACATTTTCGACAAACTAGAGGTGAACCTCGAAGTGCCTACTCCCGAACAGTTGCAGAAATTGGCGAGTACCTACAGTATTTTGGCGAAAAACCCAGAAGATTTGAAGCGGTTGAGAGAGAATTTATAGTGCGTTGTTTTTTATTGAACGCAGAGGTACAGAGGTACAGAGGTATGTGGATTTTTTCTTTTGTCATTCAGAAGGAATCTTGTTGGCCGAATGTTCGAAACTTGGAAAATTGACGAACTTGTATTAGATTGATTTTGAACGAAGAGGCGCAGAGATATGGAGATTTTGTTATAAAATGCGCTCTTGTTTTTGTCATTTTGCAAGAATCTTGTTGAAATTTACTGCTAAAATCATTGACAACTGTATGTAGAAGCATTGGACAGCATCTTTGTCATCTTCAACCGATACATCTGGATGGTCAAAATCGGTATATAGATCAAATAATCTGTTTTGGTGAGTTGAATTTCTCACTTAAAGTGTTCAGTCAAATTTAAATTGATGGGTAAATTTTGCACGTTTAAGTCTTCAGGCTCCATGCAAGAATAACTCAAAAAAAAATCTCCAATAGTCAAACTATTGGAGATGATTAAACCAATTACTAAAAAAAATGCCGCTTTTAATCTTAATTTCCTTTTTATTATTGTTACTTAATATATCAATAGACGTTTTGGGAACTCCGAATTGAAAGTTTTTTTTCATTTTTTTACAAAAAATCTTCAAACTGCCGATATACTTCCCATGTGGTCGCACTCAAAAAATCATTTTTCAAGACTCCTCGCCAACTATCCGCCAATTTTGGATTGATGGATTTTTGCTGTAATAACTTTGGGTCGCCCATTGCCTTGCTATCCGAATAAATACCATCCACCATTTTGGATTCAATATTTTGATAAGGGTTCGCCATATTTTTGTGGAATTGCAGTCCAATTTGTTCACACATTGCCTGAAGGTGTTGCTCAGGATTTTGTGCGAGTTGTTCAAAATGAAGGCGGTATTGGCGGTTTGCAGGAATGTTTTTGAGGAAACGATAGATATTTTGGTGGCTGTGGGTCCATGTCAATTCACCAATTTCACGGGCATTGTAGGAATGGGGTAGGAGATAGGCTACTTGGTTCATTCGCATTTTGGCAAAAGACTGAATCATGGCATAAGGATGTCGAACCAAGTGTATGAAAATCGCTTTTTCACCAAATTGTTGCGCCGCTTGCTGCAAGATGTTGGAGTCCATCGAATAGGAAGGGGATTTATCTACAAGGATTTTATCACCCAACCAATGCTGTAATAAACGGTACATTTCAAAGGTTTTACGTCCTTGTTGCTCGCACTGAAAAATCGAAAATTTAGCATGGTCGGCATCACATCCCTGCAATTCCATCACCGTCCGAATCAATCCCTCTTTCCACAAACCAAACTTGCCACTGTAGGCTGTATTTCGTTCTCGCATGGTGTCAAACCCCAACAATTGCAGTTCATTGGCTGCAAAAAGTTGTGGATGCCCTGCCAGCATGACCCTCAAAAGTGTTGTACCAGAACGAGGAGGTGCAAGGATGAAGATAATCGGTTTGGTAGCGGTTGTTTCTTCGAAATTTCGATTTTGTAGGATGGCAGTAGTCGGAATGTATTGATGGAAATTATTGAAGTCAGCTTCCTTTAAGGTGGGTAGAGAAGTTTTACTAAAATGTCTGTATGTGTTTGTGTCTTTAGGTGTTTGTGTAGATAAGGGTGTTTCGGTATTCAATGTCCCTATATGGTTAAAAACAGGATGTCTGTCCAAAGCCTCCTTATAATCCCGCCGAAGCATAGCCGCATATTCTGCAATGGTTGGATTGTCGAAAATGGTGACAATAAAAATGGATTCTTGCAACTCTTTTTGCACTTGATTGATAAACTGTGCCGCTTGTAGAGAATTGCCGCCCAATTCAAAAAACTTGTCCTTCAATCCCACACTTTCTACCTCCAATATTTCACACCACAATTGCAGCATAAAATTTTCTAAAGCATCGTTTTGCCTTTGCAGCAAATGATTGGACTTCAATGTGCGATTGGTATTTTCAAAAGGCAGTTGCAGTTCCGACAAAGATTTTCGGTTGATTTTACCATTTGGAGTGCGGGGTATCTCCTTCAAAAAAACAATATTTGTAGGAATCATGTATTCAGGCAAATGCTGTTTCAAATTTGCCTTGATTTCTACTTCCTTCAATGGGTAGCCAGGCTGCAAGGTGGCATAAGCAACCAGTTTTCTGGAATTTGCAGCATTGCCTTTCACCACCACAACAGCTTCTTGAACACCTGCTTGTTGACAAATGACCTCTTCAATTTCCCCCAACTCAATACGGTAGCCTCGCAACTTGATTTGGTGGTCGGTGCGTCCCAAAAACTCAATGTTGCCATCTGATAGCCAAGAACCCAAATCACCTGTGCGGTAAACTTTTGCAGGTTTTTCATTGGAAATCTGAAGCTCCAAAAACTTCTCATCAGTCAGCTTAGTTTGATGCAAATAACCTTTCGCAACACCTTTACCGCCAATGTAGATTTCACCTTGTTCACCAAGTTTGACAGGTTGTTGGTTTTCATCTAAAATATAGATTTTGGCATGGGCTATTCCTTTGCCGATTGGTACACTTTGGGCTTCAATCATTTGTTTGGGGCAGTAGTAAACGGTTGACCATACACTGCCTTCAGTTGGACCATATTCATTGTATAAGTTGATGCTCGGGAGTACTTGGTAGTGTTTGTTAACCAAAGATTTAGGGCAGGCTTCACCTGCGACAATGACTGTTTGGAGGGAAACCAATTTTGAAGTAGGGTAATCCAATAATAAGTTATGCAAAGAAGGCAAACAAAGCAGGTGAGATATGTGGTGTTCTTCAATGAGATTCACCAAACACAGCGGGTCTTTTTCGGTATTTTGAGGCGGCAAAACCAAAGTACCCCCATCTGCCAATGTCCAAAATATACCTGCCACCGAACTGTCAAAAGCAAAAGAAGATAGCAACAAAAAACTGCGAACTTTGTCGGGATAATATTGCAGTCGAGCTGTGGTCGAATACCACAAGTTTTCGTGCGTCACCATCACACCTTTGGGTTTTCCAGTCGAGCCAGAGGTGTAAATAATGTAGGCCAAATCGTGGTTTTGGAGTTCCACAAAGGGGGCTTCGGTTGGATAGTTGAGGATATTGAGCCAATCGGTTTCAAAGCTTATGACTTGCTCAACTTCGCCAAATTTGGTTATTAAGTGCTGTTGTGTCAGAAGGATTTTGGTAGATGTATCTTCCAAAATATACTGTATTCTTTCATCAGGGTAAGAAGGGTCAATTGGTACATATATGCCTCCTGCTTTCATTATTCCCAAAATACCCACCACCATCTCCAATGAACGTTCTACACTGATGGCTACCATTGTGCCTTTTTGAACACCCTTATCTTGGAGGTAGTGGGCCAATTGATTGGTACTGTTGTTCAAGGCTTGATAGGTAAGATATTGTTGGTTGAATCTAATAGCAGTCGTTTTAGGATTTTGTTTGGTTTGTTGGTCTATAAAATCGGCGAATAGGTGTTTGTCGGACACTACCACAGAAGTTACGCTATTGGTTTTCATGGAGAATAATTTAGTCAGTTTGTGTATTGATTTGAGTCTTTTGTGTACTGGTATAAGTGGGTTTGTTGGTAAGGAATTATGGGAATGTAACTTTGTGGTAATTGATAAATAGCGAATTTAATGCCAAAACTATGACAATTCGTTTTGAAGCAAAGGATTATTGAAATTGGATATTTAACGGAAGATATGAGTGGTAACTATGCTCATAATGCGCTGTAATGGAAATTTCCATATGGGGCGTAGTGTCGATACCACAGATAATTAATAATTTAGTTGTGCAGAAGATTTTTTTGAGGGTCAAATAACTTTCGTTGTGCGGTAATAACTGCCCTTTTCACGTCATTTTGTAAAAATCTTGCGAATTCGTACGGTTAAATTTATTGGTATCCAGTAGTTTTGAAGAAAATATTCGCTATTTTGAAATATTATATACTTAAATAGCATAACGAAAGAAAACGAAGATATTTCCCTTGATTTATGAGCAAAAATAAACCCCAACTCCAATACTTCCTACTCTACAAACCCTTCAATGTCCTTTGCCAATTCACTGATTCCTCCAATACCAAACGCACATTGGCAGAAGTATATCCTTTCCCCAAAAACGTCTATCCCGTAGGGCGATTGGATACCGACAGTGAAGGTTTGCTGATTTTGACCAACGATAAAACGCTCAATCACCGCCTCTTGAATCCACAGTTTGCCCACAAACGCACGTATTGGGTACAAGTAGAAGGCATCCCAACAGCAGAAGCATTGAAGCAGTTGAAGCAAGGCGTAGAAATAAAAGTGGGTACAAAGATGTACCGCACAAAAACTGCTCAGGTGACGCTACTAAAAAAAGAACCCAATGTGCCTGACCGTGACCCGCCCATCCGTTTTCGGCAAAACCAACCTACTTCTTGGCTTGAACTGACCCTGACCGAAGGCAAAAACCGTCAAGTCCGCAAAATGACCGCCAAAGTAGGTTTTCCTACCTTGCGCTTGATTCGGGCATCCATTGAAGGTTTGACCATTGAAGGAATGGAAGCTGGGCAAGTATTGAAGGTGTCGAAGAATACATTGGAGCGAAAGGTTTTTCTTTTATAAGCCAATTACACGACAATAGCGTTTTTGTTGGTTCTAAATCATCTTTTTATCAGAAGGACGTGTTATTTTTGAGGCAAACACATTTGAACAAAAACAAACGTCCTATATATGAACCGTTCATTCTACCATCTTATTCTTTCCATTTTCCTTGCTATCATCACAGTTGATTTGCCAGCACAAACTCAAGTTTCGACCATTCCTGAGCCTTGTGGTACAGAACTTTCTGCCAAACAATTGCAGTGGCTCAAAGCGTTTCGGCAACAGCCAACGAGTTACCACAAATCGGCAGATGCCCCATTGTATGTGCCGATGCAGATCCATATTTTGGGTTCGGGTGATGCCGACAAACCATACGGCTTTTATCCTGCACAAGAAGCTTATCGGGTTTTGTGTGAATTGAACGATGATTTTACGGATACAGGCATACAGTTTTACAGCGCAAGTGATTTTCATTACATTGTCAAGCCTGGCTATTATTCGCAGTTTGAAGTATCGCAGGGTTTAGAAATGATGAGTATTCACAATTTCCCCGATGTCATCAATGTCTATATCGTTGGCAAAGCAGCTGGGTTGTGTGGGTATTATGCCCCTGGATATGATGGTATTGTGGTCATCAAAAGCTGCATTGAATCGGGCGATAATACTTTGGCGCATGAAGTAGGACACTATTTTTCGCTGCCACATCCTTTCCTCGGTTGGGAAAATGGCAAAACGCCTCCTCCTCACCAACAAGAATTGGTAGATGGCTCTAACTGCGCTACAACAGGAGATTATTTCTGTGATACAAGAGCCGACTATGCCTCGAATCGCTGGAACTGCCCCTACAGCGGCAAGCCAAAATATGACCCAAATGGTGAATTGATGGATCCTGACGAAACCCTCTTTATGTCATACAGTTACGACCATTGTTCGACTCGGTTCAGTGCCGAACAAGCAGAAGCAATGGTTGGAAACATCTTTCAAAATCGGTCTTATTTGCTGCAAAATTCACCTCCAGAAATCGTGCGAATGGATCAAAATTTGCTACTCTATCCCGTAAGTCCTGCAACACCTGTGCCTTTTGAACATGTATTGTTGAGCTGGTCGGCAGTTGAAGGGGCGAGCGAATACTACGTCGAAGTTCGCAATGAAAATTTGATTGTAAACATTGCTCCTGCCGATGCGTCTTTTTACACCACTGAAACAAGTGCAATGTTGGAATTGGATCCTTACATCACCTACAATTGGAGTGTGCAACCGTTGGCGGACAATATCGCTTGTACGAAAGCTTCAAAAGGGCAGTTTTCAACGATTCGGGCAAGAACGATTTACGCCGAAAGTTTCACGATGGATGTGCCGCAATGTCATGGTGAATCGGGGGGCAAATTGCAGATTGAAGTGGCAGGCGGAACTGAGCCTTTTATCTATTTGTGGAATACAGGTAGCACCGAATCTTTTATCGAAGACATTACGAGCGGTACATATAGCGTGGTGGTAAAGGATGCAAAAGACAAAAAAAATACCCTGCAATTTGATGTGCCTCAGCCCAATCCCATTGCGATTCGTCTCACACAAACTGCAAATGGTGAAGCCGTTGCAAGAGTATCGGGCGGTGTTGCACCTTATGAAATGCAATGGTCGAATGGCATGACAACGGACATCATTGAAGGTCTGGAAGCAGGTGTTTATGTATTGACGGTGACGGATGCCAATGGATGTGAGCAAACCAATCGTATTCAAATAGTTGATTTTGAAGTAATCAAACGAAACTTGTCCTGCTACGGAACGAAAGATGGTTCGATAACTTATTCCTTCAATGATAATTCACTTGATTTGCAATTTGACTGGAACATTGGCGAAACGACTGCTTCTATTGAAGGTTTGAAACCTGCACTTTACAGCGTTGAAATCACGGATGGCAACTTGATACACATCGAACAAAATTTCACCATTTCTAACCCTGAACCACTTCATGCCGTAATCAGTATTGATGCAGAGGGAACAGTTTGTGCGGAAGTGACAGGGGGAACGCCTCCTTATACCTACATGTGGCCCATCGGTATCACCGATCAACCTTGTCAAGCTGGACTGCCTGATGCTTCTTTGATTCCCGATCCGTGGAAACTGAATGTGGTGATAACAGATGCTTCCGACTGCTTTTTAGAATTTTATCCTTTTGAAATTCCGCCTCCTATCAATAGCGATAAACGTGCTTCTACCAATGTATTGGCAGATTTGTCATTGGGCGATTTTCAGTTGTTTCCTAATCCTGTTATGCGTGACCAAAAGCCCCAATTGAAGTTTGAGCTAAATCGTGCTTCCATGGTATCTGTGCGTATTTTTAGCAGCGTTGGGCAATTGATGTATCAAGCAAATAGTCCGTATGAGGCAGGAGCTTATGAGCAATATTTGGATATTCATAGTTGGCAAAGTGGCTTGTATTTGGTGAGGATGGAAGTGAATGGAGTGAGCTTGGTAGAACGTTTGTTGGTGTATTAAAATATGTGTTGAATTGCTACAATTTTCATTTTTTTTGTTTGCAGTGCAAGGTTTATGTGATTTATCTTTGGAGTACAATCCTCACTTTATTTTAAACTATTAAACATTTTATCTTAGATGAAACCATTAAAATTATTGTTCCTCAACCTTTTGATTGTGTCGTTTGCCTTCAATGGGAGTTACGCCCAAAATGAGTCGCATGCTCAAGAAATGTTGTCGGATTTTAGCAAAAGCAAAACTGCCTTGGAAACACTGGAAAAAGGCTTAGTAGATGCAGCTCAGTCACGAATGAACGGATTCACTGTGACCGAAGTACAAATAGACCCCAAAACAGGCATGATTACGGTCATGGGCAAAAATGAAAAGGGAGGTATAGAAACCCTTGCAGATGTGAAATCTACCTCTTATTACGACAATAGCTACCGTGACAATGGCAACGATAATGCTAAAGCAAGTAGAGGGTACTTTCGGAGTTGGTGGGATTGGTTGATTGGAACAGAACCCGTAGCAGCACCTGAACATGAAGGAGATCCACTCCCTCCTAATTATGGCAAGAAGCCAGACCCAGGGGTGATTATGGGGAATGAATAATATAAATATTTGTTTTTGAGTTCTATATTAAAAAAACCTCCTAACCAATGAAATTATTGGTTAGGAGGTTTTCTTTTTTAGACTTTCTTCCACATTCAGCCAATATCTATTTTCCTTTACAATTGTATCAGGTCTTTCTATGGCATCTATGAGGTTTCCGCCCCAATGTTCAATGATTTTTTGAGAACCCAAATTATCTGCTTTGCAGGTGATAAGCAGTTGATGCAAGCCCATTTCTTTGGCTTTGACGAGGGCCAAACCCAGTTGTTTTTTGCCGTAACCCATTTTCCGTTTTGTGGGACGAATTTGGTAGCTGATGTGTCCGCCAATTCGCTCCAAATAGACATTGAGTTGTGAGCGAATGTCTATCCTTCCGATATATTCTTTTTTGTCGATGAGCCAATATTGAGTAGTGGCAACATAACCAAAAGGTAGGTTGATTCCCTTCGCAAAGTTTTCATAATAAGTGATTAAACCGTTGAAATTCTTCACTGTTGCTTGGTAATCTATATCGAGATTTAGCCTTTCTTTGTGGAATTCTGCAAGGGCTTTGAGGTAAGATTTGCGGTATTTGAGATGGGGTAAAACGAGTTCACACATGATTTTCTTGATTTTTAGGCCTTTCAAAAATAGAAAATTATTTGAACTTGCTACGATTTATTGACTTCAATAGTGTTTTAATCTTTATATTTGAAAGTACTCTCCCTTCAAAAAGCTTCCTCACTTCAAACCTAAAACGCACCAATATGGATTTTACTGTTGCCATTTCCAAACACAGAACCCCTTTTTTGAAGAATAATTGGTTGAAGTTGTATGCACTACTTTTCTTGGGGTTTTGGATTTATACCTTTATAAGTACACCTAACTTCAACAATTGGCTTTTAGAAAATGGATTGACTTTCAACTTTTTAGGTGTGTTGATTTATGCCTATCGCCGTTATCAGTTCAGCGATTTGAGTTATACCTTGATGTTCGTTTATCTCAGTTTGCATGTTTATGGAGCGATGTACACCTACGCTGAAAATCCATTTGGTTATTGGCTGCAAGAAGTCACTGGTACAGAGCGCAATAACTACGACCGCATTGTGCATTTTAGTTTCGGTTTAATGTTGGCTTACCCTTTGCGAGAACTGTTTTTGAAGTGGATACAATTCCCGAAATGGGTGTCGTGGGCTTTGCCGATTGAATTAACTCTCTCTATGAGTGCTGCTTATGAATTGATTGAATGGGCAGTAGCAGACATCTTCTTTAAGGAACAAGGTGCTGCTTATTTGGGTACGCAAGGAGATATTTGGGATGCCCAAAAGGACATATTTATGGCGGTTTTGGGCGCAGTTATAGCTACTGCAATTGTGTCGTCGGTGAAGCGGATTTTTGATATTTATGAGGAGGATTGATTGATTGATTAAATTTCCAAGGTCAGTTATGGCGTGTTCGAATAACCGAACTTCGTTTTGTTGCTATCACTATCTTCTAATACATTCCACATTCATGTATTCACGTTGAAGATGGTTGAAATCAGCATCTGTCGTCAATAGAGTAGCGTTCAATACAGAAGTTGTGGCTGCAATTCATAAATCATTTTTCCCCATATTTCGAGAAGATAATCCGAGAGGCCTGTCTATTAATTTCCCTTGACTAAAGGCATCTATTTCAGCATATCGTTCAATTAAATCCTCGGAATTTATGTCGGTAATGAGCAATTCCTCACACAACAATTCTATTTTATCAAGTCACCTTTGCCCCCAATAGTTGATTTTTGCAAGTGATTTATTTCTCCAATACTTACTACACATAAAATGGCCTCATTGATAGTCGAATCCAAAGGATTGAACTGATTGTCAACCCAAACTGATAAGTCAGTTTCCCGTAGATAATGAAGCAATATATTGATATCTAAACCGTATCTCATCGGCTTAATTGTGATAGTAATACGTCAATCGGCTCAACAATATTGATGTCTTTTACCAGTTTATTAAAACGTCCTCTATTGACTCCTTTGTAGTTTTTCTCTTTTTTCAAATCCTCAATATCTAACTATTTTTTTAGTGGCCGATTAATTGTAGTCAATAAATCTGTTATTGCATCTGTTTTTCTATTAACATTTCTATCTACAACAACATGGATACTTTCTAAATTTAAGGTTTTGAAAACCCGAAGCAACTGTTCTACTTCTGCTGGATTAGCTATTTCAATTGTTAATTTCATTGTTCCTTTTTTTATCTAATCTACAATCAAAAAGCAATTTTAGTTCTCCGAATGATTTCTTTAGCTGCAAATTACCTTACATCAAATCACTATAACTCACACTTACCAAATCCCCCTCTTCAATTCCAAACAATTCCATGTAAAAAGCACATTGTTGCTGCAATTGAGTCTCACCAATCGTTCCGTTCACATCAATTGCTTCAATCTCCACAAAACTCCCCAAACCCACTACTTCATCCACATGAAACTTCACATTGTCAATAAAGTAAATTGCTCGGTGTTTGTCGACCACGATTTTGATACCCAAAGCATTGGTTAAAACAGCTTTGATATTGGTGTCTTTGGTCAGTTGCTCCAAGGTCACCATTGAAGCTTTCGGCAATTTACCATCTAAGCGGTTGTAGTGAATCAAACTGTGTTCGATGTTTCCTTCCCGCAATTTGAGCCGTCCGTTCGTGCAATTGAAGTAGGTATCAATTTGGTGGTCAATGCCTTTGAAATCAGCTTGATATTGTTGAAGTATAGATTTGACTTTTTTAGGGTTGTGACAACGAGCTTTGATTTCGATATTGAGGTGTGTTGTATTATTTTCCATATCATTCATTACTTACTTCACCTCCTTCAAAATCCCAACCCATCCTCCGCCAGATGCCAGTTGAACCTTCAAAGAAGTATTTGTTTGTCTATCAATTGTTAGAGAAGTGCGTTTATAATCCTCAGCAAAACGTTCTGCATTGATGCCATCTTGCATCACCTCCAATTGATATGTATCAGCAGGCAAAAAAGACCAATCAATCTCCAATTCACGAGCCGTCCAATCTGTCATTGCAGCCACATACCAATTCGTTCCCTTTCGTCGAGCCAACAGCACATAGTCACCTACCTCAGCCTCCAAAACCTTCGTTTCGTCCCAAGTCGTTGGGATTTGTGTGATGAAATCCACCGTTTCTTGCTCCTTTCGGTAAGCAGACGGCACTTCACACATCATCTGTAGCGGACTTTCAAAAACCACATACATAGCCACTTGATGGCAGCGAGTACCTTGACTCATAGGACGTTCAAAACTGATGTGGAAATTTTTTGCTTGAGCATTTCGCATTGCACCGGGCGTATAATCCATCGGTCCCGCCGCCATCCGAATAAACGGAATCGTCACATTGTGTTCAGGGGTGATATCCGCACTCCATTTGTTCCATTCCGAACCCTTCACCCCTTCATAACTCAGCAGATTTGGATATACTCGCCGCAAACCCGCAGGTTTAAACGCTCCATGAAAATCCACAAGTAGCTTGTATTTTGCAGTCATCCGAGCGATTTCCTCATACGAACTGACCATATATTGATCCGCTCGCTGCATAAAATCTACCTTCACACCCACTGCTCCCCAATCACTATAGGTTTTTAGAATCTCCTCCATGTTGTCATTCAAAGGCTTCCACAAGACCCACAAAATAATTCCTACATTCTTAGCTTTTCCATATCGAATCAATTCCGCCACATCCATATCTGGATTGAATCCCAAAATTTCGGTCGTTGACTTCGTCCATCCTTCATCCAAAATCACATATTCGATGCCATTTTCCGATGCAAAATCAATATAGTATTTGTAGGTCGCAGTATTCAAGCCCGACTTGAAATCTACGCCATAAATGTTGTTGGCGTTGTACCAATCCCAAGCTACTTTACCAGGGCGAATCCAGTCTGTTTCCTTCAATGCAAGTGGTCTTGATAACTGAAAAACCAAATTGTTTTCAATCAAAGTACGGTCATCCTCACTGATCACAAACACCCTCCACGGAAAGGCTCTTTTGCCGCTTGTTTTTGCGATATAATCGGCTTCTTTGGTGATGATTACATTTCTATCAGGGTCACTTTTTTCGTTGGGAATGGTTTCCAAAACATATTTCGGAAAAATCGCCTTCAATGAATTACTTCCCTCTTTTCCCTCCAAAAACAATGCAGGATAATCGTGCAAAGCCGCTTCAGTAATCAATATTCTCGCCTTATTTTCAGTACTTACCAAAACGGGAAGCGAACAAAAGTCGCTGTCTTTTAATGTGTCCAAACGACTGTGAATATATGTTCGCTCATAATGCGAATACATGGTTTCCTCCTTCGGGAAAAAGGAAACCGTATTTTTGGGAAAAATTATCTCCAACTGTTCGTCATATACTTCAATCTCTCCACGCATTTCTCCTTCAAAGTGATAGGCCACACCTTCGTTGTACACCCGAAATACTATTTGATAATCTCCCTGAAATTGGAGCCGCAACTCTTGATACGCTTCTTCAATCACCGCATCTTTATTCGGAACAACAGGCTTTATCACCCCTTCCTTTTTAGAAACCGTTTTTCCCTTCAATGAAGGATTTATTCCCCACGACCGATTTTTTTGAAGGGTCATAGATATTTTTGCAGCTTCAATAACCGTTTTGTCTTTGTGGACAACTGACCATGAAAGTTGGCCTTCCGTTTCTACCTTCAAGACCGTATTGCTATCCAAAGAGGTTACTTCAATGGGTTCTGCTGCTGAGAGGCACACATAGCAGAACAGTAAAAAACAGGTGAAGGGTAATTTTCTTTGCATTTTGTTGTTGGTTTGCGTTGAACAATATTTAAGGTAAAGATGCCAAAAAATTGTCAGATTGCAGCCTTGAAGTGATTAAGTTCCACATCATTTCGTCAACGGTCTTGAAAGCAAGCCTTCAAATTTTTAGAAGATGATTATTTTTTATTTGTCACAACAGTGTAATTTTATACTGCTACGTACCTACTGTCTTTCCCCTTACACTACTCCATATATTGATATATTCAATAAAAAAACAAATTGTTTTTCAGAAGCTGTATTTACAATTAGATTTTCATTAAGTTGCTCTGTTTTATATGTAAATGAGAAAAAAATAAAATTAATGTAATTAAAAAATAATTGGTAAATATAGCTTTTGGATCATTTTGAATTCTTTCCAACATGCCATGGGTATATTTTTTGTGGCAAGATTTTTGGATAATCACAGATTGAAAGACTATGCAAGTTTTATCCACAGAATATAATTGGCACAGCGATTCCCCACGAACCACTTCACCAGCAGACCAATACCTTATTAATAACCTAATTCCAATGAATTTGCCGCTTTGTAGCGACCCTCAAAAATTCCACCAAACATGAAAACAAAATACCCACTAAGGTATATAATCGAAAGTTTTAGAGTCGTTTATTCTCTATTTTTATATGTGAGCCTATTTGTTTTGGCAAGTGCATGGACCAACAATCTATCAGCGCAATCTCCCCCACTTATTGAAGAAATTTCTACTTGTACACAGCCCATTACACCTGTCATTATTTGCTTAGACGGTGTAGATCCCGATGGCGATAATGTAGTGATTAGCGAGGAAGGAACGCATACCTTGTTCCATTGCAGTTTGACTTTTTTGAGTGATTCTTGTTTTCAATACATTCCATTGCCAGGTTTGACAGGTACAGATACGGTATATGTGGAGCAATGCGATGACAGTATGCCTTCTCTTTGCAGTATTTCAGAGGTGTATGTGACGATTGGCTGCGAAGCACCTATTCCTGAAAATGACAACGTACAAATCACTTCTACTTCCATCACCGTCAATGGTGTGACGACCCCAACCAATACGGCTTTGGAAGGTGTAATTATTGGAGTGACTGCCAATGATAGTGACCCCTGCAATGATGATTTGTTGGTAACTGAAATCAGCAGTCCGCCCAGCAATGGCACATCGACTGTGGTGTTGGGGCAGGTAAGTTATGTGCCTAATGAAGGATTCACTGGACAAGATGTATTGGAATATACGGTCTGCAACGACTGCCCAAAATGTGCAACGGCAACGGTTGTCATCAACGTAACCGCCGCTACTTCCTGCAATGAAGATTTTTCGGTTTGTTTGCCGATGTCCGATACCGTAGAGTTATGCCCTGAATATTGTGAGATTCCTTTGGCAGAAGTCGTAAGTATTGATGCAAGTGTACCAATGGGTATTTTGAATGACAACAATTCTAACTGTTTCGTTTATACACCTGATGCCACTTCTACTTATTCTACAGTAGCTACTTTTATTGCTTGCAATGGTGTAGGATTGTGTGATACCACTTTTGTGAATATTAAAGTTGAACCCGATTGCGGCACAAAACCACCTACTGCAATGGACGATTTTGCGACAGTTACAGCAGGTGAAACAGTGACGGTCAATGTACTGAACAATGATAACGAACCTGATGGCCAAACTTTGACTGTTACCAACATTATTACCCCTCCCAACTGCGGAACAGCTACTATCAATAACAACAACATCGTTTATACAGCAGGAAACAACTGCGGCACAAACCAAACCATTGTCTATGAAGTATGCGACCCTACGGGTTTGTGTGCAACGGCTACTGTATTTGTCACCGTTGACGAAATAGTTGATTGCAGTTTTCAAGACGAATATTGTGTGAAGCCTTTGCAGAAAATCGAAATCTGTGTGACGTTTTGCGACTTAGAAGGAGCAGGTATTGTATCAGTTAAGCCTATTTTTCAGTGTAGCATAGACATTCTCAGCGACTCCTGTTTTACCTACATCCCACTTCCTGGCTTTTTTGGGTCAGATAACCTCGAAATCATTGGTTGCAATTCAGAAGGAGTTTGTGACACGATTTACGTCAAAGCAAACATTGGCTGTGTGCAGCCTATTGCAGAAGACGATGCAGGTCAAGTGTTGAGTGGAGAAATGGTGAACATTGATATTTTAGACAATGATTACGATCCTTGTGGAAGTGAACTGAACCCAGCCATCATTACACAAGCTGCAAATGGTACTGCAACAATCAACCAGAATGGAACACTAAACTACAACTCCAACTCAGGCTTTGAAGGCACAGAAACGATTACCTACATCGCTTGTAATCAATGTGACGATGGCCCGCTTTGCGATACCGCAAAGGTGGTCATTACCGTCACACCCAACGGCAATGAGACTTTTCCGCCCATTGCAGTAGATGACAATGTGACGACCAATATTGGTGAATCAGTGTTGGTTTCTGTGTTGGATAACGACAGTGATGCAGACAACGATATTGTAGAATTAACCTTGACCTTGACGAACCAACCTTCTAATGGTACGGTGACGATGACAGATCAAAATGCGTTTACCTATACTCCAAATGAAGGGTTTACGGGAACGGATACATTTACCTATCAAATCTGTGATCCTGATGGACAGTGTGACGAAGCTACTGTAATAATTGCAGTGACCGATGGTACAACGCTTTTCCCGCCCGTTGCAGTAGATGACAATGTAACGACCAATGAAGGTGAAACGGTATTGGTTTTTGTGTTGGACAACGACAGCGATGCGGACAATGACTTGACAGAATTGACCCTGACATTGACAGGAAATCCCTCCAATGGCACAATCTTAATGGCGGGTAGCAATGCTTTTACTTATACTCCCAATGCAGGATTTACGGGTACAGATACTTTTACTTATCAAATCTGTGATCCTGATGGTCAATGTGATGAGGCTACGGTGACTGTTACCGTCAATGGTGATATCAACCCAAATGATATAGTAGATGCTGAGCCCGATTTGGCTTATACGATGGTCAATGAAAATGTGGTTATTCCTGTTTTGGCAAATGATTTGGGCAGCAATATCGAAATTACCCAATTGGTTACTTCTCCTACTTCGGGTATGATTGTCAATATCAATCCTGCAAATGGTACGGTGACATATATGCCGAACCCCAATTTTGTCGGTACAGATTATTTCACCTATCAAATCTGCAACAATGTAGGTGTGTGTGATATCACGCTCGTAACCATTGTGGTACAAGGAAACAGTACACCCAATTTGCCGCCCAATGCCAACAACGATGTGGCGACAACGGACTTGAATACGCCTATCAACATAGATGCAGTTAGCAATGATACCGACCCCAACAACGATCCTTTGACAATTACCGACATCATCCAAGATCCGAGCAACGGAACAGTCACCATTGAAGAAAATGGAACATTGACTTATACGCCCAATACGGATTTTGTAGGCTGTGATGCTTTTGCCTACAATGTTTGCGATGGTAATGGATTGTGTGATATCGGTTTGGTATCGGTGACAGTGGGAACAGAAGCCTGTGTGCATTCACCTATTGCAGCAGACGACGAAGCAGTCACTTTTGAAAGTACGCCGATTGAAATTAGTGTTTTGGGCAATGATACCGATCCCGAAAACGAAGACGCTGACCCCAACAACAACCAAATTTTGACGGCAAGTTTGTTGTCCAATCCTGCAAATGGAATCATTGTGCCGATTGGTTCAACAGGTTTTACCTACATTCCCGACAATGGTTTTGTGGGCTTGGACTACTTTATGTATGCGGTGTGTGACGATGGTATTCCGATGCTTTGTGATACGGCTTATGTCACCATTACCGTTCTGCCTTCGGGCTTGAATGCTGAACCCGACATCGTTTATACTGCCCTCAATACGCCCATCAACATTTCTGTTTTGGACAACGACAGTGGCACTGAAATCCACGTCACCGACATCGTTACGAATCCTTCAAATGGTACAATCACAGTGACTCCTGGAACAGACATCATTACCTATACACCTGCAAATGGTTTTGTAGGTACAGATTATTTTGAATACCAAATTTGTGACGATAAGGGCGATTGTGATGTGACCATTGTAACCATTATTGTATTGGAGGATGGTATAACCAATTTGCCTCCCAATGCGGTAAACGACATTGCAAACACGACCTTGAACACGCCCATAGTGATAGATGTATTGGAGAATGATAACGACCCTTTTGGTGGAAATACCATTTCTTTGGTAAGCACTCATTCATTTACAGGGGGAATGTTGGAAGCTAATTTTTTAAATGGTACAGTGATTTATACCCCTTTTGAAACCAATGAAGCCTACATTGATAGTTTTATCTACGTAATTTGTGACAACGGTGTGCCTGTTTTGTGTGATACAGGTTTGGTTATTGTGACTGTAAGCGATATTTCGGTGATCCCTATCAACCAAACTCCTATTGCAGTAGATGACGAAGCGACAACTGATTTGGGCAAACCGATTGAGATTCCTGTTTTGAACAATGATTTTGACCCCGATGGAGAAAACGGTGACTTGGTGATTGTCTTAATCACCGAACCAATAGGAGGCACTGCAGATGACAGCAACAATGATGGAATTGTAACATATAGACCCGACCCAGGTTTTACAGAAACAGATTTCTTCACTTACATTATTTGTGACCAAGGCACACCGCCGCTTTGTGATACGGCTTATGTGACCATCACAGTGACAGGTGATGTGGCTGAGATTGATACAATTACGCAAGAAGAAACGCCTGTTGAAATTTGTTTGGAGGACTATATTGATGCTTTCGAGATTGGAACGGTTCTCATCGTATCACAGCCCGATAATGGTACGGCAGGAATGTCTGAAAATGCCAATTGTGTGGTCTATGACCCTGATGTAGATTTTACGGGCAATGATTCTTTCACCGTAGATGTTTGTGACCCGAATAGCACTTGTATTCCTGTAAACATCAACATTGCAGTAACGCCTGTTCCCGATCCGCCGATTGCAGTGAATGATACGGTCAGTACCTTGATTAACACACCGATTGTCATTGAAGTATTGGAAAACGACAGCGATCCTGATGGCGATGTCATTACGGGAGTGGTGATTATAGACGGACCTTTTGTGAATGGGGCGACTGCAACGGTTGATTTTGGTTTGTTGAATGTAAACTATACTCCTTCAACGGATTTTGTCGGAACGGATTCTTTCCAATACTTGATTACCGATCCAACAGGACGCACCGATACAGCATGGGTATTCATCACCATTGATTCTACAAGTACAAACCCACCGATTGAAGGGGAAGTGGTGGCAATGGACGATGCTACAACGACTACGGAAAGTGTGGATGTGGTTATCCCTGTTTTGGAGAATGACTTTTTGCCTGCCGATTCTTTGGTAACGAGCATTGACATTCGCATTGTTCAGCCTGCTTTGTCGGGTACGGCATTGGAGGGAGATACAAGTGTTCTCTACATGCCAGACCTTGATTTTGTGGGTATTGACAGTTTCCGCTACGAATTGTGCGTTACTTTTATCAATGATTCGGTAGCTTGTGATACGGCTTTGGTGGTTGTAAATGTGGAGAGCAACAATTGTTTGCCCAAATTCGCCAATGCGTTTTCACCCAACAATGACGGTATAAACGACCTCTTTTTGATTGAAGGGTCAGAGGCTTGCTTCAATGAAGAATTTCCATCGAGTTTGATGATTTTCAACCGTTGGGGAGATGTGGTCTATCAAGTGGACAACTACGACAATACGGCGGCATGGGATGGTACTTGGCAAGAAAGCAGCAAAGATGTTCCTGATGGGACTTACTTCTATGTGTTTAGCTATCAATTATTTGAAACAGAAACGGTTGTTCCTCGTAATAAGACGGGTTTTGTGGAGGTTTGTAGGTAGCGAAGAATTCTGTGGCATATTTAGGGTTCGCCGACATTTGAAGCGGGGGTGTCGAAGGGTTTTGAATAAGGACTGTGCGGATGAAGGGAGCTGGGGGATTGATTAGAAAATTAATAAAACAGAGAAGCATGACTTGTTACTTATAAAACGAGTCATGCTTTTTTGTTTTAAAAATCAATCGTAAGCGTCTGATTATTAATTGCTAATCACTACTGTTTCCATCTTCTTCAATAAATCCCGCTTCAATCCTGCAATTTCGTCTGTCAATTCTTGGCGATTGTAGTAATCCATCAACAAGTAGGCATATTGCATAAACACCTCACGAGTTGGTTCAACTCCTTCTTCGATATCATATATTTTTTCATCGGGCAAATTGAAGAATGCACCACCTGAAGTATGGGCAATTCTATCCAATTCCAAATCAAAATTTTTGGCATCCGCCGTAATCGCTTTTTGTGCGTGATTAGAACCATACACATGTAGCGTTAAGTAGGGTTCAGTCGTAGCATTGCCCATTTGATGGATAAAAGCATTGTTCACCTTTATCGCTGCTCCTTTCGGTAAAATCTCCTTTTTCGCAAATGATAACTCATTGCCTTTTAATTGATATACCAAATGGTGGGTATTTCCAAATACTTGAACTACACCCCATTCGGTGTGACCGTGATTGTGGATAGAAGAATAATCACGAGGATTCCAAGACATTACCATCACTTCAAAATGGTCGTCCTCATAGACCAACTTTCGTCCATAACAATCAACTGTTGGGTGGTCAAAAGCCGCATAACGCATCATGTCTTTGACTTGCACATTGGCTTTGACAACCAATTTTTTAGCGAGTTTTGGGGTGATTTTTCCGTACAGATTGAGTGCATCTGTAAGGATGTTTACTAAGTTTTCTAAAGATTTTGGTAGTACATTTTTTTCTAAAAGCATTTTGATTTGTGTTTAAATTTTGATGTGTTAATGTGTTGAGCGATAGCGAAATCCCGATTTTTCATCGGGGATGTATGAGAGTTTATAAAAACCTGTGTAATCTGCGCTATCCAAAAAATCTGCGATTCAAACCCGATGCTTCAACACCTCTCCCGCATAAGTGTCCAAAATTTTCCCTTGGTGAATCGTCAATTGACCATTCACCCAAAGATGCTCTACCCCCGAAGACAACTGACGAGGATTCAAATAAGTCGCATTGGCTTTCAAGGTTTTGGGATTCAATAGCACCAAATCTGCATGAAAACCCTCCTTGACTTGCCCCCGTTTTTCGAGTTTGAAAAACTGAGCAGGCAAATAGGTAATCTTGTGAATCGCCTCCTCCCACGAAAGCGTTTTTTGCTGCAAAACATACCGTTCGAGATAGGTCGTGAAAGCTCCATAAGAACGGGGGTGAGGCTGCCCGATAGACTTGGGAGCATTGATAGGATAACTCCATGAGTCGGTGCAAATCATGGCTTTGTGCCAGTTGATAGCCGTGTCAATGTCCTCTTGATGGATGCAATGATAGACAATCCAAGTTTCGGTACTTTTGGTCAAAATCTGTGCAATCGTTTCGGCAAGACTGAGATTTTGTTCGGCTGCAATTTGAGCAACCGTTTTGCCGTAGTATTGTTCAAACTCATCTGAAATAATCAGCATTTGGGTCAAATCGTAATCCTTCAATCGAATCCAAGCCGCAATGTCCGCTACTACGCTTGGCTGTTGCACTTTTTGGGCAACGGCTGCAATGCCATCCTGCAAAATATACTTAGGTACAAAAGCTCTAAGTTTGGTCGAAACAGCTGTGTAGGGATATACATCTACTGTTGCTTGTAAAATATTTTCAGCATTGTAGGCTTCAATTTGCTGCAAAACCTTCGGTATTTTACCCCAATTTTCTCGTTCCGCTGCCTTCAAATGGCTAATCAATACAGGAATATTAGCCTGTTTACCAATTGTCAAAGCCTCCGTTATTGCATCCTCCAATTTGTCCCGTTCATTGCGGATGTGTGAAGCATATACACCACCTTTCTCTGCCACGATTCGCACCAATTCTATGATTTCATCCATTGCAGCAAAACAGCCAGGTGCATAAATCAGTCCCGTAGAAAGCCCCAAAGCTCCTTCATCCATTGCAGTCGTCAAAGCTGTTTTCATTGCAGTCAATTGATGCGGTTTCAATTCGTTCCAGTCATCCATATTGCCCGCCCGCAAAGTGCTATGTCCAACCAAAGTGCCGATATTGAATTGCAGTTTGTTTTGAATCCTATTGAAGTATTCAGTGGTAGATTGCCAGTCAAAAGGAAAACCAATGTCCTCTGACAAACTGTTCATGGTGGACATTAGATGTTTGCCGATAGGTGCAGGAGAAGTGCCGCAATTGCCGAATATTTCGGTGGTGATGCCTTGAAAAAGTTTGTGGTCGGCAGCATTGGGAAAAAAATATCCAAAACCCGTTGAAGCATGTGGGTCTATGAAACCTGGAGTCAATATCAAATCCTTTCCGTCAATGACTTGTTTTGCAGTTAATTTTCCAAAACCTTCACTGCTTTCTTCAAGGATTACTTCAATTTTTCCGTTTTGGATACCAACATCCGCTTTTTTTGCTTTGTTTAATAAACCTGTGCAAACGGTAGTGTTGGTGATTAAAAAGTCGAACATTTTTATATGTATTATTATTTAATTGATTAAGAAAGCTTTGTAAAAAGAAGAATCAGGGAAAATAAAGTGTGATCAGTTTACTCTCCTACCATTTATATTCTTGCTGATATATAGTAAATTTTTGTAACAATTCGGGTATGATTTCACATTTTTTTGCTTCAACTATATCAATATAACCCTTTTGCATCACAACAGGAGGGTCAATGATGTCTTCAATAAAATAGCGAGCCGAAGGACTCAAATCGTGGGCAACAGCATCGGGCAGATAAGAGGCAAATTGAAGGTTGAGCAAACGACCGATACCCGTTTCAAACATTCCGCCAATCCAACAGGGAATCTGATGTTGGTGGCAATATTGCAGTATTTCGATGCTGTTGGTGATGCCTCCGACTCTTCCTACCTTCAAATTGAGTTCGGCCAATACGCCCAGTTGATGCAGTTTTATCACATCACCCATGCTTTTCACTTCTTCATCAAAACACACCTGTAAGTTTGGAAATCTCTCTTTTGCAGCTAAATAGATATCAAAGCGACTGGGTGAAAAAGGTTGTTCAATAACTGTATTATAAGTGTCGGCGAAGTATGCAAATTTGTCCAAATCCTTGTGAGAAAAGCTACCATTGGCATCAAAACTAATGACCGACCCAGAGTCAAACAGCAAAGGATTGACAAAATCAAAAAGATCTGTGTCGGTATTCGGTGAAATTTTGAATTTGAGGCGGCGATAGCCTGCTGCAATGTTTTTTTCGACCGCTTCTTTCATTTCGTGCTTATCGGTGTAAATGCCCATAGAAATACCCGAAGGAATTTTGGAGATGGGTTTTGTGTGCAATGTATCAAACAAAGAATGGTTTGTTTGTTGCTGCAATACCTGATAGGCAGCCGCTTCAATGGCTGATTTGGCAAAGTTCCAGCCTCTGATTTTTTGAAGTAGGGTCAAGACATTGTTGTAGGTTTGCGTGGATTGAAGTTGAGGGATGATAAACTTTTGAATCATCAAAACCACTCCATCCAAAAATTCGGAAGAGTAGTAGGGGTCGGGGCGGCAAGAACATTCTCCATATCCAATTCGCCCTTCTTTGTCTTGCCATTTGACGATGAGTGTTTTTCGAGAAGTGCGCTTGCCTATCCCTGATACGAATTGTTCTTTTTGTGGCAAATCCAGCAGTATAAGTTCAAGACATTGAAGTGTAAATGAAGTATTGTAAGGGAAAGCACAGGTCATTTTTTAATTTATATATTTAGTTATTAAATTTAAACATATCTTATAATATATTTATTAGAAATTATTTTTAATTAAAAATTCTTCAATGGGATTAAATTTTTTGTATAAAAAAATTATGAAAATCGAAGGCAGTGCTAATTTTACTTAGTCATGTTTGTCACAAAATTGTCAATTTATTTATGATTCGGCTTTATTTTTGCTTAATTTAGCAGCAACCACCAGTTTTTTTAAAAAAATTCCACGAAATAATAAAACCTAAAGTCATGAACAAAGTACTACTTCTTGTAAGTTTAGTATGGCTATGTGGGGAAGTATATGCCAAAAATCCCCAAAAGAATCTTTTCCCGCCTATCGACTCCGTTGTCGTACACCTAAATTCTGCCGAAATTTTTCGGTCTATCAATGTCCAGCTTAAGGAAGGCACTAACCGCATTGTGGTTCAGGATTTGTCTGCAAAAATGGATCAAGAAAGCTTGCAGTTGAAAATAGAAGGTGAAGGTATCAAAATTATTGGTACGAATGCTGAGGTAAACAATGCTATCAGAAGTTATGATCGAAAACAAATTGAAGCCTTGGAGGATTCTCTAGCGGTTTTCAAAGATCAGCAGATAGAATTAGAGAATGACCATGATGCCTATGTTCAAGAAAAAGAACTGCTCAAAAAAGCGAGCAATGCGACAGGTAGTATCAAAGAACTGCTACAAACAGCAAGCATTTACCGTCACCGCATCCACATGACCAACCGCAAGCTTTCGCAAACCGAAAAGTTGGTGGATGAACAAAAAAACCTCATCTATACTTTGCAAGCACGCTTGCAGGCAATGAAGGAACAATCGACTGCTCCTCAAACTGAATTGATTGTCACTATTCAATCACCAAAAGCCGTTCAACAAACCTTGAGTATTTCTTATTTGGTGGCAGATGCTGGATGGCTTCCTGTCTATACGCTTCATGCCGCAGACATATTGAAGCCCATTGACATGAAATTTCAAGCACAACTCATCAACGATACAGGCATTGCTTGGGAAGATGTCAATTTGATTTTTTCAACAGCCCGCCCCAAAGTGAAAAGGTGGGTTCCAGATGAGGAAGAAATGATTCAGGCGAGTATTAGTAATGAGCCGTATAGCGAAGCGAAAGGAAAAGTAGTGTCTGTTGAAGATACAATGGAAGATGATTATGACAACTATGATATGGAAGAATTGTATGTGCAACTTTCTGACAATCTTCCTATTGACGGACAACCTACCATCAATATGCGAAAATTTTACACTTCTGTTGAGTATTATATTCCTGCTGACGGCGAAACTTATCTGATAGATGTATCTGATTTTGAATTAAAAACGAATTATGAATACTACGGAATGCCGATTTTGGAAGAAGAGGCTTTTTTGATGGCAAAAGTAGAGGATCTTTCAGAATTGGGAATCATTGAAGGAGTCGGAAAGTTGTACTTCAAAGATACTTACCTCGGACAGATAGAGATTGACCGAACAGGTATCAATGGTACGTTGAATCTTAACCTCGGCAAAGATAGTCGTGTGTTGGTTAGCCGCAATTTGGTGAAAAGTGACAAGGAAAGTAAATTTATGGGTAATGGAATAAAGGAAACACAGATGTATGAAATTGTGGTAAACAATACAATGAGTGTGCCTATCAAAATTAAGATACAAGATCAATTGCCCAATATATTGAATCCCGATGCTAAGATTGATATGATTGACCTGTCGCTTGCCCAAATGGACTATGTAGAAGGCACAATGAGTTGGAGGTGTGATTTGGATAGGGGCGAAAACCGCATCATTCCTTTTAGCTACGCCTTGGAGTATTCAAAAAGGAAAGAGTCAAAGGATAAATCGAAAGACAAAGATGACAAAAACGACAAGACTGCTCCTGCTGGTTCACCTTTGGTTTGGCGGTATTGGAACAATGTAAATTAAAGATGTCTATTGACATTCTGCTCAAAATATACTATCTTTAGGTGCTTAATTTTGGAATTTCTTGAAGGCTATCCTACAATGGGCATAGCCTTTTTTTACTTTAAACAAAACCTTCAATCACTATGAATCCAATCTTCAGAAATACTCTTTTTAGCGGAACCTTGATGGTAGTCGCATTTCTCCTTCTGCTGTTATTAAGACCCGAAGAAGGGAGTCGAAATATCAACAATATCAGCAGCCCCGGCACGACTATGCTTTTTATCTTGGGAATGATCGTACCTGGTTTCTTATTTGGTTTGGCTCTAAGTTTGGCATTGCCCTCGGTTGTAGTGGTTAAAAAAACTATCTTCATCCTCCTCAGTGGATTTCTCTACATGGGATTGGTATTTGGAGCCATCTCAAGAGGCTCAACTTTTACGCTTCCGATAGTGATAGCAAGTGGTATCGGAGGTTTTGTGATGATGTTGTTGGTTCACTTCCTCTTACATCCCATCCCTTTGACTCAAAGCCTTGTAGCAGGTGCAATCATTGGATTGATTGCAGCCATTCCTTTTTTCATGCTATTTCAATCTCCCGAAGAAGCCAAATCCATTGGCAAAATTGCAGGCATCGTAGGACTGGGAATCTACCTCTATTGGCAAGCAGGCATAGGGTTTTATCTATCAAAAGTTATGGATAATGTAAGCTAGTACAGTGATTTGTGAATTAGTGACTGGTTATTAGTTTCTAAAAACATTAGTTATCAGTTCTTTGTGCAAAAAACAAGTTGTCTCTTATTTGGCTTATGCTGTACTATAACCCAACTTTACCCCATCTTTGAAGCAATCAAAAGATAGGAAGTTTATGTAATTTTCATGGTTTATAAAAGTTGTTTTTTGTTAAGTAAAAAATTGATAATCAGAATTTTATTATGTTTTCATTGTCGTTCTAATTTTTATTTAACAAGGGCTTTCTTCAAAACTATGTTATCTTTGCACCCTTTATCAAAAAAAAAGTGCTGTTATTCACCAGAATTGATAGTATATTTCTTTGATTCACCAATTGCAGCAGATAATGAATTGGAAAGAAGAATACGATTCTCTCAAATTTCAGGAAGCCAATATGAATACTTTAACTTTTGAACTGACAACTGCACAAGACGATGACCGTGCAGTATATCTCACTGGAAACTTCAATGATTGGAGGGTAGGGGAGGCCACTTATCAAATGACAAAAATAGGGTATGGAGCGTATCACTATGTTTTTGAAGAAAATACCACATTGCCCAAACCTTTGCAGTATAAGTATGTGAAAGGTACATGGAAAGATGTGGAAGCAGATGAATTTGGATGCGATACGCATCATCGAACGGTGGAGGCAAACAAAGGAGTAGTGAAAGACAAGGTGCCACGCTGGAAAAAAGAAGGCATCGCTTACAATCCTCAATACCTCCCTCAAATAGAGTTGGTGACAGAAGGAGAGGACATTCCTCAATTGCGAAGAAAACGCAAAATATGGATTGTTTTACCGCACAACTACCACCAAACCAAACAATATTACCCCGTTATTTATCTTCACGATGCTCAAAATTTGTTTGACGAACATGCCCCTTTTGGAAACTGGGCAATTGACAAAACTCTCTCCGTATTGTCCGAAAAAGGTAAGGGAGGAGTCATTGTTGTAGCTATTGAACATGCGGGGCAGCACCGATTGATAGACTTCAATCCTATTGTGAATAAAGAAAAACAACAAGAAGGAATCAAGTACATCAAGTTCGTAGCTAATTACCTAAAACCCTACATTGATGAGCGTTACCGCACCTTGCCTTCGAGAGAAAATACAGGTATAGGAGGGAGTTCTCTGGGTGGTTTGGTAAGTTTGTATGGCATACTGAATCGTCCAGAAGTATTCGGAAAAGCACTGGTTTTTTCGCCTTCACTTTGGATTGCTCCTGCTGCCTACCTTGATGCAACTACTTTTTTGCCACAAACTGACTCCAAAATTTACCTGTACGGCGGAGGCAAGGAAAGTGATTACATGCTCAACAATATTCACCGATTGAAGGAATCTTTTGACTGGAACCGTGAAAATGTGAAAAACCTGCAAGTTCTGCTCGCAACAGATATGGAGGGCCATCACAACGAAGAACGCTGGGGCAAAGAGTTCCCAAAAGCAATTGAATGGTTGTTTGGAAATTAAAATAGTATAGTGATTAGTAAATTAGTGACTGGCGATTAATTTTTCAAATCATTGATTATCATTTATTCGTGCGAAAAAAATAAATTGCCACTTATCTGGTTTATGCTGTAATAGCTAAAAATATCAACACCCTAATACAAAAAAAATGCAAGATCAAACTCAAGCAGTTATTGTACCGATAAGCAAAGAAAATAGAGAGATCTGTTTAGCAGAAATAGCCCGCATCACACATATTGAAGTAGAGATGCTGCAAAACGATTTTACTGCCAATGCAAAAGAAACATTGCCTTTGTACATTGCAGGACAAGCAGATGTTAAAAGACTGTATTTGTTAGGTTTGGGTGAAAAACCTACTTTTTCGACTATTGTAAATGCCTTTCAAAGTTTTACCCATCGCTTCAAAAGCAAACTCCCCAAAGACATTGGAATCAGCTTCAAATACGGCAATGAAAGCGCAGAACCTGCAATGGCAATCGAAGCAGGTCTCAATGGAATTAAACTGGGAACGTATGATATTGGCTTGTACCGAACGGATGAACAGAAGGACTATCCGATAGTGGCAGAAGATGCAAGTATCACCATTTATACCGATTATGAGTACAGCCCAAGTATAGGTAATCGAGCGGAAGCCATTGCAGATACACAGTTGGAAATCATGGATTTGGTGAATGGTGTGGCGAGCAGAATCACCCCCGAATATTTGGCAAATTGGGCTATTGCATCGGGTAGAAAATACGGTTTTGAAGTGACGGTATTCGACAAAGAACAATGTCAGATGGTTGGTTTACATGCTTTGATGGCCGTCAATAGAGGGAGTGAATTGCCGCCTCGATTCATCATCATGGAATACAAACCGAAACACAGTGAAGGTGAATTGAAGAAAATTGGTCTGGTCGGAAAAGGTGTGACCTATGATACGGGAGGTCTTTCTATCAAAAATTCACAATCCATGCCTTATATGAAAAGCGACATGGGCGGGTCTTCGGTTGTATTCGGTGTCATGGAGGTGGCTGCAAAACTGCAATTACCCATTCACCTGATTGGTATTGTGCCGAGTACGGACAACTGTGTGGATGCATTATCTATTCAACCTGGCGATGTTATTGGTTCTTATAGTGGCAAAACGATTGAGGTCATGGATACCGATGCAGAAGGGCGTTTGATACTGGCGGATGGTTTGGCATATATGCAAAAAAACTACGCACCTGAAATCATGATTGACCTTGCTACTTTGACGGGTAATAGCATCTTGGCTTTGGGTTTTGAAACGGGCGCAATGTTTACCAACAACGATGAATTGGCTGCCAATCTGTCTAAAGCAGGTGAAAAAGTAGGAGAACGTGTTTGGAGAATGCCGCTTTGGGATGGCTATAAAAAAGATCTCAAATCGGATGTGGCTGACACTAAAAACTTTTCAGAAAAACCCACTGCTGGTGCCATTACTGCCGCCAAATTTCTCGAAATATTTACAGACAATCACCCTGCTTGGGCGCATTTGGATATTGCAGGGATGATCATCCAACATTCCGAATTTTCGAGCCAACGGAGCGCAACAGCTTATGGAATCAGACTGTTATTGGAGTATTTGGAGTCTTTATGAAAACTTACTGGAGACCCGCTTTGAGTAAGCAATACAGGGTTTTTCAACGAAGTAATACATGAAAGTTGCAGAAGCTATGGTTGCTATAATGGTAAAAGGTAGCATGGTAGCAAAAGCCAACTCTGTAGAACCCCAAAAGGCTACGACTCTTTCCCATCTTTCCATAATAATGACGACTATTAGCCAGTGCATCAGGTAGATAGAGTAGGAAACCTTGCCGATAAAGTGCAGTATTTTTCCATTCAAAAAATCTTGTACTTTTTGATTGTTGATGACAAACAATAGGATTACAAAAGAGGCGAATCCTGTAAAGTGAAAAAGGTCTAATTTCAAAAACTCTGCAATTTTTTGGTAAACTTTTCCGAAGCTGCCCAACATTCGCTCTATGTGTCTAATGGAGAACAATAGGAATACGACAAGGGCTATCAACCACCGATAAGAATAATATTTGCTTTCTTTGAAGGTGTAGTCTTTTATTTGTGGATAATAGTAAGCCAAGATGATTCCAAAGCAAAAGTGCATGGTGAAAGGGCTGATATATTGAGGACCCATGAACATCGAAACGGGAATAAACCACCATATCAATCGGATATTTTTAACAGCGGCAATGATAAGAAAGGGCATCAGTAAAGACAAAGCCATTTCAATTCCCAAAGTCCATCCAGGAATATAATACATGTGCTGTCCTCTGACCATCATGAGTTCTGTCCACAGAGGGCGGTGCAGGTTCAAAAATACTTCCTTCAAAATGTCGATTCCCGAATTGAAGCGGCTCCAATAGAGGTAGTTCAGTAGGATAGTAACAATAAAGGCTGGGTAAAGTCGCCATACCCTATTGTAGGTGTATTTCTTGATGTTTAGCTCTTCATCAAAATGTAAGTATTTGTAAGACAGGACAAAACCACTCAATACAAAAAAGAAGGAAACGGCATCTGCACCATTGAATACAAGGGATGCAAGATGGAAAGTTTGAGTTTCTCCCCAATGCCAACCAATAAAATGGTAAAATACAACCATCATTGCTGCAATTCCTCTAATGGAATCAAGGTATTCTATTCTATTAGATTTTACCATATTTTGTGAGGGGTTTGTGGTCATTGAATAAATTGGTCAAAAGTGGAAACGTAGTCTGCCTTTAATTGGATGTGTAAATATAGCAGAACATCCTAAAATTTTCAATTTACCACCACCTTCTCCGTCCAAATCCAATCCTTGCCGCTTAGTCGGATGAAGTAGAGTCCGCTTGGTAAGCCCTGTTGCTCAAATGTATGCCGTTCAACTGTTGGCAAAGTTTGCAACTGTTGCCAAAGTTTCACTCGTCCTGTAATATCCAATATCTCAATATCCACTTCCTCCGCTTGCTTCAATTCGAGGGAAAGGGTGAAATTGCCGTTGTTGGGGTTGGGGTAGAGGTGGATTTTGGGTATTGAAGAATGGGGGTTTGGGTTTTCTATTGAAGTGAAATTACAGGCGATGGTGTCGGAAACCATTGCAGTGCAGCCATTTCCGTCGGTGACTTCAATTTGGTAAATGTCGCCATTTTGAAGAAAATTGGATGGATTGTGACCATTGAAGGTATAATTGCCGTGACCACCTATGGCTTCATACGTAAGGAAAGCAATTGTATCGTGGTTTTGGGCTATGAAACAATCGTAAGAGGGGGTAATTTGGAGGGTTGCACAGATTTCGTCATAGAAACAGGGGTTTTCGTTGGAGGCCACAAAAGCATTGCCAATGGCATCGGTTATTGCGATTGAATAGGGAGTGCCTGCCGAAATAGTTGTGTTAATGAGTCCTTTGCTATCTACGGTAATATTCATGCTTCCCTGAAAAACAAAGGGAGCAATGCCATTTTGGATGTTGATATTGAGTATGTAATAACCCAATTCTATAACTTGAGTACAATCTTCTTCTACTTCAACAGACAAATGTGTAGTGTTTGAACTTGAGAAAATATAAACGTTGGCAACAGCCGAATTTCCACAGTTGTCTTCTACTTCGTATTTAAAAATATCTTCCGAGCATAATGAATTGGGCTGGTAGCTGATGATTCCTTCTGGATTGAAGATGGTAACTTCGCCGCAAGTGGGCTGCTCAATGATTTGGGTGATGCGTAAATTTGCACCTGTATCATTTTGGAGTACGGGAATCAAAATGGGACTTGGGTCGCCTAAAAATCTGGTTGCAACATCGTTTGCAGCTTCAATATTAGGAACAAAAGTGCAAACCTCATTTACCCAACCAAATAGGTTTGAGCCATCTGTTTTTTTGAAATCGTAACATTCATTTGCAGTAAAAAAGCCGTTTATTTCATAATAAGCATCGCTTGGAATGGTATCCCCCAAAGCAATTTCACCATTTTGACTTTCATTGTACCAAGTTCCTTCAATGCCCAAAACTTCTTCTTCTGTGATTAAATAGGGAAGTGTGAAAGCCATTTCTTGATTACAGATACACTGAGCTACTTCGGCGATTCCTTGGACGTAGAAGGATTGACAAGTGGAGTTACAAGATGCTCCTTGTTCATGAAATATTCTTCCCAATGCATCCTCGACACGAACTTCGTAAGGGGTATTGACATCGAGTGAGGTGGAAATACTGTCGAATTCATTCAGTGTTTCGTTGATGCTTCCTGTGATGGTGAAAGGTGGATATCCATCTAAAATCGTTGCAGATAGGGTGTAAAAATCGTTATTGTCATCAGAGCAATCTTTTTCGATTTGTACGGTGAGTTCTCCTGGACTTTCAATGTTTATATAGACCCTACCATATTCTGTATCACCGCAAATATCTTCTACTTTGTACTGAAAAGAGTCTGAATTACAAGAATTGTCGTCTGGTAAGTATGTGATGATTCCTGTTTCTTCGTTGAATTCAATAAGTTCACCACAGTCAAGAGTTCCATAAAGTCCCTCTACTTTCAAATCTTTTCCTCCATCGTTTGCCAATACATCTATCAAAACTGGAAAGCCTTTTATTGCCGAGATATAATCATCGTTTGCCTCAAAACCATACGCAGAGTAAGGACAAAAATTCTTTGCTAAACCTGATAAAAGTCCATGATAATCATCAAAGGTATAACAATTCAGATTGGTAGATACTCGAAAAATCATGATATGGGCATTGGCGGGAATTGTATCTCCAATAGAAAGATATCCATATTCATTTTGGTAATTCCAAATCCCGTCAATGTGGGTTACTTCTTCTCCTTCTTCAAATAAATCGTTGAAATGTAGGATGAGGTCTTTCTCACAAGTACAGTCTGCCCAATTGTTGTATTCATAGGAATAAACGATAGGACATTCACTGTGACAATTAAGATATTCGGAAACGAAAAAAATGTTCTCCAAAGCATCTGTCACGGTTATTTCATAAGGATGGCCATTTTCAATCTCGATACTCACACTTCCCAACTCCTCCAATGTGGTATAGATGCTTCCCGAAATATAGAAGGGAGGAATGCCACTAAAGATTTCAACGGTCACAATATAATTGAGATACTCACTTGCTGACCAACAATCTCTGCTTACTTCAACAACCAAATCTTGCTGAGGTAAAGAAATGACTACTTTTGCCTGTGCTGTATTACCATGAGCATCTATCACTTCATACACAAAGCCATCCTCCGTACAGTGACTACCTATGTCGACTTGATAAGAAACAATCCCTGTTATTTGGTCGAAGGCTACAATTGTTCCGCAAGTAGGAGAAACGAGAATATCTGATAAGGTCAGACAATCTCCTTTGTCGTTTGACAATACATCAATGTGTATTGCTTCAAAATTAGTCGTTCCTACCCAATCATTTTTTGGTTGCAATATGGCAGAATATGCTCCATTTTCGGTTTTCGTGCAGCCCTGTTCGTCCACAACTTCAACCCAATAAGTTTCCCCAATCTGCAAAGTGTCACCATCTTGATTCCCATAAACCGAATACCCACCATTTGCTCCTTCTACTTCAAAATGCAAAATCTTTGTGCCATCGTCTTGACATTCTATATCCACCTCAAAAGACAAATCTTCACACAAACTACCACAGGAAGGGATGTCTATTTTGGGGATGAACAACTCATTGGGAATCGTGTCGCTATCTTTGACAAACAGGCTGAATTCTTCTCCAACTGTTGCTAGAAAACTATAAGGTTCATTGCTTACAGCAACTTCAAAAAAAGTTTGTGGATTGATGTAAACATAATAGGGCGGAACGCCTCCCGAAACAGTTAGAATGAATTCATAAAAAGTGCTGTCATTAGCGTTTGCTTCAAAGCAGTTATGATCGTAGGTAATGCTAAGTTCTTCTGCTATGTTGGTTGCAGCCAATAAGTTTCCCTGCAAATGTAGAATACAGAGAAAAATGAAAATCAGGGATAGTTGTAGGTTTTTCATTTTGTTTTTTAGTTGTTTGCATATAGTTGAACAAAAATTTATGGATTCGGAGGAATTTGCTTTTAGAGCATGAACCCACATCGAGTGTGTATTCCTCCGAAACCCCAAATTCTTGTTGCCATTACTCCACCACCACCTTCTCCGTCCAAGTCCAATCCTTGCCGCTGACTCGGATGAAGTAGAGTCCGCTTGGTAAGTCGTGTCGCTCAAACGTCGCCGTGTTTTTCAAACGACGGCGAGTTTTCACTTGTACTCGACCCATGATATCCAGTATCTCAATATCTACTTCCTCCGCTTGCTTCAATTCGAGGGAAAGGGTGAAATTGCCGTTGTTGGGGTTGGGGAATAGGCTGATGTTGGGAATTGAAGAATGGGGGTTTGGGTTTTCTATTGAAGTGAAATTACAGGCGATGGTGTCGGAAACCATTGCAGTGCAGCCGTTTCCATCGGTGACTTCAATTTGGTAAATGTCGCCATTTTGAAGGGTGTCGTTTTGGGGGGTGCCATTGAAGGTGTAGTTTCCGTCGCCTCCTGTGGTTTGATAAGTTAGGAGAGCGATGGAGTCTTGGGTTTGGGTGATGAGGCAGTCGTAAGTTGGGGTGATTTGGAGATTGGCGCAGATTTGGGCGCAAGAGGTGTAATCGTTGAAAGTGATGGTAGTATTCAAAAGAATGGAACTTAGTTCGAGTTCTAAAGATGAATTATCGGCTAAGGTAAAACTGAATGAACCTGCTTCTTCAAAGACCTCATTGAAAACGCCTGTTACCTGATAAGGCGCTGCCCCGCCATTGAAGGTGACTTGAATATTCACCAAGCCCGTGCTGTCTGCTTGACTGCAATCTATTTCGTAGCTTGCCATAAATTGAGGCAATATTTGGACAAAAATTTGGGCGGTGTCTTGTTGGCTGAATAGGTCGGTGGTGACGTATTGAAGTAAGGTAGTAGAGGTGTCGTTTTGGGCTTCAAATTGAATGGTTCCGTCTGGTTGCCAAGTGAAAGAAAGGTTTTCGTTTGCTGCAAAAATGGTATCTAATTGCAGTCCTTCTCCGATATCGTTTGCTAAGATATTGAAGGAGGAAGATGTGTTGGTTTGGAGGTAGAGCGTATCGTTTTGGAGAGTGGGAAGGCAGCCTTCAAAAGGATTTACAAATACTTCGGCTGAACAATTGTTTCCATCTAAAACGACTATGTTGTAATCAATTTCTATGATGTCATTTATATCCAATATTGCACCTGACTCATAACCACATTCTATTTTGTAATTACCGTCTCCACCTGTAATATCATATTCTAAATCAACTGTTCCATCTCCATTGCAAACATATCGGACATTTTCAATGGCTAAATTTGTGTCGAAACAGTCTTCATTGCAGGTGTAATAGGCACATCCAAAAGAAGAGCAAATAGAGGGTATATGTTCTAAAATTTCAGTTCCCAATGCATCTGTTGCAGTTAAATAAATATCAATGCTTCTATAAAGTATGTAATCTGTATAAAAACTAAATGGGTCTTCAAAAATTCCTGTGAATAAAACACTGTCATTGGCTGCATCAAACACTTTTAACTCATAAGGAGGAACACCATTGAACATAATAGCATTTAGCGTATAACGACAAAACTCATTGGGAATAATACTGCTGCAATCTTTTTCTGCCTCAAGCCTAAATAGCTTATAAGTCCTCACCCAAACCTCTGCAGTATCTTTCTGCCCATATTTATCACTGACGACATATTGCAGCACCGTAGTATCGGCTTCACTGCCTGCTTCAAAATATATGCTTCCATTGGCGACCCAAGTAAAGTTAGCGGTTTCGTTTGTGGAGAAAACGTCAATCATTTTCAAATCATTGCCGATGTCGTTTCCAAATACATTGAAGATTTTGAAGGTGTCGGCTTTGGCGAAAATGGTGTCATTCATCGCAGTGAGTTCGGGCAGTATTTGACAGTCATTGATGCCGTGCAAATGCCATATCGTATCTAATTCGTAGGCTTCAACTGCATAGACATCAAACGTTTCCCAAACATCCAATGTGTCGCCATTTTGATTGCCCAACAAATAGTAATCGTAGTAATATTTGAGTTCCTCCACACATTCTGTTTGGTATTCCAAAATAGCTCGGTTATCGTCTTGACAAATCAAATGGTAAGTTTCGGTGAAATAGCCATCGTTTGCACAGTTGGCTTGACAGAGTTTTTCGTCGATTTCGGTGAAATAGTGCATGGCATCTCTCACCAAAAAATAGTAGCCTTCTGTGTCGGAATAATCAAAAGGTCCAAATATTCCTGCTGTGTCTATTACCAAACTGGTGTCGCCTGTGAGTGTGTAAGGAGGATAACCGCCTTCAATGTGCAGATAGACTTGGTACAATCCTGTAGCTTCAAAATCGCTGCAATCTCGCTGGTCATTGACCTTCAATAGTGGAGGTTTGGTTGAAATACCATCTACTGCGGTGACTTCAATGGTCAAAATAGAGGTGTCGGTTGTGCCTTCTGCATTTTGAAGGGTATAAATCAATCGCTCCAAACCCAAAAAACCTTCATTGGGTGTATAAAACACATTTCCGTTTGTTTCCCATTGCAATGTGCCGTTTTGCGGTTCGTCTATGTCTGCCAATTGTGGCGTGAGTGAAATATCGTTGCAGAGGACATTGATGGCAGCGGTTTTGGTGTGGAAACGGGTTTTGAGGTAATCGGGGTGGGCCTTGAAACAGGAGATGGTGCCATAAGAACCTGAACCATAATAGACTCCCCAATAGTCTTGAAAATAACTGAAATAATAATCACCATTGTATAAGATGCTGTTGTTGGGCATACCAAAAATGTCTTCTTCATCAAAGCCATGATACTGGAGCGTATAATCACTAAAACCATAGCTGGCAGAATTGTCTGTGATGCACTCAATGTCGGGTGTGATAGGAGTATAGTAATGGTGGCAATATACACCATATTCTTCAAAATAAGTTTCGTGTCCTAATGTGTCCACGATAGAAAGAGAAATAGGAAATCCATAGCCATCTGGAACAAGTAGTTCGAGTGTATCGGGTTGGTAAAGTATTAGGTTTGTTGTGCCTGAAATGTATTTTGGAAACAAACCGCCTGATATAAAAACATACACACTAATAGGGTCTTCTTGGACATAAGTGCAATCCCAATCATAGTCTATTTCTATTTTGTCTTCCCGAAAAACATAAACCGTGACAATAGCTTCACTTTCGTTCCCATGATTGTCTTTGATGCGGTAGGTGATTTCTTCTGCATAGTTTTCGGGACAGAAGTTAGTGGTAGCGGTGAGCGAAATATCTCCATTTAGTTTCCAACTCACCTTTAAGTCGTTGGGTACATTGGAAAGACCACTTAGGTAAAAGTCATCTCCAATGTCGTTGTCCAAGACATTGAAGGTGAAGGTGTCTTGGTAATTGGAGTAGATGACCGTTTGGTCGGGAATGGCTTTTAGAAAAATCTCGCAGGTGTCGGTTTCTTCAATTATTACCGTTTTTTCTACAAAACAGTCATAAAATCCATCACCGTCTTTTGCCGAAAGGTTTACTGTACTATTGATGTCAAAAGGAGTGGCTTCTTCGTTCATTATCCTAACGGTAGCGGCATGTAGTTCTTCGTCCCATTTAGCTCGATAATTCAGCGTTCGGCTATTTTGAAAATTGAGTGTGTAACTGGTATTGATACCCGATGCTCCTCTATAAGCTGTTTGTCCTCCTGTAATTGTGAGGTCTATCATGTAGCCAAATCCTTCTATACAAACAGGTACGGCTGTTATTTCAATGGAAGGGCTGACTTCAAATAGTCCATTTTTTCGGAGACGGTAACAGCCATCTAATAGGCTCAAATGTTCGCCAACTGTGGGAATCGTGGCATCTTCTAAGGAGTAGTTGAGCGAATAGGAAGTATATTTGGTAAGCTCCAAATCCGAGAAAAGTCCTTCTGCGTTCATGGCTATCACCGTTGAATCATTTTCTAAGGTGAGGAGGTAGGTTTGGGCATAGAGGCTGTCTTTGTTGTAGGAATTGGTGTGAAGGTCGATTTCATGGTCTTGACAGTAGGAATTACGTGGCGTTTTGTTTGAAGTATAGGCATTACATTCTTGTGTGCAGTTTTGGTTTTCTGCCATGAGAAGGATTGAAGAATGGGTAAGCAGGATTATAATATAAAGTAGTAATTTTTTCATTGTTTGTTGTTTTTTAGTTGTTTGCATATAGTTGAACAGGGATTTATGGTTTCGGAGGAATTTGCTTTTAGAGCATGAATCAACATCGAGTGTGTATTCCTCCGAAACCCCAAATTCTTGTTGCCATTAATCCACCACCACTTTCTCCGTCCAAGTCCAATCCTTGCCGCTTAGTCGGATAAAGTAGAGTCCGCTATTAAGGTTTGGGTTTATGCTGAATTCCTGTCGTTCAACTGTTGGCAAAGTTTGCAACTGTTGCCAAAGTTTCACTTTTCCGATGACATCCAATATCTCAATATCCACTTCCTCCGCTTGCTTCAATTCGAGGGAAAGGGTGAAATTGCCGTTGTTGGGGTTGGGGAATAGGCTGATGTTGGGAATTGAAGAATGGGGGTTTGGGTTTTCTATTGAAGTGAAATTACAGGCGATGGTGTCGGAAACCATTGCAGTGCAGCCGTTTCCATCGGTGACTTCAATTTGGTAAATGTCGCCATTTTGAAGGGTGTCGTTTTGGGGGTTGCCATTGAAGGAGTAGTTTCCGTCGCCTCCTGTGGTTTGGTAAGTTAGGAGGGCGATTGAGTCTTGGGTTTGGGTGATGAGGCAGTCGTAGGATGGGGTGATTTGGAGATTGGCGCAGAGTTCTTCATTGAAGCAAGGCGTATCATTGGATGCTGTGAATTCTTGTCCGTCACTATCTATTACCTGAATTTCGTAAGAAGTTGCTGCTGATAATAAAATAAATGTTTGCCCGTAATTCTCTAAAACTTTGTTGATACTGCCTGAAATAGCAAAAGGAGGGACGCCGCTTGAAATAGTAGCATACAGAACTAAAAAGCCTGTTTCTTCAACAGCAGAACAATCTTCTGTTATTTCTACAACCAATTCACCATTTTCTTTGGGAATGAAGATGGTCACACTGGCTTGTGTGACATTTCCCCAAAAATCGGTGATTTCATACATAAAATAGTCGGTATTACATTCTGTGTCACTGTCTGCTTGATAGGTGATGATGCCCGTTTCTGTGTCAATATTGATAATCGTTCCGCAAGTGGGTTCTTGAAGAATGGCGGATACCGTTAATTCATATCCATCGTCGTTTTGCAAAACATCTATTTCCACCGTTTCACCTGCCATTGCAGTAACAAAGTCTCCTGTTGCGGACAAAAAACAATCTCCATCTGGTGCGTCACCTTCAATCAGAATGGAAGGGCAAGAAAAGATTTGATTGTTGTCGTCTATTTCAAAACTGTAATCCTCCGAACTTGTCGCCAGCCAATCGCTACTAAATTCTGCTGGTACTGGAATTCCATTGGAGGTATATTCCCCATTACCGCCCGAAATGTCAAAAACTATTTGGTATTCTAAGCAACTTTCAGATAAAATCGTTTCTATATTCTCCACTCTCAATTCCTCATACCTCGTTGTCTCAATCCCCAAAGCCTCAGATTGACAACCATTTGCATCTTCTGCAATGACATAAACCGTTCCTGTTCCCACCAATTCATCGTTTGTCCAAACTTGCCCTGTTGAAGGGTTTGCGGGAACTGTACCGTCTGAGTCTAAATACCAATTATAAGTTGTTCCTTCTCCGCCTCCTTCAAGGCTTAGGATGATGTCACCTTCTCCACAAAGGATGGTTTGGGATTGGGATTCGTTGAGGGTGGGAATTGAAGGAGGAGTTTGGGGAGCGCAGAAGTCGGAGGTGAAGCCACCTAAAAAATTGTTTTCTTGCGTGTAAACTATGTAATTGGTAAAATCGGTTTGTACTTCAAATATCTCGAAATAGGTATTTGCAGGAATTGTATCTCCCAACTCTATTGGAATTGCTTGATTGTTTTCATACCAAAATCCCTCAATGCTTTGAATTTCTTCCACTTCGGCTAATGGTGTAAAACTTATTATCAGTGAACCGTCACATATACATTCTAAAAAACTCTCTTGAACAGCATCATTAGTATCAATAGGGAATTCTGAGCATATTGGGGGGCAAGTTCCTAAACTTGATACCTTCTCTTGATTGCCTAGCGAATCTATCACTGTAATCTCACAAGGAATACATACATTGACGTTTAATTGAATTATCCCCTCTTCTTCTAACGTTTCATTGATACAGCCTGAAATGTTGTAAGGAGGTAGTCCACCAGACACGCTGATGTTGAAAACGTAATATCCAAGTTCAACTGCATTGGAACAGTCTTTTTCCGATTGAACATCTAAATCTTCTATCGGTTGTAAAATATTAATATACACCGTAGCCTGCGCCAAGTTCCCACATTCATCCACTGCTTGATACACAAAAGTATCTTCCGTACAAGTCGTATTGGCATCAGCAACATACACGATATCACCAGTCGTCACATTCGCATCCACAATTTCACCACAACTTGGAGAAACAAGAATTTGATTGATTTGAAGGTTAGTACCTGTATCGTTTTGAAGGACATTGACGGTGACAGGTTCGCCTGGGCTTGTTACTGCAAAATCGTCTATGGCTTCAATGGTGTAGGTTTCGGGAGTGCAGAAGTCGGAAACATTGCCAAAGATGTAAGGGCTACCATTTAAATAAATTCCATAACAATGATTTTCAGTAAAAGCAATGTACATATCGAAATAAGCATCATTGGGAATTGTATCTCCTATCCCAAAAGTTCCTTCTATTGAGATAACCTCATCTGAAATTGGAGTATTTTCAAAATGCACAACCATATTCCCCTCACAAGTACAGTCGGCTATTTGTTCTATACTTTCCAATGCTAAAGGGTTTGAAAGGCAATGACCACATGAAGTTTCCCCTCCTGCTTCAAATAATTCTGCTCCAGTATTATCTGTAACAGTGATTTCATAAGGATTTCCGTCTGTTATAGTAGTAGATATTTCACCCTCTTCCTCTAATGTCGCATTTATGCTTCCAGAGATAGTATAGGGAGGAATACCCGAAGAAATGGTAACAGTAAGTTCATAAGTTCCTGTTTCAGCAACATTAAAGCAATTTCTCTCCACCTGAACAATCAAATCACTTCCTTGCTCAATAAAAACCGTCACCGTAGCCTCCACCAAATTCTCACATTCATCCTCCGCTTCGTACACAAAAGTATCTTCTGTACAAGTCGTATTGGCATCAACAACATAGACAATAGCACCAGTCGTTACATTCGCATCCAAAATTTCACCACAACTTGGAGCAACAAGAATTTGACTGATTTGAAGACCTGTACCTGTATCGTTTTGAAGGACATTGACGGTGACAGGTTCGCCTGGGCTTGTTACTGCAAAATCGTCTATGGCTTCAAGGGTGTAGGTTTCGGGGGAGCAGAAGTCGGATGTATATCCTAAAATACCATATTCTCCTTCGAAAAATAAATCATAGCATTTATTTTCCGTTTCTATTACAGCACTTATATCTATGAAAGAGTTAGCAGGAATTGTATCTCCTAATTCAGGTTCTTTTGCAAAGTTATCATCACCCCAAACTCCAAAAATAGAAAGAGCTGTTTCTGGATTGATTATATTTTCAAAGGTAAGAACCATATCACCGTTACATAAGCACTCTGCAATATCTCCTATGTTTTCAATATATAGGTTATAGCACCCTACTATGCAGAGAATTTCACCTCCCGATTCGTAAAATTCACTTCCTGCTGCATCAACTACTGTTATTTCATATAACTCTCCGTCTTCAATCTCAGTACTTACAATTCCATAGTCATCTAAGGTTTCATTGATACTACCTGAAATAGTAAAAGGGGGAATTCCTCCAATAATAGCAACCTCAAGCTTATAAATACCAGTCTCTTCTGCATTCGAGCAATCTCGATTAATCATTACAATTAAATCCTCAGTTGAGCATTGCCCTGTTTCTGATGTGTGACACCCTTGTTCATCAACTATTTCTATAAAATAGTGTTCTCCTATTTCCAAAATATCTCCATCTTCATTTCCTTCCAACACAAATCCTCCATTTGCTCCTATCACTTCATAATTCAAACGTCCTTTTCCTGACCCAAAAAAGCACTCCAAATCCACTTCTATAGCCAAATCCTCACACAAACTACTACAAGCCTCCATCTCCAATTCCTCCACCGTTGCCGTATGAGTCACCGCCCCATTGTCCTCCGCATATATCTGAAAGCCTTCTCCATTCGCTACTTCAAAGCTAAAATCTCCACCGTTTTCGGTCACTTCAAAAAACGCTTCTTCATTGACTTGTACCTGATACGGAGGTTTGCCTCCCGATACAAAAGCGTTAATCGTATAATTTTCAGCCCCATTGTTGTTCACCTCATAGCAATCACGCTTGTAGGTAATGTGGAGTTCGGTGGGATGAGCCATCACGATTTTGATGGTAGCCGAAGTGCGGTTGCCGCCAATGTCTTCGAGCGTATAGTCAAAAGTTTCGACCCCTTGAAAATCGGCATTTGGGTGGTAGTTCACCGTACCATCTGCTTTCCACCATTCGAGAGTGCCATAGTTGGGGGTTTCGATGCCCACCAACTTCAAACCATGCCCATTGTCGTTGAGTAGCGGATTGAAGGTAAGCGGAAATTGAAGGAAATTGGGGTGATTGAAGTAGAGGTCGTCTTCTGCTATTGGAGGACAAAAAACGGTTCCTTCAAAGGTATTTCCATATTCAAATTCAACCAAATAATTTGTTCCATGCAGAAGAGTATCTCCATTTTGTGTTTCACTTACAATAAGTTCGGTTGGCTCATCATTGGAGGGAAGTGCGGTTAAAATTCCAAAACTTTCTCCTGCTACACACGAAATGTAAACTGTGTAATCGCTTGAAGGATAGCCCAAAAAAGTACAAGCTGATAAAGATGGCTGTACTATTGCTGCTGTATTGTCTTTGTCTATTGCAGTAATCGTAAAATCATCTCCATCTGCTTTGACAAAACTCAAGATTTCATCTCCTCGATAATCATTCGCAAGAAAGTCACCATCAATGACATAAGGAGGTTTTCCACCTGCAACGGTGAAATTAATTTCATAAACTCCCTCTTCTTCGGCTCTCGAACAATCCCTTTCCCAAAAAATCGCTACTGCATCATTTTCAGGCACAACCGCCAAAATTTTCGCCCTTGAAGTATTGCCTGCAATGTCGGTGATTTCGTACTCCAAAGTATCTATCCCTGCAAAACCTTCGTTGGGGTAATAAGCCAAAAAGTAATCGTCTTTCCATTGAATCGTACCGTGTTTCAAGCCGCTGATATCCGAAATATACAAGCTATCACCTGTATCGTTCAGCAAAGGTTTGAGGTGAAAAGGCGCATTGTAAGCACCGTTGACCACATCATCTACCGCTATTGGGCAAGTGTAGGCAGGGACTTCGTCGTAAAACAAAATATTTTGGCAGCCCTCGCTGTCCTCCACAGTAACAGCATCACCACTGTATTCCAAAAAATGTCCCGAATAGGAATATTCACCGCTTCCTCCCGATGCCACTACTTCAATGGTTTTTTCGCCCTCATTGCAGCTTATGATAGGAGTCAATTCTAAGTGCGTTTCTGCTACACAGGCATTGACCACATCTTCGTGACATAAGATTTCAAGTAAGTGGTTTTCTAAAACGGTATTGTTCTCCGCATCCCTCACAAAAACCATGAAACCCATAGAGCTAGGTATCTCAGATAAATATAAGTCGCTGAAATAGAGGCGATTTTGGTAAGCAGGATGCACCAAGTCATCGCCATACTGAACCAAAGTTTCATAAGGCGGAGTTCCTCCTACAATGTATATCCACAAATCATAGGTGCTATCGTGCATACATTCATATTCGATATTGACTTGAAGCGGCAAGACTTCCATTCCTTCAACGGTGATAAACACATTGGCACTTGCTGTATTGCCCTCCGCATCTCGGATTTGATAGACCAATATATCGGGGCCCGTATAGTTGTTATTGGGCGTATAAGTAAAATCACCATTCAACTTCCAAACGAGTGAACCATTAGAGGGTTGAAGCGAAAAATTGACATAAATGCCTTCTCCTGAATCGTTTGTCAATACATTGAAGCTGATAGGTTCATTTATCAAAGTTTCTACGGTATCGGATAGGGCTTCAAGTTCAAGAATGGAATTAGAAGGATTCGAAACATTGCCTGTATAGGCTAAAGCGCAAGTATGGATGGTAATGAATCCAATTGCAGTAAATAATAGTTTGGTAAAGGTTTGCATAGTGCGGTATTTTTTGCTGTTTTTTGATAAAAAAGGCATGAACCGCAAGCAAAAAAGAATTGGTCAATTCTCGACTGTAACCCAATTTTTCCATTCTTTTCCACAAAAGTTTTTTTGTACAAATCTTATCAATAGACTTTTAGCCCATGCCTCTATACTATAAACGGAAAGGCAAAAAAAGGTAAATCGAAAAAGGCAATTACGTGAGGAATAAAAACTAAAATAGCTTGCTTTGAGAACTCGGAGAGAATAAAAATGAAAAAGGCACTTCAATATTATAGATTTTCTGCAAGGGGCGTAGACTCGACACCATAGATAATCAGTCATTTAGTTGTGCCGAAGCTACGCTCCTAATCGCTTCAATGCTATCTTTTTTTTCTACAAGTAGGGTCAGGGCTAACGCCCTTTTTATTTAAACACTCCAAAACTCCAAAATTTCAACACTTCAAAACATCAATACCCCCAACACGCTTTTAAATAGGCACTTGCACATAGGCTTCAATGTGATGGGTTTGTAGCAGTGACATCACCAAATCATTGGCCTGAGCAGGTTCTTGAAATTTTCCTGCACATACGATATGAAGGCGAGAATTTTTAAAGCGTACAATTTCGGCATCATAACCCAATTGCTTCAATTGCAGTCGGTGGCTTTGTGCATTGATTTCATCCTGAAAGCCACCTGCAATGACCAAATACAGTTTTTGTTGGTCTATTCTCGCTTGTGGGTCAATAGAAGGTTTGGGTTTGGACTTCAATGTTTTTGAAGAATCGGAAGGAAGATTTTGAGTGTCTGTATTCAAATGAGTTTCGGGTGGAGATTCAACGGGTTGGTGCACAACGACTTTGTTGGTGTTTGGTTCGATTGTGTCAATAGAAAGTGTGTCTTTATCCGTGATTTTTAGATCATTGTAGGCTTTGAAGCCAATCAATGCGGAAACGCTTAAAATGACACAACTCATTAACAAAACGAACAGATTGATTCCTCTGTTCATGGTTTTTTGATGGTTTGGTGAATAGTGGGTAAATCTCGGCTACAATATTGCTGAAATAGGGCTTGTCTTTTAGACGGTGGTATGTGTGAAAAGTGACAGATTTAGAGGAGAATGTAGGTGAAATAGGGCATTTGTTTTAACTAAGTTTAAACCAATAAAAAAAGCAGCTACGATTTTTATTCGTAACTGCTTGATTATTAGTGGTGGGAAATGTTCCGATTTGAATCGGAACGACCCTGCCGATAGTAAATAGGGATGTTCAGAACCAGATGAACCAATCTTGTAAATTGTTTTGTTTATCAATCCATTGAAGGATATAATCTTTATTTTTGTAAGACTTCAATTTTCTTTCTAACCGCATAGCCTCTGAGCGAGTTTCAAATTCTTTGGAGAAGATTACATTACAAGGTCCTTTTCCTTTAGTGGCTTTGTTTCGATTGCCATTGTGCCTTTTGAGTCTGTCTTCTAAATTATTGGTCTGACCTATATAAAGTTGTGATGTGGTTTGAGATTGGAGGATATAGGTGTAGAAAGTCATTTTTTCGATTTTTTAAAATAAAAAAAGCAGCTACAAATTTTGATTGTAACTGCTTGATTATTAGTGGTGGGAAATGTTGGATTCGAACCAACGACCCTCTGCTTGTAAGGCGCAAGCATTTACTTTTGAGTATCTTATTTTTGTTTGCAAGTTATTGTTTATCAGTATTATTTTGAATTTTGTCCTTAGATTTATTTGTATATTATTGTATCTTTTTGCTAAATTTGTTTAAACTATGTTTAAACCAGTTTAATCATTATTTTACTAAAATATCATTGATACAATATGAGCAATGCCCACGTAAAAATTGTCCATTATACTTCAAAGACAAACAAAGATGGAACAAATCCAGTTCTTTTAAGAATTTCATTTCAAAGAAAGCTAAAATACAAATCTTTAGGCTACAATTGTATGAAAAATGAATGGGATAAGAATAAAAACAGATTCAAGAGTAAATATCCCAACTACAAGGCAAAAAACGAGGTGCTAAAGATAAAACTTCGTCAAGCAGAAGAAGTTATTGAAGATTTGAGTACAAAAAGCGAATCATTTACGTTTGAAAAATTTTTCAATCAATTTCTCAATAAAAGCAATATTGGACTTTTTGACTTCTTCAAAACCCGAATACAAGAATTTGAAAAATCGGGAAATTATGGGAATAGAGAGGTTTACAAAAATACTTACTCTGCTCTATCAAAATTTGCAAATAACGATAATTTGCAGTTTTCAGACATCAGCTATGACTTTCTACACAAATGGGAAATAGACCTTCGTGTAAATGGATGTACGGACGGAGGTGTATCTAATCACATGAGAACTTTCCGAGCATTAATCAACTTGGCTATCAAAAGAGAGATAGCCCGACCAGACCACTATCCTTTTTCCTCGATGTATAATAAGAAAGGTTATTCCTTAGCTCACCTCAATAAAAAGAAACCTTCTACTGCTCTTTCAATTAAAGATATGACCAAAATCAAAAACTTCGATATGGAGGCATACCCCGATTTAGCAAATACTGTTCGCTACTTTCTCTTTTCCTATTATGCAAGAGGAATAAACTTTTCTGATATGGCAGATTTAAAATGGACGCAATTCTATGACAACCGATTTCAATACAGAAGGAATAAGGTGGGTAAATTATTGAGTATTCCAGTGAGCGAACCCATTGAAGAAATTTTGTCCTATTTCAGAGTAGAGAGAGAAGAAAATGAAAGCCAGTATGTTTTTCCTATACTATCTGATTTCCACAAAACAGATACTCAAAAAAGAGATAGAAGAAAAAAGTGTTTGAAGAACTATAACAAAAAGTTGAAAAAGGTCGCTGAAATATTAGAGATACAGGCAAACCTAACATCGAATGTAGCAAGACATACCTATGCAACTACATTATTGAGAAAAGGTATTTCAATTGCACAAATTAGTCAAGGATTGGCTCATGCCGATAAGAAAACAACAGAAACCTACCTTGCTCAATTTGATACTGCGGTGATTGATGCTACTGACGAATTACTTTAGTTGTATTTGTTTGTTAATTTTTGGATATTTACCAATATTTGACATTATATTGGTTATAAAATAAGATTACAACATGGATAATAATATTAATATCAAAGATATTTGGGAATCTGATATTTGGGAAACTTTTGTTATTAATACTGGTGAAATTTGGTTGGAAGAAAAAAGAGATTGGAAATTTAATAAGAATGAACAACTTAGAGAAATGATTGACGATTTAGAAGGGTCAATAGCTTTTTTATTAAAATCCAATGATAAGTATTCATCAGTATATGATGAGTTCAGCGAAGAAGTAGAGAAAATACTTGATGATATTGATAAGTTAAGATTAGATTCAATAGATGGAGGTTCTCCATTTACAAAAGGAAGCTATATAAGCGAAAATCCTAATAATCCAAGACCTTTCTTTAATGTTATTACTGAAGAAAATCAAGAAGAAATGAGTGAGAAACTTATTGACAGTTTAATCAATAAATCTTACGTACCAAGATATAAAATCTTTCTATTTGACGAAGATTTTATTGTTGAAAGAACGAATATTCCTAATACATTTTTTCTAATACTATTTGCTTTTAAAGTAAGACAAACAGATATTGAATATTTATATGATTTTTTAGTTTTCCACTTACTTACTAACTTCAATGGAAATCTACCTCAATACATAAGTTTTCTTAAAACATTGGTTCACAAGTATAAAAAACCGCTTTTTGATAGTGGAAAAGTAGCAATTATTTATGATTGGATAGCCAACCCCCAAAAAGTTATATATCCTGTAATGGACTTTCCAAATTCAGAAGAAAACTCCAAAGTTGAAATTCCCGATAATTATACAAAAATAGAGGGAGAGTTATCTGATGAAGAAATAGCTAATTTTTTCTCATTTTTATATGATGAAAACATTGATTCGGGTAATATTTTTCTATCAAAAGAAGATACTTTGGAATTATTAAAGTATGGATTTTGTATTCCAGATATTCCAAGTGGTAAGTATTTCAATTTAATGTTAAAAAGCAAAGGTAGGTCTAAAAATGTAATTCTTTATTGTATGTTTGAATTGTTTACTGCTCATTGCATCAACCCAACTGGTAAACATGATTATGCCAAGTTCTTAAAATATAACTTTGAAAATTTTAAAGAACAGACAGAGTTTAATATTAGAAGTAACATGAAAGCTAAAAAACCTGCTTCAATGAAATTCGATATTAAAGACTATTTACCCAAAAGAATGAACTAAATCTTCAATTTTATCGTGCTATCCTACTAAATTTCTTGCTCTACCTTACTAAATTTCTTGATTTGCCTTACTAAATTTTTCCTTAGCTTACTAACATTTTTGCCAAAAAGCAAGACTAAGCCATATTTGTACCATTATTAACAATCAAAAACAAGTTTAATAATGGTACAAAATTTCATAATGACTACCCCCGAACAACTAGAGGAGCTTATCCTCAAAAGTATTAAAACAGCCTTACTACAACACAAGCCTTTAGAAACTGCTATCTCTATCAAGCATATTCTTAATGCTAATGAAGCAGCTCGATTCCTCCAAATTTCTAAGCATACGCTTTATCGTATGACAAGTAACAATGAAGTTCCATTCTTCAAAAGAGGTAAAAAACTCTACTTCAAACGTTCCGAACTCCTAAAGTGGATAGAAGCAGGGAAGCAAAAAACAGTTGAAGAAGTATTAGCTGATACAGATGATTATTTAATGAACCGAAAAAAGAAAAAGCAATGATACGCCAATCACTTGACTTGTATCACCTTCCATTTTCTGAAATCTTATCTGATGTAGAAACGCTCTTAAAAACCGATTTAGATATTCTACAAAAACAGAGTTATGCCTATCAGAAAATGCTCAAAGAAGGTAAAAAGAACGAACAGTATCTACTAAACTATGCAAATAGGTTACATCATGCTCAAACAAGATTTGAGTTCTTCAATGAATTGATGTGTCGTTTACAGACCTACGATTATCGCTTTGTGATAGAATCCGTTACAGAAGCCAAATATCGAGCGAGTAAACGAGAGCGAAAAGATAGATATGGTTTTAGTATAGACTTTGCTGGAACACTCAAACCATTAGTATTCATTTGGTAAACAACAAAATTATGTTATCAGAAAATTATAATGCAACAACAATATTAAAACAGAACAAGGCAAAAGAATCTGATAAACTCAAAAAGGTATTTCAGAAAGTTTTACAAAGTAGAAATCAAATAGAAGAAAAAGTGAAGACAAGAGTAGATTTTTCACCACCTATTTTTTTAAGGAATGGGATGGAAATTATTCACCCATTTACGATAAATGTGGTTCAAGGGAAAACAGGCTCTCACAAAAGTCGCTTAGTGTCTCATTTTTGCAGCCTATTGATAGGGCAATCTATACATGAAATAGCAGGGGTAGAAAAATCTCCAAAATTTATTAAAAAAGTAAAGCTACTCTATGTAGATACAGAGCGAAATCAAAAAGACCAATTTCCCCATGCACTGCAAGAAATCAAGAAAAAAGCAGGGTACAAAATAAACGATGATGTAGAGACTTTGGATTTTATCTCACTTATTGAAGTGTCCAGAACAAATCGGTTAAGCATACTGAAACAATACTTGGAAAAGGTGAGAAAGGAAAGTGAGGGTATGCACATTTTCGTAATACTTGATGTGGTATCAGATTGTATATCCAACTTCAACAATGTAGGTGAAAGTTTAGAACTCATTGATATGCTCAATATTATGATAAATCAATTTGACATTACTTTTGTCTGCATCATACATGAAAACCCAGGCTTTAACAGTGAAAAAGCACGAGGACATCTTGGAACAGAATTGATGAATAAAGCAAGCTGTCAGCTTCAAATTGGATATGAACTAAATGGACAAAATAAGCCTACTGATTTAATCAAGGTACGACCATTGAAAGTGAGAGTTGGCAAAGCCCCCGAACCCTTCTATTTGACTTATTGCGATGATTTTAATGGATTGATTGAAGCCAATGAAGATATGATTGACAATGTAAAACAATCCAAAAAACAAAAGGCAGATATTGAAGCAGTCAAAGACTTTGTTTACAAGCATCTTCCTCCAAAAAAGAAAATGCCTTTATCCGAATTGAGCAACTTATTAAAAGACCATTTTAAGTGTTCGCACAATACCATTCGAGAGCGTATAAAACGCTTGATAGAAACCAAAGAAATTGTAGGCTACCAAGATGGATTACCTTACTTCTTATCGGAAAGTAAGGAAGGTAGAGAGAAATATTATAGCCTAAAAATATTAATAGAAGATAATCAAAAATCAATGTTTTAAAATACCAACAACACCAAACCCCTATATAGGACTTTGGTGTTGTTGGTATTTTTTTTCACAAAAAAACAATAAACAATATGAACATTTTAATCTTAGCTTCAACCACGAAGCGAGGCACATCTACCAAAAAAATGGAAGAAGAAGCCAAACAAAGAGGACATACCGTAACCGTTTTAAGTTACTTGGATATGTACCTTTGGTTCAACAACAAAGGTGGACATCATCGAGTGTACCACAACGGAAAACGAATACATCGAGGCGACTTTGATGTAATCATTCCACGAATCGGAAAGGATTTGAGGAAAGGAGTAGAAATACTCATTATGTTGGTGTACTATCTCGGAATGAAAAGCATCATTACTCCCGAAGCACTAAGCCTTGTCACAAACAAATGGCATACCTTTTCGAGATTGGCACAGTATGGTATAATGATGCCTAAAACCATCAAGATAGACAAAGCACCTTATGACCTATCCGAAATGGTCAAATGGTTGGGAGGTTATCCGATTATCCTCAAAGGTGAAACAGGCTCACAGGGTAAAGGAGTGGTGATAATGGAAACCGAAACAACGGCTAAAATGGTCGTTGAAGATAAAGTAAACAGTGGCATATCGTTCACTTTGCAGCAATTTGTAAACACTTCCAAAACGAACCGTAAACGTGATATTCGAGTATGGGTAATTGATGGAAAAGTAATTGGAGCATACACCCGATTCAGTGGAGAGGATGGCGACCCACGTACCAACTATTCCATCAACAAATTGGGCGAACCCACAGAACTGACCGAAGAAGAAAAAAACATTGCTATCAAAACTGCCCAAGCAGTCGGTTTACAAGTAGCTGCAATAGATTTGGCAAGGTGTGTAGATACCGCTAAAACTTATGTTTTTGAAGTAAACGGCAATGGCTCACTCAAAGGCTTCTCGAAAGTGACTGAAATTCCCCTTGCAGAACACATCATTGACTATACGGAGAAAGTAGCACAAGGTATCGTAACCCAACCGCTTGAACTACCTACCTTCACTGAAAGTATGGAGGCATATTTTGAAGATTTGGGAGAAGGAAATACCGAAACCGTAGCTTGTAGGATAACACCCACTGCAAAGGAGTATCTACACGCCTTTGCAGAACAACATGGCTACGAAAACATATCTGCTTGTATGAAATCGCTGCTCTACAATGGTAGTCGCTATTTTGCACAAAATCAACTCCTACAAAAGCAGAGAGAGGACTTGACTTCAACCATCGAAAAACAGGCTGTCACAATTCAAGAACAAAAGGCAGAAATTCAACGATTGAAGGATAGCCTTAACTCCTACAAAACGGCTCACAGTAAGCAGAAAAGAGAGGTACAGCGATTGACCACACGCCAAGAACAAAGTTTTTACATGGGCGACCATTATTCACAGTTTGAGGAATTGATTGCAGAACTTCAATGGGAGTATAGAGAAACCTTGCCTTTGGTCTTAGCTGCCTATGTTTTGGAAGTGGAGTCGGACTATCTATGGCAGCCAAATATCAACAAAATTGTTAAACGCTTAAAATTAATAGAAGCATGAAAAAGAGTATTTTTATTGCAGTAGTCATAGGCTTTGCCTTATTAGGTGGAAGTATCGGTTTTCTGATACATTCCAACAACCAACTAAAGGCAGAAAATGACGACCTAAAAGCCAATGCAGCGAATAAAGATGGATTGCAGCGAACTGATAGAGTGAATAGCTATTATTAGCCGTATCACTTCTAAACTCACAAAGTATTGTTATTGCAGCGTTTACACGTCCGAATATAGACTGTAAACGCTGCATTTTTTTTGTCCGAACCGTAAGACGGAGAGCAGACCACTTTTTGCACACTTTTTCATGTGCAATTTCGGACTGTTTACATCTGGAAATTGCACTGTAAACAGATTGTAAACCAATGTTTACAGCATTTTTTCTTCCCATTCAAAACCCTTCCCTTCAATCCCACTCCTTCCGCTGCAATCGCACTGCATTCAAAATAGCCAATAATGCCACGCCCACATCTGCAAAAACTGCTTCCCACATCGTAGCCAATCCACCTGCTCCAAGTATCAAAACAATAATTTTCACTCCAAAAGCCAATGCTATATTTTGCCAAATTATTCGTTGAGTCGCATTGCCAATTTTGATGCCTGTTACGATTTTTGAAGGTTGGTCGGTTTGAATGATGATGTCTGCGGTTTCAATCGCAACATCACTTCCCATTGCACCCATCGCAATGCCAATATCACTTGCCGCCAATACAGGCGCATCATTAATACCATCACCCACAAAGGCAACTATTTTGGTTGGGTCTTTTTTAATCGTTTCTACTTCATTCAGTTTATCTTCGGGCAGCAATCCACCTTTTGCATTGGTGATGCCCAATTCCTTCGCTACTTTTTGAGTAATAGAATCCTTATCTCCCGACAACATAACCAATCGCTCTATCCCATTCGCTTTCAATTGCTGAATGGTGTCTTTTGCATCTTCCTTCAATTCGTCTGCAATGGTCACATATCCAGCAAACTGCCCCTCAATACCGACCATTACAATACTTTCCACAATACCATCGGTAGAAGAAGGAACACCAATCCCAAATTGCTCCATCAACTTTTTATTTCCCACAAAAATAGATTGTCCATTGACCTTGCCCTTCAATCCTTTCCCTGCAATTTCTTGAATTTCGGTTGCTTCGGGAAGGGTAGTATCTGTTGAATATTCCATAATGGCTTTGGCAATCGGGTGAGTAGATTTTGCTTCAATTGCCATCAGCAATTTCATAAACTCACCTTCGCTGAAATTGCCTCTTATCTCAATGTCTTTGATTTTGAAAACGCCTTTGGTGACTGTTCCCGTTTTGTCCATCACCAAAGTATTCACCTTCGTCAATTGGTCAAGAAAAGTTGCTCCTTTAAATAGCAAACCTTTTCGGGAAGCTGCTCCCAATCCTCCAAAATAACCCAATGGTATAGAAATCACCAAAGCACAAGGACAGGAAATGACCAAGAAAATCAAAGCCCGATACAACCACTCCGTAAACACATAATCTGCCACAAAAAAGTAAGGAATAATGCAAATGGCAATCGCCAAATAAACCACAATGGGCGTATAGATTTTTGCCAAACGCCTGATTAACAATTCCGTTTTAGACTTGCGAGAAGTAGCGTTCTGTACCAGTTCCAAAATACGAGCAATGGAACTATCATTGAATAACTTTTCAACTTTCAGCTCAATCACACCATCCAAATTAATAGAGCCTGCCATCACCTTTTCGCCTTCTACCACATTTTGCGGTTTACTTTCGCCTGTCAGTGCTGCTGTATTTAAAACTGCTTTTTTGGAAAGTAAAATGCCATCCAAAGGTATTTTTTCACCCACTTTGACTTGTATGATTTCACCGATTACAACCGTTTCGGGATTAACCGTTTGGTAAGAACTATTCCTTAAAACATTTGCAGTCTTTGGGCGCACATCCAACAAGGCTTTGATGTTGTTTTTTGCACGTTTAACAGCCGCCGTTTGAAACAACTCGCCAATGGCATAAAAAAGCATCACCGCCACTCCTTCGGGATATTCTCCAATAGCAAAAGCTCCAATTGTAGCGATACCCATTAAGAAAAACTCGGTAAAAATTTCGCCTTTTCGTAGGGCTACCCATGCTTCCTTCAATACAGGCAAACCAACAGGCAAATAGGCAAACGTGTACCATACAATTTTAATCCAACCTCGAAAAAAGGAGGCTTCCAATAAGTGTTCGACTGCTAAACCCGACAACAAAAGCACCAAACTAATAATTGAAGGGAGATATGCTTTCCAACCCAATTCTCCATTATGGTCGTGGTCGTGTGAATGGTCGTGTCCGTCTCCTTCATGGTGTTCCTCTTTTCTCGGAGCGATGGGCGGAGGTGTTTTGCTGTCTATCTTTTCCTCTAAAGTACAGCAAATTAGATTGCCGTTTTTGTCGTATTCGGGAGGATGTGGATGCGTAATATGCTTGTTCATTTTTTTATAATTTATTTAATTCCAGTTGCTACGAATACACCACCTCTATTAAATGAAGTATTTACTTCAAAGTTCACCCCTTTCGATTCTAAATATTGATAGATAGGGCGATTGACCTCACCTTTCCCTATCCATTTGATGAAAGTTCCTCTCAATGTTGGCTTTGAAATATACCAGTCCATGATAACCAACCTACCATTAGGTTTTAATAAGTCGAGCATATTGTCAATGACCAACTTCCAATTAGGAAACCCCGACAAGCCCAAATCACAAAGAATAGCATCTATTTTTAAAGAGTTATTGAAGTGAGTTGCTATCCACTCCTTATTGATTTGTGTAGCATCTTCTTTGAATATTTTGATGTTGTTCCAATGATTATCGGATTTTTTTGCTTTCGCTTTTTCTAACATTCCTTCCGAAAGGTCAATACCGATAATTAACCCTATTCCATTGAGAAATTTTTGAAAATATTCAAAGTTTTGTCCTGTACCACAAGGCAGATTCAAAACAGTATCTCCTTCCTTCAATTGTAATTGCTCAATGGCATAGTTTCTCGCATTATGGTAATACCATTTTGGCGAAAACCAGTCATAGACTTTTGAAAAGTTATCGTAATATTTGATAGCCTCTTTCAATTTTTTATCCATAATCGAAAATTCATTTAGCAACAGTCTTTATTCATTTGAATAGGAGGACAAGCCACTGTTCCATAACTACAATAAACACAACAATCACCCTGTTGAGGCTTTAATACTTTTTTGCAATTTTCACATTCATAAAAAAACTGACAAGCATTCGTAGGCATGGTTTCTTCTTTCTGATGTCCACATTCAGGGCAAGTAATAGTAGATTGTAATTGAACTTCGTTTGATTGCATAATTGAATTTCTTTTTTTATAAAATTGATAGCCTCCGTAGCTTAGAAAGCCAACACCAATTGCCATAAAGACACCACTAAATTGCTCCAAACCATTGGCAAATGCCAACAAACTACTTGCTCCACCAATCCCGATAATGAGAGCAGGCAGCCAACAGCAGCTTGTGGCAATAATGAAGGCGATTATACCACCAATAATAGACTGATTTGCTTTTAATTGCATTTTTTGCTTAAAGCTTTTAGTTAAATGAAATTTTGTTTCTGAATTGGGTTTGAATTTCAAAAAATAGGTTTCAAAACAAGGTTAAGAAAGACAATCAAAAAAACCACATCATCAATCTTTGGTGAATGTACGAGTAGCATTTTGCCCATAATCAGCACCAAACATTTTCACGAAATACATACCTTCGGGCAAAGCAGAAGCATTGATTTGATATTTATCCGTTCTATGTGGAATAGAGTAATGAGCCATTTTGCGACCAACCAAATTGTATATCTCTATATAGCGAACATTGGTTTCCGTTCCAATATCTATCGTTAGATTATCTCGAACAGGATTGGGGTAAACCTTGATTTGTTCCAAAGCATTATCTTCTATATTAACAGTGAAGGCATCTGCTATATAAGTCATTTTGACATTTACATTTGCGCTATCTGCAATTGCCCAAACACAAATTTCTACGATGCCAGAACCTTCAATTTCATTTGGTTGAAAGTATGAGTTGAGAAGCATAGTTCCATTTGCAGGAATGACCAAAGGCTGAGGATTTCCACTTACAAACGGTGCCCAACAATTAACAGGGTCGCAAATAAGATTATTCCAACCTTCGGGAATGTCATTTTTAGTCCTCTGCCAATTTACTTCAATATCTTCGTTGGTATTATTTTGAATAAAAGAATATCCAATAATATCAAACTCAGTAAGGTAGTTTCCTACTTCAATAAAAGTAGAGGGAGAACCTGAAAGAGCTTGTGCTTTTAGAGAAACAGGGTTAATTGCTAAAGACAATAAAAATAAAATAATGTAGATTTTCGTGTTCATTTTTTTAAAATTTTGATATGGTTATAAATAAATTTCACTTAATAAATGATTATAATTGATTTTGAGGTTAAAACCACCGTCCAACCCGACTCAAATAGTTTTGATAATCTTTCCCATGACTATTTTTCAAAAATGCTTCCTCCAATCTAACTTGCGTATTGATACTAACAACTGATAGAGAAACGATAAGCAAGGTAAAAGCATTTGGAATTATCAAAAACAGCCCGAAATTTGCAATCATTACACCCAAAAAAATTGGGTTTCTTGATATAGAGAATAAGCCGTTTGTAACCAATTCCGTTTTGTTCTTTTCATCAATTCCAATCCGCCAAGAGTTTGCCATTTGCGATTGAGCCACCCAAACCAAAATAAGCGAAAGTGGTAGCAATCCCCATCCGATATACTGCAAATAGCTATGTTCTAAATACCAAAATGGCAAAAGGTATTGATACCATTCGCTTTTGAAAGCATAGATGAATACCACTACAAATTCCAATAAGGAAATAAAGGTAAATACCTTTCCATTGTATCCATGTGCATCATCGGATTTATTGAAGGTCAATGGATTCACTCCTGTTCTTTTCCAAAGCAGATAAGAACGAAGGAAAAAGACAAAGAAGAAATAAACAAGCAAAAAGATGAATAAATACACTTTTGTTCCCATTGTTTTTTTCTACAAAGTTAAGCTGATATTCCCTGCAATGCAATTGCAAACTTATCTCTGACAATTCGGGCAGATGCCTTTTATCATCATGTTGACTTCTTTCTGAACATATCCATCGGGCAATTCCATTGTAGGAATTAATTGACTATCAATACAAGTAATCTGTTTGCACTTTTGACATTGGAAGTGCGGATGTTGGTCAATATGATGTTCTGTTGAACAATGCTCCTTACAAAGTGCATATTTCGCTTCCATTCCTTCTTCTTTGATACTGTGTAGAATACCCTTTTCTTCAAAGGTTTTAAGGGTTCGATAGATGGTGATTCTATCAGATTTTGGAAAGGCATTTTCCAATTCTATCAAACCAAACGTTCCATCATTTTGTAAGAAATATTCTAAAATAAGCTGCCGCATCGGAGTGATACGGATAGCCTTTTGTTCTAAGATTTTATTTACGTTTTTCATTTCGCTACATTTAATATCCTTATTGCTCCTTGAACAACTATTATGAAAACTATTGTTCCAATTATCAAGTCAGGTTTACTCGAAGCTAAACAGTTCACCAAAACACCTGCGGTTATTACTCCTAAATTGATAACGATGTCGTTCGAGGTGAAAATCATACTTGCCTTCATGTGCGCTTCTTCGGTCTTTGTTTTTTGCAACAAATACAAACAAATTCCATTTGCGATTAAGGCAAAAATCGAAACAACTATCATCGTCGAAAAATCGGGCATTTTTTCTACACCAAAGAATCTTCTTAACACCTCTATAAATCCGATTACAGCCAATGTAATTTGAAAATAACCTGCGATTTTAGCAATTTTTTTCTTGCGATTTAAAGTGCCACCAACTGCAAATAAGCTAATACCATAAACAAAAGCATCTGCTAACATATCCAAACTATCCGCCACCAATCCCATTGATTTTGAAATCAATCCTGTTGTCATTTCGATTAGAAAGAAAGCAAAATTGATAGAGAGTACTGCCCAAAGTAGTTTCTTTTGATTTGCATTTTCGCTAAATTCGGTTTCGTCTGTTTCAACGGTTTTTATTTTCTTTCCTCCTAAGTTTAAGGCAATAATCGACTTCTCGATTTCGTCGGTTTCTCCATTATGGTAAATCGTCAATGTCCTGTTTGGAATATCAAAATCCAAATGTTTTATTTCTGAAATTCCGTCCAACTTCATCCGAATTAGATTTTCTTCCGAAGGACAATCCATTTGGGTGACTTTATATATTGTTTTTTGCATGGTTCGTCATTTTTTAAAAAAGTTAGAGCGTAATAGATTGGATTACGCTCTAACAAATAGTGGTGATATTTCTATTCTTCCTCTATTTCTCCGAATATCGTCCACTTCAATCCTGCGGTGAAAATAAATCCATCAGTCGGTGCCCAAATTTCAGGGAAAGATGGATTTGTATGTGGTGGTAGAACAGTATCTTGAAATTTAGATAATCGAGTGTCCGTGAAGTTTTCAAAATTCACAAATATATTGAGCTTCTCGATTTGACGAGATATTAATAGTCCCATAGTCCAATAATCTTCTACTGCCGAACCGTCAAAAAGTGTCTGACCACCTGTAAAGTACACTTCATAACCCAATCGCCATTTTCCACTTTCATACATCAATATTCCCCCTGCATTATGTCGTGGTGTAATTGGTTTTTGCCGAGTGATACCGTCATAATCTAATTGAGCATCAATAAAGGCATATTGCAAATACAGTTTAAAATCATCATACCCCAATTTAATATTGGTTTCTAACCCTTTACTCTCGGTTTTACCATCAGCGTTTACATAAAGAAATTGGTTATCAGTATCTTGGGTCAGAACCAAAGGGTCAAACAATTGGGTGTAGAAAAATAGATTATTGATAGAAAAGCTGATTTCATCAAATAAAATTGTTTTGTAATTCACATCCCAATTCACTCCTAATGACGTTTCTGCTTTCGTATTATTTATTCCGATTGGGAGGATACTTTGAAAAGTACGGTTTTCCGCTTCCTCACTAAAAATGGTAGGTAATTTATAACCCATTCCACCGCCTATTCGAGTTGTCCAATGCTCGTTTAAGTCCAATAAAAGATTGATGCGAGGCAGCACAAACCAATCATAATCGGTATTGTAATCAACCCTTAATCCTGATTCTAATGCTGCTTTTTCGGTAATTGACCAAACATTCTGACCAAAAACACCAAAAGTATTATTGCTGTAATCTCTTACAGGGTTTTGATTAAAAGGTGTTTCGGTAAATTCCTCTGTCCACATATTTGCACCAAAAACCCAATCAGTTTTTTCGTTTGCTGTGGAATAAGAAACCTCTGAAAAACTCGCTATTTGTTGACCGTCAAAAATAAAATCAGGAATTTCTATACTTCTGTCAAAGAAGCTGACGCTGTTTCTAATCATTAAATTGGCATCTTCTGAAAACGATTTTTGATAACTGATTTGAGAAGCCAATCGAGTAGATTTATTTTCCTCCGTAAAAGGATGTTCGGTATTTGGTGAGTTTTCGATAGCAGTTACATCGCCTCCCAATCGGTTTTCAAAAGAACTATTGATGCCAATTCTCAAACTACTACTTTCATCAAAGTTGTAAAAGAAGGTTGGGTTAATAGCAATGTTTTTCACTTCGGGAAGTTCCGAAAAATCATCATCATTGACATCATAAACCTGTTGAAGATTCCCGACTGTATAAAGTGAAAAACCAGCCTTTCCATACTCTTGAGCGTAAAATCCATTCAGTGTAGAACCACCTGCCTGCGTTTGAGTAAACATCAATTCCAATTGTGGTTCTTCTTCGGGGCGTTTGCTAATCAAATTGACCAATCCTGCAATTGCTCCGCCACCATATAGTGTAGAAGCACTCCCCTTAATAATTTCCACTTGTTTCAAATCCAAAGGAGGTATTTGCATGATACTCAATCCACCAGCAAAGCCTCCGAAAATAGGAAATCCGTCTTTGAGTAATTGAGTGTAGCGACCATCTAAGCCTTGAATACGAATACTTTGATTGGCTGAATTAGCGGATGTTTGTTGCATTTGAATACCTGTACTTTCCCGCAACAACATAGAGATATTGGTGGAATTCATAAAGGCTTTTTCGCCCAATTCTTCTGAACTGATTGCTTCCAATCGAGTCGGTAAATCTTGAATTAAACGACTACTTCGAGTGGTACTTACAGTAATGGCTTCCAGTTCTTCACTTCCCGATTCCATTAAAACGGTCAAAGGTTCTTGTTGAGGTAAAGACACCTCCAATTCTATAGTTTCATAGCTGATATAACTAACTCGAACTTCATAATTACCATCAGGTAAATCTTTTATTTCAACTATACCATCTACATTTGTTACACTGCCTTTTTCAAGGCTTTCAATAAATACATTTACACCTACTAATGATTCTTTCGTTTCACCATCTAAAATAGTGGCTTTAAAAGTATTTTGACAATAGACTGTATTCACCACAGCTATTGCTAATAATAACAATATTAATTTTTTCATTTTTTAAATATTAGATTAACCAAATAAATTTGTAAAAAGGGCATACCTGTCTATGCCCGAATGGTTAAACTAATTTTGGAGGTTGCCAGATAGATTTACAAAAGGAAGAAGAATAAAAATGAGATGTGAATGAGGAAATTGTTTTTGGAAATAAAGTAAGTGCTTTTTCTATAAGAGGAATTTCTTTAGATGTCTCAAGAGGAGTAAAACAACTGCTACAAATACAAAAAGGAGAACAAGGCGAATCTTCACAAGGGTCAGAGTTTTGTTCTATCTCTAAATTATTATGAATTTCTAAGCCCAATAATTGATTAACTACTGCCACAATTCCACCGCCACCATCACCACAAGGTGATAGCAATAGAACAAAAATATAAATTGTGAATATTTTAATAAAAACCTTCATCATTACAAAAATAACAAATTTTTATCGGTATAGAACAATTGCCCTACACCGATAAAACATTCCATAATCTCCTTCCTAATGCTCATGCTTCAATTCCCCTGCCTTCGATTGAGCAAATACATAGTAAGCTCCATACGTTACAATCTTCATATCATCGGGAATTTCATCAATCAATTTTACCGAAGTAAAACCATTATCCCTTGTACCTTCTATCACCTTTACTGCCTCAAACTTTAATTCATTTCCTTCAACTTGGTCATTCGCCACATAGATGTAAGAAGAAGCTCCGTCCTTAATAATAGCACTTTCAGGCAAGGCTTGAACTGTCTGGTCATTCAGCCAAATTTTTGCTTCTACGAATAAGTCTTTAATAAACTTAGGACGTTCTTTTTCCAAATGTCCATGAATACGGACGGTCTTGTTTTCGGTATTAAATTCTTTGCCGATTATATGCACTTCACCCTCATAAACTTTATTTCCCAATGCAGGCACTGAATAGCTTATTTTTTGCCCTTTCTCTACACTCGAAATATCCTTTTCAAATACATCTAACTCCAAATGAAGATGATTTTCATTAACAATCTCCATCAGTTCTATTTGAGGTGTAACATACATCCCATTGTGCATTTGAATAGAAGTGATATATCCAGAAGCAGGAGAATAAATAGGAACACGTTGGATTATATTTTCCGTTGTCAAATTATCTACATTAATGCCGAGATAAGCAAGGCGTTTGGAGATACCTTTTAAGATGGCTACTTTTCGATTGACCTCTGCTTGAAATTTTTGGACGTTTTTTTCAACACCAGCATTTTCTGCAACCAAAGTTCCATGCCTTGCCAATTCCTGTCGGTCATAGACCAATTCAGCAGCAACTTCAAGATATTCCCGTTGATGTTCAATAAAATCAGGATTTTCCAAATATGCCATGATAGCCCCTTGTTTCACATAACTCCCTTCGACATACTTTTTGCTGTTTTTTATAAAACCATCCGATTTTGCACTTACCGAGGTCAAGGCATTTGGAGGCAAGCCCAAAGTTCCTGTTGCTTTTACAAAATCATTGATTTTGATTTGAGAGAAATCACCAAACGTGATATTCATGGTTGCAATCTGTTCTTTGGTCAGATGAATTTCTCCTTCTTCATGTTCCTCACCATGCCCATGTCCATCATTTTCCGAATGTTCTTCCTGTTCTGCACCATGATTGTGTCCATCATCTTCCGAATGACCTTCCTGTTCTGCACCATGATTGTGTCCGTCATGCTCCGAATGTTCTTCCTGTTCTGTACCGTGATTATGTCCATCTCCTTCGGTGTGTTCATGACCACATGAGAAAAAAAACAGCATTGCAGCTATCGAGACTATTAATAAGATTGATTTATTTATAATTTTCATTTTATTTGTATTTTATTGATTTGACAAGAATTGATACAACACTACTGCTTTGTTGTAGGACAAGATTTGTTCCCAGTATTGTTGATTATTTTTGGAAAGCAGATTGAGGGTATTGAGCAGTTCGAGATAAGAAATTTCACCCGCCTGATAATTGAGCCTTGCAATACGCTCTATTTCGGGATTGATGATTGCCAATTGCTCTTTGTAGTAATCCACCCCTGCTTTATACAATTGTATGGCGTTTTCAACGGATAACAATTCTTGATTGATTCGCTGCTTTTGTGCGTCCACATTGGCTTTGACGACTTCGACCTGCAATTTTTGTGCTTCCACTTTTCGCTTAGTCGATTTTTTGAAAAGCGGAATCTGAATCCCTGCCTGTAAACCATGCAGCCAACCACCTTCAAAGTAATTTTGCGCTGCATAGCCTAAGTTAAAATCGGGCTTTGTAGTCGCTTCAATTAAGCCAACATTTGCCTGTTCTATCTGAATGTTTTGATTCGCCAACTGTATCTGCAAACTATTCAAACTATCCATTGAAGTGAACGGCAACATAACCAAACTGTCTGTTGCAGTAATGGCTTCAGTGGTGTTCAACAAATTCGCCAACTGTTTTTCCAAGCTGTCAATTTCTAAATCAACCTGTGTAAGCAAAAGCCGATATTCATTCAAAGCAGATTGAAGGGTCAGCTTTTCAATGGGATTATTTTCACCCAAGTCCACTCTTATTTTTGCCACTTGAAAATATCGCTCATGAGTCTGTATAAGTTGCTCATACAATTCCTTCAATTCCTTTTTTTGCTGCAATTCAAAGTAGGTCTGTTGCACTTGCAAAGTCAATTCTTTTTCGGTCAATTGCTTCTGCAATAATTGGCTTTTGACCCATTCGTTTTGAAAAGCATTTTGAGCCTTGACCGAAGCAGGGTGTGGAATATTTTGCACCACTCCAATCTGATTCACCCTTTGCCCATTTTCTCTAAACAAACCATCACCTTGATAATTAAATTCCGTTTTGCCAAGTGTATAAGGTAAGTTTTGCAGACTCTGCCCCTGCTGAATTTGCAGATTAGAAGCCTGAATAGAAGGATGATTTTGGATAGCCGTTTCAACCGCTTCTTCCATCGTGATAGGCTGCTGTTGTGCATTTGCAGAGATACCGAAAAACAGTAAAGGCAACAACATCATTGCAGTATATGAACCCAAAGAAGGTTTGTTCTTTCGTTCTTGCCACTGCGCCAACCAACTGTACAAAATCGGTAAAACAACCAGTGTCAAAAAGGTTGCCGTTATCAAACCTCCAATTACCACTGTTGCCAAAGGTCGCTGTACTTCTGCACCGCCAGAGTTAGAAAGAGCCATCGGCAAAAATCCCAACGAAGCGACCGAAGCTGTCAGCAAAACAGGACGCAAACGCACTTTTGTTCCTTCGAGGATGCGTTCTCTAATGTTGGTCATACCTTCTTTTTTCAATTGATTGAAGTAGCCAATCAAGACAATCCCATTCAATACCGCCACTCCAAAAAGGGCAATAAAACCAATCCCTGCCGAAATACTAAACGGCATTCCTCGAAGCTCCAAAGCCCAAATCCCTCCAATTGCAGAAAGTGGAATAGCCGTAAAAATCAAGGCAGCTTGGGCGATACTTCCAAAGGTGAAATAAAGGAGGATAAAAATCAAAGCGAGCGCAAGCGGTACAGCTACCATCAAACGAGCATTGGCAGCTTTTAGATTTTCAAATTGACCGCCATAGGTGAAATAATACCCAACAGGCAAATCAACTTTTGCATCCAATTCTCCTTGAATTTTGCCCACCAAAGTTTCCACATCTGTATCGCCTACATTCACCCCAATCACTATTCTGCGATTGGTGTTCTCTCTCGAAATCTGCATGGGTGCATCTGTCAGATTTACATCAGCAACTGCCTGTAAAGGTACTTGTGTGCCATTGTCCAAAGTGATGTATAAATTTTGCACATCTTCAATACCATTGCGGTATTTTTCATCCATTCTCACCACCAAATCAAAGCGTTTCTCTCCTTCATAAATCACCCCTGCCTTTTCCCCTGCAAAAGCACTTCTGACCACTTGATTCACCTCTTTTACTTGCAAACCATACTGCGCCATTCTGTCGTATTTGAAGTTGATGATGATTTGAGGCATCCCTATTGTTTGCTCTACATTGACCGTTCCCACACCACCAAGTTTTGTGATAACGCTCTCTGCTTCTTTCGCTTTGCTGTAAAGCAAATCCAAATCTTCACCATATAGTTTTATAGCAATATCCGCTTTTGAACCAGTCATTAATTCATTGAAGCGCAATTGTATAGGCTGCGAAAACTCATAACCTACTCCAGGAATAACACTCAATGATTCTTCGATTTTCTCAAACATTTCCTTACGATTGCTTGCCGAAGTCCATTCCGATTTGGGTTTCATCACCAAAACATAATCCCCAATTTCAACAGGCATTGGGTCAGTAGGAATTTCGGCTGCTCCAATATTCACTACCACATCTTCTATTTCGGGAAAATCTTGGAGTAGTTTCTTTTGAATAATAGAAGCCATTTCGATACTCTGCGAAAGCGAAGTGCCAGCAGGTAAAATTTGCTGCATGGCTAAATCCCCTTCCTCCAATGTGGGGATAAATTCGCCCCCCATTCTTGTGAAAACGAAAAAACTATAAGCAAATAGAATGATTGTAGCCAATACGAAAAGAGTCTTTAAGCGCAAGGCTATATTCAAAACAGGCGTATAAAGTTTTTGGAAAAAAGCGATAATTCGGTCAGCAATCGTTTTCTTATCAGTGATTTTTTTGTTGAGAAACAATGCCGACATCATCGGTACATAAGTCAAAGAAAGAATCAAAGCTCCTCCAATTGCCAACATAACCGTCTGCGCCATTGGCTTAAACATTTTTCCTTCAATGCCCACCAAAGCCAAAATAGGAATGTAAACCATCAAAATGATGATTTCGCCAAAAGCTGCGGAACTTCTGATTTTTTGAGAAGCCGTTTTAACCTCATGGTTCATTTGTGAAGTCGTCAATTTTTGCCCTGCAAAATTGACCTGTAAGCGGTGAACAATGGATTCGACAATGATAACCGCACCATCCACAATCAACCCAAAATCAATTGCTCCCAAACTCATTAAATTGGCAGAAATTCCCAATAAGTTCATCATAGAAATGGCAAACAACATCGCCAAAGGGATAACAGAGGCAACTATTAGCCCTGCCCTCCAATTTCCAAGCATCAAAACCAAAATAAAAATAACAATTAACCCACCTTCCAAGAGGTTGGTTTTGACTGTTCCGATAGCAGTAGAAACCAATTTATCCCGAACCAAATAGGATTCAATTACGACACCTTCGGGCAATGATTTTTCGATTTGTATGACCCGTTCTTTTACCCGTTCCGTCACAGCTGCCGAGTTTGCGCCTTTCAGCATCATCACCCGACCACCAACGGCTTCCTCTCCATCCCGAACCAATGCCCCATATCGAGGAGCTTTACCAAACTGAACCGTTGCCACATCTTTTATCAAAATAGGTCTGCCATTGCGAACATCTACCACAATGTTTTCTAAATCAGACAAAGAACGAGCAATACCATCGGTACGGATATAGTAAGTGTTGGGATTTTTCTCGATGTATGCACCTCCTGTATTTTCATTGCTGTTTTCCAATGCCTCAAAAATATCGGTAATACTCACGCCCACCGATTTAAGTAAATTGGGATTGACTGCCACCTCATATTGTTTGAGGAAACCACCCATCGTATTGACTTCTACCACACCTTCAATTCCCGACAATTGGCGTTTTACAATCCAATCTTGAATACTTCGCAATTCTGTTGGAGGATATTTATCTTCAAAACCCTCTTTCGGTCGGACTACATACTGATAAATCTCTCCCAAACCCGTAGAAATCGGTGCCATTTCAGGCGTTCCCAAACCTTCGGGAATATTGCCTTCTGCTTCTTTTAGGTATTCACTCACCAACTGACGAGATAAATATACGTCCATATCTTCCTCAAAAACCACCGTCACAACAGATAGCCCAAAACGAGATATAGAGCGTATTTCAACAAGCTGCTGAATATTCTGCAAAGCCAATTCGACAGGCGTGGTAATAAACTGTTCTACTTCTTGGGTTGCCAAAGTTGGAGAAATGGTAATCACTTGCACCTGATTGTTGGTGATGTCAGGCACAGCATCAACAGGTAGCTGTTTTAAGGAGAATAAACCCCACACAATTAGGGCAGCTACCAATAGCCCTATTACAAACTTATTCTCAATTGAATAAGCGATAATCTTATCAAACATAAGTTATTTGAAATTTAGTTAAACCAATAAGTACGAGTTGTGTGGACATAGTTATCCCACGAAAATTGGTCAACTAAATTTCGGCGGTTGCCAAATAGAAGTATGAAAAGAGGAAGGAATAAAATCGGAAAATGAGGTCTGTAATTTAGAAAGCATTGGAGGTAGATATTCAACCCTAAAAAATAGCTTTGGAGGAACATCTAAAGCTATCGAACAACAACTGCAAACACAAAAAGGCGTACAAGCATCATCCCCACAATCTTTTGAATGTTGCTCATGGTCTGATACATGATGGTGTTCTACCCCAAAAAAATGCTTAACTATCTCTACCATACCACCGCCACCATCGCTACAAGGTACGAGTGATAACGCAAGTATGTAAATGGTGAATATGTAGGTAGTTATTTTCATCAACTGCAAAAATACCACAATGTTAGTGCAATTGAATTGCAAAGTGGGTTGAGTAAAACTCGTTGTATGGTATTGAAGTGGGAAGAATCTTGAATTAAGCAAAGAGTTCGGGTATCAATTCCCGATATTCTATCTCCAATTTCTCACAATACACTTTTATCCACCCCAAAGCTGCCTTGTCAATATCCGTTTCTATCAAATGAACAATCGCTTCCTCCAATCCTGTTATTTTCGCTTTTTCGGAGAGCGATAAATTGGAAATTGAAATCGCTGATTCTGCCTCAACCAACCATCCTTTTTCAGCAAAAGCAGATTGAACATCCGTATAAAAACGCTTTGAGTCAAAACCTTCAATAGTAGGATATTGCCGAATATACGCCAAAAAAGCCTTTGCCATTCGTTGCAATGTTTCCGCTTTGCTTGCGTCCTTCAATTGCCGTATATCCACCTTGAACGCCATTTCCAAAATCTGTTCCTCTGTATCGTAGTCCACAAATTCATCGTGAAACTCATTGTTGGCTTGAATCACCAAAAAAGTACCGTACAGATTTTTGACCGTTTCGCCATAATCGGCTAAAGTCAATTGCTCATTCAATACATCTTCAAACGCTTGAAAATTCACTTTGTCGGTGACATCCTTCCAAGTGATTGCCGTAAAATTGAAGTCTTTTGGAGTAGGTTCAGCGTTTGTTGTGTTTGGGTTTATATTTTGATTATTAGTATTCATGTTGTTGATTTTTTAAGATTGTTTTAAAACTATGTCTGACTTCTCGCTTCTCACATCTTGCGTCCTTTCACTTCAAGAATCTTGTTTATTGCCGGGAGGTCGCCCCAATTTCTTAGCACGTTTCAGATTTTCGGGCAAAAGCGGATAGTGGTAAATCTTTCGCTTTTCCTCCTTCAAGCAATCGTGTAAAAGTCCTTTGTATTGAATTTCGTACTGCAAACCCATGTTTATCAGAAAACGCCCATATCGCCTATTTTGCCCTTTGGTCGTAATCCCATACTTCCAAACTTCACCGCTATACAGAAAAATGGAATCTGACGTAAAACAACTAAAGCAAGGGTACATTCCGCTACGAATCGCCCGAAGTGCATACTGTTCCGCTTCCTCCAAATCTGCCAATTCGTTGAGTAGTTTTCCTTTTCGTTTGTCGGTCAGTTCATACGTACCATCATCTTTCAATAGCACATACTCGTCAAAATCTGACGTAGCTAAGATAAAGAAAAATGCAGCGAAAAGCAGCAAGAATAATAAATGTAATGGGTTTCCGCTTGGGAGTGGGTCACTTGGCGAGAAAATAGGAGTATCATAACCCACCTTTGAAGAAGTCGTTTTTGGGGATTTTGGATTGGAGACAAAGGAAAGTCTGCCTTGTGGTCTGTGTTTGTTCATGCTGATTGGATTTTAAAAGTGATGAAATGGAAATACATCTACCAACAGCAAAAAAAGAGCGTGAGTCGTTACCAACTTCGATTCAAGGTATCGCCAAACACCCTAGGGAAAAGTCGGTACGCCCACGCATAACGTGACCGCATCGCTTATGTTTTTTCCCTAATTCATTATTTGGCGATTTTTGAATCGAAAAAAACAGCAAACGCTAATTGATTGCTTGATATGTTAGATTAGAATATTGTCTATACAGATTGTTTTGGTGAAAAAATGAAAGGCTAATCTAAGAAAAGTATGGGGAAAGAAAAAAAAATGGAGAGGAATTTTGGTTTAAACTCAGCAAAAAAAATGAAGCAAATGTTTAAACTATGTTTAAACCAACAAAAAAAGCAGCTACAAAATTTATTGTAACTGCTTGATTTATAAGGTGGGAAATGTTGGATTCGAACCAACGACCCCCTGCTTGTAAGGCAGATGCTCTGAACCAACTGAGCTAATCTCCCGTTTTTGCACCTAAAAAATGAATAGAAATTTATTTATCAATCTCCCTTATTTCATAAGGCGGTGCAAATATAGAACCCTTATTTGAAATTGACAACAATTTTTGAAAAAAATGGTTATTTTTGGTGAAATATTTTTTCCCATTTAGACAAACAGTTTAAAACAATCTGACCTATGGCAAGCAAGTATATAGACATGAACACACTTCGGTATTTGCTCTATGAAGTACACAATACGAATGATTTGTTTCAGCATGAATATTTCCAAGACTATGATAAAGAGAGCGTAGATATGTTTTTGGATGCGGTGAAGGACTATTCTGATCAAGAATTGTATCCTTGTTTTAGAGAAATGGATGAAGATCCTTCCCGTTACGATGATGGCGGCATTTACGTCATTCCTCAGTTGAAGAACATTCTCGAAAAAGGGGCAGAAATGGGTTTTGTGGGTTCTCACTTTGACTACGACGAAGGAGGTGTTCGTCAGCCAGGGATACTTTATACGGCGGTTCACTATATCATGGACTGCGCCAACAACAATATCACCGCCTATTTTTCGCTTCCTGCAGGTGCTGCCAATCTGATTCGTGCATTTGGAACACAAGAATTGAAAGACCGATTTATGCCCAATATGATGGAGGGCAAATGGGGCGGTACGATGTGTCTGACCGAACCGCAGGCGGGTAGTTCCCTTTCCGATGTCACAACTACCGCTTACCCCAATGAAGATGGTAGCTATCAAATCAAGGGACAAAAAATCTTCATTACGGCAGGCGATCATCCCTATTTCGAAAATTTTGTGCATTTGGTCTTGGCACGCATTGAAGGTGCACCTCTCGGCACAAAAGGAATTTCCCTTTTTGCAGTACCCAAATTTAGAGTGGGCGAAAACGGTGAACTGGAGTCCAATGATGTCATTACGGCAGGTGATTTTCAGAAAGTAGGTCAGCGAGGATTGTGTACGACTCATTTAGTGTTTGGGGAAAAAAACAACAGCAAGGGTTGGCTGGTCGGCAATGCCAATCAAGGTTTGAAGCACATGTTTCAGATGATGAATGAGGCGAGAATCGGAGTAGGTAGGGGAGCGGCTGCCATTGCAAATGCGGCTTATTATGCCTCGCTTCAATATGCCAATGAGCGTCCACAAGGTCGTCGTTTGCAGCGAGGAGGGGTAAAAGATGTTCAACAAGAACAAACGCTAATTATCAATCACCCCGATGTACGTCGTATGTTGTTGCTCCAAAAAGCGATTGCAGAAGGTAGTTTGAGTTTGGTTTTGGAAGCTTCAATTTACCAAGATTGGGAACACGTCAAACCCGAAGAAGCCGAAAAATACCATCTGTTGTTGGAATTGCTTACGCCAATTGTCAAAACTTATCCTGCCGAAAAAGGGCAAGAAGCGACCAAGAATGGACTGCAAATTTTGGGAGGATATGGCTTCTGCTCCGAATTTGTGCTCCAACAATATGCTCGTGACATCCGTATTTATTCCTTGTATGAAGGTACTACGGGTATTCAATCACAGGATTTGTTGGGTAGAAAAATGATGATGAAAGGTGGACAAGCCCTTCAATTGTTGGCGCAAGAAATGATGCAAACCATTGAAGCAGCAAACACATACGATGAATTGAAACCCTATGCGTCTATTCTGGGAAAAAAACTGGCATTGACGCAAAAGGTACTTCAATTTTTAGGTGGTTTTGCTCAAAAAGGTGATTTTGAACGCTTTTTGTCGGATGCTACACTTTTCATGGATTTCTTTGGTACGATTACTATTGGTTGGCAATGGCTCAAAATGGCTGCTGCTGCAAAACAGGCTTTGGTGACAGGTAGTATGGAGCAGACGATGGAATTTTATGAGAGTAAAATCCACACCATGAAGTTTTTCTATAAATACGAAATGTCTAAAACATCGGCACTTGCAGATATTTTGATGGATGAAGAAGTATTGACGATTGTAGGGGAGAAGGAGTTGATTGCTTAGTAAGTCCAAACTTAAGTTCAACAAAAAAGGGCATTTCATATTTGAAATGCCCTTTTTTGTTGTTTTGAAGTGAATGTTAGAAACCAATATAGAATCCATTATTTTTCTTCGCCAAATTTTGCATGAACTTCACTTTCAAATCATTGCTATTTCGCTGACGAAAATCTGAACCCACTCCAATACAGTTAATGACTTTAGAACCACCATTTTTACTGGTAATATAGTTTTCAATCTCGCTGGTATTTGTCAATTCATCACAAGTTGTTGCAGTAGTACGAACAGTTGGCAAACCATCCGACATCAAGATGATGGTATTGGCATTTTTATAGTTGGGAGAATCAAACACAAAATCCATAACCTCTCTAGTAGGTGTACAACCATAGGCACGAAGTGTGGCTAAATAGCGGTAAATGTCGTATTTGGTATCTTCCGTTACGGGCTGCAAACGACCATATTTGTAGCCATATCGTTCGTCGGCACTTTTGGGGTAAATCACGATGTCAACGCTTGTCGTTTCGTCCATTGTAGCCACCATCATTTTGATACCCGCCTTCACTTCATCGAGTTTTTGAGGTTCAGGATCATCGTCCATACTACCCGAAATATCGACTACAAACACCACATTGTCACCCACATCCAAACCCAATTTTGCTTGACATTCCTTCAATTGTTGTTTTTGTTTGTCCACTTCCGCTTTTGCAGATTGGGCTTCATTTTTGGCTTTTTCGAGTTCCTTTTTCAAGGCTTCATTGTTCTCAGTAAGGTCGTCAACGGTAGTTTGTTGTGTTTTGATAACCCCATCTTTTTCAGAAACCGTACCCTCCAATGTTGTCACTTGCTGCTCCAATGCCTGTTTTTCTTTTTTTACCTGCTCCAACTGTTTCCGCAATTCTTCAATTTCACTTTGAAGTTGCTGCACAATTTTGTCATTGTTTTTGAGCCGATCCTCCAAATTGACAACCTGTTCCTTCAATGTTTTCACCTGATCTCGCAGTTTGGTACGTTGGGCATCACACTCTGCCAATTTACTCTGCACACTTTTGATTTCTGCTTCAAGTGCCACGATGGTTTTCCCCAGTTTATCCATTCTGCTTTCCAATTCCTTGAAGGTATCTTCTGGCACAGATTCTTTGAGTTGAATCATCATATTTTCTATTTTCTGAATATCAACTTTTAGTTCTTGAATTTGCTCTAGTTCCTGCAATTTTATTTTAATATCCCCAGTAAGTTTTGGAATAACAATAAACAAAATCAAAACTGCGCCCAAAGCTCCAGAGAGTAGGTCTAAAAAAGAAACATTAAAAACATTGATTTCTCGCTTCGCCATAAATTATTGTGGATTGTGAGATGTTATTTTTTTTTCAAAATATTTGGTCATCTATGAAGATGACGGTATCAAAATTGGGAAGGCTAATTTGTCTTAGACACTTCAATTCACAAAAGGTTTTGAAACCACTTGAAAATAGGTGTATAATGATTGACAACCTTTCTGCAAAGGTTAGAATTCCCAAAAAGGCTGCATGATACGAAAAAAGCACATTTTCAGATAAAAAATGGCTAAATATTTTCATATTACCTTTCTTTTACGAAAAAGTCACCAAGCTAATTGCCCTAAAGGAATATAATAATGAAAATTTAACCTATTTTTAAGCGAACAATCAGCAATGGCATAATTTTTACGTTGTATATAGCCATTTGAAAGATTGTTTCATGGAATTTTTACATTCTTTTCGACATCAGAAAAATGGTGTAACTAAAAATTATAGCGTTACTTTGCACAATTGGCTACTACATACTATTTAGACCTTTGTTTTCGTATTAGTAGGACAAAATAATAAAGGCACTAAGATAAAAGTAAGCAATCAATAATCAATAATTTAGCATGGCATTTCGGATATACGAACCCGTTTTTTTACATGAAGTTGGCAAGCGAGGCAATAATGAGGATATGATTTATCCCTTTAGTGGCTCGGCTACCAAAGAAGACCGCCTGTTTATTGTATGTGATGGAGTAGGGGGTGCAAACAAAGGGGAAATCGCTTCTTTGATGATTTGTGAGTTATTTCAGGCTTATTTTCAAGAACATGATTTGCAACACGTATCAAAAAGCGACTTGGAAGATGCCTTGCGGTTTGTGGAAGGGAAATTGTGGGAATATACACAAGTACATACCGAATGTGCAGGTATGGCAAGTACTTTGACCTTGGTTCACTTCAATGATGCCCAAAATATTGTCACGATTGCATGGGTAGGAGATAGCCGAATTTATCACATTAGAGCAGGGAATATTTTGTACGAAACCGAAGATCATTCGCTTGTCAACGAACTGATCAAACGGGGGGAAATAACAACCGAAGAAGCCAAAGTGCATCCACAGCGTAATGTGATTTTGCGTGCTATTTCTGGAAGCGACAATCCTTCACAGATTTCGGTGCATCAAATTGAAGAAGTAGAAGCAGGAGATTTCTTTATGCTTTGCAGTGATGGTATTTTGGAGAGTGTGGATGAACGTATTTTGGTGACGCTTTTGCCCAAAAAAGAAGTCAATCTGGAAAAAGTTTGTGGCAAAATAAAAGAACTTTGTACCCAATATTCAAATGACAATTATTCTATGTACTTGCTTCAAATAGAAGAAGTCACACAAGAAGAAAGTCAAACTGGTAAGGTGAAAAAAACAACTCCATTGACACTCAATGAAGTATTGGAGCCATTGCCAGAAGATCCTGAAATATTGGCCAACCACAGCAACAAAAAGTTAATCATTGCAGCCGTTACCGTTGCCTTGGTGATATTGCTGGCTTTGAGCGTTTATAAATGGTTGGAAATTCGTGAACAAAATCAGCTCAATCAAGCGGTTACACAAGCCGAACACCTTGCCGAAGTCGACAGTATCGATGCTGCCATCAATGAATACGCTAAGATATCCAATGCTTTCCCACAATTTGAAGACAAAGCTAAGTCGAGAATTTCTGATTTAATTGAACTTCGCAAGTTTCGACTGCTCGAACAACAAAATACAGTGAGAGATTCCTTGAGATTAATCGTATCACATTTGATGGATCAATTGACCGATTCCATTCGCAGAAGTGGCTTCGATAGTCTTACACAAGTTCAAATCAATCAGATTGATTCTTTGAAAATCCCAACCTTGGAGAGTCTTATTTTCAAACTTCAACCTTTAGTTCCCGCTGCAATAGATACAACCGCAACGGAGAAAGAAACGTTGGAAGATGAGCAATGATGGGTTTACGATGATAACTTAAATGCCCGAACTATAAATTGCCCTAAAACAATACAAACAAAATCCCATTAGAATGGAATTGATAGAATCGGCTACCATGCCAAAAACTGAGTTGTTATTGAACTTGGCAGAGAAATATGATACACCTTTGTATGTGTATGATACAGATATTATGAGACATCAATATGAAAGTCTCACCAGTGCTTTTTCCAGTGTTAATTTGAAGGTCAAATATGCTTGTAAGGCGCTGACCAATATCAATATACTCCAATTTTTTAAACGTATAGGCTCTGGATTAGATACGGTTTCTATCAATGAATTGCGTATAGGTTTGAAGGCTGGTTTTGAAGCCGAAGACATTATTTTTACGCCAAATGGAGTATCCATTGAAGAAATTACCGAAGCAGCAACCTACGGCGTACACATCAATATTGACAATATTTCGATATTGGAGCAGTTTGGTAATACCTTTGGCGATACTTACCCTGTTTGCATTCGCATCAATCCGCACATTTATGCAGGCGGCAATCACCACATTTCAACAGGTCACATAGATTCTAAATTTGGTATTTCTATTTATCAAATGCGTCACGTAGAGCGTATTGTCAAAAAAACAGGTTTGGTGGTCAATGGTTTGCACATGCACACAGGCTCTGAAATTTTGGATCCAGGTGTATTTTTGCAGGGAGCAGAAATTTTGTTTCAAAATGCAAGCTATTTTCCTGATTTGCAGTTTGTTGACTTTGGAAGTGGCTTCAAAGTTCCCTACAAACCAAACGACATTTATACAGACATTGAAGAACTAGGACAAAAGTTATCACAACGCTTCAATGAGTTCTGCAAAGAGTACGGGCGTGACTTAGAATTGTGGTTTGAACCTGGTAAATATTTGGTCAGCGAAGCGGGCGTATTTTTGGCAAAGGTGAATGTGGTCAAACAAACGACTGCTACCGTTTTTGCAGGCGTTGACTCAGGCTTCAATCACTTGATTCGCCCTATGTTGTACGATTCTTACCACCGAATCGAAAACATCTCAAACATGGAAGGACGTGAGCGTATTTACACTGTTTCGGGCTATATCTGCGAAACGGATACCTTCGCATGGGATCGAAAAATCACCGAAATCAAAGAAGGCGATATTTTGGCTTTCTTCAATGCAGGAGCCTATGGCTTTGAGATGTCTTCCAACTACAATTCTCGTTTTCGCCCTGCGGAAGTAATGATAGTGGAAGGCAAAGACTACTTGATTCGTCAACGTGAAACGCTTGAAGATTTGCTGAGAAATCAGATTATAGTGGATTTTGATTGAGCAACGGTTTTTTTGGGTGTTTCGTCTATTAAAATAGAAACAACAAACACCCCTTGCTATGAAACATCAACTTCAATTCCTTGTAATTCTTACCTTTGCAGCCATTAGTAGCTGTTTTCTGCAAAGTTGCACCAACGACAAAGCCGATTGTGTTTACACTTATATGTCCTATGAACCTGTTTACATGGACTTAGAAACGCTGCGTGGCTCTATCCAAACAACGGCTGCTCGTCCGATTAAAAATCCCGGTAAAATTTACTACAAATTCCCCTATATTTTTATAAATGAACGGGAAGAAGGGCTACACGTGATTTACAATCGACACCCCGAAAGCCCTCAAAACATAGCCTTTATCGAAATTCCTGGCAACGTCGACATTGCAGTGGCTAACAACACAATGTACGCTGATAACTACATGGATTTAGTGGTGTTGGACATCTCTGATCCCGAAAATGTGCAATTGGTCAAACGCATCGAAAATGTATTCGAGAGTTATTATTACTTAGATGGCGAAAACGGGTTGATTGTAGATTGGGCAGCTACCGAAAAGACAGAAGTGTATGACTGTGATGGTTATCCACAAGGAGGAGGTTGGTTAGAAGGTTGGCTGTATGCTGTTGATAGTGCTTCACCGATTACAGCCAATAGTGGGGGAACAACTGGCGCACCGAGTGTGGGCGTAGGTGGCTCGATGGCACGTTTTACGATTGCGTCCAATCACCTTTATACTTTGACAACGAGTGATGTGAACATTTTTGATATCAACGATTTAGCAAATCCTGTGAAACAAGAACCTGTTCACATTGGTTGGAATATCGAAACCATTTACCCCTTCAAAGACATGCTGCTCATTGGTTCACAAAGCGGTATGTATATTTACAATATCAAGCAACCCAATGCACCATTTTTGGTGTCGGAATACACACACGTCAGAAGCTGCGATCCTGTAGTAGCAGAGGGCAATACTGCGTATGTCACTTTGCGTTCAGGTTCAGAATGTCAGGGATTTACCAATCAATTGGAGGTATTGGATATTTCGGATGTCACCGAGCCTGATTTACTGAAAGTCTATCCAATGCAAAATCCTCATGGTTTGGGAATTGACAAGGGAACGCTTTTTATCTGTGACGGTGAAGCAGGGCTGAAAGTCTATAATGCCGAAGATCCAATGACAATTGACCAACACCAATTGGCACACTACGACAATATTCACGCATTTGATGTGATTCCTTTGGGTGAAACGCTGTTGTTGATTGGAGAAGATGGTTTTCACCAATACGATTACAGCAATCCACAAAATATTACTTGGCTGAGTACCATTGAAGTAGAGAAGTAGATGTACTTGATCTCATTTGCTGAGGTGAAGACGATGAAAAACAAGAAATATTAGGTACTTGTGAATTGACGAAAGGAAATTAATGAAAAAAATGAATTATTCTTACCTTTATTTAGTGTTCAAATGAAGTTGGCTGACTTATATTTGAACCCCATATAGTTCCAACATATAATTTCATTTTTTTCATGTCCAAATACAGTTTCAAATACGACTTCAGCGAAGGCTGTCATCCACGGATTTTGGAAGCACTCACCCGCTCCAATAGCGAACAACAGGGAGGTTATGGTACAGACGAATATAGCCGTCAAGCCAAAGAATTGCTACGAGCGAAGATGAACAGACCCAATGCCGACATTTACTTTGTATCGGGTGGTACACAGGCAAATCTCATCGTTATTTCGGCAATCTTGCATACCTTTGAAGCCGTTGTTTCTGCCAAAACAGGGCATATTCAACAGCATGAGGCAGGAGCCATTGAAGCCACAGGACATCGCATCGAAACCATCGAAAAAGCAGATGGTAAGTTAACTACTGCTGATATTCAACCTGTTTTGGATCGTTATTTTCCCCCACATACCATCAAACCCAAAATGGTCTATCTCACCCATTCTACCGAATTGGGAACGATTTACACCAAAAGTGAATTGCAGGCAATTTGGGAACTCTGTCAGAAAAACGATTTGTATCTCTACATTGACGGTGCTCGAATTGGTGCGGCATTGTGTGCAGAAAACAGCGACCTTTCGTTGGAGGACTTAGCTGCAATGTGTGATGTTTTTTACATTGGCGGCACAAAAAATGGTGCTTTGTTGGGAGAAGCCATCGTTATCAACAACGAAAAACTGAAAGTGGGTTTTGAGTCCAACATCAAACAGCGAGGAGGTTTATTGGCAAAAGGCAGATTATTGGGCATCCAATTTTTGGAGTTGTTTCGGGATGATTTGTTTTTTGAATTGGCACGACACGCCAATCGAATGGCGCAAAAAATACGGATTGCACTGAAGGCCCACAACATTCTTTTAATTTCAGAATCTCCTACCAATCAGCTTTTTGCTGCAATGCCAAATCCTCTGATTGAAAAACTCTCCGAAAAATACGATTTCTACACCTTCTACAAATATGATGCAGAAAGGTCGGTCGTTCGGTTGGTGACATCTTGGACAACAGAGGAAGCTGTTGTAGAGCAGTTTATTGAAGATTTGACAAAAATGATTTCTTAAATGATACAAATGAAACACCTAACAGCTTTATTTTTCTTGGTATTCATAGTTGCTTGTTCTTCAAATGAAGAGAAAGGTCAAAAAGTGGAGAAAGAACAAAAAATATACAAAGATTTGGTAATCAACGAAAATGAGGATTACCTCATTGCAGTGAGCCGTGAAGGTTCCTTAGAGTTGGGTTCAGATTTTGCATTTGTCAATACCAAAGGTGACACCATCATTCCCTACAAAAAATACAGCCATAATTGGACAGACACACTCAAAACGTTTGCCATAGTGTTTGATGAAAAAAGCACTGACTCAGAGGTAGTTGCCATTGATAGACACGAAAATGTGCTTTTTGATGTGTATATGTTTGACAATGCTCCCGATGAAGCAAGCGAAGGGCTGTTCAGGGTGAAAAGAAATGACAAGGTAGGGTATGCCAATACGAGAGGGGAAATAAAAATCCCTTGCCAATATAAATGTGCTTTTCCTTTTGAAAACGGAAAGGCAAAGGTTGCGTATCACTGTACACTTCATCAGGATGGTGAATATACTATGCCAGAAAGTGAGGAGTGGGTTTTTATTGATAGAGAAGGAAATAAGGTGGAGTAGAAACTACGCCCTTTTCGCCTTCTCCCACATAACTGATTGCGAACCTGCCCAGTTTCGCATAAAACCACGATATACCGCATAGTTCATGATGCAGAAATAGTAAGGCACAAAAAATGCCTTGATCTTGATTTTCTTTTGTTCAAACACATAACCCATTGCAGCAAAAGCATAGAACAAAATTTGAAGGAAAAGAATTGCCGAATACATTCCGCCCAAATTCACTGCCAAAGCAATATTCGAAGCCAAAATCAAAGGCAAAACCAAAGGTGCTAAAGTCCAACGCAATACCCGATGCGAAACGTATTGAAAAGTCAGCATACCATATTTGAAGATGTTCAGCAAAGACGCAAGCCGTACAATCGCTTGAATACCGCCTGCTGCAATGCGAATTTTTCGCTTCAATTCCTCCTTGACCGAAGCCGAAGGGCCTTCAACAGCGTAGGCATTCGGTTCATAGCGAACCTTATAGCCCTTTTGAGCAATGCGTAGGGTCATATAAAAATCTTCAATAATCGTATCTTTCGGCACTGCTTCATACATTTCCGTCCGCAAAGAAAACAACTCACCTGCTGCGCCAACAACCGAATACAACTCAGAGTCCCAACGCTTCAAACTTGATTCATATTTCCAATAAATTCCTTCACCCGCTGCATTTGCAGCATCTTCCGAACCCATCGAAATGCGTTTTTCACCTGCCACAGCACCCACTTTCGGGTCTTCATAGTGTCGCACGATGTTGTGAATCGCTTCTTTGTTCACCATTGTATTGGCATCCGTATAAATCACAATCGGAGTCGTCACATATTCCATAATACGCTCAACTGCTGCAATTTTGCCTGCTCTTTCGGGGCGGTGAAACAGCTTGATTTGAGGATATTGTTGAATGATTTCAGGGGTGCGGTCATTCGAGCCATCGGTCACAAAAAAATATTTGATTTTGCTCTTTGGATACTCCAAATCCAAGGTATTGTTGATTTTATCCACAATCCAATCCTGCTCATTGTAGGCAGCAACTACAAAGGTGACTTCTGGAAATTCGGTAGGTTTCTCGGGAATAACATCACTCTTACCCAATAATCGTTTTAATTTGACCATCAAATACAAAATAAAACCATAGCCAACGTAGGTGTAAACAACGAGAAAAATGCTTATCCAAAAAACGATTTGCAGTGCAGTTATCATGATGCTCAGTTTGTTAAAGAGTTATTGTATTATTTATAGTATTTGGAGGGGAGGGAAATGAACAAAAAAGAATTCCTATAAAACCTAAATTCCTATTCACTGTATGTACCAAATAACAAGAAAAAACTATGCCTATTTTTTCAATCCCAACACTGAAGCATCAATGCCCAATTTTCGCCACACCAAAACCATCAAAATCACATTCCATACCACCACACCCATAACAGTTGCAATTGCAGCTCCATTCATACCCATTGAAGGAATCAACAGCACATTGAAGGAAATATTCACCACCGTACTCAGCAGTAAACCTCCAAAAGTTGCCCGTTCGTATCCAGTCATCATCAATAGGTTCGCTCCAATTCCACACGCCAAATTGAACAATTGCCCCACACACAAAATCAACAAAGCATGGTAGCCTGCCACAAATTCAAGTCCAAAAAGCCCCAAAATCCATTCTCCAAAAAACCAAAAAACTGCCACCATAGGCAAAGACAACAACAAAACACCCCTTGCGCTTTGTGTTGCCAGCTTCTGCAATTCCTGCAATTTACCCGCCGCATACAAATCTGCAATCATCGGACTCACAACCAAATATACAATTGCCAGAAAAAACCGAAGCAATTCCGAAAATTTGGAGGCAATGCTGTAAATTCCCACCGATTCTGCCCCTGCAATTGTTCCCAACATTACCAAATCCGCTTTGATATACACCAAATTTAGCGTATTCACCAAAGCAAAAGCTATTGCTGCTGACCACCAAATTTTTTGTTGATACCTTGCTTTTTCGTTTTGGTAAGGCAAAAGTAGTTTTTGACGAAAGAAAAAATACGCCAACAAACATGCTGCAATAATAATCGCCACATTTGCAGTAATTATTTCAATAGCAGTGATTTGTTTGTCGCAATAAAAATAAATTGCCAAAACTGATAATAGAAAAGCAATTGGTTTGAACAGTTTTTCTGCAATTTGTCCCCATACAATTTCCTTTGCGCCAACTAAAGCAAATTGAAGTACAAGCATCAAGGTCATGGGAAGTATTGCCACAAAGGCAATTAACAAAGCTTGTTTTTTGGAGGAATCGGAGAGAAACGAAATATCAAATAGGGAGTTTGTAGAAGTTTGAAGGTAGGAGAGTGCTTCAAGACTACCGTAGGCAAATAGGGTGAGGACAATGGCAGCTATTGCAGTGGAAATCAAAGCCGTTTGGAGTAAGCCTTTCAGTAAACCGAGCTTTTTTTTGCTTCTATAAACTGCTACATCTCGAATCAATAAGTCATCAAATCCCAGCCAAGCAATTCCACTCAAAAGCGTCACCCACGAAAAAACATAGGTATATACTCCATAACCTTCTGCTCCAATGAGTTTTGCCAACAACCAACTACTCCCAAATCCAATCACCAAAGCGGCAATTTGAATCAAAAAGGAGGCACTGATACCTTTGCGGAGGTAGGATTTTGGCAAGGAGTTTACTGAATTTTAATTTGAAAGAATAAGTAACGAATAAGAATTAAAATGAAAACCACTTCTGAATCAGATTGTTGGAAATTTCGAATGCACAACTTATTTTTTGATTGTTACTAAGAAATAAAGCCAAGTTTTGAAATTTTTTCTAAATCATTGACCTTTTTAGCGATTTGGTTGTTTAGTCCAGACAAACAATAAAAATGGTGAATGATTCTTAATTAAAAGTAAATAGCTTATGATTTTATTACATGTTATTTCGGATAATTTAGACCAAGTTATTGAAATTGCAGATTACTTGACCAAGAAAAAACTGATTCTCAATCCAATTATTCAAGAGAAGGTAAAAGGAAGAAAACTGTCGAAAAATGGTAAGTTTGAAACAATTGATCAATTCCTTTTAATGGGAAAGACAAAATCTTTGTTATTTACGATGATTGATAAGAAATTAAGAAAGAAATATCCCAAGAATATGCCTGTACTGTATTCTCTACCCATTGTATATATGGATTGGAAACAGGCAGACGAATTAATTGAAGAAACTTTAAAGATTTAGGGTTCGGATATTAAATGAATCAGTAATAGTGACTTCTCTACTTTTAAGATAAGAATAGAGAAGTCACTGTATCAATCATTGAGTAAACCTCCGATTATTTCAATAACACCTCCCCTGTCATTTCTGTAGGAATCTCCAAACCCATGATAGACAATATCGTAGGTGCAACATCTCCCAATTTTCCATTCTTTAATTTCACCCCTTTTACATCTTTTCCCACCAAAAAGATGGGTACAAGATTGGTCGTATGAGCCGTATTGGGTGAACCATCCTCATTTACCATCATATCCGCATTGCCGTGGTCTGCAATGATAATGAAGGAATATCCATGCTTTAAACCTACTGGCACAATTTGACTCACACAATTGTCCACTGTTTCGGCAGCTTTCACACCCGCTTCAAAAACGCCTGTATGCCCTACCATATCGGTATTCGCAAAATTCAAGCAAATAAAATCAGGCACTTCAGATTCCAATTTGGCGAGAATTGCAGTGGTCAAACCCGCCGCACTCATTTCAGGCTGCAAATCGTAAGTAGCTACTTTGGGAGAAGGCACGACAATGCGCTCTTCACCTTCAAAAACTTCCTCTCGTCCTCCCGAAAAGAAAAAGGTGACATGAGGATATTTCTCCGTTTCTGCCATACGAATTTGGCGTTTCCCATTTTTCGCCAACACTTCACCAAGCGTATTTTTCAGGTTGTCTTTCTCAAAAATTACCTTGACTCCTTCAAAGCTACTGTCGTATCGTGTCATGGTCACATAATGCAAAGAAATGGTTTTCATACCTGCCTCGGGCATATTCTGTTGCGTCAAAACCGTAGTAATTTGGCGGCAACGGTCGGTTCTATAATTGAAGCAAATCACTACATCTCCTTCTTCAATTATTGCAGTAGGCACACCCTTTTCATTCAAAACAACGATGGGTTGCAAAAATTCATCCGTCACACCATCATCATAGGAAGCCTGAATAGTAGCTTCAAAATCAGACGTTTTAGCTCCTTTTCCTTCAATCAATAGGTCATACGCCAACTTGATGCGTTCCCAACGTTTGTCCCTATCCATTGCATAGTAGCGCCCAATGATTGAAGCGATTTTACCAGTTGAATGTTGCAGATGGTATTGCAGTTCTTTCAAATAATTCAAGCCACTATTGGGGTCGGTATCACGTCCATCGGTGAAAGCGTGAATATATACTTCCTTCAATTCATTGTGGTGCAAAATATCACACAGACCCTTGATGTGGTCAATATGGGAGTGAACACCACCATCTGAAACCAATCCTATCAGGTGAATTGGTTTGTTGTTTGCTTTGGCATAAGCCATTGCTTCCTTCAATATTTGATTGTTGTCCAGTGTCTTATCTTTGATAGCATTGTTGATTCTTAGCAATTCTTGATAGACAATCCGTCCAGCCCCAATGTTTAGATGACCGACTTCCGAATTACCCATCTGACCGGCAGGTAAACCTACCAATTCACCATGCGTAGTAAGCTCGGCATTGGGATAGTGGTCGTACAAACTATCTACAAAAGGAGTATTGGCTTGAGCAATAGCGCTTACCGCAGGATTTAGACCGTGTCCCCAGCCATCCAAAATAAGCAATGCAACTTTTTCGTTGAAGTACATATCTTTATGTTAAGTGTGATAAATTAGATTCTATCATTCCTATCACTCACTATTCAAATCAATAGTGAGTGAAATGACAATTTACAAAGGTAAGAGAAAATTGAGTACATCCATATCAAATGACCAATTCCATTTTTTGCGTCTGAATATAAAGAATAGATGAATAGACTTCAATGCAACTTATTGAGGTTTTGATGTCTTTTACATTGTACCCTAATTCAATTTTAAACGTTTCATCAAACTAGGTATCTAAAAAGTAGATTCTTAGAGAACCCAAACCCAACTATAAGAAAATGAAAAATCAAAAAAAATATATTTCAGCCGCTTTGTTTGCTTTGTCTATTTGCTTCTACGCATTTACACAGCATCCAGGCATCAATAACATTGCAGCAAAAATGCGGGCGGGAGATGCTGCGGGAGTAGCTGCTTATTTCGATGGCAATATTGAAATGAGTATTTTAGGCAAGGATGCCTACAACAAAGCTACTGCTACTACTGCCATCAAAACCTTTTTTGGTGCCAATCAACCAAGTGGTTTTACCATCAAACACGAAGGTACAGCACCCAATGGTTCACAATATGTCATCGGTAATTTGACTACATCAAGTGGAGATTACCGAGCTTACATCGTTGTCAATGGCGATACAATTCAAGAATTGACGATAGAGAATTGGTAAGTGAAGTAATCGAAAACAATACAACTGTCTTTCTTCGTAAAGGCAAGCCATAGTTTTGTGAATAGTTTTGGTTAACCCTCAGAGCGAACAGTTCTGGGGGTTTTTTGTTTCTATCCTCCGATGACTTAACTTTGCATGATATATTAAAAAGACAATAGTAACGAATAAGAATAAAAATGAAAAAACCACCTATAAATTAAGATTGTTGGAAATTTCAAATGCACAACTTATTTTTTGACCGTTACTATCAAAAAAAATAGTGTGCATATCACACTTCATCATTTGTCTAACGTCTTTTATCTTTTGTCTAATAAATAAAACATGAACCAGAAAATTGGAGTCTTGTTGGTTAATTTGGGTACTCCTGATAGCCCAAAAACTAGCGATGTGCGTAAATATTTGAATGAATTCCTGACCGATGGTAGGGTAATCGACATACCGTGGATACCTAGACAATTATTGGTTAGAGGTATCATCAGCCCATTTAGAGCAGGAAATTCCGCTAAATCTTATAAGGAAATTTGGGATGAAAAAGGTTCGCCTCTGAAATATATCAGCGAAGAACTAACCGAAAAAGTACAAGAATCACTCGACAATATGGCTCATCGAGCGTCTGAAGGCGGCAATGAATACTATGTCGAATTGGCGATGCGCTACCAATCTCCCGATATCGAATCAGCATTGATGCGTCTGCGAAAGAAAAATGTACACCGATATATTGTTTTGCCTCTTTTTCCTCAATATGCCTCTTCCTCAACGGGTTCAGCTCATCAAAAGGTAATGGAGATTGTCAGCAAATGGCAGGTGATTCCAAGTATCAATTTTATCAACAGTTACTATGACCATCCCGCTTTCATCAAGGCTTTCACCGAAATCGGCAAAACCTACGAACCCGAAAATTACGACCACATTTTGTTCAGTTTCCACGGTCTGCCGCAGCGTCACATGAGGAAGGCAAATGATTATGGTCACTGCCTCAGCAATGCCTACTGCTGTCAAACCATCTCCGAAAAAAACCAGTTTTGCTACTCGGCTCAATGTCATGCAACGGCTCAATTACTGGCTAAAGAGTTGAATATTTCAGAGGATAATTATACAATCAGTTATCAATCTCGATTGGGTCGAGATCCCTGGATGCAGCCCTATACCGACAAAACATTGGAGGCATTGGCAAAAAAAGGCATCAAAAATGTGTTGGTTTTTTGTCCTGCTTTTGTAGCAGATTGTTTGGAGACTATTTTTGAGATTGGTGTGGAATATCAAGAGGAATTTGAAGAATATGGTGGTGAGAAAGTGCAACTGGTCGAGAGTTTGAATACACATCCGCTTTGGGTGGAGGCAGTGAAGGAGATGATTTTGGAGAATTGAGTTTTACATTGTATTCAGATTAGATTGTCGACAATAAACCTCCAATTCTGAACGATAAACTTTCTCCAAGCTACAAAAGAAATTTCGGGTGATATTTCTTGTTTGAATTTAATAATCGTACTGCCAATTGCTTGCGCCCTTTGGGCTTTTTGATGTTCTCCTTTCCAAGAATTTAAGTCTTGTCTGAGGTGATTTCTCAGCCGAGTGAGTTCATACGCACGAAGCTCCACTAATTCTTTTCGATTCAATTGACACACTTCAATCGTCACTTCCATTTGTTTTGACTTGGGAATCAACTTTGCTTGGTTCTTTTTATTTGTCAAATCAAAGGTAAAATGTCCTTTTAAGCTCGTTTCTGTTTCTTGTTCTGGATTGAGGATTAAGGGCTTTTCAGTAAGGTTGTAGGCTTCAATTTGAGATTGAGCCGTTTGTAGGGTTTCATTGTTGTATTGCAGTTGATTGCCTTCGAGAAAATCGGTGAATTGATTGGATTTTAGTTCGTTGCATTTTTTGCAGGCAATCAGCAAATTATCCCAACTAAACGCCAACCAAAAATAAGGTGCTTTTGGACGGTAATGCTCTACATGTCGGTCGGTATCCTTTAGGCTTTTTTCACAATACGCACATTTTCGGTGGTAAATCGCATCCAAAGCAATTTTGACTTTATTCGGCTTATACAAATTGTCAGAGGAACAATATTTACCTGCGGTTTTGTTTTTTTCAAAGGCATCAAGGCGAGGTTTGTAGTAGATAATTTTGGGAATCGCCTCAAAATCTTTCTCTATCGGAATCATTCAATTAAGTTTTTGGTGTGGGCTTACATTTTTTCCAATTCAGCTTCAATCATTTTCATGACATCCTCATCTACCAAATTGGGCATGGTTTGTAGCTTCTCCTGTATTAATTGGTGGATTCGGCGGTAAACATAATCATCGCTACTCAAATCATTGCTTTCATCAAAACCTTTTGGTCTTGCAGTTGGTAGGTTGAATAAGGGTGATGTGACCAAACTATTGAGCATCAAGTCCGAAATATCTTCAACGGGCTCAGATACTTTTGTTTTACCATCTTCTTTATATACTTTGTAAAACGCAGCATCTTCCGAAGCTCCTAAAATAACAATGGGATTATGGGTCGTAAAAATAAATTGAAGGTTGGGAAACCATTCTCTCAATTTTTTGACGATTTCATACGCCCATTTTGGATGCAAATAAGCACCAATTTCATCCAAAATCACCACACCAGAATAATCGTGCGTACTCGAAACATTGGGCTGCAAAGCCGATAAACGAGCAATCAAATCACACACCCAAATAATCACCGATTGATAGCCATCCGAAAGTTGACTAAAATTTAGGGCGCTGCCTTTTTCAGTGAAAGTCACCTTGTCGGGTGTCACATCAATGGTGACATCTCGCTCCAAAATATCTATCAAAATCTCTTTGGCTTGTGACAAACTAATTTCCGAAGTATCTCCTTTTGTTTCTTTGTAGTCTAAATGTTGCAGCCATTTTTCAGGATTTTCCAAGTAAGTTTCCTTGTCAAACAAAGACAGATAACCCACTTTGTCTATTTTGTCGGAATCGTTGCGGAAGCGGTCAATGCCATAGCCAAAAACAGGGCTGAAGCTATTTTTTTGATTTTTAGGGTTTTCGCTGTAAATGTATTTTTTGCCATCACTTGTCTCGGCAAGCAATGACATTTTTTTGTGTGTATTCTGCTTGACGACATCCGTAACTGTACCCACATTCTGATTGCCTCTCAATGCCAAAACAATCGCTTGCAGCAAAATCGTTTTGCCATCCCCGTTTTCTCCCATTAAGTAAATCTCCTTTTTGTTTCCCAAGTCTTGAATGGAGATGTTTTCTATAGAGAAATAGTTTTTGATGTTGATTTCGTTAAGGTAGGTTTTGGGTTGATGGATAGGTTTTGTTTGGGTTTCATTGTTGAGGTCACGAATGATGAAATCTAAGAGTTGGTGGATGTCTTCGTCTTTTTTTAGGATGATGGGGTGGAGGTTTTTTAGCGATTTTATTTCGTTTAATTGAGTTGTATTTTTTTCATTACAGAAAAAAACAGAAACTCTATCGGTAGATAAATTTGGAATTAAATGAAATATAAAACCGCTTGATATTGTAAATATGCAATTTCTTTGTGCTTCTACTATACGAGATTTTTGTGTAATTGCTCTTTGAAACTTTGAAGAAAAATTATCAATTTGCTCTGTCATTAAATATTGATGTGATGCAAATGTATATGTATGGTTTATATTATGAGCCTTGGTCTCTAAGTTCCACGCAAAATGATTAAATAATCGTGTGTATCGAGATTTTCTTACTTCGTCTGCCTTATTTTTTATCTTTTCTATATACTTATTTCTTGAATAATTTTTAATATAAATACTGTATTTTTTATTGCCTGCTAAATCTGAAAAATCACTTGGAATATCATCCCATAATTCATCAATCATATCCTGTGTCCAAATCTCCTTTTTAAACAATTCATTGAAGTAATACATATCAGTGATTAATAAAGTGTTATTATCTTTAAATATATTCTTCAACAATTTATATGCCTTGAAGTCTTTTGGATTTTTTGGGTCGAATATGTATTTACTCCAATCTTCCATATCACATCTATCTATTTTACTCAAAAATAGGCAATAAAAAGGAATCAGCCTTTTTATTCCATGAAAATTCTTTTCTTTTAATATGGACTTAAATTTAAGTAAGATTTTGTTTTATAAGCATTCGAATCTTCAAAACTCCTTCATATCCAACCATCTCATATACACTGCTTGCTGTTCTTTAGTCGCATCAGGTAATTGTTCCAAAAAGTTGTGAACCTTGTGATTGCTGTCCAATTCTACTTCAATATCTTTCAAAACACCCCCTCGATTCACCGTAAACGTCACTCGATCACCTGCCTTTCGATGCGAAATCACCTTTTGCAGAGCCAACTCAGAATCCGTTCGGAAACCATCAATTGCCACAATCTCATCCCTCGCATTCAAGCCATACAGATAAGCAGGTGTGCCACGATTGACGGATACAATTGTAAGTTTGCCCTCATCCGATTTTAACCTTGCGCCCAGGTCAATACTCTCATCAAACTCGTCCACATTGACGAGTTGTAGTCCCGCATAATTGAAGTATTTATTGTAATCAATCGCTTCGGTATCAAATACATAATCCTCGAAAAAAGCATCCATTTCCTTGCCGATGACCATTTCCACTGCTGCTTCAAACTCCTCATCCGTAAAACCACGCTGCAATTCTTTGAAGTAGCGTTGGTACATATATTGCAATACATCATCCAAACCTTTCTCTCCTTTAGTATGGTGAATGATTTCCAAATCCAGCAAAGTTCCCAAAACCGCACCTTTTGTATAATAAGAAACCGTTGTATTATTCGAGTTTTCGTTTCGATTGTAGTATTTAATCCAAGCATCAAAACTTGCATGTGCAACACACTGTACCTCATTGCCAGCCACATTTTCGGTGTTGTCAATATTGTGCGTTACCACCTGCAAATAATCATCCACATCCATCAAATCCGATCGTCGCAACAACATATCATCGTAATAACTCGTCACACCTTCCATCACCCAAAGTAAATGCGTATAATTTTCATTCTCATAGTCAAACGGCCCCAGTTCTATTGGACGCAATCGTTTGACCAACCAAAGATGAACGTACTCGTGTGCAGTAATACCTGCCCAACTCAAAAATCGACTTTCAGGCTCATAATCCCAACGAGGATAGGTAATCATCGTTGAACTCAAATGCTCCAAGCCATTGCGTCCGCCATCCCAATTGTACATCATATACAAATAATCTTCACATGGATGTTCGCCAAACAATTTTACTGCCTCTGCCCCAATCTTTTGCATCGCATCCACCATTTTTGCTGTTTCATAATTGCCCTTTCCTTCAATCATCACACGATGTGGCACGCCAGCCGCCTGAAAATCAATTACTTCTTGATTACCAAGAGCAATAGGTGAATCCACCAAAATGTCATAATTCGGGGCTTTCAAAATAAGCGGATCCTCTGCTTTCACAGGCTTCAATGGAGTCGAAACCTTTTGCCAATTTTTGTGTGGGTACAAATGAACCGTTGAAGGAAGTTGCTGCATATCAGCTGGATAGAGAAAAATACTCGCCCCATTCAAAGCAGCAAAATCAGCATCAATAAAACTTGTTCGGACAGTCAATTCAAACGCATATACATTGTATTGAATCGAAATGTTTTTAGCTATACCATTGTAAACACGCCAAGTATTTTTATTGATTTTCTTTACCTTCAATGGTTTCCCTTCCAATCCAATCGCCTGTACTGCGTCAATATGTCTCGAATATTCCCGCACCAAATAAGATCCAGGAGTCCACACCGCCATTTTCACATCCACCGAATCCTCCTCCAAGTCCATTATGCGCATATCTACATCTACATAATGCGTATGTGGTTCTGGAAAAGATAAATGGTATTCGATTTTGGGTTCGGCAAACAAAACCGTTTGCAGTAAGAAAAGAAGGGCGAAAGTAGGTAAAGTTAGTTGCATAGATTATTTTTTTTGATGCTATTGTTTTTTACTGTTATTTCTGGCCAATATATTTCATAAAGTATTGTCATTCTGTAAGTAATTTTTACTGACGAGGAATATAGAAGTGCAAAAAGAAGAAAAAACTCTGTGTCTCTCCGTCTCAGCGTTCAAAATCCCATAAACAATCTTAGCCATAAATTCCTCCATACTTCACTTTCGCATAGTCCATAAAATGCTTGAAATTCAGTTTTTCGCCCGTAATGTTCACACACAATTCCTCTGCCGTATAAAGTCGTCCATGTTGATGCACATTCGTCCGAAGCCACTCCAACATCGGCATCAAATTTCCCGCTTCAATTTCCGCCTCCAAATTTGGCACATCTTTGTTTGCCTGAGCATAAAACTGTGCGGCATAAAAACTGCCCAAAGAATAGGTCGGAAAATAACCCAAACTGCCATGCGACCAGTGAATATCCTGCAAAATCCCCTCACGGTCAGAAGGCACTTCAATGCCCAAATACTCCTTGTACTTTTCAACCCACACCTCATCCAAGTTTTTCGCTTCAATGTTGCCTTCAATCAAGGCTTTTTCGATTTCGAAGCGCACCAAAATATGGAAATGATAGGTCAATTCGTCCGCATTTGTGCGAATCAACGAAGGCTTCACCAGATTCATAGATTTGTAAAAGTCCTGCAAAGATACATTCCCCAAGTTTTCAGGAAAAGTCTGCTGCAATGCCGAATAGTTGGCTTTCCAAAACGGTAATCCACGCCCCACATTGTTTTCCCAAAGCCTCGACTGCGATTCGTGAATACCCAGCGAAATCGTCTCACCAGTCGGTAAACCGTAATCCTCCACAGGCAAACCCTGCTCATATAAGGCATGACCGCCTTCGTGAATACAGCTCCACAACATTTCGTGGAAATTGTTTTCCGTAATCCGAGTTGTTACCCTTACATCCAATGGACTGAAACTGATAGTAAAAGGGTGATGCGAAATATCTTGTCGTCCCGCTTCAAAATCGTAGCCCATTTGCTTCAAGACATCTATACCGAATTTCCACTGCTTGTCTTTGTCATAATGCTTGTACATCCATGAATCTTCAACTTGTGGCTTCTCACTGATTTCCTTCACAAAATCAACCAATTGCTGCCGCACATCTGCAAAAAGCACATTGAGGTCAGCCGTTTTTTCTTTGGGTTCATATTGGTCCAAAAGCGCATCATAAGGATGGTCTTGATAACCAATGATTTCACATTGTTCTCGCTTCAAATCAATCATCTGCTCCAATGCTGGGCGAAAAACCGCATAATCGTTTGCCTCTCTTGCTTTTGCCCATGCCTGAAACGCATTGGAAGTTGCCTCCGACATTTTCATTACAAAATCGGTCGAAAATTTCTGATTTTTTTTGTAGCCTTCCAAACTCAATTCGATGTTCTTCAATTGTTTGGCAGACAAAGTGCTGTCTTCCGACAACTCATGTAGCAAGTCGCCCAGTTCTTGCGATACCTTGATTTCATGCCCCAAACCGCTCAAAGTAGCGATTTGCTGCGCTCGGTGTTTTGCTCCTTTTGCAGGAAGTTGCGTTTCTTGATCCCAGCTCAATACAGCAATCGAACTGTCAATGTCAGCCGCTTTTTGAAGGGTTTTGAGGTATTTTTGGTATTTGGTTTTCATTTTGTAATTGTATGAATTTTATTTTTTATCAAGTTTATTTAATTGTTCAATAATAGTTCTGTAAGCAACTATTCCTTTATTGCTGTTTTCATACATCTTTTGGAGGTCTGGATAAGACTCGATTAGAGCTTCAATGGTTTTTGTATTTACTATGGAAGTTAGACCCGTTTGGGTGTCCAATACGATTCCAGTATGCTTGGTAGAAGCTGCTGCTCCAATCAAACCAAAGGCAATAGCAGCCCCTGGTGAATAAATCTGATCTTCAAAGTAAATAAATCTTCCTATGAATTGCGATTTAATAAAATGGTAAGAAGTCGTATATTCCATTGCACTCAAGTAAAAATGCTCACCGTCCGAAAAGCCAAAAAGGTTCTTTATTCTGTTTTCTTCTTCATTGTCATATACTTGATACCTCTCAAAGCGTTGTTTCTTTTTGATTGGCTGAAAGAAATAGGCAGAAGTATCAAAAGGAGCATTTTTTAGAAAAGCATTAAAGCTTCTGTAGAGCCCTTTTTTGGGTTTTACGATATAGTCATAAGTATAGTTTGCTTGAATAGCGTCGTTTTCCGCAATAGTGGTAGGAATTGTATTTTTCCAGTCAGTTTTTGAAAAATCATTTATGCAGGTGGTGAGGGCTTCAATGATTCTTTCATCATGTCTGGCGGTAACATCTGAAGTACCCTTGTTTTCAACGACTGCTGTGAATTCTCCAAAGGATATAAGTTGACCGTTCTCTTCTTTCGAGAATTCCAATCTAACCTCACAGCCTCCCATTTCTGTAAAAGCAGAGGTTCTTTCGTAGATAGATAGTTGGTTTACTTGAAGAGCAAGAGGAGTCTTATCCTCCGATGATTGTACCAATTTCTTTAGAAAATCCAACAAATGAATAGATAAGTCTTCTTCAAAATTGGCAGGCACTTTTTTATTTCCCAAGCCTTTTTGTATGACTCCAATGTTTTCTTTATTAGTTCTGTTGTCAATGATTTTTGAAATGTAGAAGTCTGTTTCTATGGCTTTAACGAAAGGAGGGTCTAATTTAACAATGTGAGCTTTTTTTTGGGCATAAACATTGCTTATTGTGAAAAGTAGTAGGGTAATAAATAAGGTTTTTACATTCATAATGTTAATTCATATTTTATTGGTTAGAAATATTAAGACAATTGCAAATCAAATTGTGTCTTAACAATAGAGTGATTTTACCCATTGAAGTAGGGTTTTTCAATAAAATTATAATGACAAAAAATGAGAATTCCAACTGCAAAAATAGGAAGCAATTCGATGAAAATTTTGCGATAATCTGCTTTATTTAGTCTGTATTTGATATTGCAGAAAGTAGATAGTGAAATTATCAAACCAAGAACTCCAAGTAGAGGCTGAAAGTAATAACAGTATTCCCACCCTAAGTCTCCCAACTCTGAACTATTAAAACCCCACAAACCATTTTGAAGACCACTTTCAGGATAACCAAGATGAGAGAATGTGTATACCCATAAATAAGAAGATAAAGCAAGGTTCAAGAAAAAGAATAGAGTCAAATTTCGACTCCAAATAGTCTTTGCTTCAAATTTTTTATTTCTAAAATCAAGTGTTGAAACCATAACTAATACAAGAACTACAGCAAGGATTCCTATATCTAATCTCAATATCCTCACAGCTCCTGGAATAGGGTTAGTGTATTGAGAAAGCAAGAAAATCATGTAGGTCATTGCTATAAATAAAGCAAGGTAGAGAGAAATGTTAATCAGGGTTTGAAAGGTTTTATTTTGAGACATAAAGATTTACATTTACTTTAAGAAGCCATAAAGCAGTTCATCAATCATACATTCAACTCCTAAAAACACCCACCGCCAACAAAACCCACCCCACAATAAAAAACAATCCTCCAATTGGCGTAATCGGCCCAATCCATGTCCAACTTTCAATCCCCAGCAAGGTTCTATTTGCCAACAAATAAAGCGAACCCGAAAAAAGCACAATTCCTGCAATGAAAGAAAAAGCTGCATAATTTGTGAAGGCATGATTGAACTTTTCCAACAATAAAGCTGTCATTATAATAGCAAAAGTGTGATAAAACTGGTATTTTACGCCCGTTTCAAAGACCCTAAGTTGATCGGGGGTAATGCTCGCCTTCAATCCGTGCGCTCCAAAAGCACCTAGTGCAACTGCAAGGGCCCCAGAAATACACCCAATGATGATTAAATTTCTTTGCATTTTAAATCACGTTTATTAACCTATAAAGTCATAAAATTAAGCAAATCTTCACTAATGAAGCGAAAATTATTCATAGCACTTATCGTTATAGTTGGTTTATGGTTTCTATTGAAGCAATTAGGGATTATTAGTTCTAAGCAGATGTATTTCGATGCCATTCCTCAAAGTGCCATTATGGTATTGGAAATAAATGATATTCAGCAAACCCATAAGAAGTTGATGGATACGAACTATTGGCTCGATATGCAAAATATCGAACTGGTGAGTAAGATAGAATCAACTTATAAGATGTTGGATACCTTGTTTTTGTATAAAACACCAGATATGGAAAAGCGATTGGTTGCGTCCTTGCATCTTTCCAGAGCAGATGAGTATGACTACATACTTTACTTACATCGTTCTGCTTTGGGAACAAGTATGGAAAAACTCATTGCAGCTTTGGAGCAGAAAGGTGTAAAGGCATCTCAGCGAAATTTTAGAGGCACACAGATTTATGACTTAAAGCTTCCCAATTCTAACCAAAAATTTACCATTGCCAATGATGGCAAACTTGTTATATGTAGTTTTGAACCCATTTTAGTCGAAGAATCCTTGAGTCAATACAGTACGTATTGGGGGGGCTTGTCACGTCCTTCAGGGGAAAACGATGCAAGTCATGATGCACTGATGCACATCAATTACCAAAATATCCCCTTTTTGGAAACGGTTTTTTTGAAGGAAACTATCCAAAATTCTGTTTTCGATCAGTTGCAGGACTTATTGAAGTGGTCGCAAGTAGGTTTTGATTTTCAGAAAAGGCAAATGATTTTGGATGGTAAAACACAATTCAACGATGACCATGAATTGATTGCAGCATTGACGGGACAAGGAGCGGCTTCAAAAGCAGATTTGCCTGTGGTATTGCCCTTCAATACGGCGTTTTTGATCCATGAACGGGTGAATAAATTCAGTAGCTTCAACCGCAAATTAGGTGGTGAGATGAAGTCTATCTTTAATCAATATTTTTTGGATTGGATGGGGAATGAATGGGCTTATGGTTTTACCGAACCTTTGGGAGAAGACCATCATAAGGAGAGCTTTATTGTAGCTGAGGTGACAGATAAAGAGTTGGCACGCAGTCAAATGAGCAAATTATTTGAAGGAAATCCTCGTGAAAATGCAGCCCCATTTTTGTTTCAAGGATATAGTATCGTACCTGCAAATGCAAAACCTATTGCAGCACACCTTTTTGGTGATAGAATTGCAGAACATTTTGAAGATGCTTGGTTTTCGGTCATTGACAACTATGCTGTTTTTGCGCCAAATGTGGAGCAGGTGAAAGTATTTGTCCAAAAATACATTGCCGAACAGACCTTGAATAGGGAAGAAGGGTACATTCAGTTTTCGCAAACACTGGACAAAAGCAGCAATATGGTGGTGTATTTACATCCGCTTCGCCTCAAACAATTGCTGAGTGTCAATGCTTCTAAAAGTTTCTCGAAATTGTTGGAAACCAAATACAATTATTACAAACGACTCGGTCCTGTGGCAGTTCAAATGGATAAATCGGGCGGAAAAGTGACGACAAACGGCATCATTGGCTACGACAAACAGGCTGTTGACCAAACGACTTTGATTTGGAATGTGCAATTGGAAGCACCTGCAATCATCACTCCACAAGTGATGACGAATCATTTGACAAAGGGGAAAGAAGTGATTGTTCAAGATGAAAACTACAATTTGTATCTGATTTCGGATAGAGGGTCTATTTTGTGGAAGCGGCCATTGGATCGAGAAATTTTGGGAGAAATTTATCAGGTAGATTTTTTGAACAATGGGGAACTGCAATACATGTTCAATACCAAAAGCGAGATTTTTTTGGTGGATCGAGAGGGTAAAGACATTTACGAATATCCCAAACGCCTGAGTACCGCAGCTAATACGGGAATGGGTGTGGCTAAATTTGACCGCCAAAAAGAGTACCATTTTTTCATTCCTTGTGGAAACAACAAGGTCTATGGCTATGAGTACAGCGGTCGTCCTATGACGCATTGGGATCCAAGGGATTATCTGGCATTGGTTATTTTCCCTTTGCAGCATTTTATTGAAGCAGAGAAAGATTATATTTTGGCTGTTAATGAGAATGGCAATGTGTACATGCTTAACTTTGAAGGTGAATTGATACACAAAATCAGTCTGGGAAGCCGCCCGATTAGTGCGCCTGAAATTGACATAACCGAAGAAGGTACAACGGTTGTTGTGACAACGGCAGACGACCGCACCCATTTTATTGATATGGAAGGTAAGAAATGGAGCAAGGATTTTGTTCAGTTGAGTCGAACGAGTGATTTTTTGACCGCCAATGTATTGGGTAGTTCAGTAGAAGAGAATGTATTTTTGACTCAAAACAAGGTGTATGTGTTCAACAACAAGGAAAAACTGTTTGACTACGATTTTTCGGATGAAGTGCGGATGTCTGATATTTTTACTGTGCAATTAACGGGTAAAGACACCAAAAGTATTGGCGCATTTAGTCAAAGTGGAAATGAGATTTACCTTCTCAAAAACTATGGTCAAATTCACCCTGACTTTCCAATTCAAGCCCGAACACCTTTTGTAATTGCCGATTTGTTTGGCATTGGAGATGATATTTTGATTGCAGGGGGGATTGCGAACAATGTGTTTGCGTATAAGGTGAATGATTGATTATGTCCGTAGAAAAACCACATGACAAATTCTTTAAATCCACTTTTTCTATCAAGGAAGTAGCGGAGGATTATATTCAGCAGTTTCTTCCAAAAGAAATTTCCAGCAATCTGGATTTGAAGACCTTAGAACATTCTGATGGTTCTTATGTAGATGATGTCCTGAGTGAGCATTTTTCAGATATTGTTTACTACTGCGAGTCAAAAGGCAACGAAGCGATTCGTATCAGTCTGTTATTTGAACATAAAAGTTATGTGCCACAATATCCACACTTACAGTTGCTTCGATACTTGGTCAATGCTTGGGAAAATGACTTGAAGGATAAAAAATCATTGACGGTTACTATCCCTATTATCCTGTATCACGGACAGCGAAAATGGCATTACAAACCTTTCAATGAGTACTTCAAATTGCCTAATAATGAGCTAACAAAATATATACCCAATTTTGATTACCATCTAAGCGATTTGCGTGATTATTCTGATGAAGCACTGCTTCAATTGAAGGCTGGTTTCCTAATTAACACCTTGCTTATTTTTAAGTATATTTGGAATGTGGAATATCTTCAAGCGAATTCTGCTAAAATATTTGTTTATTCAGAAGACTACATCGAAAGTGAACGAGGGAAGAACTTTCTCAAAGCATTGTTTGTTTATATAGGTAATGCAACGAAGCTAAAGCCCAAGACTGTTAGTGAATTGTATAAAAATTTACCTAAAAAAATAAGTGATTTGGCTATGACAACTTTTGAAGCAATCAAAGAAGAGGGAAAAAAGGAAGGAAAAAAAGAGGGAATACTTCTTGAAAAACGGAATACCATTGTAAAGTTGAAAGAGGAGTTTCCAAATTGGTCAACTGCAAAAATTGCAGAATTTACCAACTCCACCGAAAAATTTGTAGCTCGGGTGCTAAAAGAACACAATCAAAATAAGTGATTTAGCTATGACAACTTTTGAAGCAATCAAAGAAGAGGGAAAAATAGAGGGAAAAATAGAGGGGAAAAAGGAAGGAAAGAAAGAGGGAATACTTCTTGAAAAACGAAATACCATTGTAAAGTTGAAAGAGGAGTTTCCGAATTGGTCAACTGCAAAAATTGCAGAATTCACCAACTCCACCGAAAAATTTGTAGTTCAGGTTCTCAAAGAACACAATCAAAATAAGTGAACTATTTCGTTTTACCAAAACTCACTTGAACCTAAATTCGTTTTGGAAGTTTAGAAGGTAAATAAAAGGAAAAACTTTACCTTTGCAGCATCCAAAATGAATACCCCTATGACTCAATTTGATCGTTTTGCCCTTCGACACCTTGGCCCCAATGATGAAGATGTGAAAGAAATGCTTCAAGCCATTCAAACAGAATCTCTTGACCAGTTGATAAGCGAAACTATTCCCGATGGTATCCGACTAAAAGAACCCTTGAATTTGGGTGAACCGTTGAGCGAATATCAGTTTTTGCAGCAAATTCGTGCAATTGCCTCTAAGAACAAACAGTGGAAAACCTATATCGGGTTGGGCTACTACGGAACCGTTACTCCCCCTGCTATTCAGCGCAATATATTTGAAAATCCAGGTTGGTACACACAATACACCCCTTACCAAGCCGAAATTGCACAAGGACGCTTGGAAGCCTTGTTGAATTTCCAAACAATGGTGTCGGATTTGACGGGCATGGAACTTGCCAATGCTTCTCTGCTAGATGAAGGAACGGCTGCTGCTGAGGCGATGTTGATGGCTTACCGCATCAAAAACAAACGTGCGAAAGCGAGCGATGCTGCAAATGTTGTATTTGTAGATGAAGGCTGTCTGCAAACTACCATTGAAGTAGTAAAAACAAGAGCAGAACCTTTGAGGGTTGAAGTAGTAGTGGCCGACTTCAAAACCTACGAATTTCACGACAAAGTATTTGCTTGTTTGCTGCAATATCCTACACAAAATGGAGCAGTTTGTGATTATGCTGCAATTGTTGGCAAAGCAAAAGCGGTGGATGCAATGGTTCTCGTAGCGGCTGATTTGTTGAGTTTGTGTTTGCTGTCGCCTCCTGGAGAATGGGGCGCAGATGTGGTAGTCGGCAATACACAGCGATTTGGTGTGCCGATGGGTTATGGTGGTCCTCATGCAGCCTATTTTGCTACAAAAGAAGAACATGCTCGACAACTTCCTGGGCGGATTATTGGTGTTTCGGTCGACAACAATGGCAATCCTGCTTACCGAATGGCGTTGCAGACCCGTGAACAACACATCAAACGAGATAAAGCAACCTCTAATATTTGTACTGCTCAAGCATTGTTGGCGATTATGGCTGGAATGTATGCGGTATATCATGGTGAGTATGGACTGAAAAGTATTGCAGGGAAAATACACCAACTCACTTGTTTGTTGGATGCCAAATTGCAGCAACTCGGCTACAAACAACTAAACGAATACTATTTTGATACCTTATTGATAGACCTCCGAAACCATCCTTCTACTTCTGGTTTACGGGTGAGGAGGGTGACAGAGTTGGAGGAAATCAATTTTCACTATTTAGACGAATCTGGTGATTTGATAGGCATTTCGTTAGATGAAACGTGCAGCATGGAAGATGTGCAGCGCATTGTGCGTGTTTTTGCAGAAGCCAACGATATTGCTTTTTCTGAAAATGGTCAAAAATACGATACAACATCTTCAAAAATTCCCGATACACTACAAAGACAAAGTGCATTTTTGACCCACCCTATCTTCAAAATGCACCAATCAGAGAGCAAATTGATGCGTTACATCAAAAGCCTCGAAAACAAAGATTTGTCCCTGACCCATTCCATGATTCCTTTGGGTTCGTGTACGATGAAACTGAACGCTGCGGTACAACTGATGCCTGTCAGTTTTCCTGAGTTTTCGCAGTTACACCCTTTCGTACCAATAGATCAAGCTGCTGGTTATCAGCAAATTTTTGAAGAACTGGAGCGTGATTTATCCATCATTACAGGTTTTGCTGCTTGTTCACTTCAACCCAACTCTGGCGCACAAGGCGAATATGCGGGTTTGATGGTGATTCGGGCGTATCACCAAGATAGGGGAGAAGCACATCGAAACATTGCATTGATTCCTTCTTCGGCTCATGGAACCAATCCTGCAAGTGCGGTCATGGCAGGTATGGAGGTAGTTATCGTGAAGTGTGATGTCAATGGAAATATTGATGTGGCAGATTTGAAGGCTAAAGCTGAAAAATACAACGAAAATTTATCGGCATTGTTGGTAACATATCCTTCAACACATGGAGTGTTTGAGACTGCCATTCAAGAAATTTGTAAAACGATTCACGAGCATGGTGGTCAAGTATATATGGATGGAGCGAATATGAATGCTCAGGTAGGATTGACCAATCCTGCAATGATTGGAGCGGATGTTTGTCACCTCAATTTGCACAAGACCTTTAGCATCCCGCATGGTGGAGGTGGTCCTGGAATGGGGCCTATCTGTGTTGCGGGGCATCTGAAAGAATTTTTACCTGCTCATCCTTTCAAACCTAAAAGTGCTGCAAAGGGAATTTCTGCGATTGCTTCTGCACCTTGGAGCAGTGCCAGTATTTTGTTGATTTCCTATGCCTATATCAAATTACTGGGTATGGAAGGTGTCGTTCAGGCTACAAAGTATGCAATTTTAAATGCCAATTATATCAAACAGCGTTTAGCAAAATATTACGATGTATTATATGTTGGAGAACAAGGAAGGGTAGCGCATGAACTGATATTGGATATGCGACCTTTCAAACGAACTCATGGTATTGAAGTGGATGATATAGCCAAGCGATTGATGGATTATGGCTTTCATGCACCGACTATTTCATTTCCTGTGGTGGGTACAATGATGATAGAACCGACTGAAAGTGAGGCAAAAGAAGAGTTGGATAGGTTTTGTGAAGCCATGATTGCTATTCGGCAAGAAATGGAAGAAGTGGTTTTGGGAACAGCAGATGAAAATGACAATGTGTTGAAAAACGCACCACATACTTTGCAAGAATTGACTGCGAACGATTGGTCACATCCTTACAGTCGTCAAAAAGCTGCTTACCCCTTGCCTTATTTGCATCAACACAAGTTTTGGGTGAAAACAGCAAGAATTAGCAACTCTTATGGCGATAGAAACTTGGTGTGCAGTTGTCCGCCAATAGAAGTATATGAAACTCAGGAAACAATTTTGTAAAGATAAGGTGCTTCAATTGAGGCAATTAACTTATTTTATATGTTGTGGAAAAGTAAAAAAAGTCATTTGGTTTAGTTTATTGATCAAATTTTAATATTTTTGGCTCGTCTTTTTTTAAATCTTGGTGGTAAATAACTAACTTTACCCAAATGCTTTAATTCCGAAAAAAATATTTTAAATTCCAATTAAACTTTTAAATAAAATAGCACATTATGAAGAAAAATTTATTGACCCTTATTCTTCTTATTCTTACAGTTTGTTGGAGCAATAGTGTTTTTGCTCAACCTGCAAACAATGAGTGTTCTGGCGCAATTACAATTGCTGCTGTACCTGGTTTTCCTTTGACATATGGACCGTATGACAACACAGATGCTACTTCTGAGGCATCTGATCCTGTAAATCCAGGATTTCCTGATGGTGCTGCACTGGAGAACACTACGTGGTACACCTTAACGGGTGACGGAAATACTTACTTTATTTACACAAGTGCAGCATGTTCTGGTTTCAATATCCCCGGTGGTGATTACATTACTGATGGTGATAGCCAAATTGCTGTTTACACAGGTGAATGTGGCGCGCTTGAGTTGGTAACATTTGATGAAGACAATATTCATGTTCCTGAATACGACTTGAATGGTGTTTACCCTGCTGGTGCAATTATCCCAACTGAAATGGGAGTTACTTACCACATCATGATTGATGGTTACTTAGGTTCTGCTGGACAATTCTGTATTGTTGTGACTGACTGGGTATGTGATGCTAATATCGAATTGGCAGAAGGTCAAGAAACAGCGATTAATCTCTGTTCTAACGAATCAGCAGAAATAGCTATCAACGAAGGTACTTTGAACTTTGGCGGTGTAACACTTGGACTTGGGTTGGAGTATGGCACTTCTTGGCAAATGACTGCTGAAGATCCTATGGGCGGGCATCCTCGTTTTGACCCAAGTTTCTTAGGTTTTGTGCCTATTGACTTTGCTTTCAATGGACAAACAGACGGTACAGACCCATTTAATTTCGGTCTTCCTTGTTTGTGGATAACTCCTACTTCTACCGCTAATATCGCTGGAACGGGTTCTGCTTTCTTGGCATTTGACTGTCAAGCAGTCGGTACTGAATCTATCCAAATTTGCTTTATTGCAGATGGAGAAGGTGATTGTGGTGATTTCTGTGCAGAAGCAAATGTTGATTTGCTGGAAGATACGCCTCTTGAAGTAACACTTTGTGAAGGTGATGTATTCTTCATTGCACCAAATGATGCTACGATCAACTATGGTGGTTTCATTGGAGACAATCCTGTACCTGCTTACCTTTTCACAACTATTGAGCCTATTGATGGAAATCCATTGGCAGGTCCTGACAGTACATTCCTTGGTTTCCTTGTAACTGATCCTGACCCACTTACATTTGTTGGCGATGGCGTAGCAGATGATTTTTGGGTAACTATCACATTATTTGAAGATTTTAACGGTGAGATTCCTACTGTATATGAATGTGCTCCATTTTCTCAGCCTGTTCATGTTATCTTTTTAGATGCAGATGATCCTGCATGTTCAGTTGTTGAATGTGGCATTGCAGAAGGTGATGCTGGTACAATTAGCACAGACGATCCTACTACTTTTTGTGTTGGAGATGGAGAAGATGATATCGCAAACTTTACTTCCTCTTATGCAGGAATGGGTAACTATGGTTACTTGATTACAGATGCAGATGGTACTATTCTTAGTCCAGGTGTAGTGGGAACTACTTCTCTTACACAAAACTTCGATGGTGCTGGTGTTGGTGTATGCAATGTTTGGGGTATTACTTGGGAAGGTGAAGGATTTACAGACATTTTCGTACAAGGTGAAAATGTAATAGATATTCTTACTGGCTTAGGAGAAGATGCTTGTTATGAATTGACTGACCCTATTGCAATCACAAGAGAAGAATGTGATCCGTTAGCGACTTCTGCTGCTACAACTTCTGCTGGTGATGAAACTTACACAGTTTCTTTCAGTGTTAGTGGTGGTTCTGGAAACTACTCTGCTACTGGTGGTACGATTGATGCAAATGGTACTTTCACAAGTGATGCAATTGCATGTGGTACTGCTTACTCTTTCACTGTGACAGATACTGATACAAATGAAACTGCGGTAGTATCTGGAGATGCTCCTTGTGAGCTTGTAGTAGTTGATTGTCCTATTTTCCTTGACATTACTGAAGTTTGTGCTGCTAACGACGAAGGTGGTACAGTAAACGTAACCATTATCGGTGGCTCTGCTCCTTACACTGTTACAGGTACATATTCTGAAATGGTTGAAGGAAATAGCTTTAGCTTCGTTGTTGGCGAAAATGAAGAATACAATATTGATGTTGCTGGTAATGATGACTGTGGTTCTGCTATTGCTGTCGGTATCCTTGTTTGTAGCAAGTGTGGTAATGAAGGCGGTTCTGTGGTTGAAACTTCTGCTGGTAGTTCAACTGCTTGTGGTACAGCTAATGTAAGTGTAACGGCATCTGGTTCTGTAGTTACAGACGGTTCTGTTATTGTTTATATTTTACATTCTGACCAAGCTAACCCACTTGGAAGTGTTTTGACTTCTAATACAACAGGTGTATTTTCAAGAGCTGATGCTGGCGGAGTAGGTACTTACTATGTAACTGCTTATGTTGGTGTAGATGGAAACTTTAATGGTTCTATTGATTTCTTTGGAGATGAGTGTACTGTTAGTTCTTCTACTTTAGCTGTTACTTTTGCTGATGGTGCTGACCTTACTATTACTGCACAAGAAGATTGTGACCAAAACACAGAAACAGTTACAGTTACTTTCACTATTTCTGGTGGTACTCCTGGAGCAAGTTTTGCAGTGACTGGTGGTACTTTTGAAGGTACAGTTGGTGCAGGTGGTGGTTCTTTCAGTGGCGTAGCAGATGGTGATGTTTATACTATCAATGTTACTGAAATTGGTGGATGTGCTTCTGGTAGTCTTACTTCTGCTCCTGTAATTTGTCAGAAAGAAGATGCAGTAGAATGGTTGAGCTTCGAGGGTGAAGTTCAAACAACTGGTAACTTCCTTCAATGGGTGACTGCTTCTGAAACTAACAACGAATACTTCGCTGTTGAGCGTTCTTTGGATGGCAAAAACTTTGAAGTGATTGCTACTGTAAATGCTAAAGGTGAGTCAGTGACTCCTACAAGCTATAGCTACTTGGATCGTTCTGCTTCTGCTGGTACAAACTACTACCGTATCACTCAATTTGACTTTGACGGTCAAAATGATGCTACACAAGTAATTAGTTTGACTCGTGGTGAAGGTTCGTTCACTATCACCAATGTTCGTCCTGTTCCTGCGGTTGATTACATTGAAGTTACTTTCAGTGCAACTAACAGCAACAGCGTTGAATTAAGTGTTTATGACTTAACTGGTCGCGTGATGTTGAAAGCAACTGTTAATCCTACAACTGGTATTAACAATCAAACTATTGACGTTTCAGCTTACCCAGCAGGTATCTACATGATTTCATTGAACAATGGAACAGAAGTTGCAACTCAAAGATTGGTCAAAGAATAATCTTAAGTCAAAGTGCCAACAATAGCTTCTATTGAAGGTACTTGCAACTGAATGAAATACAAAAAAAGACCCCAAACTTTCTTAGAAGGTTTGGGGTCTTTTTTGTTATCAAATAACCAAAATATTCGCTGAGCTTATAAACAACGACAATAGACGGATCAAAGGGTAACGTTGTATTTTTTCTTTTGATATTCCACTTGATCGAGAAGCCAAGTTTTTTCTGACAGCATTTTGGCATCATTTATTTTCTTCAAAATGCTCTTGAGAATGCTCATAGGAGATTTAGCTTTAAATTTTACTTTTTCTTCAATTTTGCATAAATCGCTTAGGATGTTCAAGAAATTTCGATTGGCTTCTAAGTGATTTTCTGAAATGAGTCCTTTTTTGGAACTGATGAAACGCCTCAGTGCATTGATTAAATCGTCTCTCACTGCAACTTCTCCTTCATTATAGGCTATTTTTAGCAGCAATTTGCGTACATCTACTTTGAAGAAAATGTCCTTGAAAGAGGATTCTCGTAAAATGATTTTTGCCTTATCATATTCATTCTTACAAAAATAGAGATAGGCGGTACAGTATTTAAAAACATCGCCATCACCACCTTCCTCTAGTTTTTCTTGATTGGATTGGATAAATTGTTCGACCCACTCAAATTTTCCCAAGCGAGCGCCAAGTGTAACTATGTTTTTGAAATCTGCGCTTTTGAGGTAATTCTTTTCATAAAGTAATCCAGAATCAATCCCCATATTGTATAAACTCAATAATTCCTCGTAATACTTGGGTGCGCCTGCATTGCTCTTGACAATACAGTAGTTTTTAGCAAGGTTATACAACATTATTGCCTCAGAACGACTGATTTTTTCGATATTTTTGTCGAAGACTTGTCTGAATTTTTGATAAGAAATTTCTTCATTGATATTAATGAACATGAGTAGGGCATAGTAATAAATTGCCACACTTGGAATATCTAAAAAGCTTTTTTGGTAGTCAAGAAAAGCAATTACATCATCAAAAATGGTATTATTCATCTTGGTGACTCCAAAAATATGACGATGTGTTGCAATATGACAAGCTAATTCTAATTTTCTGAGTATAAAAGAAATATCAAGATTGTAGGAAGTAATTCTAATGTAATCACCTAAAAGATCGTGAAATTTTTTGGATCGGTAATCCTCTAAACTAAGATAAGATGTAGCTGCATAATTAACGATATACTGATTGTAATAATAATCATGATTTCTATGAGGAAGTACATCTATCATTTTTTGAGCAGTTTCTAAGGTAGATTTAGCGTGTTTTTTTAATAAATGGTCAGCATAAAAATCTAACACTTCTCGCTGCATAAGTACTTTTTGTTCTTCTAACTTAGAAATAGCTATAAACTTTTCTATCTTTTTCAGAAGACTAGAGCGGATTCGACGAATTTCTGAATCATCAAAAAGACGGTTAGGAAATAGGTAAGACCATAGTTTTTCAGGAGTCAGCAGTTTACTATCATAATTTGGGTGGAAACCACTCAGATATTCAAATAAATCAATAAGTGTTTGATTTTGATTGAAATAAGGCGAGCGAATAAATTTGCCAAATTGGAAAAGCTGACTATCCGAAAAAATGGTTAATATGTCAAATAGTTTGAAATTAGACATCCTTGGGTGTTTGAAATAATGAGATTCAACTGGACAAATTTAGCAAATGTAGTATGATTTTTGTCTGCTGATATTTGATTTTCAATTGTTTGTGAAAAATGACTTTTTTAAAATGGTTAAATAGATTTCGACAACACAAAAAAATGGTAATTGATATGAAAAATTGGATAGCTTATATTTGTGAAGCGTGTATAACTTTAGATAAAGTTAAACCAAATTTAATGAATTTTATAACTAAGGCTTGGGTTCTTATTTCTTTGTTGATAGTTACTACAAGCATAACGTTTGCTCAACCATGTAGTTCACCCAATAATGTATATATTGAAACAACTGCTTTTAACTCGATAAATGTAAGTTGGGATGCAGTACAGAATGGAACTTCGTATGAAGTGGAATATGAAAATATAGAAACCTCAGATTCTGAAACGGTAACCTCGAATAATAATTCAATCACGATCTCCAATATTCAAGGAGGGACTTATGAGATTGAAGTTACAACATACTGTGAAAGTGGTTCTATTAGTGTGAGTTTTGCGATTATTCAGGTAGTTGTTGATAATTTGGAAGACATTGAAGGTATGTGTCACAATTGTTATCAAAAATTTAAAGAGTGTGAAGCAAAGAATGGTTTTGAAAATTGTGATTGCACTCAATTGTGTGGTAATGTCGATTGCTGTGACTTTGTGACCAATGAAATAGTAGTGATTACTCCACCGACTACAAAACAGTGCGATTGTGAGGTATTGTGTAATAAAAGTGATTGTTGCGAATACATTAATGATGATAAAACTGCAATGCCTTTTAACTGCGAAGCTTGTGCAAACGCAGTGCGAGAATGTAACAAGGCTACAAAAATGAAAAGTAATAAAACAACTCTTCCTTTGATAGAGAAAGAAGGGTGTCAAATAGACTCAACACATCCAAATCCTTTCAGAGATGAGCTTCAACTCTCATTTGAATTGCAATACGATGCAACAGTTGTCTTCACCATTTACGATACAAAAGGACAGGAAGTGAATAGGTTGATAAACAATGAAAAACAAGAAAAAGGCAAGCATGAATACCGTTTGAAAACAGGTGATTGGAATAAAGGAGTTTATTATTCCATTTTGGAAACCAAAGAAGGTTGTAAAACGGTTCAAAAAATGCTAAAAATAGAATAGTTTATTGTGTTAAAAAATAAGTCATAGTGATTCACCCGACTGCCTCGGTGGTCGGGTAATCTTTATCTTTGGAATGTAAAAAACAAAATGAGAGCACAAAAGATGAAAAACGAAAGATGATAAGTGCCAATAATATAATTCTCTGACAAATAGCTTGTATATTTCCTACGTAAGTACCCCTTTTTGCTTCTGCAAAAAGGGGTTTCTTTATTGAAGTCTTGCCTCTCGAATAGAACATATTCCTTGCAGATTGGGTTATTATTAGAATCATCAATTGATCAAGTGTCATGACTTTAGAAATATTAAAATTAGAGGCTTCAAAACTGAGGAAATCTGAATTATTGGATTTTGCTCAATTTATTATAGAGGCATTGAAGGAAATAGAAAAAGGAGAGGATTCAAATTTTGCATTAAGTGAATCTCAAAAGTTAGAAATTGCCATCAGGATGGAAGATATTACAAAAAATCTATCTGCTTTTATTGAAGGCAACGAAGGTGAGGAAAAACTAATAGCGAAATATGGACTTCAAATATAAGTTACACAGGAAAGCGTTTGTCGACTTAGATGAAGCAATTGCATGGTACAATCAAAAAGGAGGTAAAAGATTAGCTGCTCAATTTTTTACAGAATATCGTAAACTTAGAAGTAAAATTGTTGAAAATCCTTTTCAATTTGGAGAAGTTGAAAATGGCTATAGACAAGCTGTTTTTACTAAATTTCCTTATACAATAATCTTTTCCCCCTCTGATTTAGAAGTATTTGTTTTAGCAGTATTTCATACCAAACGAAATCCTAAAGATTGGAAATCAAGAGCCTAATAGTTTTACTAAGCCGCCGTCATCTCACCAAATATCTTCGCACTTTCTTCCATCCTCCTCACGACTTCTGTCTTGCCAAGTAGTTCTGCCATCTCAAAAATTGGAGGACCAGATTTTGTGCCAGCCAACATCACCCGAAATACCTGCAAAACATCTCCAAAACCCAGTCCATGTTCTGCCATAAACGCTTTGACTGTTGCTTCTATATTTGCAGTAGAAAAATCATTTAAAGCAGCAAATTGGTCTTTGAGTTGGTGAAACAAGGGAATCCTCTCAGCTTTCCATTTGGTGCGAACCACTTTTGCATCGTATTCCTTGGGTGATTCAAAGAAGAAATAACCAGTTTCCCATATATCGGTGGTAAAAGTCATTCTCTCCTTCATCATTTCACAAGCCGCCGCTAAAAATGTTTTGTCCACATTTTTATAAGCATTGGGAGCAAACTGCAATGCTGCTTCTGCCAATTGTTCGCCAGACGCAGCTTTGATGTATTGTTGGTTGAACCACTGTGCTTTGTCCCAGTCAAAACGAGCACCTGATTTGCCAATGCGGTCAATGCTAAAAGCTTCAATAAGCTCGTCCATCGAAAAAATCTCTTGGGTTGTTCCAGGATTCCATCCCAAAAACGCCAATAAATTGACAAAAGCTTCGGGGAAAAACCCAATTTCACGATAGCCCGTTGAAGATTCATCCTCGGTAGGATGTTGCCAAGCCAAAGGAAAAACAGGAAAACCCATTTTGTCACCATCTCGTTTGCTTAGTTTTCCTTTGCCTGTTGGCTTCAAAATCAACGGAAGGTGAGCGAATTGTGGCATGGTATCTTCCCACCCCAAAGCACGGTACAACAATACATGGAGGGGGGTAGAGGGCAGCCATTCCTCACCACGAATAACGTGTGTGATTTCCATCAAATGGTCATCTACTACATTAGCCAAGTGATAAGTTGGCATTCCATCTCCTTTCAATAGGATTTTGTCGTCAACCTCATTGCTGTTTACCCTTACCACACCACGCACCAAATCATGGACAACTACCTCTTCGTCAGCAGGAATTTTCAAGCGAATGACGCAAGGTGTATTGACTGCCAATAGAGCTTCTGTTTCTGCCTTTCCCAAAGCAATAGAATTTCGCATACCCATTCGAGTAGTAGGATCATACTTGAATACTTGCTTTTGTGCTTCATATTCCAAACGTTTGGCGGTCAATTCTTCAGGAGTATCAAAGGCATAATAAGCATGACCACTTTCGAGCATTTGCTGTGCATATACACCATACATTTCCTTTCGCTCAGATTGTCTGTAAGGGCCATATTCTCCGCCAACGTGTGTAGCTTCATCACATTCAATGCCACACCATTTCAAAGATTCCACAATGTATTCCTCTGCACCAGGAACATACCTCGTTTGGTCGGTGTCTTCAATCCGCAAAATAAAACTACCGCCCATTTTGCGGGTAAAAAGATAGCAATAAAGGGCTGTGCGTATGCCTCCAATGTGTTGAAATCCCGTAGGACTCGGCGCATACCGTGTTCTAACTTTTTGACTCATTTTGTGTTCTTTATCATTTTGAAGCGCAAAATTAATTAAAATGGCTCAAAAGTTTTAGATTAGTTTTGCCAACGATTTAAAACACAGGTGTTGATTCTATAATGGAGGGATGGCGTATTGCCCAAAGTCCGATACTTGGAACGACTATCACTCTCAAACGTCTGGAAAGCAGTGGATATGAAAGTCTATTGGACTACTACCATCGGATTAGGCCGCACCGTATACGAGACCCGTACGTACGGTGGTGTGAGAGGCGCAGTGGCGGTTATTCACCCGTCACCCGTCTACTCGATTATGCTCAGGTTTCTTTTTCTGATTCTAACTAATTCTGTGGAATAGACCTAATCCTATTATTTCCACCGTTTAAAGAACCAGAGACGAGCAAATTTTGCAACCAGTTCTCATGGCAATAAAATTGGTTGACTTTGTGAGCAAGACTGATAAGCTGTCTTATTTTTCGAGTTTTTTTGTTGTAGGGTGCAAAATTGTAAATTAAAGCCCATGCCCTTACAAAACGATTAGCTTGATGGAAATGCCCATGAAAGTACTGCATATTTCTAAAAACTTTATTCAATCGCTTCATTGGTCTATCAACCGAATTGGAAGTTCGCACAGCATTTGGGTGGTCATAAGCAATAAGAAAGGTCGGTGCTTTATCACAAAATCGATTTAACTCCTTCTTAATGTATTATTTTTCAATATTATTTTTCGTCCATTCTTTAAGCCTAAATAAGTACCTAACCAGATTTAAAAGGATATTAAAATCTTCACAAGGGATTAATAATAAACATTTTGTGATTTTTGAAATGTACCAATAATTTTGATTAGGTACTTAATCGTTTCATTTTGTGAAGTGAAAGCAAAATGTCCAGAGAGTGAAAGACTCTTACAGACGGGTGTGACGACTCTAACTGTTAGCAAGCTGAAAAAAGATGGATGAATGGCTGCGAAACCGATTGAGATATTACCTAACAATAGCAACAAAACACAATATGTTTATTTAAAAACCGCCTACTCAGTCGAAATAATATGCCCCACAAACTCCGCATCATCATCAATAATCAAATCATCCTGTCGCCGAAAACACAAAGCACAAGCCTCACCTGTCCAATAAATGCTGGGTTGATAGCGATATTCTTCAATGTCCTCATTGAAGTCAGCAAGTTCTTGGAAAACTGTTTCTTGGTCGCCAAAATCACCTTTCGTTTTATAGACCGCTTTTTTGGCACCATTGAAGAATGAGATATTTTCACCCATTCTGCCAAAAATCGGTTTGCGGACATATTTGTAGTGGTAGAAATCGTCTGCTTTGAAGGTCGTCTTCAAAAGATGTGCATGTCTTGGAGCAATGTCGTACATAAACTTCATGATGGCCTTCGATTGCAGCAACATCGAAAAGGCAGGATTCATCACCACACACAAACGGTTGCGGATGATTTGCTCCAAAATATCCCACAATTCAGGCTCGTCATACGCAATGATGTCCCACGGCGTAAACTTGTACCAAAAGTCGTAGCGAGTATATTCACCCGTTTTGGCTTGCATAAAAATGCCCTCCTCTGCTGAAAAAATCACCTCCTCCAATGTGCTGTGTTTCACCTGTGTAAAACCCGCCGCACGAGCCGCCTCTTCAATTACCCGCATGTTCAAAACATCCTCTTCGTAGCCAAAAGTAGTCACAAGCAAATTGGCGGCCTTGTCGGGATTTTGCTGCAACAATTTCTTGAGTTTTTGGGTCAATCCGTGAAGGAGCAAATTGAAGGGGCGGTACTTCAATTGCTTACTTTCCAATTCCCAATACAACTCTTGAATGAAAGCCGTTTCGGGCATCAGCGAACAAGTATCGGCATTGATTTCCAGCATTTTGAGAGGAGTGCGGTCTATGCCTCCTGCAAAATCAAAGCGTCCTACGAGGTAGTTGTCTTTTTCGTGTTGAAGCGAATAAGCAATCAAGGAAACCGCATTTTCGGGAATCCCCGCATCTTCCCATGCTTTTCGGTCCACAATTCGCTGTGCGGCTTCCATTGCCAAACCAAAAAGCTCAGCGGAAGCTGCACGAAAATTGTCGAGTTCGGCACGGGTAATCTGCACAAAATCATCGCACAAATACCCTTCGTTTTCGTCTGCCACAAACCACTCCAATCCTTCTTTGCGAAGTTCGTGACGGGGTAGTGGGGGAACTGCAATTAATCTATTATCCACCAGATGAACGAGTTGAGCGACCACCACCAAATCCAGATTTGCCGCCAGATGGACGGGTTCGGGTAGTGCGTGCCGCAGTTTGCTGTATTTTGTTTCCTGCTTGTTGGGTCACACGTTGATGTGCCTTTGGGTCGGTGTAGGCAGTAGGTCTGGGTCTGTACGCCATTGAGCGACCCATGAAGTAGCCCATCAAGCCATAAGAAGCGGCTGTGGCAATGCCGCCTTGTCTGCCTCCGACTTGTCGTTGCGACATCAAGCGCACTTCTGCAAGGGTAAAAGTATCGACTGTTGCGTCCATGTATTTCGCAATAACAAGACTTTGAGAAGTATCGGGAATCGTTTGTTCGTCTTCAATTTTGAACAAGTCTTTTTCGACTTCCTGCAATACCGTTATCAAACCCTCCGTTGGCAATACGACTTCTTCCGTCACCGTTTCTGTGCCTCCTCCGCAAGCGGAAAGTAGAAAGAAAACAATTGCTGTAAGAAAGGAAAGCCGATAAGTAGGTCTTTTCATTGATTGTTTCATATACCAAAATTTAAGTGTGTAAAATAGCTTTTAAGCCTTACAAATATAGTATTTTGTTGAGATTTTTATGGATTAAATTGCATGAATTGGGTATATTTTGGATTTTAGAGAAGTGTATTGAGCAAATTTAGAAAAAATGGGTATCATTGTGCAGTGATTTTTAGGGTACTTCAATAAAAAATGTTTTTCTATGCTAAAAGAAGCAAGTTCAAAAGAACGGCTCGTATTTTTCTTAACGGTTTTCATTGCAGGTTTGTGTTCATTGATTTATGAACTGTTGATTAGCACCACTTCTTCCTATTTTTTGGGTGATAGTGTTACGCAGTTTTCACTGACCATAGGAGTCTATATGGCTGCAATGGGTTTGGGAGCTTATTTATCGCAGTTTTTGGACGACAAACTATTGGATTGGTTTGTGAAAATTGAAGTGCTGTTGGGTTTGGCAGGTGGGGTCAGTGTGCCTGTGTTGTATTTTGTATTTGGACAGGTTTCGACTTTTGAGTACCAGTTCATTATGTTGAGTTTGACGGCGGTTATTGGCGTTTTGACGGGTTTTGAGGTGCCACTATTGGTGCGTATCTTGAAGACCTATTACCCTTTGAAGTCCAACTTAGCCTATGTGTTGAGTTTGGATTATATTGGAGCATTGTTGGCTACCCTCTTGTTTCCGTTTTTGCTATTGCCCTTTGTAGGTATTTTTCGCACGTCACTGCTTTTTGGTTTGGTGAATGTGTTGTTGGGTTTGTTCATTTACCGTTTTTTCACCCAAGAATTGTCGGTCAAACGCAAAATGGGACTTCAATTGGCGGCTTTTGCAGTTGTGGTCTTGTTTGTTGTGATGGGTATTTTTGCAGGTAAATTGTTGAAGCACTGGGAAGATGATTTTTACACCAGCCAACTCATTTATTCCAAACAAACTGCTTATCAACACCTTGTTTTGACCAAAAATAAAGAAGATCTGCAATTGTACATCAACCACATCATTCAGTTTTCGTCTTTGGATGAATACCGCTACCATGAGGCATTGGGTTTGTTGCCTTTGAATGTTGCGCCCAACAAGAAAAAGGTCTTGATTTTGGGAGGGGGAGAAGGTTTGTTGGCACGAGAAGTATTGAAGTTTGAAGAAGTGGAATCGGTCAAAATTGTGGATTTGGATGGCGAGGTTTTTAAGTTGGCAAAAGAAAATAACTACATTCGGACTTTGAATCAAGGTTCGATTTCCAACGCCAAAGTAGAACCGATTACAGAAGATGCCATGCAGTTTTTGCAGTTCACAGACGAAAAATTTGATGTCATATTGTCGGACTTGCCCGATCCCTCCAATGAATCCCTATCAAGACTGTACAGCACCATTTTCTACAAATTGATACAAAGTAAGTTGAGCGAAAACGGCATTTTTGCGACCCAAGCCACAGGGCCTTTTCACACCCACAAAGCCTTTTGGTGCATTTACGAAACCCTGAAAGCCAGTGGCTTCAAGTATGTTTATCCTTATCATGCTTATGTGCCTTCGTTTGGAGATTGGGGTTTTGTGATAGCGAGCGACATCGAATTGCAGCCCGATGTTTTTGAAGCGAAAATATCATCTAAATATTTGGATAGCTTGCAAGTGCAAAAAATGTTTTATTTTGAAAAAGACATTGCGAATCCGCACAACCTAGCAGTGAATAGAATGGACGATGCGGTATTGATGCACTATTTTTTAGAAGATTGGAGAAAATGGCAGAAAAAAGAACATTGAAGGCTCTTGGAAAACATATCATTTTGGAACTTTACGGCTGCCCTACCGAATTGTTGAGCGAACCTGCTGACATTCAGCGCATCCTTGAAGCGGCTGCTTTAGTGATGGGCGCAACGATTGTCGAAAGCACTTTTCACCACTTTTCGCCTCTCGGTGTTTCGGGCGTGGTGATTATTATGGAAAGTCACCTCACAATCCACACTTGGCCCGAATTTGCATATGCGGCAGTGGATATTTTCACTTGTGGTGAGTTGGACATTGAAGCAGGAGTGGACTTATTGAGCAAGGAATTGCAGGCCGAAAAAGTGGAAATCCAAATGATAGAACGAGGAAAAAAATTGCTGATGTAATCCTTTTATTTTCAATTCTTAATGCCGTTCCTTCCTTCTCTTTGCAATCTCGGCTATGTGTTCTGCAAAATTGGGAAACCGCTTCAAGGTGTCTTCAAAAGTTCCTTTGTCCAAATAGTACAAATCGCAGTAATCAACCGTCCGCACACTTGCTGTTCGGGGCGTACTGTGCAGCAGCGCAATTTCACCAAAGTAATGACCGCTTTGCAGAGTAGCATACACTTGTTGCCCGTCTTTCGACACGACTTCGACCGTTCCTTTGCCGATAAAATACATTTCCTCTCCAATATCTCCTTCGCACACCACATAGTCGCCTGGCAGAAAAAAAGCGGGTTTTAGGTGTATGGATACATATCGAATCAAGTCAGGGCTGGCATCTTTGAAAAAGGGAACTTTCTCAATCAATTCTTTATTCAAATGTAGCGCAATTTGTCCTCGAAGACTGGGCGGCAATTCCTCCAAAATTTCTGCTTCATCTGTTCCTCGTCGCTGTAACCACAAATAATCATAGTAATCGTTTACTCTAGTTTTGAGGTCACTCGGAAAATTTCGGTAACGCATAAAAGCATTGATTTGCTCCACCTTTTCTTCGTATTGCGCTCTTGCCACATCCACATTCGTCAACAGACTCGCCAAATTACCAATGATGTAACCATACATACCTGCCCCAATGAGTTGCACCAAAATAGTGAAAAGCATCTGCCCATTCGTTTGAGGGGTAATGTCGCCATAACCAATGGTCGTCAGAGTAGTGATGCACCAATAGGCAGCACGAACATAATTGTCGAGAAGTGGCAAATCGGGATTTGTCATGCCCATTCCCATCCAGCCACAGGCAATCCAATGGGCTGCAATGGTGAGCCAAAACAAGGAAAACACAATGCGGGACAAATAGGGCGGAATGTCGGGATGGTAGCTCCACTGCTGCATCAGGGGTATAAAGTGAAATACCCGCAAAACTCTGGTCAATGCCAATATTTTGAAAACGGTTTCCCACGAACTTCCTGCAAAAAAGTCTGACAACCAATCGAATGGAATGATGGACAATACATCAATCAATAACCATTTTCGGATATACCGCCTCAAACGGGTTCTTTTATCTGCCTTTTGATACGCTTTTTTGTCTATCGGATTCTGCAACTGCAATGCTACTTCTATCGCAAAGACGAAAGGTAAAATGGAAGAAATGATTTGGATGGCTTCAAAACTGTGAAAACCATGTACCAACCAAAGCGGTATTTCGATGGCTGCAAAAAGCGTTGCGGCATAGGCAAATATATTCCAAATGCGTCGAATCATTTTTATATGACTTGTGTTTCGTTACTTCAATATAGGCATTTTAACAAGAAATTTCTATTTGTAGGATTTCATTGTAGCAGACAATCTCGATAATTTCCAATTTTGGGAGCATTTGAAACCGTACAAAACCCTATATTTGCGTTTTGCAGCCTGTCAATTTCCAGATGAAATAAATTTTGAATCGGCAAAAAAGAATACAGCAAAATAAACAAGATTTTTCAAAGCAACAACAAAAACAAATGCAACAATCTCAATACATTAAAGCCAATAAACAGCGATTTTTAGACGAACTATTTGATTTATTGCGTATTCCATCGGTCAGTACCGACAGCAATTACAAAACAGCCGTCCACCAAGCAGGGGAGTTCATTGCTGAAAAATTGAAGGAAGCAGGAGCAGAGGAAGTAGAAATATTTGAAAACCAAGGTAATCCAATCGTGTATGGCGAAAAAATCATAGACCCATCTTTACCAACCATTTTGGTCTATGGACACTACGATGTGCAGCCGCCCGACCCATTGGATTTGTGGATTACTCCACCTTTTGAGCCAACCATTCGAGATGAAAAAATCTATGCCCGTGGAGCTTGTGACGACAAAGGACAAATGTTTTCACACCTAAAAGCCTTTGAAACCATGATGCAAACCAACTCCCTGCCCTGCAATGTGAAATTTCTCATTGAAGGAGAAGAAGAAATTGGCTCACCTAATCTACTCCCCTTTATACGTGAAAACATTGAAAAATTGAAAGCCGATGTGGTTTTAATTTCAGATACGTCAATGGTTGCCAACGATTGCCCCTCTATTTCGGTCGGCACAAGAGGTGTTGCCGCTGCGGAAATTGAAGTGACGGGGCCAAATCGAGATTTACACTCAGGTACTTATGGCGGAGCAGTCGGCAATCCACTCAATGTATTGAGCAAAATGATGGGTTCACTTCACGATGAAAACAACCACATCACCATCCCAGGATTTTACGATAATGTAGCAGTGCTTAGTGACGAAGAACGTGCCGAAATGGCGAAACTTCCTTTTAGTTTGAAGGCTTATGAAAACTATTTGCAGATAGATTCAGTGCAGGGTGAAGAAGGATATAGTACCATAGAACGCACTTCGATTCGTCCGACTTTGGATTTGAATGGCATGTGGGGCGGTTATTTGGGAGAAGGTACAAAAACTGTTTTGCCCTCCAAAGCCTACGCCAAAGTCACCATGCGCCTTGTGCCAAATCAAAAACCTGAGCGCATCATGGAACTTTTCAAGCAACACATCGAAAGCATTGCGCCTGACTCGGTAAAGGTGGAAGTGACTTTAGGACACGGCGCACCGCCAGCGGTTACGCCTACTGATTCGGTTGCCTATCAAGCTGCTTCAAAGGCTATGGAAACAACTTTTGGCAAAGTGCCGATTCCTACACGTATGGGCGGTAGCATCCCGATTGTGGCATTGTTTGAATATGAAATGGGTATCAAAACGATACTGATGGGTTTTGGCTTGAACGAAGATGCCATCCATTCTCCAAATGAGTCCTACGGCTTGTTCAACTACTTCAAAGGCATCGAAACGATTCCGTATTACTACAAATATTTTACGGAATTATCATAGTAAATCACAGATTCTATAAATTACGCAGATTGCACAGATTAGTAAACGACTATAAGAAAAGGAAGGCTGTTTTTTTTAGTACATAAAAAATTGGATTTCTGAATGCTTGCAGTAGAGCAATCAAAGACTTCGGAAGTTTACCTCGTAGAAATCAGTAAACTATTGCAGTAATGGTTCATATTTTGTTGGGAGAAACTTCCGAAGTCTCATTTCACCGATTAGAGGTTTTAACTTTTCGATACGTGTTCCACCGCATGGTCATCTGCTTGATAACCAATAATTCCCTTTGCCATTCCAGGGAATACCAAAAAATGAAGTGGGTAAACGCTGTACCAATACAAACGTCCTAAAAGTCCTTTGGGACGGAAAGTAGCTTTTTGATGTAAAATATTTTGTTGTTTATCGCCATTTTCTTCAATGGTAAATTCGAGCCAAGCTTCTCCCGGTACTTTCATTTCTGCAAATAACAGCAGTCGCTTTTTAGGTTTGTCTGCCACAAGTACCCGCCAAAAATCCAAAGCATCTCCTTCAGTCAATTCTGTTGCGTCTCGTCGTCCCCGACGAAGCCCAACGCCTCCCACCAGTTTATCCAAATAGCCTCTAAGCATCCACAAAGGGTTGTAGGCGTACCAACCCGTATGACCGCCAATTCGCCAAAGGTTGTTCAATACTCTTTGTGTGTGTTCTTTTGGGAAAGTAAAACTTCGGTTATCATGAAAACAAGCCTGTTCGGGAACTTGAATGAAATCGGTGTAGTGTTCGTCAATTTTCCCGCTGACTACCGCATCTTTCCAGCTCGAAATAACTGAGCTTTGTTGGATGATATCAAAAGCCAATTTGACTGCATCTTTGTAGCCTACTTTTTCGGTTTTTACGATTTGGTCAATGTCGTTGTTTTGCACGATGACTTCATTTTTCATACTATCTACCAAGGTTACTGCCAATGTGTAAGAAGTAGAAGTGACAAAATATAGCCAATAGGAGGATAGGCGAGGACTGAAAACAGGAACGGTGAGAATGAACCGCTTCAATTCTCTGACTTCGGCAAATTGCAGCAACATTTGTTTGTAGGTCAATATATCTGGCCCACCAATATCAAAACTTCGATTGTAGGCTTCTGACTGCAACATGACTCCTGTCAAATAATTCAGGGTATCACGAATACTAATGGGTTGACATTTGGTATTCAACCACTTTGGAGCAATCATCACGGGAAGTTTTTCGACCAAATCTCGGATAATCTCAAAAGAAGCACTACCTGAACCGATAATGATGGCAGCTCGTAGAATGGTGACAGGAACTTTGCTTTTTTGAAGGATGGTTTCGGTGTTGTATCTCGATTGTAGGTGTTTGGAGAGTTCAGTGTCGTTTACAATTCCACTTAGATAGATGATTTGTTGGGTAGAAGTAGTGTCCATGTAATCCTTAAAATTCTCTGCCATTTTTTGCTCCAAATCGTTGAACTTCTTTGCATTGCTGTTCATGGAGTGAACCAAGTAAAAAGCTACATCAATTTCAGTAGGGAGGTCGGTAAAAGTAGAAGCATCGAGTAAGTCACATTCCCAAATATGGATGAGGTGTTTGTTTTTGAAGCGTTCATTGAGGCGAAATCTGCGTTTGTCTCTAACGGTGCAATGAATTTCGTGACCTTGTTCGCTCAAAGCGAGAAGAAGTCGTTTTCCGATATATCCATTTGCGCCCGTCAATAGAATTTTCATATTCAATGGTTTTTGTATTGTTGTGAAATAGGAACAAAAAACAATTGAAGTAAGAAAAGGTTGTGGCTATGGAGTGATTGGATTTTCCAAATAAAGTGGAGACTTTTGAAGTTTACTCTTTGAAGAAGTTTGATTTTTATTACAATCGAAAATCTTTAAAACAAAACTTCAAAAGTCTAAATCGTGGAATTATTTTGTTATTCCTCACTTAAATAAGCGGCTGCTTCCTTCAAAAGTTCATCTCGATTGACCGCTACAACACCCACTTTTTCACACACCATTCCCGCTGCAATATTCGCCAATTCGGTGGTCGCAAATATATCCAATCCCAAAGCCAATCCCAAAGCCAACATACTGATGACAGTATCACCTGCTCCCGACACATCGGTGATGTTGCGGAGGTAGGCAGGAATGATTTCGTGGTCACCATCCATGCCTACAAAAATGCCCTTTTCGGATAGGGTAATGATCGTATAAGTGTTGTTCAGAATAGCACGAAGTTGTTCATCAGCAGAAACCAAACTTTCAGGACGACCAGGATTCAATACCGCAGCCAAACCGTCAGAAGCTTCTCGAAGATTGGGTTTGAAGAGAGTACAGCCTTTGTAAAGGAAAAAATTGTCTTTTTTGGGATCTACTGCAACGGGAATCTCCATTTGATTGCTGTTGTAAATCACACTCGCAATCACTTTTGGAGTAAGAACACCCTTATTGTAGTCCTGCAAAATCACCACATCGGGCTTGGTTCGGTAGAGGATGTCTATGATGTTGTCAATCAGTAGCAATTCCGTTTTTGTATCGAGTGGGTCACGCTGTTCAGAATCAAATCGGACGAGTTGATTGTTTCGACTGACTACCCGTGTTTTGACTGTAGTTTTGCGCTCTTGATCGAGGATAATGTAGTTGGAGTCAATGTGGTGGTATTGCAGGTATTTTTTGAAGGCATGACCATCATAGTCATCACCAACTACAGAACAAAGCAGGGGAGTTGCTCCTAATTCTTTTACATTCAGCGCAACATTTGCAGCACCTCCCAAACGATTTTCTTTTTTATATACATCTACTATGGGAATAGGAGCTTCGGGAGAAATGCGGTTGGTGTGACCAAAAATATAACTATCCACCATCACGTCACCCACAATAAGAACTTTTAGCCGTTCAAAAGATTTGAAAATATTGATAATAGCACTGCTGTCTGTCACTATTTTGGGTATTTATGGTTTGATAATATGGAAGATTTAGGATGGAAGGAATCAATTATTGTCAAATCTACTAATGGTTCATTCCATCCTAAATCTAATAATTTAAGCCAATTTAGCCAAACTTCCTTTGATACGTTGCATGGCTTCAATCAATTGCTCGTTTGAAGCCGCATAGGAAATTCTAATGCATTGGTCATTGCCAAATGCAGCACCTGTTACAACAGATACCTGACAATCATCGAGTAAATACATGCACAAATCATCTACGGTTTCGATGTTGGTTTTACCCTCTGATTTACCCAAATAGTAACTTACATCAGGAAAAACATAAAAAGCACCGCTTGGTGTATAAGTTTTAACACCTAGAATTTCCTGCAATGCATCCAACACCAACTTTCTGCGTATTTTGAATTGGTCTCGCATTGCATAAGTTGGCTCCAATGTACCTGTCAAGGCTGCAATAGCAGCACGTTGTGTGATGCCGCAAGTGCCAGAAGTAAACTGTCCTTGCATTTTGTCGCAAGCTTGTGCAATTTCGAGCGGTGCTGCAATGTAGCCTAATCTCCAGCCTGTCATGGCGAATCCTTTAGACAAACCATTGACAACGATTACTCTATCTTTGATAAAATCAAATTGAGCAATGCTTTCGTGACTGCCTTCAAAGGTGATGTGTTCGTAGATTTCATCGGAAATGATATAAACCTGTTCGTGTCTTGCAAAAACTTCTGCCAATGCTTGTAGTTCGTCTTTGGTGTAAATAGAACCTGTTGGGTTGCAGGGAGAAGAAAATACAAAAAGTTTGGTTTTGGAAGTTATCGCTTTTTCTAAATCATCAGGTGTGATTTTGAATTGGTTCTCAATGTACGTAGGTACTTCTACCAAAACACCTTCTGCCAATTCTACTTGTGCAGCATAACTGACCCAATAAGGAATGGGCATAATCACTTCTTCACCAGGGTTTACAATACTTAATATCACGTTTGCCAACGATTGTTTTGCCCCTGTTGAAACAATAATTTGATTTGGAGTAAAATCTAAATTATTGTCACGCTTCAATTTATGGACAATTGCTTCTCTAAGGTCTAAATAACCAGGCACAGGCGTATAATGGGAATAACCTTCCTTAATAGCCTGAATTGCAGCTTCTTTGATGTGTTCTGGTGTGCCAAAGTCAGGCTCTCCAATACTCAGATTGATTACGTCTTTTCCCTGTTGTGTCAATTGACGTGCAAGAGCAGCCATTTTGAGGGTGGCAGACTCTGCCATGTTGATGATTCTATCAGATAAGACCATTGTTTTTTCTAAAACTTGCATGATTTTTTTGTTAATTGGAGTTTGTTTTGAGGCTACGAATTATTTAGGTTTAAAATGACCCATTTTGCTAGTAACAAATAAACCAAATAGGGCGCAAAGGTAAGCTAAAAAAGGTTAAATTTGCAGCTATTTGAAATCAATTGACCATTTTTGTTGTTGTGATATGCTATGGCTAAATCTATTATAATGACCCATTTATTTCTTTCAATGTCGTTTATTTAACAGTTTTTAATAGAATTGTTTATGTATATTAGCAATTCTCTCAATGATAAACGAAGATTTTTCATTTTCGTCTTCCTTCATCCAAAAACCAGCAAGTCTCCAAATGTATAGCACTTCTACTTGTAACAAAAGCATAATACCCTGTCCTATGTCTGTAATGAAAGTTGAGAAAAACGTTGTAGTACAGGCAACTGAATTAAAGTTTTTTGAATCAATTCATAAAGTTCCTGTGGGGTTTTGGGACAATTGTATTCCTGCTTCTCAGATTTTTTTGCAACGCAAATATTTGACAGCTTTTGAAGAAACACATAAAGACAAAGTAGGTGTTCGATATGTGGTGATAATGAAAGGAGGGCAGGCCGTAGCATGGGCCTTTATTGTTTTGGTTCGCATTGAAGGGAGCAACCTTCAATTGGAGGAAAAAAAAGATAAATGGGTGCAAAACATAGGTGTAGCGTTTAAGAATTATATGCGTTCGAGGGTAAATAATTTGGAGCCGAGGTTATTGATTTGTGGCAATCCTTTTATCACTGGCCAACATGGATTTTGCTTTTCATCAGAAATTGAGCCAACTGCTGCCTTTGCCGAATTGAGCAATGCGATTGACCACATCATTGAAGAAGAGAAAACTAAAAAAGAGTCAGTAACGGCAGTGATGGTGAAAGAATTTGAAGGAGAGACGCTGAAAAATGCTCGATTATTAAATGCAGAGGGTTATGCTGAGGTAGAAGGTTTGCCTGACATGGTATTGTCAGTGAGAGAAGAATGGAATAGTTTTGAGGACTATCTACAAAGTATGACGGCCAAATATCGAACACGTACCAAAAGTTATCGAAAAAAGGGAGCTAAGTTGTTTCGTAAAGATTTGAGTTTGGAAGAAATTGTAGAAAATCAGCAATTGATCTATAAATTGTATAGAGAAGTTGCTGATGGTGCCGAAATCAATTTGCTGTCTGCTGCACCACAATATTATACGGAACTGAAAAAACAATTTGGGGATTACTTTAAAGTTCTGGGGTATTATTTGGGAGAGGAGTTGGTCGGATTTATCAGTTATTTTTTGACTGACAATCATTTAGAAGCACATTATGTAGGCTATCAATATGCTCTGAATCGAGATTATGGCTTGTATGCCAATATTTTGTATGATTTGGTGGAGGAGGCGATTCAACATGGAGTTAAAACGCTTGCATTTGGTCGAACTGCTCACGAAATCAAGAGCACCGTTGGAGCAACTCCTATACATGCCAATAGTTTTATGCGTCATCAGAATTTTATGGGGAATCGAATATTGGTGCCTATTATCAATCGCTTAAGAAACGATGAGTGGGAACAACGGCATCCATTCAAATAGTGAATATAAAGTCTTGTATTTTAAGTAATCAAGAGAGAACCTAATAAGAATCAGAAAATCACCGACTTCGGATTACTTCAATTTCTTCGCAGTAGGTTTCTACCATTTCGGTTACTTCACTACTTACGGTCAAACATACATGGTATGCTCCTTCAATGTGGAAGAGCACTTGTGGATTTCGTGCATTGGAACTTTGACCATCTCCAAAATCCCATACATAGGTATCAAAATTACCAGTTGACGTATTGATAAATTGAATGTTGAGGTTGTCCTTATCCTCGTAGATAAAGGTAGCAGATAGCGAGAAATCAACGTTGGAACAGGGCCCTTCCTCCCAATAATATACGCCATGATAGTTTTGGGCAAAACAGCTGTTCATATACGTTTGGTTGTCACATCCACATACAGGAATCCAATCAGGCTCACACAAAAATGGATCACCTAGTGTAATGACCTTACACTTTTTAGTAGGTTTTTCAGTAGGAATTGGGCTGTTGATAGTCAGACAGGTTTCATAATTACCAAGATTCTGGAAAGTATGGTTAAATTTTTGTTTGGAAAAAATTGTGGTATTATCCCCCATTTGCCATTGAAAATCTAAGCTGTCTTTCTCTACTTTAGATGTTTCGAAGGAAACCGTCATACCAGAAATTTGATATTGATAATCAGGTTGTTCTCCTTCCTCAATGCAAGTTGTCTTGATTTGTGTAGTGTCAATTTTTCCAGTGCGATTTTTGCCATCTTCGCAAAATACCGATATAGAGAAAGTGAGCCACAAAAAACAAGTAATGCTATAAGTTTTATACATTGGCTATAAGCTTGTAGAATTTGTTTGGAGTGTAGTGTTTATTTAAGACTGATTTTTGTGAGAAAAGGATGCTTTAAGGTTAATAAAAATAATTGTTGCAAAATAGTAATTCCTATTTTAATATAATAAAAATAGGAAAGATTTTATTATTCTACTTCAATAGTTTTTGACGCAATTCAAAATCAAAACCCTCTTTGAGTTTACGATCGTATTTTGTTTGATCAAAACTGTACAATCGTGCAGCTCTATGTGATACATCCTTTTGAAATTCGTCTAACTCTTTTAAGATATCCATCTTCAATATATTTTTTCGGAAATTTCGCTTATCCAACTTTCCTCCTAAAATAGTTTCATACAGATGTTGAAGCTCAGATAAGGGAAACTTTTGAGGTAAGAGTTCAAAACCAATAGGTTGCCATCTTACTTTCCCCCTGATTCTATCTAAGGCCATATCCAAGATTTCGTTGTGATCAAAAGCGAGCCTTGGCAAATCTACCATCGAAAACCATTTGACTTCCTTTGCATCGCTAGCGGCTTTTGCATAATGGAAATCCGTTTTTTTGACCAAAGCAAAATAAGCTATCGAAATTACCCTTCCTCTTGGATCTCTATTAGGTGTTCCGAAAGTGAACAATTGTTCAAAAAAAATATCTTTCAAGCCTGTTTCTTCTTCCAACTCACGTTTGACAGCCATTTCTAAATCTTCGGCCATATCTACAAAACCTCCTGGCAAAGCCCAATAGTTGGCAAAAGGATTGTGTTTGCGTTGTATTAAGAGTATCTTTAAATCTGTTCCATCATAACCAAATACCACCGCATCAACAGTTACAGACGGTCGAGGATATTCATAAGTGTATGGCATAAGTCCGTTTCAACTTTAAATTCATCGTACAAAATACCGATAATTTACACAAAGTTTCAAAATATTAATAGCCTCAAAGAACACCGACCCTATTTATATAGTTGCACTTTTACGAAAAAGGTAAACAATAAAAACTTTTTTTAGAAAAAAAAGTTAGCAACTACTATATAAATGATTCAAAAACAATTTAGTCGCTTATCATGAACCAAAAAAATAGCTTTCCTGAGAAACATACGGATTATCAAGGCGTTTGGATTGCTTTGGCAATCATTTTTTTGTGGACAATTAATTTATATACAGCCTTAAAAGTAGAAATTAATTATCTGTCGCCTTTGCCTTACATTCTTTTTCTACTCCAAATTCACCTTTATACAGGGCTTTTTATCACTGCTCATGATGCGATGCACCACAGCCTTGCTCCTCAAAACAGAGTTTTGAATGACACCTTAGGCCGTTTTTGTACTTTTTTGTATGCTTTTTTTCCCTACCAACGATTGTTTGAAGAACATCACGAACACCACCGCTATGTGCATACGGATAAAGATCCAGACTACTATGAAGGGAATTTTTGGAGTTGGTATTTTGAGTTTGTTAAGCACTATGTAAGCATTTGGCAGTTATTGTGCTATGCAATTTCTTTCAATCTATTGAAGTTGATAATACCAGTCGAAAATTTATTGATATTTTGGATTGCACCTGCTATTATTAGCACTTTTCAATTGTTTTATTTCGGCACTTATTTGCCGCATAAAGGTGAGCACGACAACAAACACTACTCTCGTAGCCAATCCAAAAACCACTTGTGGGCGTTTATGACCTGTTATTTTTTTGGTTATCACTACGAGCATCACGAGAAACCCAATGTGCCGTGGTGGAAATTGTGGAGAATCAAAGAAGGAGAATAAAATCTGATTCATCCGTTTGATCATGCACTATTTCTGAAGGTGCTGCATCCTCTGGGTGATTTTTCAGGTATTCCAATGCTGCTGTCAAATTGGGTACTTCCGCTTCCGAAAGTATCTGAAATTGTCTAAAAAAGTCAGGAACAAGGTGTAGTTCTGCTGGGGCAATAATTCTGGTTCTTCCTTCAATAGCCAAACAGATACTTACCAATGATTGCAGACCTGCGATTTTGAAAGTAGATTTGATGCGATGACTTTGAAAAAAAACTTCCTCCCAATTTTCAGAAGCAATCGCTACTTCCATTTTTTGTGAGGTTTCTGGAATTTGTTGCAGCAAAATTTCAATCATATCCATCATGTATTGCCGCTTATTATTAAACATTTCCCTTAAATGACTGAGGTAAATGTAAGGGTCAAAAGAAGCCTCTTCTTTTGGAAGAGGGGAAGATATATCAGGCATGTAATTTTCGTCAAAAACAGGTTCTGTTTTTAATTCAATTAAATCACTATCCATTGAATTGGTGTCTTCAATAATTTGTTCTACCTCAATTACAATATTTTCATTATCAGGTGATGGGTTGCCCTCATAATCCAATGAATCTTTTTCTAAACCCGTGAATTCACCCTCTGATGGTGTGTTTTCTTTAGTAGCTTTATCATCATCGGTATCAGCAGATTTATCTTGGGGAGATGATTTATCTGTGGTTATCTGTTCAGTTTTAGAAGTGATAAATGATTGATTGAAATGATTATTCTCTTCAAAACCATCTTCAGCATTATTAATAAGAGTAATTTGACCCTTCTCACAAGAATCAGTATATGAGAGATTCAATATTATAGTAGTTTGAATCATAATGAAATATTAACAATTCATTTAAAAAAAACAATTAAACTTTAGACTGGGTGGTGTTTGTATAAGACTAAGAAAATATACAAATCAATAATTGAGTAATATTTGTATATAAACGAAGTAGATGGAATGGAGGTAGTTTGATAATTACCGCAAAATAAATGCCAAGCTATACAAGAAACTCTTTACAGTACTTAATTTGATACAATTTCCTCCAAAAAAACAAAAACTGTAACCTATTTTCTATGACCAGCGACTTATACTTCAAAACAACGGTTGAACAGTTGATATTTTACCGCCACAACCTATGCAAACAGACTCAGATATAAAAGACATTCGGCAGACAATCAAGGGAAATCATGCGGCTTTTGAGCGTTTGATGAACCGACACAAGGCATTGGTCTATACCTTAGCCTTGCGTTTGGTAAGCAATCCTCAAGAGGCGGAAGAGGTGGCGCAAGATGCCTTTGTCAAAGCATTTCATTCACTTACTAGTTTTGAAGGAAAATCGAAGTTTTCGACATGGCTCTACAGCATCACTTACAAAACCGCAATTAGCCATTTGCGAGCCCAAACCAATAAAAAAGCACTCTACAACAACAGAGAGCCACAGGATTATGATGTGTCAAGCACACAACTTCCACAATTCTCAAAACTCAAAGCAGAGCAAAGACAACAGTTTATACAACAAGCCATTGCGACTTTGCCATCAGATGAAGCAAGCATCATTACTTTATTTTACTTACATGAGCTATCTTTGAAAGAAATTGTAGAAGTGATGAATATTTCGCTCAGCAATGCAAAGGTGAAATTGCATCGAGCCAGAAAAAAACTTCTCCCTGCTTTACAAGATTTATTGAAGGAGGAAGTTAGAGAAATTTTATAACTAACAGCAAATGAGTTTAATAACAGAACAAGATATATGGGATTTGTTGGATGGCAATTGCACAGAAATGCGTGCAAAGCACATTCAAGAACAGCTTCAATTGAAGGAACATCGAGAAATGCTTCAATTCTATCAAACGATGCAGGTGGTGAACAGCGATTTACATGCGATGCAAGTCACACAACCTGCCGCCAACTTCAATGTTGAGGTAATGGCCAAACTACAAGTTGCTCCAAAACCTAATGCTGCACTATCTACTGATAGTCAGCCATTTTGGCAGCCAACATCTAAGTGGTTTTTGGCAGCTTTCTTGACACTTGCGGTTCTCATTTATTTATTGAAGGATGTAGCTGTTGGAAGTGACAGCGAAACAATGGGGTGGGTAGGAATATTCATTCTTGAAGGTTTCGAACGATTGGCATATATTGCCCGTCATCCTCTATTTTTTATGGGTTTAGGAATTGTGTATGTATTGGGATTATTGACCTTATTAGATGGGTTTTTGAAAAGACTATTTCGCTACAAACGAATGGCCAATCACAGATAGGCTGCTTCAATTAGTACAACAAAAATTAAATAAATGGCGGCTGTTTAGTACACTGAAATGGAAATTATTTAATACTACTTCAAAACTGGCGCATCCTCCCCCTATCCTCCTCCAAATGAGAAATGTATTGATAGTGAGGAAATTCTCCCTTTGAAGGGGGACATAGGGGGTGAAAATTGACAAATTTTGTCATAGAACGATGTTAAAAAAAACTTCTGTTACATTGTATTTAGTATTTCAAAAAAATACATTTCATATAAATTAGATTTTATACGAAAGGAGTAGAAGGCAAGATGCGAGATATAAAAAAATGATAATCAAAATCTTAACTCATTGATGCAATTAGAAATAAATCCTTGTTTCTTGCATTTTTGCTCCTTCGTCCAAAGTTTACATAGAAATATCTATTATTTTAATCTTATTTCTACCTAATTTAATTTTATTCATTTTCTCCAATTTCTTCAAGAGGCGAGAAATAACCTCTCTCGATGAGTTCAAATCACAAGCAATCTCATGGTGCGTAACCTCAAAAACAACCTTACCCGTAATCTCTGCTTTGTCAGATAAATACTTCAGCAAACGTTCATCCATTTTCATAAAAGCAATACTGTCAATTACTTCCATCAGTTTTTCAAAACGCTTTCGATAGACATCCATCACAAAGTTTTTCCAGCTTTTGAACTGAGTCAACCACTCGCTCATAAAGCGTACAGGTATCACAATCATGCATATATCCTCTTCAACTACTGCTTTTATTTCGCTTTGTGTATTTGCCATACAAGAAGTGAGTGACATCGCACAAGTTTCGCCAGCTCCCAAATAGTAAAGCAATACTTCATTGCCATTTTCATCTTCTCGCAAAATCTTAATATTACCCTTGATTAAAAGGGGAATGTGGCGAATATAACCCCCAAAATCAATAATCACATTTCCTGCTGATACGTCCATTAATGTACCATGTTCTACAATCAAGTCTTGTAGTTGAGATTCTTGCAGCACAGGAAAATGTTGCCTAAGTAGTTTTTTCATAAAGTATAAAACTTATAATAACAGAATCTATTTTGGGGAGATATTCAATTTCTAATTTTTAACTTCCAACTGTTCAACAGGCATGTCCTTAGAAATCCAAGCCGTAATACCTCCTTGAAGATCATAGACTTCTTTGAAATCCATGTTCCTCAACATCTCACAAGTACTGCCACTTCTACCACCACTTTTACAATACACCATCACAGGTTTATTTTTGTCCAAACCCGCAATTTTTGCTTCAAAATCATCTCCGTTGTAGTCAATAGGAAGTGCTTGAGGAATCCTACCCGTTTCATTTAATTCCTCCATTGTACGCACATCAATGAGTTGTTCATTAACCAATTCCTCCATTTTTGCTTTGAAATCAGCTACATTCAGTTTTTGAGAAATATGGCTGACAGAAGTATTATTCTCTGTATTTTCGGCAGTAATAGAAGGCGTTGTCGTAGGTGTATTGGTATTTGAATTACTACATGCAGCCATTAGTGTAAATAAGCAAAAAATAATTAAGTGATTGATTTTCTTCATAAAGAAAAATGATTTAAGAATAGTGTGAAAAAAGAAAGTTAAATATAATCATTTCAAATTGGATTTTTTAATCAGCCTTATACTTTGGACAGCATATAGAATGTCTCGGTCGCTATCTGACGGCATCGCTCATCGTATTTTAGGGTTTCTTTAGGGGTATCATCTGCTACTTTCGGATCTTCATAAGTCACTGAGAAGCGTTGTATTGCACCCAAAACCAAAGGGCAGTTTTCGTCTGCATCTGAGCAAGTCATAATGGCGATAAAGTTTATTGAAGGATTGGCAAAGTGGTCATAAGCTTTGGAAAAACAAGTCATTGGAGGGGTATCATCTGCAAAATACAACTGATAGCGAGGATTTTCACTTTCATTATCTTGCTCCAATTTTTTTACTTCAAAACCTGCTCTTTGAAGGGCAGCTACCGAGCGAATATTGAAGGAAGTAGCCTCGGTACCTCCCGAATAAGTATGGATATTTTTCAATCCATAATGGATAACTGCTATTTCAGCCCAAACTTGTCCAAAGTGACTTCTTCGGCTATTGTGAGTACAGATGAAATTCAAGTTAATTCGTTGATTATTATTTAATTGTTGCCTGATAAATGTGCCAACCGATTCAAGTATTTTTTGACGAATAGTAGGAATGTTCTGAAAATCATTGGTCACAGACTGAATATAAGATTGAAGTGGTAGAAACATTTTGATAAAAGGTATGTTGTTATGTAATATTTGTTTCATTTGTTGGCTTACTGCAATATTACAATATTTGAAAGTAAAATAAACAAATCAAATAGCTTTATTTATCCTTATCTTTGTGTGTTAAAAACTCGAAATTCACTCATTTATTAAATAATCAATCAATAAAAAATAGCATACATGTTGCAGTATCCAACAGATAGTTCTTCCCTTATTCGCCAAGCTCAACAGTGGGATGATAGCTTTACGGATAGTACCAAATTAATATGGGGTAAGCTAATGAACTGGATAGAACTACTGATATCTATGTTGCCCAATATTGTGTTGGCCGCCATTATTCTTTTCTTTTTTTATATAATTGCCAAAGGAAACGCTCGGTACTCTTATCGGGTATTTAGACGTGTTGCAGGGAGCGAAGCCGTAGGACAGTTGCTTACCAATATTGCCAGTTTTCTATTATTTCTATTGGGATTGTCGATAGCATTGAGTGTGATGGCTTTGGACAAAGCCGTAGCTTCTATACTAGCAGGAGCAGGAATCATCGGTTTGGCTTTGGGTTTTGCATTTCAGGATTTGACCGTCAATTTTATATCCAGTATCATTATTGCCGTCAAACGCCCCTTTGCAATGGGTGATTTGATAGACAGCAATGGTTATTTTGGAACGGTCAAGCAAATGCACTTTCGATCCATCATTTTGGAAAATACTTCTGGACAATCAGTTATCCTTTCTAATCGAGCAGTGTTGGAGAATCCATTGGTGAACTACAACTTTACAGGACGGCGACGGGTAGATTTGGTTATCGGTGTTTCATACGCTGAAAATTTGAGGCAAGTCAAGGAACTAACCACCCAAACAATTAGCGAATTACCCATAGTGTTGCCCAATTGGAAAATAGAATTGTTTTTTGAAGAATTTGGTGAGAGTTCTATTAACTTTGTGGTTCGTTTCTGGATTCAATTCAGCCGACAAGCTGAGTATTTAGAAGCTCGTTCTGAGGCAATTATGGCTATTCACGAAGCCTTTCACCAAAACAATATCACGATTCCATTTCCCATTCGTACATTGGATTTTGGTATCAAAGGCGGAAAAGAATTGTCCACAATTATCAAGTCATGAAAAAAATAACGTATATACTATTGGTACTATTATCAGGCAATTTAGCGTTTGCCACGCACGAATTTTATGTCAGCATCTGCAATATTCAGCACAATGCAGATGCGACAACATTGGAAGTGACACTAAAGGTGTTCACCGATGATTTTGAACAAGCATTGTTTGAAGAATTTAGTGAAAAGCTACAACTGGGTACTTTGCAAGAAAACCCCAAAGCAGATGAATTGATTGTGTATTACCTTCAAAAATACCTGCAAATCATTGTCAACAATGACCTCAAGGATTCTTTCACATATATAGGCAAAGAGGTGGAAATAAACGAAATGTGGTGCTATTTGGAGATAGAAGGAGTAGAAAATATTGAAACCATTGAAGTCAATAACATGCTGCTGACCAATACTTTTCCCAAACAAAGCAACATCGTGAATATCCGAGCCAATGCTCGTTTAGAAAGTTTGATGCTAAACAAAGATAAGACATTGGATAGGATAGAGTATTGATGGTAAAAAAAACACTGCGACGAAAGTTTTTGGATGTTTTCGTTGCAGTGTTTTTCTAAAATTACTCAGACCAAATTATTACTCAATCACGACTCGCTCAACATGATATTCATTTGTCGTTTTGCTTTGAAAATGAACAAAATAAATACCTGTTTCAAGCTTGCTTACATCCATTTGATGGCTATTCTGCACAGTTTCCAATGTCAGTAGTTCTTGACCCAGAATATTGAAAACACTTAGTTGCCAATCGTTTGTACCTTCAATTTGAATAGACAGATAGCTACTTGCAGGATTGGGGAAAAGATCAATTCGTGTGCCATCCAAAGTTTCGATGCCCACATCCGTTTTGCAGCCATCCGCACCAGGCGTTGCATAAATGACCACCCCTTGGTAAACGCCCGCCGAGTCCAATTCAGTGGCAATAGACCAATTCACTCCATCGCTATTATCCAAAGAAGTATTGCACAAATTGAGCGAATACCCATCACCGTCTGCCTCCGTAGGCCAGGGTGCGGCATCGTCATACTCGACCACATCAATCACATCGCCCACTGTATTTTTAATCTCAATCGGCTCGCCACCATTTTGCAGTCCTCCAAAAGAACGCATAGACGAAATACCGAAAAATTCTTCCATAAACTCAGGGATTTTAGACACCACAATGTATTCATTTGGCTCAATTGTCATGGTTGGGAAGGTAAAAGAAATACCATCTGAGAACGCATAACCTCCTAATTGTGCAGTGCTTGTTCCTAAATATTGGAGTTCCACAAATTCAAGGCTATCTTCGCCACCTGGATCGTTGTACATAATTTCAGTAATCACCAATTCTGCAACCGTATTGTTGAACACCACATCAAAACTCATAGCTTCAGACATGGCATTTCCCGCCAAATCTTTCACATTCGCAATGGTCAAGGTTTCAAAAACACCCAAAATCAAAGGCGTGGAGAGTTGAATGTTTACCAGCATATTGCTCGCATCTAATTCGGCTGCTGCAATGGACAAACCTGTGTAGTTCGCCAAATTGGTTGCTGAAACCGATTCAACTGCTTCACTGTATTTTATTTCGAGTGTCGTTGTAGTTGTAGCATTCACTGTTGAAGGAAATGGAGGAATCGCATCTATTTCGGAACAGGCTCCATTGGGATGAGCAAAAACTGTTTGCCCTTCACTGTTCATTCCTGCTTCAATTGTGGCAAAACTCCAACTTGTGGCTAGTGAATTGTCAGCATCAGGGTTGCACAAGACCAAAGAAGGCCCATTGCCATCAGGTTCGATAGTCCATTCACCTTCATCATCATAAAATACAGAGTCAACGACTGCACCACTGACATCTACCAACACAATGTCTTCGCCACTGTTGCTCAATGCGCCTCCTTCCCATTGAAGAACAGGAAAACCAAAAAAGGCTTCAAAAGCACTTGCATTGACGGCTGATACCAGGTATCCACCTGCTGCAATGACTGTATTTTCAGGAAATGTAAAGGTCACACCTTGTGAAAAGGAATAACCAGACATATCAATGGGAGCAGCACTTTTATTATACAACTCAATGAATTCCAGCGAATCTGTGCCACTTTCAGGAGGGTTGTACATGATTTCGGTGATGACGATATCGGATTCCGATTGTGCGTTTGCCGAAAAATAACTGAAAAATAATAACAAAAAACTGCCTAAGTAAAGTAAATTTCGTAGCATGGTTTTTGGAAATTTTTTGAATGTTTATAAAATTATAATAGCTAAGATAGTGTAAATATATTTTTTTTGAAACAATTGATTCTGAAAATTTTGCACTCAAAACCTTCAATGACAAATAATATGGACAATACAATAAAAGTAGATACTTGGATAGCCCTGCAAGAACAGCTTTTTCACAATTCGTGGGATGAGAAACTGGGACGGTTTCGTTCACCTTATGTTTATCGAGGGCTATCGGATGTAACCTACAACCTCAAAACCAGTTTGATGCGATTGGGGGGAAGTTATGAAGATTTAGAACGGCATTTGCTTCGTAATTTTCGCAAATATGCACGGCGTGACAAAATATCGGCAAGCGGTACTATATGGAATTGGTTGGCAGTAGCGCAGCATTATGGCTTACCAACCCGCTTATTGGACTGGACCTATTCGCCCTATGTAGCACTGCATTTTATGACTGCCAACATTGACGAATACGATAGGGATGGCGTAATTTGGGCGATTAACTATGTGAAAGTCAAGGATTATTTGCCCACCAAATTGAAGTACGCACTCATTGAAGAAGGTTCCAATATTTTTACAGGTGAAATTCTTGAAGAAGCATGCCATACGCTACACGAATTTGACAGTCTTCAAAAAACACCTTTTTTGGCATTTTTAGAACCTCCGTCTTTAGACGAGCGCATTGTGAATCAATATGCACTTTTTTCGCTATTATCCGATTCAACCTATCTTCTCAATGATTGGCTCGATTTGCACCCCGAATTGTACTTCAAAATTGTGATTCCTGCCAAATTGAAGTGGGAAATTCGAGATAAATTGGATCAAGCCAACATCACCGAAAGGGTGTTGTTTCCTGGATTGGACGGTTTGAGTGTTTGGTTGAGAAGGCATTATACACCGAGGATGTGATTTTGAGAAGTTTTCAAAAAAAGATAACCGAAATTTCTAAAATTTCGGTTATCTGTATGCCAATAAACTCTTGAATTTGAGCTTGAATTTTGAATTTTAAACGTACCCGCTTCTATCCTTCAAATTGCAGTGTAAATGTGACTCCTCTCGACTGCAATTTCTGCAAAATATTGGAGTAGCGAAGCCCATCAGTTGGCACATGAATGTTTGGCAAGCCGCTGGTAAATTTGATTTCGGGCGAAAAGATGAAGAGTGGGAAATAAAATTCCAATCCAAAACCATATTCTACAGCCGCATCGTATCGGTCTAATTTGATGATGTCAAATGCTTTACGAGCTTTGGAGTTGGATCCCAAATCCCAATCGAAGCGCACGCCACCCAATACATAAAATCGGAAATTGTTGAAAAATCGGTCGGATTTGTACTTAAAATAAAGTGGGAAACTGAGGGTAATGGATTCGATGGTTTGCGGAGTTTCTACTACTTCGCTCGCAAATTTTTCATCGTAAATCAAATCTTTTTCCATGAAAATCAAGGTGGGAATGAACCTCAAATCAGCTCGTTTGCCGATGTGTAAATCCGAGATAATACCCACATTGAAGCCAGGAGAACGAGGTGATTCTACCACTAAAATCGTATCATGATTAATAAAATCTTCAGAATGGGTGACTTTGAAATTACTCCAGTTTAAGCCCACTGCAATGCCAAAATGTAGATTTTTATTTTCATGCCCAGGCATGTTTAACTGCGCTTGGGAAAGCGTTGGAAACAATACCAAAAGCGACGCAAATAAAACACAATGAATCAAATAAACTTTGAATCGTGAATTTGCAGTTGAACTTTTTTCTAAGGTTGAACTTGAATTTTTAAGCAGCATTTGACTATTTATTTTGTTCCTTCGTAAATAGAGGATATCCCAAAAGTAAGAGGTATCCATTTGGTTGATTTAAAACCTGATTGTGATAAAATGTTGATAAACTCCCCACCTTCGGGGAAGGCTTGCACCGATGCAGGTAGATAAGTGTAAGCACTTTCGTCGCTCGAAAAGAAGCGGCCGACCAAAGGTAGAATGTACTTGAAATAAAAATTGTAAAACTGCTTGATAGGAAATGTTTTAGGTTTAGAAAACTCCAATACGACCAATTTGCCGTTGGGCTTCAATACTCTATTGAGTTCTTTGATGCCTTTTTGGAGGTGTTCAAAATTTCTTACTCCAAAAGCAACGGTTATTGCATCGAAGCTATTGTCTTCAAAGTCCAAATTTTCTGCATCACCCAGCTGCATCGTTACCACCTTGTCCAATTTTTTCTTCTTCATCTTCACCTTTCCGTACTCCAACATTTCGGCTGAAATGTCCACTCCCACAACCTTTTCAGGCTTCAATCGCATGGCTGCAATGGCTACATCACCTGTACCTGTGGCTACATCCAGAATATTTTTGGGTTGGATACTTTTCAATCGGTTGATCATTCGCCAACGCCAATAGTGATCGACATTGAGAGAAAGCAAATGGTTCAAAAAATCATAGCGAGGCGCAATGTTGTCAAACATTTTGGCAACCTGATTTTTCTTACTCAACTCAGAATCTTTATAGGGAACAACTTTTTGTGATTCGGTTTTTTCGTTCATTGAAGGTGATATTTACTATAGTGAAGTCCGTTCAAGTGTGGTTGCTTTCCGAAAAATAATTCATTGTTTTTCATCCCCCTGCCCCCCTTCAAAGGGGGAATACAGCACACAAACTCCCCCTTTGGAGAGGAGCGGGGTGAGGATTTGATATTTTATTAAACCACGAATTAAATATCGAAAGTCAATTAAACTTGAATGAAAATTTTGTAGAAAGCCTACTGACTTTCGCTGCAAAATTAGCACTTAAAAATCAATACACACAGGCGCATGGACCATTTGATAGTTGAGGTTCAAACAACTTGCATTGATAAAAGTTGTCGCATCGTTTTGGCTAATGCTGTATGCCTCATGTATGTGTCCGAAAATGTGGTATTTAGGTTTGATTTGCAGGACCTTCTCCAACAAATCTTCACATCCCACCAACTCGCCCCTTGAAGTTTTATCACCTTGTCCATAAGGCGGGCCATGTGTCACCAAAATATCCACATCATCGGGAATTTGCTCCCAATATCGGCGAATATCTTGCCCACGATGCCGATTGAAGGCCCAATCGTAAAACCAGGGTGTGATGGGAGAACCCCAAATTTTGATGCCTTCGATTTCGATGGATTCGTTTTCGAGATAGGTGATATTGTTGGGTAAAAGCGACTTGAAAAGTTGAGGATTTCGCTCCAATAAAAAATCGTGGTTGCCGCCAATCAACACTTTGTGCGGATGTGGCAATTCGCTGTACCACTCCAAAAAGTCATTGACTTGCGCCAATGTCCCCATTGAAGTAAAATCACCAGCATGGACAATCATTTTACTTGCAAGTAATTGCAGTTTTTTGTTTCGGTGTTGACCGTGTGTGTCTGACAAGAAGGTTATTTTCATAGTTTTTTTAATCAAAAATCAGGATACAACAAATACCGCTTCCGTTTCTCCTTAAACTGACTCAAAGCAGGTTCCCAGCTTTCTCTAATTTTATGTTCGGGTGTACCTGCAATAATCTGTTGGCGCAATCTGGAATTACCCGCCAACTTATCGAAGAAATTGTCTTTGTTGAAAAATTCTGCTTTACTGGGAAAATCACGATAGACTTCAATCAGCCATTTCAAATCCAATTGATGCTGATTGTAAAAAACCTCCAAACGCATGGTAGAAAGGTCAAAACCGTAGCAGGTTTTATTTTCGTGTTTGGGATATTTTGCGCCCTCCATACTGACAGGCCTAAATTGGTAGGGCATTTTTTTGGAGGATAATTCGGGTGCGCCAATGAGTTGAAACTGTTTATCGGTGCCACGTCCAATGCTGACCGCAGTTCCTTCAAAAAAACACAAAGACGGATAGAGATAAATCGAGCGGCTATTCGGCAAATTTGGAGAAGGTTTGATAGGGAGATTGTAAATCGTGCGGTGCGAATAGTTGTCGCAAGGAATCACCGTCAAATCACAACGCATCCCATTTTTCAGCCAACCTTCACCATTGATCATTCTCGCCAATTCGCCAACCGTCATTCCATGTACTACAGGAATCGGGTGTATTCCCACAAAAGATTGATAAGCAGACTCCAAAACGGGACCATCCACATAATGACCGTTCGGATTTGGACGGTCTAAAACCACCATTTTGACCCCATTTTCGGCGCAGGCTTCCATCACATAGTGCATCGTTGAAATGTAGGTGTAAAAACGTGCGCCCACATCCTGAATGTCAAAAATCACCAAGTCAATGCCCGATAATTGTTGGGCAGAAGGTTTTTTGGAGTTGCCATACAGCGACACAATCGGCAATCCTGTCCGCACATCCCTCGAACTGCTTACCTGCTCGCCCGCATCAGCTGTACCTCTAAATCCATGTTCAGGAGCGAAAACCGTTTTTACCGCCACTTGCTGCGACAACAAAACATCTACCAAATGTCGACTGCCAATCATTGAAGTTTGGTTCACGACCACTGCCACATTCAAACCACTCAAAATAGGTAAATATTGGTTCAATTTTTCTGCACCCATTTGAAGCCTTGCAGCCGCTACAGGGGCAGTAGGCTTTTCCTTCAAAGGAGGTGTAGGACGTTCGGCAGGCGAAACCATTTCTGGTATTTTGGTTTTTGGAGTCGGGGCTTCAACAGTTTTGGAGGGGGCTTTGGGAGTAAACTTTGTGGGTTTTTCGCCCGTAGGCATATCTGTCCGAACTGTTGTTGGCGTTTCAATAGGAGATTTTTGCACCCTGTTTTTTGGGGTACAAGCAAAAACCATAATGATAATAAAGCCTATTACAGCAAGTTTTTTCATACTTTTGACTTTGATAATGGTGGTAATGGTTGGATTGTCCTATTGCTGAATGGTTAAATGGCTGTATTGTTTCATTGCCCAATAGTTATATGGTTGAATTGTTTCATTGCCGAGTTGTTGTATTGTTAAATTGGTGGTTTCTAAAAAATAGTTTGTGGTTTTGAGTTGAATTCACTCCGTAGGAGTAAAATTTTTGAATATTAATCATTCAACAGTTGAATAAAACAATATAACAGTAGAACCATTTAGCAATAGAACAATATAACAGTAGAACCATTTAGCAATAGAACAATACAACAGTAGAACCATTTAGCAATAGAACAATACAACAGTAGAACCATTTAGCAATAGAACAATATAACAGTAGAACCATTTAGCAATAGAACAATGCAAAAGTAACATCTTCATTTTTAAATCAAAACGTTGAAGTGAATTTAGAGTTTTTTATTACCAAAAGAATCGCTTTTAGCGGCAATAAATCTTTCTCCAATTTTATTGCCAAAATTGCAGTGACGGCAGTAGCCTTGTCGGTGGCGGTGATGGTGATTACTACGGCATTGGTGAATGGTTTTCAGGACGAAATTAGCCGCAAAATTTTTGGTTTTTGGGGACACATTCACATTTCGAGTTTTGACAGCAGCCGTTCATTTGAAGACACGCATCCTATCAGCAAAAATCAGCCTTTCGTCAAAAGTTTGGACACCCTCGCCAACATTCACCACATACAAGTCTATGCCCACAAACCTGGCATCATCAAAACGGATACCGATATTGAAGGGGTGATATTGAAGGGTTTAGATACAGATTTTGATTGGGATTTTTTCAAGCAATACCTCATTGAAGGGGAACCTCTTGCACTCAGCGACACGGGGAAGGTCAATGAAGTAATCATTTCTAAAATTACCTCAAATCGGCTTCGATTGAAGGTAGGGGATAACCTGTTCATCTATTTTGCAGAAAAACCCATCAAAATTCGCAAGCTAAAAATCAAGGGCATTTTCAGCACAGGCTTATCGGAATACGACGAAAAATTTGCGCTGACGGACATCAAACACATTCAACAACTCAATCAATGGGAAGACGACGATGTGGGTGGTTTTGAAGTTTTTTTGAAGGACACGCACCAAAACACGCCGATTCACTCCTTTCTTTCGGGCTTCACTTTTTATGTGTATGACTATCTTCAGTCTATTATTTTCTATTTTTTTTATGAACATTTTGGGTGGGAATGGGCAAATACCGAAAAGTTGGATGCCATAGACTCAATGGCAGAACACATTCACTACAATGTGTTGCCAAATGCACTCAATGCACGGACTATTAAAGAGAAACAAACCAATATTTTTGAGTGGTTGAAGCTGCAAAATGTGAACCGCTTGGTTATTTTGGTCTTGATGGCTTTGGTGGCAGTTATCAACATGATTACCGTTCTGCTCATCATCATTTTGGAGCGCACCAACATGATTGGGATATTGAAGGCTTTGGGCGCACCGAATTGGCGCATCCGCAAAATTTTCTTGTACAATTCTGCTTTTACCATCGGACTTGGTTTGATTATCGGCAACATCATCGGAATTGGTTTGTGCTTGCTGCAACAAGAATTTGGCTTTATTCGCCTGCCCGAAGAGTCGTATTATATTCAGATTGCCCCTGTTTCACTCGACTTTTTTGTGATTGCAGGGCTGAACTTGGGAACGATTGTGATTTGTATTTTTGCGCTGATTTTGCCTTCTTATTTGGTGACGAGGATTGACCCGATTAAGGCGATTCGGTTTTCGTGAGGTGCTGAGAGATTATCAAAGTGGAAAATAATATAGTAGTTTTTTTTTGCTGCATTGTTGTTTTTTTGAAAAAGTTTTGTTACCTTGCAGAAGAATGGGGATTCAACACTGAAAATAAATGCTTAATCCTATTTCTTAATCACTCAAAATTGTCTTACAATAACCTAACTTAAAAGGAAACCTTTTCCTTTCCCTTTCCCTTTCCCTTTCCCTTTCCCTTTCCCTTTCCCTTTCCCTTTCCCTTTTCCTTTTCCTCACTGTTTTTTAGCAGTGTGATGGGGATTTTATGTTTTATGAATAAGGATATTATTTGGTTTATTCATGTAATGGATAAAATTGGAGGAGGTATATCTATTTGGTTGAAAATGATTTCATTGTTAAATGTTAATATTTTTTATTTAGTTTATTAAACCCAATTTAGAATATGAAAAAAATAATGCTCTTGCCTTTCTACATGAGAAAGAAGAATTGTAAACAAACAAAACAGATTGTTCTGTTAATGATGCTGTTGCTTTTTATACTGCCTACAAACACTTATGCGTTTGAAATGAGTGCGGGACCAGATAAAGTGATATGCGAAAATGGAGAAACGGTTTTGGAAGGTTCTGCAAGTGGTAGTGTCAATGAAAGTTATACTTTTTCTTGGGAACCTCCTGAAAATTTATCTTGTACGGATTGTCCAGATCCTACAGCAAATCCTTCTACTACAACTATCTATACGCTTACGGTGATTGATTTTGGAGGGTTTGTTTGTACGGATGAAGTCGTGGTGACGGTGGCGGAACTAACTGTTGGACCCATAGATTCTGATTTTGAGACAGACAAAGAGGGGCGAATCATGATTTCTACGACGCAAGATGATGTCTATTATACCTCTGCACAAACAGAAGATGGCAAAGTAAAGATAACGGCCTATTTGACACCTACGGAAGAAGTAGAAGGTCAAGTAGTTTATTTTAGGACTGTAGATCCTGACCCTGATGATGCTTCACCTTATGAGAAAATAGAAGGTACAAATAATCAAGATTTGAATGGTGGAGACAATAGAGATACTGATATTGGTAGTGGAAAATTTGACAATGGAATGTCAACCACAAGTGCTGTTGTTAACTTGATGGAAGTTAATGGAGTTCAAGTAGCTGTAGCAGAAGTAGAATTGACAATTACCGACCAATATTCGGGCGACAACTATCAAGTAGAAGCTTGTTTGGACGGTGATTTTGAAGGGTGCAATATTGCTCGAACTTCAGTTTTGGTAGCTTGGAAAAGGGTTTATTTAGAAACAGCTAAAATGTATCGACAAGGAGCAACAATTTTAGAATATTTTGAACCTGATGTTGATGATACCAGTCCTGATGAGATAATAGTAGATAATACCTCAGATTTCAACACTGGAGATGAGATAGAATTATTTGGAGCCTTAAAACATGGTGGCGCATCAGTTGAAGTGTTTTCTACAACAAGCACAATTATAAGTAAAACTGATAATTCTATTGTAGTCAATGATGTACCTCATCAAATAGGAGAATTTGAAACCATTGCATTTTCGAAGTATAGTGGGATTAAACTCTTAAATAATGACTCCGTATTTGATGCCTATACTTCTTCTTCAACAGAAAATTCTTTTGGGAAAAAAACGAAAGGGGAAGATGGTGGTTGTTTTGTAGAATTTAAAGTAATTGCAACAATTAATATTCCTAAATATAGAGTAATACCTACAGAGAGTATATCTGATGCATATTTAGCAAAATGGAGTGTAACTGCTGTTGATAATAATCGAATTTTTTTGGCAACACTTAGAGATGTATCTGATACTTTTACCGACGATGGTGCCCTATCAGGTTATTCAAAACATGTATTTAATCGTATGGCTGTAGTATTTTTTAGAATGTCAGGGCCTGTAGAACATATTGAAGATATTTTCAACACGACTATTTCACATGAATTAGGTCATCAATTTAATGTTAAAAGTGATCATGTTGATTCAGATGATCCTATTTTAGGAAATGTGTTAAATCATGAAGGAAATGACAAATGCATAATGTCTTATTTAACAGTAGATGACGGTAAAAATCAGAGAGAATTTGATGAAATATGTATCTATGAAATTAGGGATCATGTTGATCCTATTTAAAAAAATACAAAAAGTAAAATACAATGAGTTATTTATTTAGATGTTTATTGTTAACGATGCTATTTTTTACTAATGTAAATTATGCACAAAATAAAACCACTGAAGTTTATAATAAGGAAGTAAAAATTCTTATAAAACAAACAATAAATCTTCCTCCTAATATTCTAACAGTTGAATTGACAAATTTAACTGATGGAATAATACATACCTCACCCATGGGTTTTAACGATAATAGAATCTTTCTTGAAAATGCTGAAGGAGATGTAAATGAATACTGTATTTGGGCTAAGTCTAATGCAATTGAAATTCAACCTAAATCTACTAAAACTTGGGATATCGATATTGATGCAATACTAAATTTATTTAGTCATAAAGGGTTTCAGAAACCTAATATTTATAATATAAAATTGAAAATAATTTATAGAGATGTCGATAGACAAAAACAAGAGCTAATGTCAAAACCATTCAGTTATGTAAAGAAATCAAATCCAGATTTAGCGTTTAAGTTACGTGCCAAAGAGAGTGATAATAACACTCTAATGTTTTATATCTCTAACTTTGGGGATGGTGATACCATTAATATAAGTAACCAGTACGCTATGGTTATTACTGATTCTAAAGGATGTTCTATTACCTATTTTTCTAAGGAAAAATCAAAATTTATCCCACTTCTTAATAGTCGTTTTCATGTATATGATTTTAAAATGAACAAAATTTTAAAATCATATAAATCTGCAGGTTTACAACAATCAGGAGAATATACGATACAATGGGAGTTCAATTATTCATATTCAGATCATAAAGAATACGAAATAACCACTCCCGAATTTACCTACACCAAACATTAACCCAACCTTAAAATAGAATTCTTATGAAATCAACTATAAAATTTTTTGTTCTATTTCTCTGTTTCCACTTTCATCTCCAACATTGTTATGCATTAGTGGTATTTGCTGAAAATGCTTGTGATGAAACCTATGGAAGTGTGGTGGGAATATTGATTAATGGAGGCTGTGCTCCTTACGATGTATATTTAGATGGAGAGCAAATTGTCTTTGAAACAATGACCAATTATCTGGAAATACCCAATGTGTTGATTGGAAACCATACAATTATGGTGGAGGATCAATCGGGGTGTACGGCAGAGGATGCAGTAACTGTTGACAGTCCTTTGCAATGGTCATTGAACAATTATGAATGTACTACAAATAACAATGGAGTAACGACCATGAATTTTAGTATCAACTTCTTTGGAGGTAATCCAATTGGTAGCGTCTATAATGTTACCTACCCTGACGGAACTACTGCGATGAATGCAGGAGTTGCTAATTCAATGTATGAAATTGAACCTGGTGAAAATATCACTTTTACCATAAGCGATGGACTCGGTTGTACGATTGTAGCCTCTTTCAATTGTCAAGGAGTTGTGCAAGACTGTAGTTTACCCATTGATGTTTTTGTATCGAGTGTGGTTTGTGAAAGCGCATTTGAGTGTGATGATTTTGGAGGAGGGCCCGCTACTTATGAAGTAGATTTTATCGTATCGGGAGGCTTTCCACCCTATACGCTGTTAAATGCTTATACAGGAGAAATTTTGGAAGAAGGTTTCAATGGAGGGAGTTATAGTGTTGGAGGTGTTCCAAGTGCCATGCCCTACAAATTTATCGTGGTAGATGCACGGGGTTGTCAGGCAAGTACAAGCGATGAAGGAGAACATTGTTGCCTCCTTACAGGAGATGGAAACAACTGGCCTCCTGAATTGGAAATCAACGACCCCGCAGGTACTTATGCCACCGACTTTAACCCCTGTGTAGGAGAAGAAGTATGCTTTAGTGTGCAGACCTACGATTTTGGAGACCTCGAAATGGTATTTGAATACGATGATGTGGCTATGCCCAATGCCAATATCACCATCAATAGCGGCAATGATTTCGGTATTTTCTGTTGGACACCTACCGAAGACGAAATAGGCTCGCACAAAATCATTGCACGTTTGTATGAACATGGCGAAAGAGTAATGGACGAAATGGAAGCAATTCCACTGGTTTTCCACATCAATGTACAATGCGGTGGCAACTGCCCTGCTTGTCCTACTTGTATCAATGCCTACAATATGGGTATCAACAATGCAGTAGCAGACTGCAATGGCAACATCCTAGAAAATGGGAGCATTGTGGTCTATCCCGACCCTGCGGCAACTTGCCCTGTAGTCGTTCGACATCCAGATGGAACAGGAGCTTATTTTAGTTTTAGAGATTTAGTGCCAGGAGATCATAGTGGTTTAGAAGTTAGTTTGGATGGAGGCTATACCTATCAGACACTTCCTACCATGACCGTAGGCTTGGACCAAATGAATGGAGAAGAAGAGGTTTTGTTGTCTTACAATGCCAGTAGTAGCCCACACGACGAATGTACAGGAAGTGCCGTAGTCAGTGTTTTTGAAGGAGAAAGCAACTATCAATACAGTTGGTCGGACTGCCCGAATTGCAATCAAGCAGATAGAACAGGTTTGTGTGCAGGAACTTACACGGTCATGGTAACAGATACAGACACAGGTTGTAGCAATGTGATAGAAATTCGCATTCCACTCCGAGTAGGACATCCTTATGGTGGTCATGGAATCATAGATTTTGTGTTAGTGCCAACGGTTTTCTCACAAAGCACAGACATCATTTACCAATTGGGGAGTTCGCTCAATATTTCTCTCACCATTTATACACTGCAAGGTCAGCCTATTCAGACGCTTATCAACAATGAACCCAAAAATGCGGGACAACACGTTTTTCCATTAGATGCCAGTATTTTAACCAATGGAACCTATCTGTTTAGCTTGGAAACAGCCAATGAGATTCGTACAACAGTCGGAATTAAGTCTAACTAAAAAAAAACAATGAAAAAATTATATTATATCTTCAATATTTTCTTTTTAACTTTTGCCATCCAAATCAGTTTTGCACAGGGAGGGAGTCATCACCTTACTTCAAACTGTGCCAACTTCAATGCCTTTATGGACAATGGCAATATGGTTCAAATAGAGTCCTACACCTACAATCATTATCCAAATGGCACATTGATGATTGACCCTGCTCAATTGTACAATGTGACCGCAGACGATTTACTCAATTTGATGAGTATAGATGCAGGAACAAGTTTTAGCTTTGTCAAAGAGTTTCCCAGTCGATTTAGGGCAGATGAAGTTTTTCAGAAATACCAACAGTACTTCAATGGAGTGATTGTAGAAGGAGGAGGTTATACAGGAACATTTTATCGGCAAAACATAGGAGTAGGTTCAGGACCTTGTGACCCATTGGCTATATTTTCTCCTCATATACTTACAGGGATTACTGTAAATACGAATCCCACAGTTTCCAGTTCAAGTGTTCCAGCGATTCTTCAAACGGGGCCTATACGTTACCTAGAACTGGTTGTTGCCCATGATTTAGACGACCAATGTGATTATGTCCTTACTTGGAAAGCTACCTATATGCAAAATGGACAGAAAACTTCGTGGGTCAATGCACACACAGGAACGATTCTCAAAACTATTGATTCTGCTATGGGAATCAAAGCATCTTTGACAACTACTGGGCCTAATTATCCCCCAAACCCAATATTAAATGATGCCACCATTGGAGGAACTACTTTTCTTCAATCTCCTGATGGACAGATTACTCTCTATGATTTTGGAACTGATTGCCCAGAAACTACTTTAAATACTGATGAATGGGAACCCAATTTGGTTCCTTCCACAAGCAATAGCGAATGGGGAACAGAAACGACTCCTGAAGCATATCAAGCTTTTTATGTGACTTCCTTGGTTATAGATGCCTTTGAATCATTGGATATAAACTTTGAAAGCGTAAATGTAGCTTCTTGTTTAGGATTTGGTGCATTTTCGCTTTTTGATTCTACAATTGAAGAAACTTATATTTATATTGGGCTTTTTGACGGAGATACAGGAGCCTTATTTGATATACTTGGACATGAATTAGGACATACTTTTTTAAATCAATATCTTATCTACGATACTCCTGGAGGACAATCTTTACACGAAGGCATTGCCGACATATTGGGGACTTATATCGAATCAATTATTACAGGAAGTACAGATTGGGTAATAGGAGATGATGAATCTAATGTTGCTAGTCTTACAGGTAGAGATTTACAAAATCCAGAATTTGATTGCTTTACAGATGTAAGCCATTTAGGTGGAAACCAAGGGGAGCAATATGATAGAGGACAGCCTCTAGGTCATTGGTTTTATTTGGCTTCACAAGGCGATAATCAAAGTATTCCTCCGATTCCTGCTATTGGAATGGATGCTGTGATAGAAATACTTATAGAAGCATTACAAGAAGATGGATTTGGTGAAGGAAATACAGATTATCCAGATCTAATGGCAGCTACTTTGATTGTTGTAGAAAATGATTTTGGTAGATGTTCAGATGAGTTTTTGGCAATTGCTCGTGCTTGGGAGGCAATTTGTGTAGATACAGGCTTGGGAACGGGTGTGCCCGATTGTAATTTCAGAGGCTGTCTTGATTTGTCATATAATTAAATAATCCATTCGTATTATTATTAAACGACTCTTGCCACCATGATCCGAATCATCGCCAGTTGAATCATGGTTTTGCTGGTATCTGGATTAAACTCATAATCTTTGCTTAATCTTCTATAATGCTCAAACCAACCAAAAGTACGCTCTACTATCCAGCGTTTAGGCTGCACCGAAAATCCTTTTTGTTGCCTGCTTCGTAAAACTATTTCTATGACCCAATGTTTGAATCTCTTCGCCCAGTCTCCTCTATAAGTTCCGTCTGCTAATATTTTCACCAATCGCCAAAATTTTGATTTTACCCCTTTAGCTAATAGGATAAATCCTTCTTTATCACTAACATTAGCAGCTGTAATGGCTATGGCAATAATCAACCCCAAAGTATCTACCATAACGTGTCGCTTGCGTCCTTTTATCTTCTTATTGCCATCAAAACCTTTCGTTTCTTCGATAAACGTACCAGTAGCTACGCTTTGGCTATCCACTATGCCTAAGCTTGGACTGATGAATTTGCCTTCTTTTTGGCGTACTAATCGGCGTAAGGCTTCATGTAGTTTTGCCCATATTTTTTGTTTTTTCCAACGGTAAAAATAGTCATAAACAGTTTTCCAAGGTGCAAATTCTTTAGGTAACATACGCCATTGACAACCTGATTTCAATACATAAAATATCCCATCAAGTATTTGAGTACGTAAGTCCCATTTACGTTTTCTTTGGTTATCTAAAAGTTTTTCAATAACTTCCCATTCGGCATCGGTTAGACTGCTACTATACATATTTATTGTTTTTAAGTTTATGAACTATGTATTAGTATATATAACTAACTGATGCCTTTTTAGTTCATTTCTCTAAAATCAAGACAGCCTCTCAGTATCTTAAATACAGGTTCAGACATAGTTTGTGAGGAAGATGATTTTTTACACTTGTATCTTGGAGGAGGGCTTGCCACAACGGATTATAATTGGAGAATTCATGGCGGAGGTTCATTTGTAACTACTGGCAATCAACAAGGAAACAATGTATATGGCACAACTTCACTCATTATTACCGATTTGCCAAAATATCCCTACTATCCTCAATATCTGATTATTGAGGTCTATTCTCCTACCTTGGGAACAGACTATACCGAACGAAAACGCATCACCCTAATAGACTGTAATGGAGACGATCCAACTTGTAAGGAATATTATGGTTTGAAAAGAAGCAATGAAGATATTTCTCCTATTTCCGATTCCGTTGCCAAAACTATAAGGGGATTTGATTTGACAGGTCGTTTGGTTTTTGAGCGTGATATGGACGAATTTAATAGGCAAGACTTAAAAACCAATGAATTGATGATTTTGGTTTCATACGATGCAAATGGACAAATGGTAGAAGTCAAGAAATCCTTCATCGGACATTAAAAGTTTATTTTTATAGTGGCAAAAATCAAATTGGTTTTTGCCACTTAATCATTACTTCAAATAAAAGACAAAAATGAAGAATCATCTATTCCTTTATTTCTTACTATTCTTCTTTACCGAATACTGCTATGCTCAAACCTACATCAAGCCTATCATAGGAAGGGATTTCACAAGATTGGAAGAGAAAATAGAACCAGAGGTCATTAATGGACTTATTCTAGATTTTCATATTCGTGAAAAGGGATTTAATTTTGAAAGCACATTATTTGGAGTGAAATTAGAAACACAATTAAGTCCTAAATGCAGTATGGGATTGATTTCTACTTATACTAAAAAGAAATTTGGAGCAACAATTTCTCTTGGTGTTGCCTATCGAGAAGGTTTTACTTTCAATTACTTTCGCAATCAAATAGGGCTTAATTACAAATTAAATGAATACTTATTTTGGGGTTTAGGAGGAAACTTTAACATCATAACAAATTTTAAAGACAATAAGTCTAACTATCAACTCATCTCTGTTTTAAAAGATTTTGGAGTTCATGGAATTATAGGAGCAACCTTTCAGAATGTTCAATTGGAAATTTATTATTTACATAACTTAACCTCCCATGAAGATAAAAAATCTGGAATCAATTTAGCTCCCATCCAATCTTTAGGAGCAACTTTAGGCTATAAAATTCGACTATGAAAAACCATCTACTCCTCTGTTTTTTACTATTCTTCCTCACTGAATATGGGGTCGCTCAAACCTACATCAAGCCCATAATAGGAAGAGATTTTACCAAATTAGAGAATATTAAATCAAGATTGCTTACAATCAATGGAAGTACCTATACAAGACAATATAGTATGAGTACAAGGGGTTTTAGATTTAATAGTACCTTATTTGGTCTAAAAGTAGAAAGTCAATTAAGTCCAAAATACAGTATTGCATTGACTTCAACTTATACTAAAAAAGAGGTAGGTGCAAGTTTTAGGAATATATAGGTTTCCGCATTGATTAGGTATAAAACCCCACTTTTGTATTCCTGAAGAAACTTTTAACAAGTTCCTTATTCGCTTTGATTTCTTCTAAAGCTTCAATTACCCTTCTTTTTAACTCATCTTCTGTTTTACAAAAAACATTAACTAACAATACATTTTTTACATAATTCCAAACTTGCTCTGAAGCATTTAGTTCGGGAGAATAAGCAGGTGTGTTTTCTAATCTAATACGAGGATTTCTATGTGTTTGATGTAAAGCATTTGCCACCTCCTTAGCCTTATGAATGGTAGCATTATCCCAAATACAAACCAAAGCGGTTTGCAAGTCTGCCCAGCAGTTATTCATGAATCGAACAATTGCATTATGATGAAAATTACATTGGCGTACTTCGTAATATAGGTCTCCATCTTCTGTGATGACTACTGCTGCTGAAATTTTTCTATAATGCTTGCATTCATGCTGTAAAACAGGCGTTTGTCCTTTGCGGGCATAGGTCACTTGACAAGTAGGTAATAAACTAAAACCTGCTTCTTCTTGATAACTTATTGTTCGATTTTCTTCTTTTGCTTTTTTTTATGCTGGGTAACTTTTCCTCCTTCCATTCCTGCACTTTTTCTGGATTTTTACGATAATCTTCTAATTGTGGTTTTTGGCGGGTATAGGTAAGTTTTTTTAGAATACGCCCAACATGTTGGGTACAATAGTCTATTGCGAATTTTTCCTTTATGACTCTTTGAACTCGACCACAATTCCAAATTCCCCCTTCAAAGCCGTAGTTTTCAGCTCCTTGGTCTAATATATTTCCTAATTCTTGTAATTGTTCGCTTGTTATTTTAGGAGTTGCCCCTTTCGCTTTTGAAGGTTGAATAGCTTTCTGCCCCCCTTGCTTATAGGCTCGAATAATTTTGCTCACATAAGGTTGAACTACATCTACAACTTCAGATATATCAACTTGTTTCATGCCTTTTTCATGCAAATTAATAATAGTTTGACGACGGTTTAATTGAGCTTCAAGTCCTTTTAATTTCATGATGATTACCAAATTTACAGCAAATATACATAGTTCTTAGGATATTACTACTCAATGTGGAAACCAATAATTCCTATCAGTGGTTATGTTTTTAATTATTTTAGAAATCAATTGGTAGTCAATTATCAACTCAACGATTTTGTCTATTTTGGAGTAGGAGGAAATGTCAATATAATGAGTAAGTTTCAATACAGACTTGTTAATAGTGATGAACCTTATGGCGATTTGGGTTACCTTCTAAAAGAATTTGGCATCAATGCAACAACAGGCATTCACTTCAAAAACATAGAATTGGAGTTGTATTATATCCACAACCTGACGACTCACGAAGAAAAAAAAGGCTTGAATTTGAAGCCCATACAGTCTTTTGGAGCGACTTTGGGCTATAAAATTCGACTATGAAAAACATAGAATCAAAAACAATCCTCCTAATAAACTTTTTTGATTTTGGTTCAGATTCCTATATCTTTGAGGTGATTTTTTGCATGGTTCATGAGTTTGTAATTCTAAACTAAACCTTATGAGCCATTTTTCATTATATCAAAGATTTAATTCAAAATCAACCTATCCTATCTACCATGGCAATTACAAAATCAGAAGTACTCAAAGCACTAAGCTACGTCGACGACCCCGATTTGGGCAAAGACTTGGTGACACTCAACATGGTGGACAACATCGAGATTGAAGGAAAAACAGTGCGTTTTCGCTTGATATTGACAACTCCCGCCTGTCCATTGAAGGAACACATTCGCAATGCTTGTATCACTGCCATCAAACATTTTATTGACCCAGAAGCACAAGTCGAAGTAGAAATTACTTCAAATGTCACTTCTCGCCGACAGGACAACCGAATGGTTTTGCCTTTTGTGAAAAACATCGTGGCAATCGCTTCGGGCAAAGGAGGTGTAGGGAAATCTACGGTAGCGGTGAATTTGGCGGTGGGTTTGGCAAAACAAGGCGCAAAAGTGGGCTTGATTGATGCCGATATTTACGGCCCTTCCATTCCTACAATGATGGATTTGGAAGGAACAAAACCGCAAGTCGGCACCTTCAATGGGCAACAAAAAATCATTCCTGTCGAAAAATATGGTATCAAAACCTTATCCATTGGTTTTCTCACCGATGCAAGTCAAGCAGTAGTCTGGCGAGGTCCGATTGCGTCTTCGGCTTTGAAGCAGTTCATTACGGATGCCGAGTGGGGTGAATTGGATTATTTGCTGATTGACCTTCCTCCTGGCACTGGCGACATTCACCTGACGATGGTTCAAACCGTTCCTGTGACGGCTGCAATTGTGGTCACAACTCCGCAAGAGGTCGCTAAAGCGGATGTAGTGCGTGCGGTAGCAATGTTTAAAATGCCCAATATCAATGTACCTGTCTTGGGAATCGTTGAAAACATGGCCTATTTTACGCCAATGGATGCACCCGACAAACGCTATTATATTTTCGGCAAAGGAGGCGGTCAAGAATTGGCTGCCAAATACCAAGTTCCGCTATTGGGGCAAATTCCGATTGTGGAAGCGATTCGTGAAGGAGGTGATTCTGGTCTTCCCGTAGTATTGAACGAAAATCCCAACAATCGAGTTGTGGCAGATGCTTTTGACCTACTGGCGCAAACGGCAGCGAGAAACATAGCGATGCGAAACGCAAATATGGCTCCTACAAAGATGGTGGAGATTACGACTTAAAAAATGAAAATGAAAATGGAGATTAGGTGTAAAGACTTTGGAAGTTTTCTTTTGAGGGCATACTGATTTTCAAACATCCCATATCTTTCAGACTAAACTTCCAAAGTCTAAATATCAATTTAGACTGAAACAGAAATCATTTAATATTTCAGCAGCATCGCTGCGGCACTATTTGTAGAGACAATGGCAAGTAGATTTTTATGAGGGGCGTAGCCTCGACACCACACCTAATCACTCATTTAGCCGTGCCGAAGCTACGCTCCTAATCGCTTCAATTCAATGTGTTTTTCTACAAATGGGGTCTGAGCTACGCCCTTTTGACTATCAAATAACTTTCGTTACAGACTTTTGTAGTGTTATTTTAAAAATTTATCAGAAGGAAGAAAATCAACATTCTATCAACAGAAAACTACAAAAGTCTTTGTCTTAAAAAAAGAAGTCATTCCTTTTATGACGATATTTCGCTAAAAATTATTCCCATTCGTAGCCCATGAATTAATTCATGGGCTACGAATGGAGTTTATAATCAAGCGGTTATTCTGTTTTTAAAAATAGTGTTTTATCACCAATAATGGAATATTTTTTCGTTTTTGCTAAGTCAAAACCTTTTCCGGTTTAGACTTTTGTAGGTTTATTTTAAAAATTTATCAGAAGGAAGAAAATCAACATTCTATCAACAGAAAACTACAAAAGTCTTTGCATCAGTGTGGTTTAATTTTTTCTTCTGAGTTTAAGCGCATTCGGAATAGCAGGTAAAGAAAACCTCTGTTTCACTCTGCCTCTGTATTCAGTTCCTCCAAAATACCCTCATATACCTCTTTGGTCAAAGGATAAAACCACATCACCAACACAATCCCAACACCACTTACTGCAATCCCCAAAGTCGCAATGGCATGAATCCCCTGCAAAGCCTCAACAGATTGGTCCACATTTGGCGCATAACCAATACCCTCCAATAGTAAACCCAAGATAAACGAACCCAATCCGAGCGACAACTTCAAAAAGAACAAACCCAAGCCAAATAAAATCGCTTCGGCACGAATCCCACTTTTCCACTCCCCATATTCCACTGTATCGGGCAACATCGCCCAAAAAGAAAAAGCTGCACAGCCAATACCCGTACCAATGATTGCCATGTGAACGTAGGCCCAATAAACTTGCTGCTGCGCCCAAGGATTGAAGTAAAAAGTAAGGCTGCCCAAAAGAATCACGGCACAACCCGCCAACAAAGTATTGCGCTTGCCTATTTTCGCGCTCAACTGCAGCCAAACGGGTAGTGAAAGCATCAAACAAGTAAATAAATACATCATTCCTTGCCCCAAAGCTGCTTCATTTTGTAGGTTATATTTGAAGTAATAACTCAAAGATTGATAGAAAATCACCACACCTGCCATGCCAAACATAATGAAGGCACAGATTTGCCAAAAGGGACGATTGTGCTGCAACATTTGAAGTGTATCTTTGAAGGAAACGCCTTGTGCGCTTGGTTTTGGAGGTAATTCAAAGGTGTTTTGGAAGCAAAAAACAAACAAAAGGGCGGCTAAAATGGCAAACACGATTCCGACATAAAAGTACCCATTTTCGTTAGGCAACCAACCCATTACAGCCATCAACGAACCTGTAAAAACAGAAACGGTCATCGCTCCTGCATAACCCAAAAACATCCGATAAGCTGCTAATTTACTTCGGGCTTGGGAGTTGAAAGTCATTTCGGAGGAAAGCGAAGAGTAGGGAATGTTGCCGAGGGTAAAAAAGGTGCGAAAGAGGATTTGCAAGGCGATTGCCCATAGAATCAATGCAGTACCTGTGTAAGCGACTTGGTAAAACATAAACATGTAAGACAGCCCCAATGGAATTGGTGCGAGCAGTAAGTAAGGACGGTAACGCCCCCAGCGTGTTCTGGTTTTACCTGCAAAATAGCCCATCAGTGGATCGGTGACAGCATCCCAAATCGTGGCAATTAAAAATATTGTACCTGCGGTTGCAGCTTCAATACCCAGAATGTCGGTATAGAAATACAGTAAAAAGAGCGTTGCGCCTTGAAAATAGAGATTGAAGGCATAGTCACCGAGTCCAAAACCCAAGTAGTTGCGAAAAGACAGCTGTTTGGTAGTTTTCATCGTGTTTGTTTTGTGGGTTGAATTTACGAAAATAGATTTGGTGCAAAGACTTTCAAAAATCTAAAACCAGCTTTTTCTTCAAAGAACCATTTTTTTATGAAACGAAACTACCGAAGACTATATTGGAAACATAATTTAGCTGAGATTTCTTAACTTTAATACATTTATCGGGTTAACAACAATATGAGCAACAATTACGACGCAATCATCATCGGTTCTGGTCCAAACGGACTATCTGCTGCCATTGAGTTAGCACAAAACGGTTTGAAAGTCTTGGTCTTGGAAGCGGCTGCAACGATTGGTGGGGGAACCCGCACCGTTGAACTTACCCTACCCAATTTTCAACATGACTACTGCTCTGCAGTCCATCCCACAGGTATTTTATCTCCTTATTGGCGCACGCTGCCCTTAGAAAAATACGGTTTACAATGGATAAAACCCTCGGCTTCAGTAGCCCATCCTTTGGACAATGAGGAGGCCGTTTTGATGTCCCGATCCGTTGAAGAAACAGCCGCAAATTTGGGCATTGACGGAGACGCTTGGCAGAATATGTTGCGTCCATTTTTGAAGAATCCACATGGTTTGTTGGAAGATGCTTTGGGACCGTTGAGTATTCCCGACCATCCGCTGATGTTGGCTCGATTTGGCTTGAAAGCTATGTGGTCCGCCACACGTTTGGCAAATTGGCAGTTTAAATCTCACCGAGCAAAGGCATTGTTGGCGGGTTGTGCAGCGCACAGTGTTTTGCCTTTGGACATGGCGTTTAGTGCGGCAATCGGTGTGATGTTTGCAGTGATGGCGCATACCGAAAACTGGCCTGTTGCAGCAGGTGGCTCTACGAATATCACCCAAGCATTGGCCGCTTATTTGAAGGAATTGGGAGGTGAAATCCAAACCGATACGCAAATTACCGACTTCAAACAATTGCCACCTGCAAAAGCCTATCTTTTTGATACCGATCCACTTCAATTGACACGCATTGCAGTCAATGAACTTCCCCAGTCTTATATCAAACGCCTGCAAAAATTCAATTATGGCCCTGGTATTTTTAAGGTGGATTGGGCTTTGGATGGTTCTATTCCGTGGTCTGACAAGCGGTGTTTGCTGGCTTCAACGGTGCATATTGGAGGAACAATGCAGGAAATCAATGTCAGCGAAAAGGCAGCTTGGCAGGGGAAACACTGCGACAAACCCTACATGATTTTGTGTCAGCAAAGCGAATTTGATAGCAGCCGTGCGCCTGAAGGCAAACAAACGGGTTATGCCTATTGTCATGTTCCGCAAGGTTCAACGGTAGATATGACCGAGATCATGGAAACCCAAATCGAGCGTTTTGCACCCAACTTCAAAGACCTGATATTGGCCCGACACACCACAAATACGGCGCAGTTTCAAACTTACAATCCAAACCATATTGGCGGATCAATAACAGGGGGCACCAACAACATCAGCCAATTGTTTACCCGTCCTGTTGCACGTTTTGACCCTTATTCAACACCCAACCCCAAAATTTTTATCTGTTCATCCTCAACCCCTCCAGGTGGTGGAGTGCATGGAATGTGTGGATTTCATGCAGCAAAAAGCGTATTGAAGCGGCTGAAAAAAGGAACGAATATAAGTGAAAAACACATTTAGTAATCAAGGATTTGCACTACAAAATCGCTTGATTAATTTCGCTCTCCTTTTATTTTGAACCTGAACTTTAGACCAGGAAACGATGATGGCATCATACTCAGGTGAAACTTCTTTTTCGGCTTCGGTCAACACAATCAACTGATTGGCAACACTTCCGTTTTGTTCGAATCTTGGTTTTCCAAATACTTCAAAATACCTGTTTTTGCTGCTCAAATTTGCACCCCAATTCCCTTCTGCAAAGGCTATGCGCTTTCCTTCAAAATCAAACTCACCCCGATTTTCCTTCAATGAGGTATTGAAGTATTCGACTTCACATTCATTCAGCAATGGCTGATTGTCTGTGCCACAGCGTTCTATTTGAAGGGTTTGAGCATTTGCTGATTGAAGGAAGCTAATAAAAAATATTAACCTTAAAACATTGATAAAAAATGATTTAGATTTAATCATCGAATTTATTATTGGTGAAAAAAATTAGTACAGCACTCTTTCATCACCAAACGCCAAGTTCGCCTTCTACATTGTGTTTACAGGGGGCAAAATTTATATCTGCCTTCCTATTTGTTATTTGCAACAATCCGTTTTCCCCACTTGAATTGGAGGACATTTCACCGTTCCATAACTGCAAAACACACAACAGTCTCCCGCTTTGGGCTTCAATATTTTGTGGCAGTTTTCACATTCGTAAAAATATTGACAAGCATCGGTAGGCATGGTTTCTACTTTTTGATGGCTGCAATGTGGGCAGGTGAGTTGGGATAGTAAAAGCATGAGTGTTAATTTTTTGTATAGGATTACAAACAGAAAAGTCGGCAATCCTTTTGAAGTTTTACCGACTTTTCAATTTGTCAAAATTATATCATGTTAAAACCCATTCAACCTCGCAAACCTATCCAAGTGATAGTTGTAATCGCCCAAAGTCCGCTGAGCCACTCTCGCACGTTTCATAAAAAAGCCAATTTCCTCATCATCTGTAACACCAATACCACCGTGCATTTGAATCGCTTCATTTGTCACCAACTCAATCACCTCACCGACTTTTGCTTTGGTCATACTCGCCAATTTTTCCAAGTCACTGCTATCGTCATCAATCGCCTGCAAAGATTGAATCACCAAAGATTTACACAATTCAATTTCTGAATACATCAGTGCTGCACGGTGTTGAAGAGCCTGGAAACTACCAATTTGGACACCAAACTGTGTGCGTTCTTTGAGGTAAGCAATCGTGCGGTCAAAAGCCTCTTGCATTGTGCCCAACATTTCAGCAGCCAGACCAATTCGAGCAATATCCAAGGTTTTTTCCAAAGCTCCAAACCCATCACCATCTTCACCCAACATCTCAGCAGGCACATTGTGAAAAGTCACGGTTGCTGCATTTCGGCTGTCCATCATCCATTTTCTCTCGACACTTAATCCCTCTGCATTGGCATCCACCAAAAATAAATGGATACCTTCAAGTCCATCAGCAGTTCTTGCCACAACAATCAACTTATTCGCCACATGTCCGTCCAAAACAAAAACTTTTTTGCCCGTCAGTATGTAACCATCTCTCGTCTCGATGGCAGTCGTTGTAATTCTGCTAGAGTGGTGCCGATTTCCTTCTTCCAAAGCAAAAGCAACGACCATGTTGCCTTCTGCAATGACAGGTAAAAGGCTTTCTTTTTGAAGTACATTTCCTGCCAATTTGATAGCAGTTGTACCCAGCCAAATAGTTGAAAACAAGGGGGAAGCAGTCAGCGTACGCCCCATTTCTTCCATTATTTGCCCCAAACCAACATGTCCAAAATCCAGTCCGCCATAGGTTTCTGGGATGGTCAAAGATGCCCAACCCATCTCAGCCATTTCTTGCCACAAACCAATGTCATAACCTTTTGAATCATTGTTGTCTCTCAACAATCGCAATGCCGATACAGGTGCACGGTTTTTTAGAAACTCCTTTGCAGAGTTTTTGAGCATTTGCTGCTCTTCATTGATAACTAAAGACATATTTTTTATTGTTTTATTGTTTTATTGTTTTATTATTATATGGTTATATTACTGTATTGTTTGCCCAAAGCAATGTAACAATTCAGTAATATAACAATTCATCCATTACCTACTCGGCAATCCCAAAATTCGCTTCGCAATGATATTCAACATCACCTCCGAAGTACCGCCTTCAATAGAATTGCCTTTGGTGCGACACATGTCTCTCGCCAATTTACCATCGTTGTAGGTTTCGCCCCACTCTACACCTTCAAAACCCTTGACCAACAAGCGCATTTCAAAATGCTCTTTGTTGAGTTCGGTAGCATAGTATTTGAAGAAAGAAGACTTTGCCCCTGGAGATTGACCTGCCTTTGCTTCGTCTGTTGTGCGTTCAATGGTCAATTTCAAAGCTGTTTCATTGATCATCCATTGAGCAATTTTTGGGCGCAAAATCGGATCCATCAATACCTCATTTTCGAGTCCAATCTCTTCAATTGCCAATTGATGCAAGGGTTTCGCTACTTGATTCAAGCCAATTCCAGAACGCTCATGCGTCAATAAATACTTCGCAATCGTCCAACCGTCGTTCAATGTTCCCACCAAGTTTTCTTTTGGCGCAATGGCATTGTCAAAGAAAGTCTCACAAAAAGGTGACTTACCACTAATCAATTTGATGGGGCGAGTTGTCACTCCTTCTTGATCCATGTCTATCAACAAAAAACTGATGCCCGTATGTTTAGGAGCTTTGGGATTGGTACGAACCAAACAGAAAATTTTGTCAGCTTTGTCGGCATACGAAGTCCAGATTTTTTGCCCATTGATTAAGAAATGATCGCCCATATCCTCCGCCTTTGTCTGCAAACTCGCCAAATCACTCCCCGAGCCTGGCTCGCTGTAGCCCTGACACCACCAAATCTCACCTCTACAAATCTCTGGAATGTATTTCATTTTTTGTTCTTCGCTACCGAAATGCAATAAGGCTGGACCCAACATCATCAATCCAAAACTGAACAAAGGTGGTCTGGCGTTGATACGTGCCATTTCCTCTTTGAATACCTTATGCTCTAGCTTGTCCAAACCGCCACCACCGTATTCTTTGGGCCATGCGGGAGCAGTCCAACCTTTGTCCCTCATTCGCTCAAACCATAGTTTTTGGTCTTCGCTATCAAAATGTGGCTTTGTTCCACCCCAAAATATGTCTTCATAACTTTTGATGGGGGTTCGCATACTTTTAGGACAATTTGCTTCGAGCCATGCCCGTGTTTCTGCCCGAAAAGTCTTAATATCTGTCTGTGTTGTTGTGTTCATATTTGATTGTTATTTTAGTTGTTATTCTTTTTTTATTTGAAACCACTCCAACTGTTGCCAAAATTGGAAATTGTACCGACTCCTTCAGCATGTTCCATTGGCAAAGTTTCTATTAATGTCTAAAAAAGGTCATCTATCCGTTTCTTCTCAATTGCTCTCACTGCAATTTGACACAAAGTTTCCGCCATTTTGTTCATGTAGGCAAAGCGTTTATCTTTTGTAAAACCCTTGTGGTATCGGTAGTAAATTTGCTGCAATACCACTGCTAATTTAAACAGTCCGTATGCATAGTAAAACACAAAATCGCCTACATCTCGTCCACTTTTTTCGGCATACAATTGCAGCATCCCTTCCCTCGATGGATTGCCCTTCAAAATCGAAGGATTCGGAAAAGCATTTCGCATGATAGAAGGGTCATCGTGATTCATCCAATATGCCATCGTTGTACCTAAGTCCATCAAAGGATCGCCGATTGTACTCATTTCCCAATCCAAAATCGCCACAATTTTGGTCAAATCGCTGGCAGCCAATACTACATTGTCGTGTTTGAAATCGTTGTGAATCAAGGATGCACCTGTTTCTTTGGGGATGTTGTTGTTGAGCCATCTTGCAGCCTGTTCAATGACAGGCATCTCATCGGTTTGGGCTTTGAAGTAGCGTCTTGTCCAACCTTCCACTTGTCGGGTCACATAGCCCTCGGGTTTCCCCAAATTGCTGAGACCTATTTTTTCATAGTCCAAAGCATGAAGTTCTACCATCGTATCCATCAACGAATCTGCAATCTTGAAAATTTCTGTTTCCTCCATTTTCTTTGCAGGCCCGCCGTCGCCTCGAAGTATTACCCCTTGTACCCGTTCCATTACATAAAACTCTGCTCCAATGATGCTTTCGTTATTTGTGTAAATCAATGGTTTGGGAGCTTTTTTGTAGGATTTTGACAAGGCAGACAAAACCTTGTATTCTCGGCTCATATCGTGTGCTGATTTCACATTTGCACCAAAAGGAGGTCGCCTCAAGACCATCTGCTGCTCGCCTAATTTGAGGAGATAGGTCAAATTGGAAGCTCCACCAGGAAATTGTTCTATGGTCAATTCACCGCTCACCTCCTCCAAATTTGCCAATAGGTATTTTTGGAGAGAGGGAATATCAAGTTCTTCCCCTTGACGGATGTTTGTAGCTTGGTCTATTAAGTTTGTTTGTTGCATTGTTAGCATGGATTTATGGCTTCATGGTTGTATGGTCACATGGTTTTATGGTTTTATGGTCGCATGGTTTTATGGTCGCATGGTTTTATGGTCACATGGTTTTATGGTCACATGGTTTTATGGTCGCATGGTTTTATTTTCTAAATCAACCATTTAACAATTTAGTCATTCATCAATTAAACAAATGTGACGAGTTCTTTCTCCTTCAAATGTGGAACTGTATTGAAGGACTTCAATCCAATTTTGCCTTTTGAAAACATAAATTCGGTAATAGCCGTATTTTGAACTGCACTGTTCAATTCCATTATTTTTTCTTCCTTTCCCATCTGCAAAACTTCACCCGTTGCAGCCGAAACCGTGCCGCCAGAAGTAAAAGCTCCAATGGTCAAACCCCGTCCGTCTTCGTTGTCCTTCAGTATTTGCTGCAAACCACGCCTTACCATCTCTCTAAAGTCTTGCCAAGATTGTAGGTGTTCGGGGTGATTGCCATTGAAGTCACCCCTCGCCCAAAGTTCCAGCGTGTGGTGAAACATTCTGAGGTGGTTTCGTTTCAACATTTTTGGATTTGCTTTCACTTCAGCATCCCATATTTGCAGTTTTTCATCCGTTTCCAGTAAGGTTGGAAGCATGTGCCGATAAACGGCAGGGCCTCGGTGTTCAATCAATTCGGGCATCAAAATCGGTTCGGGAATGTGAATACCTTTTTCTTGATACGCTTCTTGCACCATTTGCAAGGTTTGGTGGTGCCGCTTCAATGGGCCGACATAAATTTTGTCAAATCGCACACCTTCTGCCACCAAATATTCTCCCAAAACCTTTGATTGACGGTAGCCCAAATCTGATAACTGGTCGTAGTTTTTCGCCATGAAAGAGGCTTGGGCGTGTCGTATAAATAGTAGTTTGCTCATTTTGTTAAGACGAAAGATTTTAGACGAAAGACAGAAGATTTGAGTAGTAAGTAGAGAATCTCACGTCTTACATCTTGTGTCTTGTGTCCGATTATTCTCCTTTAAAGTTCGGTTTGCGTTTTTCCATAAATGCTTTACCGCCTTCTTGAAAATCATGGCTGGATAATCCAATCACCTGCTGTTCGGCTTCATAAGCGATGGTATCTAATAGACTGTGATTGGCTGCAAATCGAAGGGTTTTTTTGGTCAGCGCAAAACCAAGCGTTGGGCGATCTGCCCATGTGTTGGCAAATGTCATTGCAGTTTCCATCAATTCATCTTCTGGTACTACTTTGGTTGCCAAGCCCAATCGCTGACATTCTGATGCGGAAATTTTTTCTCCTCCTGCTGCAATTTCCATGGCTTTTGCCAACCCTACTGCTCTTACCAAAAACCACGAAGAACCTGCATCTGGGGTCAAGCCAATATTGATAAACGCATAGCGAATATTAGCGGTGTCTGCCATGATTCGAAAATCACACGCCAATCCAAAACCAATGCCTGCTCCTGCCATCGAGCCATGAACCGCAGCAATGACAGGTTTTTCCATCTCTGCCAAACGACGAACCACATTGCCATAGTTCATATTGAGGTGATCCCGCACTTGTCTCGGACTGCGCTCTAATCCGCTACCCAAATCTGCTCCCGCACAAAAACCTTTTCCATTGCCATATATGACTACTGCTCTTACTTCTTTGTCTATCATTGCAGCATCGAGAGCTTCTCCAAAGTCGGATAATAATTCATCTGTAATAGCATTGTAGTTATTCGGACGATTGAGGGTAATGATTCCCACTTTGCCTTCTTTTCGGTAGAGAGCTGTTTTCATGTTGGTGTTTGTTTCTTTTAGGAGAAGCGAATTTAGTACAAAAATACTAAAAATGGCGGTTTTCACCTTACATTTTGCAGAATAAAAAAGCCCCTGAAAAATATTTACTTTTCAGGGGCTTAAGGAATCATTTGACTTCGAGAAAGAGGCTCTTTCGTCTAAAGTCTAACATAAACTATTTGTTTCCAAAAGTATAAGTCAATTTAGCCAATACCCTTCTACCAATTTTTGGCATGTTGGTCCAGTATCGGTATTCGTTGTTGAACAAGTTGGTAGCGGTCAAATCAACGGCAAGACCATTGGTAAATTTGTAGCCAACTGCTGCATCTATTAAGTTTCTCACTTCTGTATCTCCTGCAAATTGTCCTGCATCTGCAAAGTAAGAATCATCATGCTGAAAAGCTATGTTTCCTCTGATTCCTGACTCAGGAGTATAGGTAACACCCAAACGGTATTTGTTCTTAGGAATATTCAAATAAGTTGGCAATGCATCGCCTTCTACACCTATTACATTCTGCATAAACGAATTGGTACTAAGCCAAGAATAGTTAAAAAACGCAGACAAATCTTGATCAAAGTAGTATTCTAAGCCCAAATCTGCCCCCCAATAGTCTCTTTCATCAAAGGTACGGTATCCTGCTGCTAAGTGAGTTATTCCATTATCTGGTACTTGATCAGTTTGAGCAGTTGCATGGAAAGGCAAAGCTGCAAAAACTTGTGCCAAGGAAGCACCACCAAAAGCAGCACTAGGAGTATTGATAGCTCCGTCACCGCCTTGTGTATAAGCACCTGCAATAACTGGGGTCAGCTGTCCTGTAATAAATGCTGCTTGTCCGGCTGCTTGCGCTTCTGGTAAACCTGCACCTATTAGAGCAGCAGTCAATGCAGCTTCTAAGGGGCCGCCAGCTCCACCAACACTTGCAGAAACGGCTGTTCCCAAATCACCAGGTAGTTGATCCAAGCCAGAGAATCTATAGGCAGGGGAAATAGCAGTAAATTGAGAATTATTTTTCTCTTTAATGTAGTAAAGGTCAAATGTGACACCTAATTTGTTTGCCACCAAACCTTTGTAGCCAAATTCCCAAGTATCTTGAACTGCAATCGTCGAAATTGGAGCATCAATCAATCCCAATGGAGAGCCATTGAAGATATTGAATCCTGGAGACAACGATCCAGTTGTTCCCAAAGTTGCAGGATTGACATTATTCAATACTCCCTCAATAACAGGTATAAATGGAGCTAAATCAGGAAAACCTGCTGCTATACCAGCAGAAAGTCCAGCTACTACTTGGTCATTTACCAAAGCATAAGGAACTCCCAAAGGCAATCCTGGTGTACCTACAGGTACGTCAGGAAGCGCACCATTGAACCAAGAAATCATACCATTGTTAAAGGTTTGTGGTGTTTTGTTGCCATACAACCAAATATCAAAAGAACGAGGAATGATAGTGGACAATGGGAAGTCAATGTTCAATTGAAGATTGGAAACTGTAGAGTTTGCTTGGTTGTAAGAAGCTCTGAAAGTATGTGCTGCACTTGCTTTATAAACCAAAGCTGCTCTTGGAGCAAATGCGCTCTCGTCAATAAAGTTGAATTGGTCAAAACGTCCTGCCACTACCATATCGAGTTTATCTGCCAACTTGAGTTTTCCTTGTAAGTATCCACCTATTACTGAAAAGTCGTCATCGTCTTCGTTTCTACCATAAACCAAGTTTTCGGTATCCTGTCCTGCATAACGATAGTCAAACCCTGCTGTCCAATTGGAATTCAACAAATTGGGCATATCAAAGTTGTATTGTAATTGTGCTTCCAATTGAGTTCTACCAATAGGAGAGGTGTTTCCTGTTTGGTACAGAAAGGTTGGGTTTTCATCGCTTCCGCCATCATTGTTTACAAAAAATACCTGTCCAAACAACCCACCAGCTTGTACTCTTGCTTGAGACCAAATTTCAGTTGCTTGTGCCAATCCTTCACCTTGCTCATTGTAGAAAACAGAAGAAGCTTGATTGAAACCACCAGAAACAAACACACTCAAATTATCTTTAGGTCTAAATTCTAAAGTAGCATTAGCAGACGTATTGAACCAATCATTTTGCATAGGATTGCCATCACCATCATCATCTAAGTCATCAAGCGTCAATAAGACTGTTGGTGTACCAAAAGCATCTACAATATCATTACTAATAGCTGGTTTAACGATAGTAGTCTGGAATTTTGCGATTTGTGCAGCATCATCAGGATCATTTGGGTCTAGTGTAAACTCATCTCCTCTTTGGTAACGAGCGTTGATTTTATAACCAAATTTGCCTGATTCATTTCTACCTGCATGGCGAACATTCATTCCATAGGTAGCCAATGAACCTCCTACAACTTCTACCGATGTGCCGGGAAAATCAATCGGATTTTTGGTGATGAAGTGAACTACTCCTTGTGTAACACCAGGACCATACAATGCAGAACCTGGACCACGAACAACTTCAATTCTTTGGAGGTCAATGTTACTGATACCACTGTTGTCTGTCTGGAAAGTTCCAATACCAGGGCCTACTAAACTACGGTAATCCATAATTGGGAATACCGAAGTACCAAACAAACCCGCACCGCCACGCATAGAGATGTTGATTCTATTGGCAGACTGCTGTTGGATTTGCACACCCGGCGTATTAATCAAGTTACGAGTTGGATCCGTAGCATTCGCACTGACCTCCAATTTCCGAGCAGTCAATACAGACACTGAAGCAGGAGCTTCTTGTACCTTTTCACGTTTACGAGAAGCAGAAATCACTACCTCTTGTCCAAGCATAAGACCTTCAACTAAACTGATATTTAGTTTGGTATTAGGAGCGGTAACATTGACAGTTTGTGCTTCATAGCCTACATAACTGACTTCAACCTCCCAAGGTAGAGGTTTGCTATTGGTCAAAGAAAAATTACCGTCAATGTCTGTAATGGTACCGATAGTCGTACCTTTAATAACGACATTTACCCCGATCAGGGCATCTTTAGAGTCACTATCGGTAACAGTACCTGATATAGTGGTCTGAGAAAAAGCAGGCACTGTGATAAACAGTGCGATAAGTAGTAATAAATTTCGCATCATAATGTTTGAATTTAGAATTCATTTGAATGTATTAAGAAAAATATCTTTATTTGTAGTTTGTTTAATGTTTACTTTATCAACTATTTTCTAATTTAGAAAAATATGGGTATAGAATAAATGAAAATTAAAAATACAATTCAAAATCAACTTTTTATGAGTTCGATTTTGTGAGATTATTTTGAAAATACCCCTAAGATAAGATAAGAATAGTTCCCTTCAAATATAGAAACTAAGTACAACAATACAAAGATTTGGATAAAAGATTTCAGGAGTAATAGATAAAACAACTATCTCAATGAATTTTGATTAAAAGTAGGAACAAAGTTGAAGACTACAAAAGTTTTCAACCAAGTTTTGACAAAATGGAAATTTATTTGACCTTTAGTACTTTTCGTTTTCTCTTTTTATAATCAAAAAATGTTTATCCATTACTGTACCTACAAAAAGGAATTTCCCATCAGTTGCAGCTACTGAGCTTCCTGAGGATTTTAAGCCATCATCTAACAGTGGTTTTTCTATAATATATTTGTTCTTAGATGCGTATGTTATTTTTAAAACTTCAGAAGGAGCTTTGTTTTCTTCAAAATTAGCATAAGCTGTATAGGCCATCAAACTCGGATGTGCACCAATCCACAAACCTCCATTTGTATCTATTTCGATGTTATCTACGCCTGTATTGCAATTTATATTTTCCACAAAAATTAAATTTCCATCTGCTTCAACCTCATATACTTTCACCAAAAAATCTCTCGTTGATGCGACAAACAACAAATCTCTATTTTTGTCCCAATTGATGCCATTTGCATACGCCATTCCCTTCGCAACTTCCATGAATTCTTTTCCATTGAAGTACATTACATTTGCTGTTGCCATCCCCAAATAACCTTCAGCTAATTTCCCCAGCATTGGCTTATAGAAGTGATCATTGGTAAAGTAAAACCTATCTTCTTCTACTGCAACAATGTCATTAGGACTAACCATCTTGTCATCCTTCAATGTTTCTAAGTACTTCAAACTATCGCCCTCCAAGCTAAATACTTCAATGCTGTGTTTATCCTCCACATGATTGATTACCCACAATTTGTAATGCGTTGAATCCAATTGCAGCAAAGAAATACCATGCGGGTGAAATTCTTGTTTGAAATCTCCCGAAATCAACTTTACTTCAAAAGGCTCTTTCTTCAAATCCATCCAATAAATACCCCCTTGTTTAGGCCGTCCTTTTTTGGTCGCTGCTCTATCATCAGACGAAATAAGCATGAAGTTCCCATCCTTGCTAATAGTCATGTCTTCTGCTCCCACCAAATCTATTTGCTGCGCTATCTCACCTTGCATGTAGGGGGCGATTGTACGAAAATATCCCGTAGAATGAAGGGTATAAACTACAAATGCCACGAACAATACGAATAAGAGAGTCAAAAATTGAATTAGTTTTTTCATTTTACCTTTCGCACCCTAAAAATTGATATTAAATTGATTGAGAAGAATTTAAAGTTGCATTATGGTATGCAAAGATTCAGTTTAATATGGTTGAGGTTTTGAATTATTGGGGTTTGGTATCAAATATATGCAAATAACTGAACATCTCAGGCATGATTGATGGTCAAAATCGAATAAAAATATTAAGGACTGCCAATAAAATAGTTTCCTGATTTCAGAAGTATAGATAGGGAACTTAAATTTGGCTGACATTCATAAGCATCCGTAAAGTTCTATTAGCCTTGATTATAATGGAATTATATTTTACACATAAACACGTGCATTTAGAAAATTCACACATCTATTTTTAGGAGTTACAAAAAAAAACGTTTTCCTTTATCACAAATCTTATTTTTATAAAATTATTGAATTATTTGGTATAATGAGCCTATTATTGTAAATTCGCTACTAAAATTAGTAATAATTAAAATTTAAAAACCAATTAACTTTGATAACTCATAATGTTATTGATTATCCTACCTCTTTTTATAGCAGAGAAGGGCAAAAAGAGAATGGAGTATTTTACACCCCATTATTTCTTGCTAAATATCTTATAAGGAAAGTTATCAAATATGTTGGTAATGTGGAAGAAATATCAGCGATATTAGATCCTGCTTGTGGTGATAGTGTTTTGCTTAGAAGTTTTGCTTATGAATGGTTAAAATATCAACCCAATTCTTTGCCTTCAATTTTTGGAATAGACAAAGATATAAATGCTATTTTAAGTTCTAATTCAAAATTTACAGATGAGCCTTTAGACTTATTTGATTCAAAATTTATCAATCGAGATGCCTTGTTTCCTATTACAAGAAAAAATTCTATTGAAGGCTGGGAAGAATTGAAGAATGAGTGGGAAATTGAGAATGGCTTTGACGTTGTATTAAGCAATCCACCTTGGGGAGCATCTTTGGAGGGTTATGATAATCTTGCTTTAAACTTCAATTTTACTTTAGCAAAAGGTCAATTTGATATTTATGATTTGTTTGTTGAATTAATTCTAAATCAATTGAATAAAAATGGAATTTATGGCTTGATACTTCCAGATTCTGTTTTTGGTCAAGAACATACGAATTTGCGATGTTTATTGTCTAAAAATACAACTATTCATTTAATTGCAAGATTGGGAGAAAAAATATTTCCTGAAATCAATAGAGCTTGTGTAGTTATTATAGGTAAAAATACTAAAGCAAATGAAAAGCATAAAGTAGATTGTTTTCGTTTAGAGGCAAGTTATAAGAAAAAGGTACTAATAAATGAACTATCCCTTGAAGAGGTCGAAAAAGATTTTTTGCATCAAGTTCCCCAAAGTAGGTTTAGAGAAAATGAAAACTATCTGTTTGACATTGATTTAAAGATAATAGAGGAAACGATTTTTAATAAGATAGAAAAAGAAAGTTCACCTCTAAAAACTTATATAAAGAGTACAAGAGGGGCTGAAATTTCCAAGAAGGGAATTGTTTATCAATGTCCAAATTGCAACTTATGGATGCCTTACCCAAAATCAAAAATTCCCAAATGTAGCAATTGCAAGTCTGCCTTAAATCTGGAAAATGCTGATTCCGAAAAAATTATACTCAATCACAATGGCATTGGAAATGTCAAATTGAAGGTTGGGGAAGATTTATTTCGTTTTACTTCTCTTTCTAAAAGTTGGATAAATACCCTCAAAAAAGGGATCAACTATAAAAAAATGAGTATCTATGAGGGAGATAAGATTTTGGTGCGAAAAACGGGCGTAGGAATCACTGCAAGCATGGATTATGAAAATGCTATTACCAATCAAGTTGTTTACATTTTGAAGCTGAATCCATTTTTTGAAACAAAACTTTCCTTAGAATTTGTTTTAGCCATCCTCAATTCAAGGGCTATGACCTATTATTTAATCAAAAAATATGGTGAGAATCAATGGAGAAGCCATCCCTACTTGACACAAACAATGGTCGGGAATCTGCCTTTTCCAAAAATAGATTTGAAGAATGAAAAGATTCAAAAAACAATAAATCAGGTGACAAAGTTGGTAAGAAATGAAGTGATTGATTCTAAAGAAAAAAATATTCCCCTAAAAATTGATTTACAAATTGAAAAAATAGTTGCTCAGTTATTTGGATTGGATAAAGATGATTACAAAACAATTTTTAAAACACTTACTTCTTCTGAACAATTGATTCCTATCAAACGGCTCTTGAATTGTAGTGTAAACGACATATTTAAAACCAATGGGGTATAGATACATCGGTTCTAAAGATAAACTTTCTGATATTATTATTTCAGAAATTAAAATCAAGAAAAAGAACGCTAAACACATTATTGATTTGATGGCAGGAACAGGACTTTTTTCATTGGCACTTCGTGAAAATGGCTTTCAGGTTTCAGCTGCAGATATGATGACCTACTCTTTTCACCACTTAAATGTTCATTTGTTTTTAAGTGAAACTCCTCAATTTGAAGGTATTGAAGCCATAAAAGAAATCAAGGATTGTAAAACTCAAAATTTATTTGGTAGCACAAGTAATTATGAAACGGTTTTAAATTATTTGAATAATCTAAAACCCCAAAAAGGTTATTTTTACAAAGAATTTAGCCCCGAAGGAATCCCCTCAAATACAACCAAACCCCGAAAATACTTTACTTCAAAAAACGCTGCAAAAATTGATGCAATCAGAAAAGAAATCAAATGTCTTCGTAAAAAGAATATGATAACAGATTATGAGCATTCTCTTTTATTGCATGATTTAATTATGGCAGCAAATGATATTGCAAATATAGCGGGAACTTATGGGCATTATTTATCCAAATTCGTAAAGAGAGCCAATTCTTCTATCTTGCTTCAACCAGCCTCCTTTTCAGATATTGGCAAATTAGATGGACACCAAGTTTTTAAAGGTTATGCAGAAGATATTGCCAGTCAACTGTATGGCGATGTATGTTATATTGACCCACCTTACATAAAGCGGCAGTATGCTGCAAATTACCACGTACTTGAAACACTTGCTAGAGAAGATGAGCCAGAAGCGATAGGAGATAGTGGGCTTCGACCTTGGAGAGACCAGTATTCAAATTTCTGTTCTAAGGTTAAAATCCGAGGTTCTTTTGATAAAATTCTAAGACAAGTAAACTGTGACGATTTTCTTATCAGTTACAGCGAAGATGGTTTATTGCACATTGACGAATTGGTTGATTTTTTGTCAAGTTACGGCATCGTTACCAAGAAGAATATTGAATACAAGCGTTTCAAAAGCAATAATAGTAAGAAGAAGACAACTTTAAATGAGTTTTTAATTCACCTACATCGAAATTAATCTTCCAAAGATTTATCAACTGTTTTGAGGTGTTCGGGATGCCAAATGATTTCGTACTGTGTTCCATTGATTTTGATGGGGAGGCGGTTATCCTTGATTTTCGACAAGTCAATAGGTGACACATTAGCGTAATGCAACATTTTGTGAATCAAGGGACTCACCACAATCGCATTTGCATAGGAATCCGAACCATTTTCTCCCAAAGGAATCAAGTGGTGAACTTCAGAATACCATTCTCCGCTTTTCTTTTTAAAAGTAAGTGATGTTCCCGAAATTTGGCAATGTCCTTTGTACAGTTTTTTCAGATTTGCAACTATTTTATTATTCCTCTGCCGAATTTTTAAAACCTTTTCTCTAATCTCTGGAACTTCAATAAAATCAGCAATATCAAGCTTGGGAGAAGTGTCTTGGTTTAGCAAATCTTCTTCTGCATCCTCCTCTGTTTTTAGAAGATTTCTAATGGTCTTTGCATCAAAATAAAATGCCCAGTCTTTGTTTTCAGTATCAAGCAATAATTTAGAGGTAAACTCGATGTAACCAGCATCTTCCTCAAACATCCTTTTGAGAGCATCATTTATTTGCCAGTTTCGGGGAATGTCGTTTTTCAAAAACCAACCAGCCCAATATTCCCCATCTATCGTTTTAGCAATGTAAACAACAAGGTTGTCAATATTGGGATTGTAGTCAACGGGAAATGAACTGTCAGGATGCCATGAAGCTATCCTATTCGACTTTTTGCTGTGAATCTTTTGAGAAGCAATGCTTACAGAAGCAGCCCTTCGTTGGTAAATTCTTAACTTTTGAGATTTTTTTATCCCCAAACTGTTTACAGTAAAATCCCATTGAGGTCTATCCCTTGTGCCAATCCCTGTTTCTTGTCCAAGAAAATCAAACCATTTTTGAAGTGGAATATTTCTAGTGGGGAAATCAATATAAGACTGACCACCACCGCCTTTTTCCTCTCCACCAGTTTTATTGATGTGACGAAAATCAGCATAGGTCATTCGCCTAAAAACCAAGCTGTCCACTCTTTTTTCCATTGAATTAGTAATTTTAGATGACTAATGTTTTCCCAAATTACCCTGCAATCATGTGACCTCCATCAGCCGTAAAAACTCCGCCTGTAGTGTAACTCGACGCATCCGAAGCCAAGAACAAAGCCAGCCCAGCCATTTCATCGGGTTGCGCCATACGGCCTGCGGGTAAGTGTTTTTCGACTTGCTTCAAAATAGCCTCATTTTGCCAAAGAGCCGAGCTAAATTTGGTTTGAATCAGACCAGGACAAAGCGCATTGGAGCGAATTCCATCCTTACCCCATTCCTTAGCTTGGTTTTGGGTAAGCATAATCATTGCCGCCTTGCTCACGCTGTACATCCCCAAACCAAAAGAAGGTTTCATTCCTTCAACTGAAGCAATGTTGATGACCGAACCACCACCTCGACTTTTCATACTTGAATAGCACATATTGGCCAACAACATACACGCTTTTACATTGATATTCATTATTTTGTCAAATAATTCTCCCGTTGCATTTACTATTGGGCCATAGACAGGATTCGTTGCAGCATTGTTCACCAAGATGTCGACACCACCATAGACTTCAATGGTTTTGTTCACCAGATTTTGCAGTTGATCTTCTCGACCGACATGGCAAGCAATTCCCCTAGCCTCCAAACCGTCTGCTTTGAAGCTATCTGCAACTGCGTCCACAGATGCTTGATTGCGACTACTTACCACGACTTTTGCGCCAAATTCAGCCAAACCTCTTGCGATGGATTCACCTATACCTTTTGAAGCACCTGTCACAATTGCTACTTTTCCTTCCAGATTGAATTGATTTTTTACTCTGTTCATTTGTCTTTTTTTTAGAAGTGAGAAGTAGGATAAAAGACGCAATATTAAAAATTTATATTATATTTTTTTGTCTTGCGTCTTATGTCTTACGTCTTAAAAATTCAATAAACTTCAAACAATCCCGCAGCTCCCATACCCCCGCCTACACACATCGTACAGACTACGTATTTTGCGCCCCGTCTTTTGCCTTCAATCAGTGCATGACCGACCATTCTCGAACCCGTCATGCCGTAAGGGTGTCCAATCGAAATCGCTCCACCGTTCACATTCAACAATTCATCTGGAATACCCAAGCGGTCTCTGCAATAAATCACCTGCACTGCAAAAGCCTCGTTCAATTCCCACAAACCAATGTCGCTTACCTTCAAACCGTGTTGTTTCAACAATTTCGGCACTGCAAAAACAGGTCCAATGCCCATTTCGTCTGGTTCGCAACCTGCAACAGCCATTCCACGATATGCACCCAAAGGCTTCAATCCTTGCTGCTCGGCTAATTTGCTGTCCATCAACACACAAGCAGAAGCTCCATCCGACAATTGACTGGCATTTCCCGCAGTAATCGTACCGCCTTCATTCACCAAACGAAGCCCTTGAAGTCCTTCAAGCGTTGTGCTTGGACGGTTTCCTTCGTCTTTAGCAAGCGTCACTTCATGAAAAGAAATTTCCTTGGTTTCCTTGTTCATCACACCCATATTTGCAGTGACGGGCACTATTTCATCGTCAAATTTTCCTGCAACTTGAGCCGCAGCCGTTCTTTGCTGACTTTGAAAGCCATATTCGTCCTGTGCATCTCGGCTGATGTTGTAGCGTTTTGCTACGATTTCTGCCGTTTGAAGCATAGGCATGTAAATAGCAGAATATTTGGCTACCAAAGCTTTGTCCACCATTCGATAGCGGTTCATGTGTTCGTTTTGTACCAAACTAATGGACTCCAATCCACCTCCGACAACGATTTGCATGCCATCTACCATGATTTGTTTGGCTGCCGTAGCAATGGCCATCATGCCTGAAGAACATTGACGGTCAATACTCATCCCTGCAACTGTGACTGGCAGCCCGCCTGCTAATCCCGCCAAACGTCCTATATTGGGACTGGCACTTCCTTGTGGCATGGCGCAACCCATGATGCAATCGTCCACCATTGCAGGATTGATGCCCGCTTTTTTGATGGCTGCTTCAATAGCCCATCCACCCAAAGTAGGAACTTGTGTGTTGTTGAATGTACCTCGGTAGGCCTTGCCGATGCCTGTACGTGCGGTAGATACTATTACTGCTTCTCTCATATTGTTATTTTTTTTAAAAAAATAATTGTTTGTTTTGAAGGTTGAATGGCATTAGTTGATTGAATACCTAACGAACTATTACAGTGATTAGTAAATTAGTGATTAGTTTTTAAAACTATTAATTGTCAGTTCTTTGTGCAAAAAATGAGTGGCCACCTATCTGGTTTATGTTGTATTAGTGATGTTATTTTATGAAACATAAGCGATTCTATACAAGTATTACATCTAACCATCTAACCATCTAACCATCTAACCATCTAACCATCTAACCATCTAACCATCTAACCATCTAACCATCTAACACATCTTCCGCTACTTTTGGCGCTGGAACATCCATAAAATCAGGTTGTTGTCGACATATATCTTGCCACAAAGGTTGAAAGCTAAAAAAGCCTGCAATGGGGAAACCGATTTCATGGTCACGGGTTTTCAAAGCCGTTTCGTGGCCTATTTTTATGATATGGTTACCTGTTGATTCGGCTAAAATTTGAGATTGACAGCATCTTTCCATGCTAATGAACCACCAAGCTGTTTCTTCAACACTGTGTCCAACAGTTAGCAATCCATGATTTTGCAGAATAACGGCTTTTTTATCACCCAAAGCTTCACCAATTCTGGCACCTTCACTCGAATCATTGACTACCCCTGTATAATCATCAAATAGTCCGTGATCGTGGTAAAAAGCACAAGAATCTTGGGTAATTGGATCTAATAAACGTCCGAAAGTGGACCAAGTTTTGCCGTAAATCGAATGTGCATGTGCTGCTGCAATCACGTCTGGGCGGGCTTTGTGTACTTCGGAGTGAATGGCAAAAGCTGCTTTGTTCAAAAATTTGTGCTTTCCTGCAATGATTTCACCTTCCTCATTGACGAGAATAAGATCGGATATTTTGATTTGATTGAAGGACAAACCGAATGGATTGACCCAAAAACAATCGGTATGCTCTGGGTCACGAACAGTGATGTGTCCTGCTACTCCTTCCGAAAAACCAAATTTGCCGAATATACGGTAAGCACCTGCTAATCTGCTTTTTCGGTAGTAACGCTCTGCTTCTAAACTGTCAAATTGAGGGATGATACCTGCGGGTAATTGAATTGGAGGGTTTTTGACCATGATTGTTTGTTTTTAGTGTGTTGAAGATATGCAAATTTAGTACAAAAATACTAAAAAAATTGCTTCGTTGAAGGCTAAACTTTACTTTTGTGAGGATGAAAGGAACGAAAAAAAATATTATTCAAACGGCGATTGATTTGTTCAATCAGAGAGGAGTCGGCAATGTTCGTGTGCGTGACATTGCAGATGCGGCGGAACTAAGCCCAGGTAACTTGACCTATCATTTTAAGACCAAAAAAGACATCATAGATTCGGTGTATCGTTATATGTTGAAGCAATTGAGTGAGATAAAAAAAGTTTTTTTGAAGTCTTCTAATGCGGTGACGATTACCAAAGATTACCTCAAATTTCAACTTCAATTTCGCTTTTTTTATCGTGATATTTTGGAGATTATCCACCTTTATCCAGAAATCAAAGACTCTTTCAAAGAACAAATATTTCATCTTATTCGCTTCAATAGAAAGGTATTGTATGTAGGAGTGGACATGGGTTATTTGATTGAAGAACCTTCCGAGGGACTCTACGATTCGTTGGCGAGAAATTCGTGGGCAATTCAAAATTCTTGGCTCTTAGCACGAGAAATTTTGGGGGAAGAGACGATTAGCATTGCAGGAGGAGTAAAGTCAATCATGGATTTACATTATCCTTATTTGACCGAAAAAGGAAGGGCTTTTTACTACCACACGAAAGAAGAATTGAAGCAATGGGTAGAGTCAGAGATATTGGAAATGGATAATTAAAGAAATTTAGAAAAAATACATTTTTTTTGAGGTTTTTGTCGGAAACTTAATTCGCAATTCGTCTAATTGGTTTGGAGACTGAAATGGATTTTGGGTAGCTAAAATGCAATATTTAGTGGTTATTTCCTTATCTTTAATTTCTGATTGCAACTACTCCCACCATTTTTTTTAATACTCCTTAAATCTCAACTACATGAATCGCATCAAAACTTTTTTTGTGCTGTTGGTTATTACTTGCAGCTTTCTAACATTTGCTCCTAAAGACAGTCTTGCTCAAAAGCCAAAAGCAGATGTGTTTACCAAACCGCTTAAAGCCTACAATCCTACGAGTAAAATAAAGTCAAACGTAGTGAATGGGATGAATGTCAATTATCTGGAGTTTGGTCAAAACAGCAAGATATTGGGTGTTTATCAACAAATTGGCGAAAAAACTTGGCAAGAAACTGGAGTAGCAAAAGGTGCATCGAGTTTTAGGTTTGAAGAAGTCAATCGTGATGAGTGGTCTGTTTATTTGCAAGATATATCCCGTAGCACCTACATTCAATTGGATTTGCATACCAAAAAAGTGATGTACGGTGGTGAAGCAAACCAAGCAAAACGCCCTTTGTACGACATCTTGAACGTGGCTGTCAAGCCTCCTACCAAACCGTATCAACCAGAAGGTAAACCAAATATAGAATTGGTCAATGGTAAGAATGTAAATTATGTAGAATTTGGTCGAAATGGTGCGCAGTTAGGTGTTTACAGGCAAGTAGCTGCAAAATCATGGAAGGAAATAGGTTCTGCAAAAGGTGCTGGCACATTTGAATTTAGAGAAATGAACCGAGATGAATGGTCTGTTTATTTGAAGGATGAAGGACGAAATGTAGCTATTCAACTGGATTTACACACCAAAAAAGTAATGTACAGCGATGCAAGAAATCAGCAAAAACAACCTTTGTATGAAATTATGAATGTATCGGCTAAAGTAAACGGTTGGCTTGTTCAAGAAGTTACTTTTGAAAATAACGGTGGTGCAAAAGGAAAATTTATTCAAAAAGACGGCAAAGGTTGGATTGAAGTAGATTTATTGGATGGACAAACCAAGTTTAATTTTGTGGAAGAGCAAAGGGATGATTGGTCGGTCTATCTTTTTGACAAATCTCGAAACGCTCATGTACAACTGGATTTACACACTAGAATCGTGTCTTTTGCTACTGGAACAGAAAAAAAATATCCGATTTATAAAATTGTGGATGCAAAAAGTGTGAAAGAATCAGAACCCTATACGCCTAATACGAATCCTACACAACCCACTATTCGCCCACCTGTTCCACAAGTTTTTAGCCACGTTTCGACCAAAACAAATACAATCGGTAATTCTACGATACTTGATAATAGGGAAACAAATAATAATCAAAATGCCATTGTTTTCATCACTCCCAACTGGAAATCTCCTTACAATCCAACCACCGTAGGCGTGTATTGGCACAACGACAAATGGAGGATATTTAACCAAGATCGCACAAAGAATATTCCAGAAGACTATCGCTTCAATGTATTGGCGTATCCAAATGCAGGCCCTAATGTGTTTGTTCACAAAGCCACCAAAGAAAATATTTTTGGCTCCAAACAACACATTACACGCATCAAACATCCTTACAGTGACGGAGATAGAGATGCAAAATTAATTGTCACGCAAAATTATGGTGATAATGCCAAAGGTGTTTACAACAATCATCCAATTGGGGTTTACTACGAGAAAGGTTTTTGGACAATTTTCAATCAAGATATGACTCCAATGCCTGAGAATGCCCAATTTAATGTGTTGATTTTGAAGAAAAGCGAAGATGTTGGATTGAAGGGCGCAAGTCTTTTGAACCATAAATCGACTAAGGACAAACTTTTGAAGGGCTATCAACACGTATCTGTGATGGAAAATACTGCGACAAATGGAGATTCAAATCTGTTGATTTTTATAACTTCAAGTTGGAATACAAGTGTTTACAACAAGCACAATTCAGGTGTGTATTATCATAGCGATAAATGGACGGTATATAACTGTGATAAAGAAGCCCTGTCCGAAAATGCCTACTTCAATGTCTTGGTGATAGACCCTACAAAAATGAATAATCAGGTGATTGAGCAGAAAAGCAATACGATACAAAAATTCAACAACAATAGTATCAACAACAAAACCAAAATCAATAATTAGTGGAAGTTGTAGAATGAAAGACATAGGCATAAAAGCCAATGGTTTATATGCTGCTTTGATTCTGCTCTCTATTCTTTTAATGATTCTTTGACAAATGCCGTGAAAGGACTTCCTAAGCCTTTGTTCTCTCCAAGAGAATTTTAATTAAACATTAAAACCTACAAAACATGAAATTAACAAATTCTTTTTTCTTGCATTTACTCACCCTACTCACTTTAGGCCTTGGTATATTTTCCAGTTTATTGGTTGCACAAAACAATGATAATCCAATAGATCCCAGTTATTGGTATCGGCTCACCAATATGTGGCAAGGTGATGACTTGGCCTTAGATATTGTGAATGATGGAAAATGTAACTGCCAACTTCAATTGGCGAAAACAGCAAATGTAAGCGGTCAATATTGGAAATTGACTCCTGTACAAGATGGATGGTACAAACTAACGACTGCTTTTCAGAAAGAAGATAAATGTTTGGACATTGTAAACGATGGTCAAAACAACCGCCCTCAACTAGCTAAAAGTGGTAATTACAGTGGACAATATTGGCGGATAGTACCTACAAATGATGGTTTTTTTCAACTCTATACCATGTGGCAAACCGAGAATAAAGTATTGGATGTGATGAACGATGGTAAAAACACTGTATTGTTGGGAGAAAAAAAAGGATACAGTGGACAGTTTTGGAAACTGACAAAAATTCGCCCGATTCAGTCAGAAATGGCGGATAATAGAAGAAAGTCTTCAAATTCTTCCACTGCTGCAGATGCTAATAAGCAAACAAACGGCCGTATCAATGCGCCATCTCGAAACAATACTAGAGGAAATAGTGATGTTAGAACTACGAATGCAGCACAAAAAGCAAGTCAGCAAAAACAACCCAATCTTTTGAATGCAGAATCATTTAGAGGCGGCAATGTGGAAATTGCCGCAGCGATAGCTCCAAAAAATACTTTACTCACTGGTACACAACTAAAATTGAGTGCACCTCCTTCAGATTGGGAAGCCTTCGATCAACCTATCAGGTTGAGGCTATTGGAATCAATTGTCATCAATGGTGAAGAATTGTTACATCGAGGTACATACGTTCAGGCCAATGTGAGTAGTACCAACAACAACCAAAACCCAAGTGAAGTTTCGGTAAAATTGCTTGCAATTGAAACGTCAGAAGGGTTGGTTAACATCAAAACAAATGATATAAAGGTGAGTAAGTTTAATAATAAGTCCTTCGACCTGTTGTATCTTGGTTCAGATGGAAACTTTGAAGTGCCTATCGAAACGGGAATCTATATTCAAGAAAATGTTCCGTTGAATTTGAAGTAAAACAATTGATCTTTCAATAACTTTGTAAGATGACAAACGCCGTAAGTTCTCTAAACTTGCGGCGTTTGTCGTTGAAAATGAATGATTCTCCAAAGAAAGAAGGAGTAATATTAAGCACCGCCATTGTTACCAAAGGCAATCGCATGACGGCGCTGTTGTGCCTTAAGCGTGCTGCACAAACAGATTGCTTAAAGAGAAATATTTTTGGGTGAATTTGTATGTTAATAATTGGAGTTGTGACAAAGATTTCCTATTTCTACCTACGAAAACCTTGACTATAAGGTTTCATTCAATGATGGTTCGTTTGTTAATGAATTGTTAAAGACTTGAAAATCTATTTTTTAGCGTTTTTTTAGATTAAGTTTGTAGATTGCTTGCTTACTTTTATTTATGATCAATAGCCCTAACATACGAATAGCGATTATTTTCTCAGCTTTAGCATTGATTGCTTTGATGGGAGTGCAGTATTTTTTGGTGTCAAACACGTATCAGTTGAAGAATAAGGAGTTTGTTATCACATACCGAAACTCCATTTTTGATGCCTATGAAGATTGTATTAGTGGAGGAGTGTTTTACAATGATGCTCACACACTGATAGATAGCATAGCTACAGATTTTACCGTTGCATTGACGGTAATTCAATCCAAGGAGGAATTGGATAAGCTGCAAAAGCAGTTTTACCAACGGTTGATAGCGAATTTGAAATACTACAACGATTTAGATGCGTTTTTTGCAGGATACAAATACACAAATGATATTTCATCTAATTTTGATTACCAAATAGTGGTTCGACACGTAGGGATTTTGTTGGGTACAACAAGTGAGCTTGTGATTTTTGAAAAAGAAGGGGACAAAGAAGGCTTACTGCTTCTAGGTAATTTACAAGATTTAAGCACAGACAACCACATCATGGATACACGGTCTGTGGTTGGCAATAAATGCTTGATTGACTATGCCTTGTATGTAGATACGCCTGCAAGGAATTCTTTGTTAATCAAAGAAATGTATGGAATTTTTACGCTTTCGATACTGACCATACTGACTATTTTAGTGGTGTTTATTTACACGATTTATCATTGGCGCAAACAGAAAAAAATGTCGGATATGAAGAGTGATTTTATCAACAATATCAGTCATGAGTTGAAAACGCCTTTGGCAACAATTGCTGTGGCCAATAAAAGCCTGCAAAATGGTAAAATCGTTAACAACCCTGTGCTTGCTGCAAACATGGTGGAAGTGATTGATCGTCAATCCAAAAGACTGCAAAAATTGATCAATCAAGTTTTGGATTTGACCATTTGGGAGCGAACAAATCCTACTTTGGAGAAAGAACCTGTGGAAATGAATAGTTTTTTGGCAACCATTGTAGCAGATTTTAAATTGAAGCAAACCGATAAGCCTTTGGATCTGGAGGTCGATTTATCTGCAAATCAAGACATCATAAACATAGATAAATTTCACCTTACCACAGTTATCTCCAATCTTTTGGACAATGCTTTGAAGTACAGCGGAGAAAACCCTATTATTAGGGTCAAAACGAATGATAATGGCGAATATCTGCAAATAAGTATTGAAGACAAAGGTATGGGAATGGACAGGGAAACCCAACAACATATTTTTGACAAATTTTATAGAGGACAAAAAGGGAATCTACATACAGTAAAGGGCTTGGGTTTGGGTTTGTATTATGTCCGCAAAAGCATAGAATCACATGGGGGTACGATTGAAGTAGAGAGCAAAAAAGGGAAAGGAAGTATTTTTAGAATCCAACTGCCAAGACAAAATTTCTAAACAGATGAATCAGAATCTATTACTTGTCGAAGACGATACCGATTTGGGTAATGTCATGAAACACTACTTGGAAGCACATGAATTTGAAGTGGAGCTTTGTAGAAATGGTTTGGAGGGGCTGAATAGCTTCAAAACCAATAGGTTTGACCTCTGTATTTTGGATATTATGATGCCAGAAATGGATGGTTTTGATCTTGCGAAACGCATCAAAAACTTGGATGAGGAAGTACCTTTTATCTTTCTGACTGCCAAAAATCAGAAATGGGATCGGGTGAAAGGTTTGGCTTTGGGGGCAGATGATTACATCACCAAACCTTTTGAGATTGACGAATTGGTGCTTCGGATTCAAAATATTTTGCGGCGTACCAACCGCACAAAAATGGATGTGTTGCAACAAATAGGAGTTTTTTCTTTTGATCGTACCAATCTGTTATTGAAGGGGGAAAGGGGCGAGTTTTCTTTAACCCTGCAAGAAGCCAAACTTCTGCAACTTTTGTGGGACAACCGAAATGAAGTGGTTACACGAGAGGCTATTTTGACGCGACTTTGGGGTGAGAATGATTATTTTGCGGGTCGTAGCATGGACGTTTTTATCAGCCGCCTCCGAAAATATTTGAGTTCTGATGATAGTGTGCAAATTGAAAATAGGAGAGGAGTGGGTTTTGCATTGAAGGTGTCGAAGTGAATTTTTTCCTACGCAGACTACAAAAGTTTTCAAAACTTTTGTAGTCTTTCAAAATAAACCACTCTTAGAAATATGTCTTCACATCTTCATCCAAATCACACTGTAAGACAATTGCCGTGCCTTGATTATGGGGTTGAATCGCTAAATCGGCATTGATGCGCTCGGCTCGATCTTGGATATTGAGTAGCCCATTTCCTTCCTTCACCTTTGGAATTTCAAATCCATGACCATCGTCTTTGAAGGAGATTTGCAGATGGCCATTGCCATTGTAGTCAAACGCCAGCAAGGTATTGTGACAGCCGGCATGTTTGAGTGTATTGTTCATTGCTTCTTTGAAAATCAACACGATATGTCGTTTGTAGTGCATTGGTAACTTGCGGGTTTTGAGCAGTGGGCGGATGCCTTCGGAGTGGAAATGTATGCCCGTTTTGTCGAAAAGTTCATCTCCAAAATCTTTGAGCATAATCGCCAAATCGTAAATGGAATCTTTGGAAGGGTCTAAAGCCCACAACAAATCTTTCATCGAAAAATACAACTCATTGGAGGTTTTGATAACCTTATCCAAATGTGGACTTACTTCATTATCAATCTTTCCTGTCAATTTGTCTTTCACAATTTCGCTGAATAAAGAAATAACCGTCAATTTATGTCCCAACTCATCGTGAAAATCTGCAGCTGCATTTTTGCGAATTTTTTCGATTTCCACCACTTTCTCAATTTTTCGCTTCACACTCGATTGATGCAAATACCATAAAATCGCTAAAATGAGCAATGCAATCAACCGATAAAACCATCCTGTCATCCAAAATGGAGGTAAAATCGCAATTTGGACGGCTGCTCCTTGCTCGTTCCAAATTCCATCTCCATTACAAGCCTTGACTCTAAAAGTGTATGTACCAGGCGACAAGTCCGAAAAATTTACTTGGCGATTCGTACCAACAGAAATCCAATCTTCGTGCAACCCTTCGAGGAGGTAAGCATATTGACACTCATTGGGATGGATGTAGTCTATTGCCATAAATTCCATCGAAAAATGACTTTTGCCATAAGGTAGTTTGATGGTCTGATTGGGTTGGTAAAGCAGGTTGAGTTGTTTGTTTTTGTCATAATTTAGGGAGGTAATCCAAATTTTTGGAGGGATGGTATCGTATTGAATTTCACTGGGATAAAAACGACTGATGCCATTGATGCCTCCAAAAATCATTTCCCCATCATAAGCCATTGTGAAAGCCCCTCCATTGAACTCATTGTTTTGCAGCCCATCTTGCATGGTGTAATTGTCAAATGTTTTTTCTGTGGGATCAAATTTGGTGATGCCACCGTTGCTACTCATCCAGAAATTACCCGTTTTTGGATCTTTCAAAAAGCCATATACCATGTTGTTCGACAACCCATCTTTTTCTGTCAGTGCTCCAAAATGTAAATCCTCTCCTTGTCGTAATATTTTGACAATTCCACTACTTGTTGCCGCCCAAATATTACCTGCATCATCTTGTTCCAAATCGGCAATATAATTGTCCCACAAACTGTTGGGATTGTTTTCGTTGTGGTGGTATATTTTCAGATTCGGCTGAATGGCACAATTGTGCCAAGCTGTTTCAAAATCTTCAATCACAATCAAACCTTGCAGCGTTCCTATCCAAAGATTGCCGCTTTCGTCCTGCAAAAAATCGGTTACTTTGTAGCCTTTGGATTCAAATGCCAAAGTGTCGAGTATAATTGGACAACCAAGTATTTCGTCACTGATGGGGTCAAATACGCTCATACCTGACCATGTACCGATATACAACAACCCATTTGGAGCAGCATAAACACAGGAAGCAGATTGGTCTTTGCAGTCTTCAGAAGTTTGGTAACGCTTGAATGAGAACTGATTGGGTTCAGGTTCGGTTACTTTGTAGAGTCCATGATTAGAACCTACCCATAAATTGTCGGCTTGATCACTGATAATGGTAGTGCAAAAGTTTTCCTTCAATGAATGGTCAGATTTTTTATTGGCAGAAAGAAGCTGGTGTTGTTCGTTTGCTACATCATACACCAAAAGTCCGTCTTCAGTTCCCATCCAAATCCTGTCTTTTTGGTCTTTGAAGGTGCAAAAAACAGCACTATTTTCGACCCATTGGTTGAAAGGTCTTTCCTTCAAATGGATGCTTTTGAAGCGTTTGGTGATGGGAGTTAGTTTGTTCAATCCGCCAACCATTGTACCGACCCAGATTATTCCTTGGTTTAGTTGGTCTTCAAAAATGGTTTCTATATAGTTGGTGGAAAGTGAATTGTCTTTGTCGAAAGCAGTATAATGATTGAACTTCAATTGTTGTGTTGCCTTGTTTTTGGTAGGTAAAGAATTGGCTTTGATGCAGCTGATTCCATTGCCATTGGTTGCAATCCATAGATCACCATTTGAAGCGCAGATGATGCGTCTAATTCTATTGTTCGGCAAGCTGTTGGGCTGTTCAGTTTCGTGGTAAAATCGCTCAAAAGTTTGACTTTCTTCTATGTATCTATTCAACCCAAAGCCAGTGGCTATCCAAAAATTTCCGTTTTGATCAGTAGCAAAATCATTGATGTAGTAGGAGGAAATACTGTTGGGGTTTTGCTCATCATATTCAAAAGAAACGATAGGCGCATCCTTCAATTGGTTGCTTTTGGAAAATTCGTATTTCAGCAGTTTGTTGAGACCATTTACCCACAAATCCCCTCTCGCATCTTCGTACAATGCCCGAACAAAATTTTGATTTTCACCCCGTTCTTGATTGGAGTCGTACAAAAAACGCTGAAAACGAACTCGATAATTTTTGGAATCTGAGCCTTTTGTTTCCATCAAACTGAAGCCATTTGCAGTGCCTACCCATATTCCACGTTTACCTTCGTGTAAACTCAAAATGCGCTGGCTATTAAGGGTATTACTGTCTATTGGATGGTGATAAAATCTTCTGAAGTGATCGTTGATAGGGTCGTACAAATGCAGACCACCCCAAGCGGTGCCTACCCACAATTGACCATTTTTGTCGGTCAAAACAGCTGTTATAGAATTGTTTCGCAATGAGGTGCTGTCAAAAGGTTGGGGTTTATATACCTTGAAGGTATATCCGTCATAGCGGTTCAGTCCATCTTGTGTCCCAAACCACATAAAACCTTTGTGGTCTTGGGTGATGGAATAAACGATGCTTTGTGAAAGTCCGTCTTCGAGTGAAAGATGTTCAATTTTGTAGTCTTGCGCCCAAAGACTTGAGGTTGTGAAGCACCAGATAACGATGAAAAATAGTTTGAATTTCATAACTGGTAAAGATGCACCAATTTCATGCACCAATGCACTACATAAAAAGGGTGGAGAGGAGTAATTTTATGTCCTCCCAATTAATGCACAACCGTTTCGTGTATGTTGCTGAGCCATTGCACCAAACCAGTGGCTGCGGTACTTTGATTGTAGCGGTTATTGGTGCCAGATTGTTGTAAAATGATACGAGCGAAAGGAGATTTTGTAGTGCCATTACCACAATTATTTCCACAACCTGTATTGCTGGTGTATGTTTCTCCATTGGAATCGTATTGAATGGCGTAAAAGGTGCTTGTTCCTTCTTTCTCACTTCCCGACTGATTGGTAGAAAGAATTCCATAAGAAGCATCGCTAATTTGTTTGTACTTTGCCACCAATTCTTCTGCTTCTATACTTGTTCCATTTGGTTTTGAATAGGCATACAGATTTAGTAAGTCAGTTCGAGTACAAGATCCTTTGTCGGTAATATCAGATGAATTGTTTATGCTGCTCAACTCATACGTTTTTACCTCTCCTTTTTTGTCAATCAACCATCCATTTGAAACACCTATTGTAGGATTGTCATAAGAGTATTGAAATAAAATGTCTTGGCTGACGTGCAATGCCAAGAACTCTGCTGCAGTCAGTTGAGTAGGAACTACTTCAATAATGGATTCTTCTTTGGTACAAGAAGTGAAAGCCAATAAAATAAACAAACCGACCATAAAAAAAGAAGGGTATTTGTATAATTGCATATTAAGTAGTGTTTGAAGGTGAAGAGAAATTGATTGGAATACTAAAAATAAAAAATATTAGGGAGAGTAACAATTCGAATTGCCGAGTTGTCGCTGAGCAGCTATTTTTGTTGAAGTAAGAAGTCTTTGGAGTTTGATGCTTCAAATTGAGTTTGTACTTTTATTTTGAAGTTTTGTGTGGGATTGGATTATTCGTAATTTCACCTCTTCAACCATTCGCCATTTTCGATGAAACTTCCGATTCGCAAACGTTTTGTATTGCTCCTTATTTTGGTCTTGTTGGTAGTTGTTTTCCTACTCGGCCCCAAACCACAATACCCTGTTATTGAAGCGAAAATAACAGCTTTGGATATGCCTTTAACAGAAATAGAGGCCTATATTCATCAGAAAGAAGCAGCGTTTTCATTGAAGCCAGACAATGAGGCACGGATAATTTGGGCAGATTCCATACCCACCAAAACGTCTTATAGTATTGTTTTTGTGCATGGATTTTCGGCCAGCCCAATGGCAGGTTCTCCAGTTGTTCAAGAAACCGCAGCTCGCTATGGCTACAATTTGTACCTGACTCGTTTGGCAGGACATGGTATAGACAATGAAGAAAGTTTTGTAGATATAAGTCCCAAAGATTTGATAGAGAGTGTAAAAGAGGCTATTGCTATTGGCAATCTTATTGGTGAGAAAACCATTGTCATGGCTTCTTCCACAGGTGCAACTCTCAGTGCTTACTTAGCAGCCTTCAATCCTTCCAATGTAGATGCCTTGCTTTTTTACGCTCCGCTCATTAGCTTGGCAGATGGGTCTGGAAAATTGCTTTCCTATCCTTGGGGTTTACAGATTGCCCGCAAGGTTTTTGGAAGCAAGTACCACAAGATTCAAACAGATGCTCCGAATATTGAAAAATACTGGACGATGCAATACCGTTTGGAAGGATTGGTAGCCGTTCAACATCTTTTGGACGAAACGATGAAACCATCTGTCTTTGAACACATTAAATTACCTCTTTTGGTCGCTTATTATGACAAAGACGAAGTGAACCGAGACCACATCATTTCAATTGAAGGAGTCAAGAAATTTTATGATTCGGTTTCTACACCCACAGGCCAGAAAACATTGATAGCACTTTCAGAAGCCAATGGTCATGTACTGCTGTCTGATATACAATCAAATAACTTGAATCAAGTGAGAGAAGAAACTTTCAAGTTTTTGGATAAATTACTGCAAACTCAATAAAATCATTTAATCATGACCTATTCCACATTAATTTCCGCCCAAGAATTGAACGCAAATATGTCTGATGAAAATTGGGTCATTATAGACTGTCGGTTCTCATTAGCAGACACTGAATACGGTAAAAATGCCTACCACCAAAGCCATATTCCAAATGCCTTGTATGCACACTTAGACAAAGATCTGTCGTCACCCATAATTCCCCAAAAAACAGGTCGTCATCCCTTACCCAGCACAGAAAAAATAGTCGAAATGTTCTCCAATTGGGGTATTAGCAATGACACGCAAGTAGTGGTATATGACGACAAAGGCGGAGGAATTGCGGCTCGGTTGTGGTGGATGCTGCAATGGTTAGGACATGAAAAAGTAGCCGTTTTGGATGGTGCTTGGCAACATTGGCTGGCTGCAAATTACCCCACGACTGCCATCATTACACCTCCAAAGCGTCGAGTATTTACCCCAAAACTGCAAGCGGAACGGATGGTCGCACTGGATTTTGTGGAAAAAACGGTGGAAGGCAACGACTATTTACTGATAGACTCAAGGGCCGCCGAACGTTATCGAGGTGAAGTAGAACCCATTGATTTTCGGGCGGGTCACATACCCACTGCTATCAATGCACCTTTTGCAGAAAATTTGGGAGTAGATGGTTTGTTTTTATCCAAACTTCAATTGCAGCAGCGATTCGACGATTTGCAGGCAGGTATTCCTTCCGAAAATACAATATTTTACTGTGGTTCAGGCGTTACCGCTTGCCACAACTTGCTTGCCCTAAAACACGCAGGTTTGGGCAATGGTAAGTTGTATATTGGGTCATGGAGCGAATGGATTAACCACCATGATGATTGATCCACTCACTTCTGAAGTTTACCTCTAAAAAAACAAGAGGCTATTTCGCCAATAGCTAATTTAGTATAGAATGAAACTCCCTTCAATTCAACTCCTTGTATCTCAAATAAGAATACACTACTGGCACGATTCCAATCACAAGGACATACACAACGAACAAACCGACAAAGGTTTTTCCAACTGCAAAAAAGCCGAGTAGCAACATCACAATAGAAGCCATTACCCACAGTTTGCCGCCAAATCGATGGGTTTTTAACCAAACTTCTTCATTCTCAAGTGTCCACGGTGTGCGAATACCCATGAAATAGTTAGGACGCATTTTACCCAAATAGTTACCGATGACCAAAAATAAGCCAATCAATGAATACATGATCCAATTGGTGCTGTTGTCAATCATGCCCAGTATGGTCAGCAGCATGATGCAGAAAACCAAAAACAACAAGCCTACCAGTATTCCTATCATAATGTGATAGGTTTTGCTGAATTGTTCGATGCTCTTTTTGGGGTCAATTTTGGGAATTGCCCAAAGCAGCAAGAAAACGCCGATATTGACGAAAGGCAAAATGAGGATGCTCCATTTGTTGCCAAAACTATCTGCTTCTCCGTCAATATTCCAATGTGTAGGGATAATTTCAGGAATTTGGTTCCAAAAAAACAGCACCAATACAAAAGGCAATACCAACAATACGATGCTCAAAAGATGCTCTTTCCAGAAGTTGTTTGTGTTCATTTTGATAAGGTTATTTGATTGATTGAATAGTGTTTACGATTTGTTTTTGTCCACCAAATCCATAAGCCATTTCACGGTATCTTCCAACACCGAAGTACTCAAAGAATAGGTAACATACTGTCCTTTTTTAACGCTGACGACCAAATCCGCCCGTTTCAACAAGTCGAGGTGGTAAGAAATGCTCGGTTTGCTCATCTCAAAAGCATCCGCTATTTCTCCTGCTGTCAGGTCTTTGTCTTTCAACATTTCTAAAATTTGTCGCCTCGTTGGGTCGTCTAATGCTTTGAATAATGCTGTCATGTCATTGGATAATTCAATATTTAGGTAATTAGAAAAATATCTAAATACTATACAGTCGAAGGTGAAAAAAAGTTCATTTGGTGCATAAAATAATTTTTTCCTCTTTTTTTTTTAAAAAATGCTTACTGCTGTTAATGTTTTCTCTTTTTCTGCAACTGTATAAATAGAGGACTTTTCGCAAGAAATGTTTTTTTTGATGTAAATTTGCGTTTCATCTTTAAGAATCCAACACAAAGATAGTGTGTCGTGTATCGGGATTTATGCAAAAGATAAAATAAAAATTTATGGAAAAAAATCAACATAGTAATTCGATACGAGTAGGCTCTGTTGCTTGGATAGCAGAAATAAAAAAAGGAAATTCTCAGTTAATACAAGACTTGTATAAAACATACAAGAAGGAGTTTGTAGTATGGATTCAAGGTCAAACCAATTGCAGTGAAGATTTTTCCGTAGATGTGTTTCAGGATAGTGTTGTGGCATTGTATGAGAACATCAAGAAAGGTAAAATAGTCGCTTTCAATAAAAGTGTAAAGCATTATTTGTTTGGTATTGGGCGGAAGGTATATTATATGCACTTGAGGAAATACAAAATGGAACTGGCTAAAACAGTTTCATTTGAAGAAAATGGTCTTGATTTGGATACATTGAAGGTTGAGGTTGTGCCAAATGAATTTGACGAAAAAAATACCATGTTAAGCTTGTTGCTGAAAATGAAAGAGCCGTGTAAATCTATTTTGTATTTGTATTACTACAAAGAGATGAGAATAAATGAAGTGGCTGAAAGATTGAAGTACAAGAATGAAAATGTGGTACGTGTTCAAAAAGGACGGTGTATGAATGCTTTGCGGAAGGTGTATAACAAAAATAAAGATAGTTAAATCCACTATGAAAAATATTGATCCCCAATTATTAGAGTTGATAGAACGTTATGTTGCAGATGAGCTTTCGGAAGCAGAGCGCATGGTGTTTGAAAATCAATTGGAACAAGACCCAGAAATAGGAGAGGCATTGGACTTTTTTATGGCTTTTGAAGCCGAAAAAGAAGATTTTGGCAGAATACTGATGAAAGAAGAGCTGCGAAAAATAGATGCGGCAATGGAACAAAAAGCGAAACCTGCAGCCCTTTCCATCATTGCGGAAGAGGTTTTGCAGAAAATAGCAGACCTAACCCACAAAACCATAGAGGAAGTCAGCCGTTTGTTTCAGCCCATTCCCGAGTACCATGTTTTGCAGTTGGCAACGGATAGGTCGGATACTGTGAAGGTGAAAACTCCCCCCATTGGAGAAGATTACACGAACGGAACGCTAATCTTTGAACTTGAACAACCAGGCAATTATGTCATCATCGTTGAAAACAATCGAAGGGCAATCGTCTTCCAAAAAAGACTTCAAAAGAATGAAAGAATGACTCAAATAGAGGTGTCAGGCTATCCGATGGGGGTCTATTATTGGAAGCTGACCGAACTTTCTAAAGATTGGATGCAAGTAGGTCATTTTTTTGTGACGCTTGTAGAATAAACAAAATGAAAAGCCGCTGTTCAACTTTCGACGAACAACGGCTAAACTAATTTTTGAGAGTAAATTAATTCTTTCTTTATCAGCTTTTCTTCTGCAATTCAGCACCCCGAACCATTGGCTGTACCAGATACAAAGTACCCGCAGTCATCAACAACAAAGCCAAGATGATTAAGCTCCATTGGGAGAGAGTCGGAATAGCTGCAGTAGAAGCAGAATGAACATAACCAGGGCAACCCACTACACCACCTGTTACACAAAAACTACCTCCACCAGCGTTTTCCAATACAAAACCATCAAAGTTCCCTATGAAAGTGGCAGGAGAGCTTGATATAGTTCCAGTAGGAGCACTAAGGGTTCCGTCTATACTCGCTATGGTAAAGCTACCTGTAAAAGACAATTCGAAGTAGGTGGTAGTCTGCCTAAATGCTATCCCAATTGTTTCTCCTGCATTTTTACACATTCCACTTGCACTTACAGAGAGATCGGATGAACTTGAAAGACTCAAACCCGCACAGTCTGGATCACCGCTTTCTCCACAAACTGTAGCAAGAGGTCCAATCTCACCACCAATAGTACCGAAATTACCCGTAGGAATATCTCCATAACCATTGCTTTCTCCTGCAATAAATGTTAGGGTTTCTGTTCCGCCACCACTACAATCAGCAGAGGGAACAACTCCAATCAACTCAATTGCAGCATGTGCATGTCCAACTGACGAACCTCCATCATCATTATTCCAAACCAAATTCACATTTCCTCCTGTTCCTACCGCAGAACCCATGTGCATGACAGTATTGTCATCTATTTCTGTATGATTAGGTGTCCAAGGACCACCAGCATTTGGAAATAGGACATCTACTGCTAAATTATTGACAGAGGTAGTGGCAATAGAGAGACTAGAAGAAGAATCTCCTGAATTGTTGGAATCACTTACACCATTAGACTTGTACGGATTTGATTATGATAGAGTTATGTGAAAAGTGATTTGTTGTGTGCAATTATTTTCCTCTTGAAAAACATTTGTTATAATCAAAATATAGGACTCTTTTTCAAAACATTTGTTTATGAGTGTTTTAAGCATAAAATAATAAATCATTAAATATTTTCAATAATTTATTATTCACTGATTATCGAGCCGAACAAGTCTATTGTTCACAACCGCTGTTTGATGGACATTCTGAAACGAAACAGCCGCTAAAGTTACCCCACTATTGGCTACTATGTCGGAAGGACCGACTGCTGCTCCTGAACCCAAGGCTAGATACCAAAGTGAAACCTCAATAAAAGCATCTTCTACAATAGCTTGTGTCATGGCAGTACCTCCATAGGTGACAGAAGTAGGTACATTATTACTAAAACTTGCTACCGCAACTACCAAAACTCGATTGTTACCACTCGGGACTGTGAAATCGCTTAAAGTTATAGGGTCAGCAACCGGACTTGATGCTATTGTAAAATTGGAATCAGTTGTGACTTGTGCTTGTAGAAATGAAATCAGTTGTGACTTGTGCTTGTAGAAATGAAATCGAACAAAAACACACACAAATAAATGTAAAAATTAAACTACGCATAAGTTTTATGTTTTATGAATGAATAAAAAAATGATTTTCCAAAAATTTGACAAATAGCCTCCAACAGCCGAAGCCATTGAAGGCTGAATTACTGCCTAAGAAAAAATGCTGTTTTCAGAGTGTAGTGACGCTATCTCTATCGTTGCTTTTTTTTCAAAAACATTAACAGCCTTTTTTCTTATGACAGAAAAATGACAGAGTTATTCGTTTTTGAACAAATGAAGCCTTGAACAAAAATCTACTACTGAAAGGAATTTTCTGCACTCGATTGATTCTGTTCAAACTACGTAGGATGAGATTCCTTTTCGTAATCTATTCCTGTTCAAAGCGATACAATCACAAACCTACTCCTCCACAGGCGCATCTACTTCCACACCCTTCCCTTTATTTGGAAAGCTAAAACTCAACTTCAACTCATGCCCACCACTTGACAAATCGTTCAACATGCCGCCACTCGCACTATAGGCATAACCCAAGTCCAATTTGTTCAATTTCACTCCTGCGCCAGCAATCAAACTTTTGTTGCTGCGATAGCCCGCCATCGCCCAAAACTTCTCCTTCACTTCCAACTGAGCCGTTCCCTGCCATTGGTTTTTGCTATTCGGCAATACCTGATAGATCACATTTGGCTTCAAAGCCAATTGATTGCCCACCGCCAACTTCACCGAACCGTGCGCCACCACAAAGTCGGTCAAACTGCCTTCGTGTGATACCAAAGTTGGAATCGAAACACCCAATTCCAATCCCTGCTGCGTCTGCCGATATACCGCACCAGCACCCGCCATAAATTTGTAGCCACCAAAATTGTCCGCCATCAAAGTAGGGTCGTCTAAATCCACATATTGTCCGTCCAACGAACCCATGTCAATGTCCGTTTTGCGGAAACCACCCGACACACCGAGTGTAACCGATTCATTTTCGCTCATCGAAATTTGATAGGCATACATCCCCTCCAAAAGCAGGGTCGAAAAAACACCCCTTGTATCGGAGGTCAATCTTCCTCCAACACCTGTATTTTCGTCCAAAGGCTTCAAAAAACTAATCGCCGTATTGCTCGGCGCACCATCAATGCCACTCAACAAGCTGCGGTGAAAAACCGTCAACTTAGAGTCTTCGCCCTGTTTGGCATAAGCAGGGTTGATTTGTGTTTGGTCAATTGTCTGAGCGTAATAGGCATCCGACAAATGTTGTGCTTGCATTTGCAGCACAGTTGCTAAAAAAATGATGCTTGTAATAAATATATTTTTCATGATGTTGTGTTGTTATTTTTTTGTTAAAGTAACCGCCAAATTTATTTGGCTGGTTAAAAAATAAAAGGTGTCATCAATCATCAAACTCCTGATGACACCTTATTCAAGTCAGCCAAATAAATTTGGCAACTACATTGATTACTTCCCAATCGAAATAGTGCCTTTAAACACCTCCTCCGAATCATTCACATTCCTAAACAAGTAGTAATACACACCCGTCGGCAAAACTTCACCATTATAAGTGCCATCCCAATCGTTTTGATAACCACTTGCTTGATAGAAAATCTCCTCACCATTCGCATTGAAAATCGTCAATTCAAAATCCGCATAGAGTTCCACATTTTGCACTTCAAAATAATCGTTGGAGCCATCACCGTTTGGCGACAAATAGTTGTTGGCAGGCAAAATTTGACTCGTTTCAATCAAGTCTTCAATCTTCACTTCAATGGTTTTAGAAGCTGATAACACAGGACTTCCATTGTCATTGACCACAATTTCTAGAGTGTAGGAAGTTTGTGATTCGTAGTCCAGTCGGTTGGTCGCTACAGTCAGTTCACCCGTTGCAGCATCCAATTGGAAAGGCACATCATTTGCGTTCACCAATTCAAAAGTCAGCGTTTGACCCAAATCTTCATCCGTAGCCTCAATTGTACCAACTGTTGAAGCCTGTGCCGTATTTTCTGCAATGCTCAAAGACTCGGTCACGATTTGTGGCATTTCATTGACATTCAGCACTTCAATCGTAAATGCTTGCTCAAACGTGCTGCCTTTGGAGTCGGTTGTTTTTACTGCAATTTGCAGCGTAGGATTCAACTCATAATTGAAGATAATCGCCGATACCAACTGTCCCCCTTCAATTTTAAACCATTCGCTGTGAGGCGCATTTTCATTCGTCACCAATTCAAAACTGTGTTCATCATCCACATCCGCATCTTCTGCCAACAAACTACCTACGATTGTTCCACTCGCTTCGTTTTCACGAATGCGGAGGTTGGACAATAAAACAGCCGTTGGAGCATTGTTCACATCTGTGACTTGGATATTGAAGGTCTGGGTAAACGTTTTGCCCTCAATGTCAGAAGTCGCTACCCGAATTGAATAACTGTCTTTCTGGTTGATGTCCAATGCAGTATTCAACAACAAATCTGCCCCTGCAATGCTAAAAGAAGCATTGTCGACACTTCCAGCACCCGCCACCAAATTGTAGGTATGCACATCGCCCGCATCAATATCGGTTGTAAAGAAAGTACCAATCAAAGCACCCATTGCCGCATTTTCGCTGACCACATTGTTGCTAATCGTCAAAGCCGTAGGCGCATCGTTGGCATTCGTCACGCTGACACTCAAAATTTGGGTCAAAGTGCCACCACGCATATCGTCTGCCATCACTTCAATAAAGTAAGTTGGTTGTGCTTCAAAATCCAAAACCTTGAAGGTGCGAAGCTCATTGTTCACTATCGAAAAATGGTCGTTGTTGTTGCCACTTCCACTGTTCACCAACTGGAATTGATGGCTGTCGGTCGCATCTTGGTCTGAAGCGGTGAAGCTACCAATGTAAGTTCCAATCGCTTGATTCTCTGCAATTGAAGCGGGAGAAAGGCTGATTGCAGCAGGCGCATCATTGGCATCGGTGATTTGGATGGTAAATACTCGGCTGATTCCATTTTGTTGTCCATCCGAACTTTGCACCAAAATGGAATAGGTGTTTTTGGATTCAAAATCAAAGACTGCATTGCTCACCAATTCTTTTCCCTGAATGCTGAACAAAGCATTGTCTTCGCCGCCCATTCCTTCAATCAATTCGTAGCTATGCACATCGTCACCATCGGGGTCAAGCGTACTGAGTGTGCCGACACTTGTTCCAATTGCTTGATTCTCTGCAATGCTTTGGCTCGATAGGTTCAATTCGGTAGGAGTATCGTTTTCGTCTTTGACCGTGATGATGAAAGCCTTTGCTACCGTTTTGCCTTGAGCATCCGTACTTCTGATGCGGATTCGCAATTCGGGCTGCGTTTCCAAGTCAAAAATGGCATTGCTCAACAGTTGATTGTCTGCAATCGCAAACAAATCATTGTTTTCTGCGCCCAAACCAGTCACCAAACTGAAGGTATGACTGTCTGAAATATCTTCATCCGTACTGCTCAACAAACCCACCAAAGTTCCAACGGCTTGATTTTCTGCAATACTTTCGTTCGACAAACTCAAATTGCTCGGCGCATCGTTGGCATCCAAAATGGTAATTTGAAAAGACTGTTGTTTCGTTCCTCCTCGGTTGTCGTCCGTTTCCACATCTATCCAGTAGGTTTCTTTTCCTTCAAAATTGAAGGTCGCATTGGTGAGCAATTCACCGCCTACGATAGAAAATAGCTCGTTGTCATTGGCTTGCAACTCCACAAAACGGTAGGTATAGCTATCATTCGCATCTTCGTCTGTAGTCGAAAAACTGCCAATCAGCACGCCAATGGCTTGATTTTCTGCAAAACTCTGATTCGACAATGCGATTGCAGTCGGTTGGTCGTTTTCATCTGTCACTGCAATGGTGAAGTTCTGCTCAAAACTGCTTCCGTTCTCATCCTCCGTTTTCACCACAATCTGATAGCTGTTTTTCACCTCATAGTTGAATACCGCATTGGTCAATAAGGCATCGCCGTCAATGGCAAATTGATCATTGTCCAATAATCCTGCTGCCAATGTGTAGGTGAAGTTGCCCGTTCCGTCAATGTCCTGTGTGCTGAGTTTGCCGACAATCGTACCAATTACCTGATTTTCGGGAACATTGTTTCGGGTAATGCTGATAGCCGTTGGGGCATCATCGTCCGTATTCGTAACCGTGATGGTCATTTGAAGGGAGTAAGTGCCGCCATTTCCATCATTGGTTTCTACCTCAATGGTGTGGAAAGCTTTGGTTTCAAAATCCAATACTGTGTTGGTTCTGAGTGTATTGCCTTCAATGGTAAAATTGGAGTTGTCGTTTTCGTTGCTGTTGATGAATTTGTAGGCGAAAGAATCCCCTGTATCCTCATCTACCGTAGAAAATGTGCCAATGAACACTCCAACAGATTGGTTTTCCGAAACCATTGCATTGCTCAATTTCAAAAGTGTTGGCGCATCGTTTTCATCTGTCACTGCAATGGTGAAGGCTTGTTGGAATGTTCCGCCATTCCCATCATTGGTCTGCAATCGGATATTGTAGCTGTTTTTTACCTCAAAATTGAAGGCTACCGTAGTCACCAATTGTTTGCCGATTATTGCAAAACTGCTGTTGTCTTGGCTTCCTGTGCCATTCACCAATTGATAGGTGAATTGGTCAAGGGCATCGGGGTCTTGTGTCGAAAGTTGACTAATGATAGTTCCTATGGGTTGATTTTCTGCTATTTGTTGGACTTCCATCAAAAGAGCAGTAGGGGCATCGTTGGTATCTGTTATCAAGATATTGAAGATGCGAGTAATTGCACTACCTGCACTGTCCGTTGTTCGGATGCGGATAGAATAGGCATCTTTCACATCCAAGTCAAACACGGCGTTGGATTTTAATTCACTTCCAACGATTTTGAATTGAGCATTGTCATTGCTGCCTTCGCCTGCCACCAAACTGTAGGTAAAACTTTCGTTGGCATCTTCATCTGCTGTTTCCAAAAATCCTACGGTGCTGTTAATTGGTAGGTTCTCTGCAATCGTATTGGAGGTCAATTGAAGCTCGCTCGGTGCATCGTTTTGGTCGATAATGCTCACTACAAATTCCTGTGTGAAAGAGCCACCTTTGCCATCGTTTACTACAATGGCGATTTGGTAAAACGACTGATCTTCAAAGTTAAATGCCGCCTTAGATTTCAATTGATTGCCTTCAATCACAAAATACGTATTGTCTTCATTTCCTGCCACAAAAGTATAGGCAAGTGCATCGGCTGCATCTTCATCCGAAGTACTCAAAGTACCAATCAAAGTGCCGCCAGCCTTGTTTTCCGCAATGCTGTTTTGATTCAACTGCATGGCAGTAGGTGCATCGTTGGCATCTAAAACCTTGATAGAAAACACGACTTCCAATTTTCCGCCATTGCCATCATCGGTCAATACCCGAATGCTGTAATTCGCCTGCTGTTCGTAGTTGAACACTTTGTTGCTCAACAATTGATTGCCACTGATGACAAAACGAGAATTGTCTGTTGCGCCCGTTCCTGCAATCAGTTTGTAAGTAAAATTGTCCAATTCATCGGGATCTGTTGTTGAAAGTGTGCCGATAAGCGTACCCACTGCTTTATTCTCTTCAATGTTGAGATTGCTCAAAGCAATAGCCGTAGGTGCATCGTTGGCATCGGTGATGTTGATGGCAAATATTTTCTCCAAACTACCGCCCTTTCCGTCACTTGTGCGTACTCTGATGGAATACGTTTCTTTGGTGTCCAAATCAAACACGACATTGCTGACCAATTCATTGCCAATGATTTTAAAACTCGCATTGTCGTTTGCTCCAATACCTGCTACCAAACTATAGCTAAAATCGTCGTTGCTGTCTTCGTCCGTCGTCGAAAGAAAACCCACATTGCTGCCTACTGATAGGTTTTCGGCAATGGTGTGTGAAGATAGTTCCAAAGCAGTTGGTTGGTCGTTGGCATTGGTGATGTTGATGGTGAATTGCTGGGTAAATGTTCCACCTTGTCCATCGTTGGTTTGCACTTCAATGTGATAGACATTTTGTGCCTCAAAATTGAAGTGTTCGTTGGTGTAGAGAGTATTGTCGGTAATTGAGAAAAAGGCATTGTCGTTGGAATCGCTGTTGATGAAGGTGTAAACAAAACTGTTGTTGCTGTCTTCGTCCACCGTTGCGAAATTCCCAATGGGTGTGCTGAGTGCCACGTTTTCACTGACCAGATTGTTGTTGAGATTCAAGCCAATCGGCAGGTCGTTGGCATTAGTGATTTGTACTACAAAACTTGCCTCAAAACTGCCTCCATTGCCATCATCTGTTTGAATGCGAATGGTATAGCTGTTTTTGACTTCGTAGTTGAACACGACTGCGCTGACCAATTGATTGTCGACAATGTGGAAACTGCCATTGTCGTTGTCGCCACTGCCCGACACCAAGCTGTAGGTGAAGGTATCATTGGCATCTACATCTGCGGTGCTCAAGCTTCCGACTACTGTTTCGATGGGTTGATTTTCAGCGATGAATTGGCTCGACATACTCATGGCAGTAGGTGCATCGTTGGCATCGGTGATGGTGATGGTCCATGCTTTTTCATAAGTCGCATCTGCTTTGTCACGGACTTGTGCCCTGATTTGATAGGTGCTTTTGGTGTCTAGGTCAAACATGGTGGCACTTTGGAGTTCATTGCCTACGATTTGAAAATACTCGTTGTCGTCGTCGTTGATGCCACTGACCAAACTGTAAGTAAATTGCTCATTGAAGTCCTCGTCCGTAGCCGTGAAATTTCCGACTTTACTGCCACTTGCCAAGTTCTCGGCAATGGTGTTGGACGACAATTGAAGGGCTGTCGGTGCATCGTTGGCATTCAAAATGGTAATCAAAAAACTCTTAGTATAAGAAGCATTGCCTTTGTCCGTTACTTTGATATTGACGTAATATTCGGTTTGTGCTTCGTAATTGAAGGCTTCAAAAGTGCGTAGTTCATTGCCGACTAATTGGAATTTTTGGTTGTTGTGGCTGCCTTCATTTACAAAACTATAGGTGAAGGTTTCGTTTGTATCTTCATCTGTTGCAGTAAACGCACCTATCAGGGAATTGACAGGTTGGTTTTCTTCAATTGTTGCCTGGTTGATTGCGAGCATCGTAGGCGCATCGTTGGCATTTTGAATCGAAATGGTGAACACTTCTTCAAACATGCCGCCATTTCCATCATTGGTTTGCACTCGGATGTTGTATTGGTTTTTGGCTTCAAAGTTGAAACTTTCCTTTGCCAAAAGTTGGTTGCCGTTGATGGCAAAACTGCTGTTGTCGTTGCTGCCTTGTCCGCCTACCAAGGTGTAGGTAAATGTATCATTGGCATCTTCATCGGTTGTGCTGAAGATGCTGATAACTGCATTGATTGCATTGTTTTCGCTTAGGCTCGGATTGGCGAGCGAAAGGGCAGTAGGTGCATCGTTGGCATCGGTGATGAGGATGGTAAATATTTGGTCGAAATAGGCTTCTGATTTGTCATAGGTTCGCACCAAAATCGAGTAGCTGCTTTTGGTGTCCAAATCAAACATTTCGGCACTTATCAGTTGGTTTCCTTCAATTTTGAAACTTGCATTGTCCTCTCCTCCAAATCCGCTGACAAGCGCATAGGTAAAGTTGTCCTCTGCGTCTTCATCGGTCGTGTTGAAGTAGCCAACATTGCTGCTTTCGGGTAGGTTTTCGGCAATGGTATTGGACGACAATTGAAGAGCAGTCGGCGCATCGTTGGCATCGTTGACATTGATGATAAATTGTTGGGTATAGATACCGCCCTTTCCATCATTGGTTTGCACATACACAAAATATACTTGTTGTGTTTCGTAGTCAAAGGTTTCAAAGCTGCGAAGTTCGTCTTCTACAATGATGAATTGGTTGTTGTTGTTTGGTGTGATGTTCGCAAAACTGTAGAAATGCGTGTCAAAAATATCGGGGTCGACCGTATTGAATACTCCGATGGAAGTCGCAAAGGGTGCGTTTTCGGAAATGTTGGTATTGTTGATGGTCAATTCTACGGGATTTTCATTCGCATCCAAAATGTGAATCGTTGCCTGTTTTTCAAAGCTGCCACCACTGTTGTCTTGTGTGCGGAGGCGAATCGAGTAGGTGTTTTTGGATTCGTAATCGAAAGAAACATTTGCCAGTAACAGTCCTCCAACGATGCTGAAACTACTGTTGTCGTTACTGCCTTCACCGCTGACCAAACTGTAAAAATGGTTGTCGTTGGGGTCTTCGTCCATCGTCGACAAGCTACTGACAACGGTTGAGACGGCGAGGTTTTCTTGGAAATAGATATTCTCTAACTCTAGGTTGTAGGGAGCGTCATTGGCATCGGTAACTTGAATAACTTGGGCTTGTTCGTGGAATTTGCCACCACTATCCGTAGTCCGCAAGCGAATGAAGTAGGTAGCTTTGTCTTCAAAATTGAAGGTTTCCGCAGTTTGCAATTGTTGTCCTACAATCTGAAAACTGCCATTGTCTTCGCTTCCTCCTCCTGCTACTAAGCTGTAAGTAAAGGTTTCATTGTCGTCAATGTCGGTACTGCTAAGAGTCGCTACAATGGTTCCCACCTCTTTGTTTTCTTTTACATTGCTGCTGCTCATAGATAGGGCAGTCGGTGCATCGTTGGCATTGGTGATTTTGATAAAAAACTGTTTCGTCAATGTGCCTCCATTGCCGTCATTGGTCTCAATATATACGATGTAGGTCGAGTCGGTTTCGTAGTCGAATACGGTATTGGTACGGAGTGTATTGCCAAATACATAGAATGCATCGTGGTCGTTGGGTAGTTGGTTGACAAAACTGTAGGTGTGTACGTCTGCCAAGTCCTCATCCGATGTATTGAACGTACCGACTACCGTTCCTTCTGCCAGGTTTTCGGCTACTTGAAGGCTGCTCATCGTCAATTGACTTGGCATATCGTTGATGTCTTTGATGGTGATGATGAAAGAAGTAGAATAGGTTTCGTTGTCTTTGTCGGTGGTTTGTACTCGAATCGTATAGAGGGATTTGGTTTCAAAATTGAAGGAAGATGCCGCCAAAATTTTGTTGCCTTGAACGATGAAACTGCTGTTGTCATCATCGCCCGAACCGCTGACCAATTGATACGCATGGTTGTCTATGGCATCTTCGTCTGTGGTCGATAATGAACCAATAAAGGTCAATTTGGCTTCGTTTTCGTTGATGGCTGAGTTATCCAATGCCATTGCAGTGGGACCATCGTTGGTATCGTTGATGGTAATAGCAATGATTTCTTCATACGTGCCACCATTGCCGTCATCGGTTTGCACTCGAATACTGTAGGTGCTTTTGGCTTCAAAGTCAAACATTTCATCGGTAAACAATTGACCATTGACCACTTGAAAGCTGCCGTTGTCTGCATCGCCATCACCTGCCACCAAACTATAGGTGAAACTATCGCCACTGTCTTCGTCCGTTGTGCTAAAGGCTGCGACAAAAGTGTTGGAATCTTTGTTCTCTTCTACATCGTAGCTCGACAAACTGATGTCGGTTGGAGCATCGTTGACATCGGTGATGGTGATGGTAAAAGTTTCTTCATAAGTGCCACCATTGCCATCATCGGTTTGAAGGCGAATGGTATAGCTGTCTTTTACTTCAAAATTGAATACTTCGTTGCTCACCAAATCTTCTGCTGCAATGCTAAAACTTGCATTGTCGTCATCCCCTTCTCCATTGACCAAAGTGTAAGTGTGAAAATCCGCTACATCTTGGTCGATGCTGCTCATGGTCGCTATCCAAGTAGCAAGGCTTTCGTTTTCTGCAATGCTGTTGTTGTCCAATGTCATTGCAGTTGGGAAGTCATTGGCATCGGTAATCGTGATGGTAAATTGCTCTTGGTAAGTACCTCCGTTGTTGTCCTCGGTTTGCAACCGAATGGTATAGCTGTCTTTGGTTTCAAAATCAAATGTTTCGTCTGCCACCAAATCTTCTCCGTCAATCGCAAAAGACTCATTGTCGTCGTCACCATCTCCTGGCACCAAACTGTAAGTATGTGTATCATCGGGGTCGGTATCGGTTGAAGTCAAACTCCCAATAAAAGTATCCATATCTTCATTTTCTGCAACTTCTGAGTTGGACAAATCGATATCGGTCGGAGGGTCGTTGCCGTCATTGACAATGATGGTGAAGGCTTCTTCATAGCTGCATCCTCCACTGTCCGTAGTTTGGACTCGAATCAGATAGCTATCCTTTGTTTCCATGTCAAATACTTCTGCGCTTTCTAAATCGGCTCCATCAATGGTAAAACTGGCATTGTCGGTGTCTCCTTCGCCACTGACCAAAGAGTAAGCAAAGGTCTGTCCATCGTCTTCATCTGCCGTAGTGAAAGCTCCAACGACTGTTCCGATAGGCTGGTTTTCTTGTATCCCCGAACTACTGATATTGATATCGGTAGGAGGGTTGTTTTCTTGAATGGTAGTTGGTTTGTTGACTGTACCAATAATGGCATTGCTCACAAACTCTATGGTGCTGACCGCATCATACACGGTGTCGGCACTGTCATCGTAGATTTTTAGGCTAAGGGTTTCGCCCGAAGAAGCATTGCTATAGGCGGTCAAGAATACATAATAACTGCCAAACTGATTGATGACATTGGCGACTCCTCTGCAATTGTCGGCACTGTCAAAAATTCCTACTAAGTCATTGGTGTCAGTAGAACGCTCACAGCCCAAATTCAACTCGGCAGTGATGGTCATGGTATTGGCATAACCTGCAGGATTGACCGACCATGTAGGGGTTTGGGATAATAAAACAGGGGATGGAGCAACTATAAGGATGAGTAGTGCATATAATATTCCCCATAATGAATTGTATATGGTTTTCATTTTTTAATGTTATTTTTTGTTTGATCTAAAAGATGTGTTTAGTAAAACTTCAAATTCAAAGTACAAACTCAACTTCAAAATGTACTTGTAGTACTTTGCTATTCATTTTTAGATTTGAATGTAGATGTGAGGTAGATGCCCCAAGCTGACCATTGCAAATTGCAGCAAAAGGGCATCCCCACATCTAATAATCAAAGGCTTGTCTTTGGTAAGTAAGAAGCAAGAAGTAAGAAGCAAGAGGCAAGAATTGAAATTTGTATCTCGCTTTTTGCATCTAATTCGACTTCAAAGCCTTGTGTGTATGCGTGAACTGTGGCGTGCGAACCAATACAACATACATACCCAATGGATAATCTGCTGCATCCCAATTCACCGTCCAATTTCCTCTGCCTTTTTGCTCCTTCAATAAGGTGGCAATCGGCTTGCCTGCCATGTCATACACAATGACTTCAACATCACTACTTTCCTCCAACGTAAATTCAATTTCTAATTCGCTGTCGAAAGGAACGGGCTTCACTTGACTGAAATAACCATCTTGCGGTAAATTATCAAGTAGTTTGTTACAAGCTAATTCGCTGGTGGTTTTGTAGTAGCCGTTGGTGATGATGCCGTCTTGCTCATAGAACAAACCTTCTTCTATTTCCAACTCGATGCCCGTTTCTTCGTGAACGAGTTTGAGTGTCAAATCCTGGGGTTTGTTGTCGCCATAAACTGTCAAGTAGGTGAAGTATTGTTCCGTTTCGTTGTCGTACCACAATTTGCCGATACCTCTACATTCTTCTCCGTCAAATGCTCCGACTCGAAGGTCGTCTGTGATGTTGGGTAGGTCGCACCATTCTACTTGTCCGATGATGGTCATGTTGGATGGATAGGAGTGGCGGTCGATTTCCCAATGCTCGCTGAAAGCCAAAGTGCTTGGAGTAGAGTCGGCAGTTTTGCCTCCTCCAACGCCAGATGCAGGGAAAATCACTGTGCCTGCATTCGCTGCATTAAGCATATAGCCTTGGTTGGGTTCGAGGTGCGTCAAGCTTCCGACCCATCCCAAATTGTGGTCGTAAATCGCAAAGGCAAATTGACCTTTGATGAGGTCGCCATCTGTTGCAGTGAAAGTGGTCAAAGCTGCATTGACACTTAGGTTTCGCAAGCCGATGTAGCTAATCCAGTTCCAACCTTCTTCAATATCAATAGGTTGACTTGTTGGGTCAATTACGGCACCTGTGTAAATCAAATCGTTGTCGCCACTGATTTGCAGTTTGTACAGTTCATCGTTTTGAATACCACCACTGTTGCTCAATCCACCGCCCCAACTGTTGAAGCTTTCTTCATATTGGTCAAAGAAGCGGAATCCTTTGATGACATCACCTGTTGAAGCACTGAGTGTTTCCAACATTTTGTTGATGTTGCTTGCATTGGAGCTTTGCAAATTGAAGGAAATCCAGTTCCAACCTGTGCTGATAGGAATGGTTTGGTAAATTTCTGCGGGTGCTTCAAAAATTTGCGGAGCAGAAGGTGTGCCAATATAGGTGTCGGAAGCAAAGTCGAGTTGAGGAGTAATGTTTACATACACCCTGCCTTGACTTGCATCCCAAAAACGGAACTCTACGGTTTCGCTGCCAACATTGTTGCTGTAAATATCCATGAAAGCCAAGAATTTGTCATAGGCTTCTACGTACTGCAATTGTGCTTTTCCTCTGATTTCATCGTTTACTACGGCATATAAAATGTCTTCATCGTCGGTAGAGAAAATCTCACCTTGTTTCACCTGACCTACTACGTTCATCGTGAACGCATAATCGGCAGGAGTCACATTCCAGGTAGGAGGTGCTTGTGATACTTTGAGTTCTAAAACCAAAATTTCGGAGAAACCAAAGTCGGTGTTCAACTGCAAATCTTGTGTGTATTCACCAATGTTTAAGCTTGGATCAACAGTAAAGGTAACGTTCAAATAACTGTTTGGAGGAACAGCACCTACTCTTGGGCTAGAGGTTAACCAGTTGGGTAGGTTGTCGATGGAAAAGCTCTTCAATTCTCCGCCTTGGTTCAAGATTTTGGTCGTAAAACTCAAGGGTTCGCCCAAAGGCTTCTCGAAATACAATTGTTGTTCTTCCCAAACGGTTTGATTCTTATCGACATAGGCTATCCAAGTAGCAGGTGACTGCATCTTGTTTCCCTGAAGGTCGAACACGTCTTTTACGGTGATGTCCAAGGTGACGTTTTCAATCAAAGCAGGTGGGTCGGTTGGTGTCAAGATGATTTTGTCGTTGTTGACGCTGTATATGAAGTTGACTTTCTGAACAGGTCTTGGCAAACGAATAGGAGGTGTTTGTGTGTCGTATGCACCACCATTTGCGGTCAAATGATTGGAGTGTTGAGATAGATCGTTGAGGGTTTCAATCAATACATTTACTCCAGCCTCTTGTTCGTAGTCTTCAAATGCCCAGTAGGCTTCTAATCCCAATTCGTCGCCTTTTTGTTTGTTGGTCATGTCTCGTACAATCTGTTCTTGCTTGCGAGAAGTATTCCACAAACGCACTTCGTCCATGCTTCCTGTAAAGTGTCGGTCTTGGTAGTTTTGGTTGAAGTCTGACCATCCTCGACATCCTACGAATAACTTGGCTCCGCCAAATCCTCCCCAGTCATCGCTGTCGAGTGTGTTTTGAAGGTTGCCATCTATGAAAGCAGAAATATCAGACAAACGATTGACGACCAAAGCAAAATGGTGCCATTGTCCATCAAAGAAATTGTCGGTGACGGCTTCAAAACTGTTGTCTTGGTTGGTCACAAAAATTTTGCCGTTGGCATCTGTGCCAATGCTCCAAGAAGTCAGGTTGTCGCTGCCATCTCCTTTTCCATTGCTGAGGAAGTTGATGTTGTTGCCATTGGTGCTGTTGAACCAAAACTCAATGGTGAGGTCGGTTTCGTTGTTGTAAGACAATGTTCCTGCGGGAGTGCTGAGGTAGTCGCTGCCATTGAAGGCATAAGAACGTCCAAAAGGCTCAACTGTCCAAGTGGTATTTTCGAGTGTTGCATGGCGTTCTCGGATACGTTCTTCGGTATCTGTTCCCATCGCTTCGTCCATTTGCCAAACACCCAAAATACCTGCTTCTCTGCCTGTCAATAAGACAAATCTACGGGCGGCAATGTCGGCTTCGTCTCTTGCCTTGCCCCACAATCGGAGTTCGTGGATGTTGCCGTCAAAGTGTCGGGGTGCGCCTGCCAAACTGTGTCCTACTGCAATGCGTCCTGTTCCTTCATATTGAGGATAAACGGTTTCGGTGACTTCCACATAGGAATCTACAAATATTTCGATGACATTCAATAGGGCATCGTAGCTATAGACTACATGGTGCCAATCGGTGTCGGTGATAGTAGATACGGTGTTGACCGTTTCTCCTGCAATGGTCATGGTCAATTGATTGTTGCTGTTGAAGCCTGCAAAAATAGCCTGTCCTGTGTTTACCCCTTGTGAGAACACACATTCTTCGCCATTGGCTCCGCCTCTACGCATCCACATTTCGACGGAGAACGAACCTGCGGTGAGATTGATGCCTTCGGGTATGGTCATTTTGCTGTCTGTGCCATTGAAGTAAACGCTGGTGCCATGGGTCAATTCTGCGCCATTCAATACGCCTCGAATGTCAAAATTCTGAATGGTCAAAGCTCCTGCTTCGATGGGTTCATTGAATTGAATCAGTATGTCATCGTTGGGCGACAAAATACCATCGCCAGGAGAGGGTGTGCCGAAGGGATGTGGATTGACTCGGTCAATGATGCCTACATAGTTGTCGGAGGATTCATCGGCTAAAGCACATTCAGTAACCGCACGGACGTAGTAGTTGGCATCGGTGATCTGTGATACATCCCAATCATAGGTGATATAGGGTTGATTTTGAGGGATAGAGAGTGCCTCGGGTGTTGGTTTGTCGGCTTCGTTTCTGTAGTAGGTTTCCAAGCCTATCCAATCGGGGTCGGAAATAGGGCGGTATTGGAAGCGGACTTTTTTGAAGTCAGGATAGTTGATGTCGTAGCCACCGATGATGATGGGTAGGGTATCATTGAAGCCGTTGTTTACGACCCATTGGTCTTCTGGTTCGATGAGTTCTACCTCTGTACAAACGGGTAGGTAATGCACAGAAAATGTGATGGTATCTGCCAAGTCTTTTTCTTGACTCGTGGCATTTTGGAACTGACAGAGTGAGTGTAAGATGACTTGTATGCTGTCGTATTCGTAAACGGCTGGGCCTCTTTCCACCGTCAAGACTTTGTTGAAAGCTCCATTGGGAGGAACGGCAAATTCTCGGTTGGGGTCTTCTCCATCTACTCGAATGATGGCTCCAAAGGGGTTGGTGTCCTCCAATACTTGCAGCTTAAACACTTGTTGGTCGCCTGTTTCGCTGTTGTTTCCAATACTCAAATTGAAGGAAGCCATTTCATCGGCAGGCACATTGACCATGATAGAAGGACTGATTTCTAAGACGGGTACTTCTCGTTGGAGGGTACGTTCACTGAGGGTAGTGCCAGGCTGGTAAAACTTGGTGACAATTTCTTCTTCGTGTGGACACATACTTTCTCCTGCTCTTGTTTTGAATACAGGTCCCCATCCTCTGTCACTTTTTGCCACATCTACCGAAAAGAAATCTCCCAAGTCATCGCTTAACTCGTAACCGAAAGTTGTCGTATTATCTGTTGTCAGTCCTAGTCCTGCGCCTACTGATATGCCAACTGCGATTTTGCCTGTGGCAGTTACTCCTACACCCCCAATTTTACCTCCCATCTCCAATTCGGCTTCCTTGGATATGTTGAACTCAAACCCCAATTTATGCTCTGTGGTAAAATTGAATCCTTTGGATTTTTCAACCGTTACTCCTCCATTGAAGGAAATATTCTCATCTACATCATTTAAGGATATCACTTTATCTTTTTCATTGAAGTAAATGGCTTGTTCCCATAATCGGATTTGCTGATTGTACCATCTCACTGAATCTTCATTTGGATTTCCTCCTGTATAAGTATAACTCATTCCGTCAAGGTCTCCTATATTGGTATAGCTGTAAAATGGACTTCCTTCCTGTGCGAAAACTCCCCCATCATCAGAAGTCACATATCCGTTTGGTTCATCTTTCCATCTTGGGTCATCATTATTGGCTCCATATAGATCATGGTCTATGGATACATGAGAAGTATGACTGGAACTGTTGGACAAATAGTAGTTTCTGAGGTTGGTTAAGTCGGGAATCAAATAATTTTCGATGTGGTTTTGGTCATAAATAAACTCTGTTCCAAAACCATTTGGCACGACCCAAAAAGATTCTCTTTTGGCAATTTTATAGCCATTGCTGGCAAAATTGGTGCAATCTACTCCAGGGTAATTACACAGTGAGTCGGGAACGATGGAGAATTTTTCTGCCAACCCAAAAATAATGTTCATGGATTTGCCCATATAAATATCGCTGGATGCGCCTACCAATTCGGCATCTCCTCGTGTTGAGATTTTTTGACTACTCTGCCATGTTTCAACATATTCCCCTGATCCATTTATTTTTTTCTCTATATTTACTGTACTTGTAAAAGCATTTTCTGCATCTGTTTCTACTGTAAACCCAACACCCGTTGAAAAGTCAGCTCCCAAGTCAATCTTCTTGGATACACTCGAAGATTTGCTTCCTGCTAAAGACCAACTTTGTGAGAAAGAAATGCTTTGTTCCTTTTCAAAAAAAGCGGAACTACCGCTTCCTGGCGGGTCTCTCAAAACCATATCTACTATTTGAGGGCCTTCGGTAACAAAACTATTGCCTATAGAACGGCTACCAAACACATATCCTCTGAATATATTGTCTCCTCCTGTAGGCGGGTTTGTGACAGGCTCCCATTTTGTTTGGAACGACCCTACTTGCAGTAATACCTCCAAGGTCTTTGTATAACTGTATTCGGGAATACTGTTGTTGGGTAGCGGATTGGGGTTTCCTGCTTGAAAGGTGTAAAGCGTATCGCCGTCTTGGACAGGGAAGCTAACAGACTGTTTTAGTGCCAATTTGTTGTCAATAAGCAATGTCCCTTCCTTCAATGGGTCTTTGTAAACAACTTCGCTTCCACTGTCAAAATTAGCATATTGTTCAAAAGCTTCAATCGCCATGGTGTATTCCCCTGCTTGTTTGAAGACGGGATTGTGGAAAGGATGGGCTACAATATCCAAGATAAACTCTGTGTCGTTTTCATCGGTATAAGTGAGTTCCTTTTCACCTGTAAACGCCCCTGTCTTGTCTTCATTGAAAACTTGCAGTTCGGGTTGGGTTCTGTAAATGTAGTCGTTCTGTAAGTGATACCTTGCTGTATCTACACTCACTACTTCACTTGTTCCATTGGCATAAACTGTGTTGGTTTCTACTTGAAGGGGCAAGGGGTTCGATAAATTGACTAAATCCAAGACTCCAAAATCAATGATAGGATTGCTTGCAATGCTCAATTCATCTACGATGTACTTCAATGGCGGAAGTTTCACCATGTATTCTCCTGTTTGGGCATCTGTAGTGATGGTCTGCTCGCTACACCCATTGCCCTGTTGGGATTTGAAGGTAATGGTGGCTTGTCCGATGTTGTTGACAGACTTGCCAAAACCAATCGGCTTGTCGGATTCGGTTTTTCCACCGACTACTCGACCAACTATAGTAATCAAAGTAGAGTCAATAAATTCAATTCCACTGACTACATCTTGGAAATCATAGGTACCTTCTGCGGGCCAGCGACCTACTTCAAAATCGTGCAATGTTTTTTCTACAGTTATATAATGCTTTCCAATGGGCACTTGTATTTCGAACAAACCATTGTCGTCGGTCAAAACGGGCAATCCATCTTTTACGACTACTTCTCCATCAATTTTTACCAATACTTCTTTGGCAAAACAGGTCGTGCCTTTATATCGCACCGAACCTGTGACTTTGAAAGAGGAAATGTCTGTAAAGTCGGTATTGTTGTGAACGACTGCGCCATCTCCAATGAATAGGATGCGCTGTGAAGGGTCGAATTGATGTACGCCTTTGATGGGTACGATGGTGAAGTTTTCGCCATTGCCTTCGTAGCGCACGTTTTCGATGATGTAAGAACCGTTTTTGTCGGTGTAACCCACTACGCCCAATTGGGAGGCTGTGGGAATGGTGTTGCTCCAAGTGGCAAAAAGCCTTGCTCCATGTGCTTCGTTGAATACATTGGGGCTGATTTCGGTGGCATCGAATAAGAAAGGCCCCGTGCCTTCGTCAAATCTCCAATAACCAATCAAACCGTTTTCGCTATTGGCGAGGGTGCGTGCATGGTCTTGTTCCATTTCCAGGTTGTTTCTGCCATAGTCCAACAGCACCAATTCATCGAGGCTGCCATTGAAGTAACCGTCTGGTGAGTTTCCACCTAAATATAAATTTGCAGTGGAAGGAGTCAATAAACCCATGACATTAACAGAGTCTTTAGGCACTCCGTTTACAAACAGTTTGAGCCATTCGCCATCATAAGAGCCTCCAATGTGGCTGTATTGATTGGCGAGGAAAGGGGCGGTGCTTTTGAGGTTTTGTTCTGAGCCATTGATGTGGGTCCAAAACTCGACTTCGTTGCTGCTTTGAAGGTAGCGTATGCCAAAGCCGTTGCTGCCATTGGATTTGTGTAGTAGGGTCATATTTTGGTCGAGCGCCAAAGGATGCGCCCATACGCCCACGGTGAATCCTCCTGTGGGAGCGTGTAAGTTGTCGTGTGGAATTTGTGCGTATTGGTCGGTGCCATTGAAGCCCAGGCTGTGTCCTGATGCGCCATCTACGCTACTCGCCACGACTTTGACTCCTTCTACCGCTATACCGCCTTCATAGTTGATGTTGCCACTCACGATGCCCGAAGGACTGCGAAAGCCCACTTCTTGGTCGCTCATGGTGTAAATAAATTCGTTTTCGCAAGAGCCTTGTCCGATGATGGTGTATTCCAATATGGTATTGGCTTCGGCATCGTAGTCGCTGTAGATATTGGTGTTGGCGGGAAGGGTGGCTATCAATATGGAGTCTTCGTCGCTGTTGTAAACCTTGCGGTAAATCTTGAAGTAGTCCAATCGCTCGGCATCTTCTGAGGTCCACTCCAATCTGACTTCCCCTGGTCGGTAGCCTTTGGAGGCAAATAGATTGCCTTGTTGGATGACTTGGGTGAGGTCGGGTATCAATTTTACGCCTGCCGACTGCTGTGAAATGGAACTTCCACATTCGTTTTCGGCTTTGACTTTGTAGAAATAGGTTTGGCAGTTGGTGACGGTGTTGTCTTCAAAACTGGTCGTGCCTGCTTCAAATTCGTATTCGTCGAATCCTCCTCCGAGAAGCAAACGGCGCAAGTAAAATTTGTCTTCCAATGAGTTGTCTTCCCAGTTGACATGTACTTCATTGCCGACTATATTGGCGGTGACGTTGGTGGCAACGGTGGGTTTGTCGGGTGCAAAGCCTTGAACTACGCTCGAGAAAGGGGATGGTCCACAATCGTTGTAGGCGGCAATGCGGTAGAAGTAGTCGATGTTTCTTTGAATATTGGTCTCATCTTCATAGCTGCGGAGGTCTTTCTCGTTGATGTCGAAGGTTTCGTCAATAACAGCAAAATCTTCGGTGGTCGAACGCTCGATGGTGAATCCCAAAAAGTCGGTGAAGTTCCAAGACCAACTCAATTCTACAATTCCTTCACAATTGCTTTCAGAGGCATTCAAACTACTGGGTGAATCAGCAGGACCTAATTTGGTACTCCCTGAAATACTTGCACCACTACTTTTACCTGAAGCTATTCGATTGATATAATAATTATGAGTGCCTGTGGGCGCACTGGTGTCTGTATAGGTAGTAGAAGTGCCTGATATCGTAGCTACTGATGTTCCACTTCGAATAATTTGTATGTTTGAGCTTGAACCACAATGTGTGCCTGTATTGGACCAAGACAACTTAACGCTATTACAATCAACCGCTTGGGTTGAAAGAGATGAGGGAGCAGATATATTGCCGTATGGGTATATAGATTTAGAAATTCTTTGATTCCCAGGAAAGTCAATACTCATATAGCCTCCAATGACATTTATAGCAACAGTACCGAAACTCAATTCTACTTGATAGGGAGGAGTTAATCCTCCAACATTGGGTATAGGAAAGCTAACAGCAATGATATTATCTGCATCATTGTCACAACTAAAACTTCCTCCATTTTGGGTGGCATAATACATGGAGGTAGTTCCGCAATGATTTGTATTGATTGGAGAAGGCCAGGGCGAAGGCCATGAAGAACCCGTCCAAGCAAATGCGCCATTTTGATTGACTACATATCCCACTGGATAAAAAATGGCTGATGCTAGACCAGGTATCAGATACTCAATACCAACTCTTATTGCATTTAGATTAAATGGATTATTTGATATATCATTAAAAGCATCATGGTCGTATTTTACGACAATTTTGTCTGTACAGGGGTCATAATATGCTTGCATTGTATTTAGAAAGGCACTTGCTGATTGTGCTTCTAAATGACCTGTATTGAATAGAAAAATGCCTAACAAACAGGCATATTTTATCAAGGGCTTCAATAGATTTAATGGATTCCGATGAATCTGTTTTAGGGGGCGTGGTAAAATTTTGTTTTTCATTTGTTCCTTGTTTAAATTTTAATAGTGTATTTTAAAATGTTTGTTTAGTGTTCTTGTAAAAGCATACTTTCTCCATTCCAATTGAAGGCTATTTTGAAAATTGCTTCGATTGGTGTGGGCTTCGCTACTATTGTGAATGGCTTAGTAAGCGAGGAGCATTCTGTCTGCAATAGCTATACTTTCTCCATGGCGTAAAGTACACCTATTGCAGTGTTCAAATTATGGGTGGATAAAATGGGCTTGTAGGGGCTTTTTATGTTTTCATATATAGAGTTGCGCTTTCTTTGAAAAACATTAACAGCTTTTTTTCTTATGACAAAAAAATGACATGATGTTTTTTTATTGGCTGTTAATGCTCTTGGATTTATTCTGTTAGCCTTGAACACGAATTACTTACGAAAAAAATACTTTCAGTAGTTGATTCGTGTTCGAGGCTTCAATATTAGAGTTGCGCTTTTTTGCAAAAACATTAACAGCTTTTTTTCTTATGACAAAAAAATGACATGATTTTTTGTCTGTTGTTAATTTAGGGGTGGATGTGGGGTTTTGAGTTGGGTTTGTTTCGAGTTCTTAGAATAAATATTATCTAGGTAGTATTTATATGTAAAACATAAATATTTAGGGGATGTAAAGCGTTGCAAATATATGGTCTATTTTAGTGATAGACACACCACAAATGCGACAAAATTATTTTAATGCTTTTGTTAATGTCATAATTTTGTCAACTTTTTAAATCAATCAAGAAGTTTTTGTATGTTTTTTTGATTTTACCAAAGTAATCAATGTAAGAGGACTGTAGCCAAACCTCTGCTTGAAGAGGTTTGAGAAATAACTGGTTTTAGAGAATCCAACTAGATTGCTGATTTGGGCGACATTTCCAAAATTTTGTTCGGTTATGAGTTTGTGCGCCCGATTCAATCTCAGTTCATTGATGTATTGTTTTGGAGATTTGCCTGTTAGGTATTTTAACTTTCGTTCGAGTGTTCGTTTACTGATGTTGAGTTCTTGACCCAAATCTTCCGTTTTAAATTCATTGTTATGAGCATGACGCAAAATTAGTTCACGCAAATTTTGTAGCCAAATTTTGTTTTGATTATAGATTTTTTCGGATATTGGAGGTTGCTTCATAATGATTTGTAATTTTTAGCAGATATTCGTTCAAATTTTTACATCACACACCTCTATCGTTGCTTTTTTTAGCAAAAACATTAACAGTGGTCTAAAAAAAAAATTAAAAAAAATGTTTGAAAAGAATTTATTGAGGGAAGGTGTGGAGAATCGGCAAGGGGATTTGAAGCGGGCGGAGGAGTTATTGCAGCAAGGAAAGCCTAATAAAAGAGAGGAGGTGATTGATGGTGTTATGGTGGCCACACTGAAGAAGGCTATGTGCCTCTTTGAGAAGTGGGGGGAAAAGGAGAAAATGGCGGAGGGCTATGAGTATTTGGGAAATTACCAATATGAAATCAATCAATTTAAGGAAGCTATTTCTTTTTATGAGCAGAGTTTGGCACTACGATTAGAGCTTTATGGCGAAGTGCATGAAACATTGTGTGTGCTTTACTTCAAAATTGGAGATGTAAATAACTTTCTCCATAATTTTAATCATGCAAAAACATCTTTGGATAAGGCATTGACAATCTGCAATCAGTTGTATGAAAGTGAAAATGAACTTGCCGCCTATATTTATTTTTCTTTAGGGGTGTGGCACAATTATCAACATCAGTATATCCCCGCCATTAATTTTTTTCAACTCTCTCTTCAAAATGGCGAATCAGATAGTTCTTACCCTATTGAACGAATTGCAAATACCTACCAAAACATTGGATATACTTACTCTAAACTTACCAACTACGAAAAAGCCAGGCACTATTTAAAAAAAGGAATTGATTTATTTCAAAAAAACTATCCTCCTAATCACTCCGACTTTCATTATGCTTTCTACAATTATGCAAATCTTTTTCTTAATATAGGAGACTATCACAGAGCAGAACTATATGCAAAAAAAGCGATTGAGATAGGAGAGTATCACCAAAGCCCTCATCTACTTTATTCTTATGGGACACTAATGAAGGTCTATATAAATCATACAAAGTATGATAAAGCTATGCAAGTTGGAGAATTGTTGGTGTCGTTTTCGATTGAAAATAAGTTAGATAAGCATGGCGCAATTGTTTTTAGTTATTCCGAATTGGCAAAGTGTTACCTAAAGGTCGGCAAGCAACAAGAAGCATATACCTTGACAAATAAATGTATATCACTTTCGCAGGAATTATTTGATAAGGATCGTTCCAAGCTCGCTTTTTCCTTTCAGAGTATGGGTATTTATCATACAGAAGAAGGAAACTATGATCAAGCTGAAAGCTATTTTTCAAAAGCTTTAGGCATACTTGATGATTCTGGTGACGATACTAAAGTCCCAAAAGTATCCATTAGCAAATCATTGGGAAAATTGTATATGAAGAAGCATAATTATTGGGCAGCCATAAAATGTTATCATGAAGTCCTAATAGCCCTTATTGAAACCGATGTTCGTTTGGATAACTACTACGCCTATCCTGTATTAAATTCTAATGCTACCAACTTCGATAATTATTTGCAGTCTGTTGATGGAGTAGTAATGTTGTTGCAAAAAGCAGATTCATTTTTCCAATATTTTTTGCAGAATACCCAAGAACAAAAAGACCTTCAAGCTTCGTTTGATGGTTACAAATTGGCTTTTTCTTGTTTAGACTATATTCGGCAATCTTTCCAATCCGACCAGTCTAAATTAATGGCTCTCAAACATATTAGCCCTAAATTAGATAAGGCAATTAAGCCAGCTTACCAGTTATTTATGCTAACGCAAGACAAGACTTATTTGAATCGTGTCTTCGCTTTTTCCGAAAAAAACAAGGCATACTTAATGTTAAACAGCAAACAAGAAAAAACTGCCAAACAACTAACTGTACTGCCAACTGAACTCTTAGAAAAAGAGCAGGAAATGCAGTCTCAACTGATAATGCTCCAAAAAAACATTCAAATCCTCAAACAGCAAGGGCAGAATATCAACCAACAAGTGCTTCAACAATGGGAGAACAGCTATTTTGATGTCTTCAATCAATTCGAATCCCTCAAAAAGCAACTCGAAACCGACTATCCCGACTACTACCTCCAAAAATACAGCACCGAAACTGTCACTATTGAGGCTCTTCAATCCGTACTTGTAGAAAACCAAACGGCATTGAGTTATTTCATCAGAGAAGAAAAAATCTATCTCTTTACCATTACTCTCGATGAATACGAAGTCTTTGCGATGGATAAACCCAACAATTGGGAAAGTTTGATTCAAAAATACCTTCAAAGCATCAAATTTGACCAAAAAGACACCTTCCATCAACTCAGCTTTGAACTCTACCAGATTCTACTTCAAGAAGCCACACATCACCTTATTGACCCTTTTGAAGACGAAGCCAAACAGGTATTCATCATCCCTCATGCCGAGCTGCATTATCTGCCTTTTGAAACGCTTATCATTTCAGATGCTCCCGCTTCAACGCCCTACAATGAATTGGACTACCTACTGAATCACTGTCAAATCAGCTATCACTATTCGGCTACTCTACTCTATCTTGACCTTCAAAAACAAAACGATGCCATTGCCGAACCTGCACCTACCGACATTGCTTTCACTGGCTTTGCACCTGTGTATGAAACAACTTCGGAGAGCCAAAAGCAGGCGATTCAACAACTGCAAAAAGAGGACTATGAATATGCTACTGCGGTCAATCGCTCTGAGGCAGTGAGAAGTGATGGCAGTTGGATGCCTTTGCCCTACTCCAAAATTGAAGTAGAAAACATCTCTTTGCTTTTTGAAGAAAAAGGACTCAACAATCAATCTTTTTTCTACGAAACAGCCAACAAAAAGAATTTGGAAGCGCAAATCGGTAAGAGTCGTTTTGTGTTGATTGCAGCGCATGGGATTGTGAATGACGAATATCCAGAGTTGTCGGGTTTGGTTTTGGCTTTGGGGGAAACGGTGGACGATGGACGACTGACGGTGGAAGGGGAACAGAACCTGAGGGTTTCGGAGGGATTGGAGGAACGGAGTTTGGCTCAAACGGCTGTGGAAGACAGTGTTTTGAATATGAAAGAGGTGGCAATGATTCCGATGTCGGCAGATTTGGTGGTGTTGAGCAGTTGTGAGAGTGGGATAGGGGAACTGCACAAGGGCGAGGGCATGATGGCGGTGAATCGGGGATTTTTGGCGAGTGGAGCGAAGAATGTGGTGTCGACGCTCTTCAAAGTAAACGATCGAGCGAGTAGTGAATTGACGACCTTGCTGTTTGCTCATATTCTTGAAGGGGATGGTTTTGCTACAGCTTTGCAGAAAGCGAAGTTGGAGATGCTGCAAAAAGAAAGAATGAGTCCTAAGTTTTGGAGCGGCTTTGTGTTGTTTGGGAAGGGGAAGTAGGCAAATTCAATCAATACAACATCATTCATCCGAAAACCGATATCCTACTCCCCAAGTCGTCAAAATATAGGTAGGGTTGTTGATGTCGGGTTCAATTTTGGCTCGCAAACGGTTGATGTGAGAATTGACGGTATGTTCGTAGCCATTGTATTCATAGCCCCACACCAATCTAAGAATGCGCTGCCTTGAATAACTTTTGCCAGGGTTAGAAGCCATTAGGTAGAGCAGGTCAAACTCTTTCGGAGTCAATTCAATGCGTTGGTTATTCAGCAATACCTTCCGCATTTCGACATCAATCTCCAAGTTGCCATAATGCAGCTTTTTCTTCAATGCAGTGCTACCTTCCTCTTTCGTCATTTTCACCCGCCGAAAAATGGCCTTTACTCTTGCAATAAACTCCCTAACACTGAAGGGTTTGGTTAGGTAATCATCTGCCCCCATTTCTAATCCCAAAATCTTGTCAATTTCCTCTGACTTGGCTGTAAGCATTAAAATAGGGGTATTGATACGTTGAGTCCGAAGTTTTTGACACACATCCATCCCATTCATACTCGGCAACATCAAGTCCAGAATAATCAAATCAAATACTTCTTCACTTGCTTGCAGATAACCCAATCTGCCATCATGTACTTTAAAAATTTCGCAGTCTAAATCCCTTAAATGGATAGCCAACAATTCTACAATTTCAGGGTCATCTTCAATGATTAATACTCTCTTATTCATCGTTTATGGTTGTTTGAAACACAAAATTAAGGGTTAAATATCACGATTTGATAACAAAATTAAAAGTAACGAATCCTATTTTTAGCTGTCTAACTGTATGACAAAGTAATTATACCTTCAAAATCGTTTCAAACCCTTATCTTAGCACTAAAGTAGAAAAGCATGAAGATTATCCTACAAACCTTATTAATGTGTATTTGTTTTTTTGCCATCAATACGTTGAACGCACAAGATTTCGACCAATTGATAGCGGAGGCAGAACAGGCATATCAAGCAAAAAAGTATGAGATTGCAGGAAAAAACTATCTAAAAGCGTTTGAATTGACTGATTCCGTAAATGTATCTAAAAATGATTTCTACAATGCTGCATGTGTCTTTGCACTGCAAAACGATAAAAACCACGCTTTTGAACTTCTCACCAAAGCCATTGAAGCAGGGTGGCAGGATATGGCATGGCTGCAAAAAGATAGTGATCTCCAAAACCTTAGAGAAGATACTGAATGGCAATCTATTTTAGAGAAAACAAAAGTAAAAATAGCAGCTTTTGAAGCGAGTATAAAGTATCCCGAACTAAGAAAAAAACTGCTGCAAATGAAGGAAGACGACCAAAAATATCGGCGTTTAATGCTTCAACTGCAAAAGGACAAACAGCAAAATGCTGAAAAAATCGAACAACTCATTGTTCAAATTACGGAATTGGATACAAAACATACAGCTTTAATGGAACAGACGGTCACCAAAATTGGTTGGCCCAAAATATCAGATGTTGGAGAAGACGGCTCGAATGCTGCATGGATATTGGTTCAACACGCCGATAAACGGCCTGATTTTCAAAACAAATGCCTCGACTTGCTCAAAGAAGCTGTCAATGCACAGGAGGCTAAAAGTTCCAATTATGCCTACCTATACGACCGAGTGCAAGTGGCATACAATGACAAACAAGTGTATGGCTCACAAACACAAAGGAATACATTAACAAACGAACTGGAATTTGTGCCTATCAAAAACGAACATGAAGTAAACAACAGAAGGGAAGCAATGGGCTTGAGTGACATAGAAAGTTATGCAAAACGCCTTGAAATAGACTATAAATTGTTGTCAGAAGAGGAAGCCAAAGCCAAAGCGGAAGCCCAAACAGAAGAATACATCGAATTGACTGCCAAAGGAGAAATTTCTTATGAAGAGGAGGACTACGAAAATGCTCAACGCTTTTATCGCCGAATGATGCAACTCAATGGAAACATTGAAACTGAGGATATTTACCGAGCTGCTTGTGCTGCTGCCCTCAGTGAAACCGAAAAACAATCTACATTTTATTTCCTCAACAAAGCCATCCTCAAAGGTTGGAATGACCTATCCAAGTTGAAGGCAGAAAAGGCTTTTGAAGGACTGCACAGCACACCTGAATGGCTGCAATTGATAGCGATTTTGGAAACGGCTAAGAAGTAATGATTTATTACAATTTATTGAAGCAAAATCAACAATGCTCCTAAAAGTGTCATGACGATAATGTATTTTTGGAAAAAAGCATTGCTGATCAGTTCTATCAATTTGATTCCCATCAAAAAACCTGCAATGACAAAAGGGGCGAGGTAGAGATTGTGCGTCAAAGTAGTCAAATTGACCGTTTCCCAAACCCAAATGTGAAAAGGAAGTTTGAACAAATTGATGAAGAAGAACAACCATGCTGCAGTGCCAATAAATGCTCGTTTGGGCAACTGCATGGCAAGGAAATAAATGTTGGAAAACGTACCTGCAAGATTGCCTACCATAGTGCAAAACCCTGCCCCCAATCCCATCACAATTGCAAATATTTTGCCATCGGGTATTCTATCTTTTGGTATTTTGCCGATCAACACCATCATCGTGCCACTTAGCAAAATGATAGCTGCCATCACTTGTCTGAATAGTTCGGTCGAGAGTTTGTTGCCTACCAAAACGCCAATTACAACTCCAACTGCCATTGCAGGGAAAAGCCGAAAAAGGATTTTCCAATTGGCATCTTTTCGATAGTAAATGATGGCGAAAATATCACCCAAGATGAGCAAAGGTAGAAGAATACCTGTTGAAGTTTTGCTTTCATAAGCCAGTGCCATTAATGTAACCACCACAAAACCAAGTCCCTTGAAGCCCGATTTGGAGAAGCCTAAGATGGCAGAAGCAACAATGGCGGTGATAAAAGAAGATTCGATAAGGATAGGTTTTTGGAGATGAAAAAAGCGGCTACAAATTCTGAGAAGAACTTATAACCGCTTGTTGTTTTTATCGCATTTCTTATTTTAGAAAAAACTGTGATTAGCAAACAACAACAGAATTTTCGGTTCCGAAAGGAGAAAGCTCATATTTGTCTGCTTCCAAGTCTTTTTCCCATTTATTGTCGTCAATCAAGTAAAGGAACTGGTATTCTTTGCCAGCCTCTAAATCCAAAGTAGTTTTGAAACTACCGTTTTTTAGGGGAGTCATAGCGATTGCTGATGCTTGTTCCCACTCATTGAAGTCGCCCAATAGTTTTACTGATTCGGCTTCTACAGCTGCTTCTTTGGGCAAATTGAAGGTTACTTTACAAACTGGTTTGCTTTTAAGAAATTGCTTTTTAAGACTCATGATATTTACGTTTAATTAAAAAATACTCAATAACAAGTGTAGAAATTATGTTTTTGACAATTAAACCGCAAAATTACGACTTTTTTCGCAAAAAAGAAAGATAGAACGTTAAGAAATGATTATCATTTAGTAAGGTAAACGGTAAATAAAGGCTTAATTACTTACTAGTCTTTTGGTTTTTTTCAAGAATTTGATGTAGAGATAAACGAAAGTAACCAGCAACAAGCAAGCAAGGTAATAAGGAAGATTTTGTTCTAATAATTCAGAACTATCTGTGTATTGGTGTTTTGCAGTCAATAACAATACACCAATCATCCATGTATAAGTTGAGTTGTATTCCTTCAAAATGAAGCGTTTCCATTTGAAGTTTGCATTGCTGAGGGTATCACCCAATCCTTTCCAACTAATCCACCATCTGCTGACATCTTTTGTATAGTCGTCGAAGCCTGAACCAAATTTATTGCGTAGAAAATTTTCTTCTGCCAATACAATGGCTTGGTAAAAAAACATAAAAAGTGGCATGAGAATAAATACAAAATAAATGGAATTGGAACAGATACCCAAGCCCAAAAGCACCAGCAGATTGCCAACGTATAAGGGGTTTCTGCAATGGGAGAAAATGCCCGTTGTCACCAAGTCTTCGGCATATACCCGCCTATCTCTACCACCTCTGATGATGTAGTCTAAACCAATGGTCATACCACGAATGATTTGACCCAACAAAATAACCAATAGACCAAGGCCGATGGCTGTCCAATAATTTTGAAATAGGGCAGGGGAGGGCAGAAAAAGAAAAATATAGAAGACGGGAAATAGAAAGTTTCTATAATGAAATAAAAAATTGCCGAGTTTAACCATGGTTGGGAAGGGAAATGAAAATGAAAATTAAAATGCTCATCAAAAAATAAAGTCGGATTTCAAAACAGAAGTATTTTGTCCTTCAATGAATTGTTTGACTTGAACTTGAATTTGTTTTTTGAAGTTGAGTTTGAGTTTTTCCTGCTGTACTATTTCACTGCAATCAATCCGCTGAAATTGTACCACTTAAAGAAAGTTTCGCAATATCGGAAGCCGTGATTTTTGATCATCTCAATATTTTCATTGAGTTTGTACGGAATGAGCACATTTTCGAGGGCTTCTCTTTTTTGCGAAATCTCCATCTCGCTATAGTCGTGTCGCTTTTTCATATCGTAGTAATATTTGATAAACAAACGATTGAAAAGCGAATCTTCTCCCAATACTTTTTCAATGATAATCAAGCAGCCGTTTGGATTCAATTGACGGTAAATGTCTGCAATCAATCGCTCACGATACAGTGGACGGACAAATTGAAGGGTAAGGCACAATATGGCAACCGATGCGTTTTCCATTTCTACACCCTTGTTCAAATCTGCATACTCCAATTTGAAGGGGCGAGTAATACCTGCCGTTTTGAAGTTGTTGTGGCATTTTTCGAGCATCTCAGGAGAATTGTCCAGACCAATTATTTGTACAGTTGGTGCAATTACCCTATCTAAATTGATGAGCGTTGTGCCAGTCGAACAGCCCAAATCATAGATATTGGAGTCTTCCGCAGCAAAATCTCTGACCATTTCGGTCATCATTCGCTGCATTTCGAGGTAAAATGGAACTGAACGAGTCACCATATCATCAAAAACAGATACGACCGAGTCTCCAAATTTAAAATCGCCTATTGCCGAATATTCTTTGTCGAAGATTTTATCTTTTTCCATGGCGGCAAAATTAATGAAATATTTACTTTCAACTCAAAGATTCTTCAAAAGCTTCAATTTCTGCCCGACTATTCAATAAATAATCAATGTCATCAAAACCGTTCAGCAAACATTCCTTTTTGTAGGCACTGATGTCAAATCGTTCGGTATCACCTGTTTCTAAGAGTTCAATCTCTTGTGCTTCTAAATCTACCCGAACTTTCGCATCGGAGTCTTTCTCTACTGCTGCAAACAATTTTTGCAGAAAAGCATCGGAAACCTGCACAGGAAGCAAGCCATTGTTGAGTGCATTGTTTTTGAAAATATCGGCAAAAAAGCTGGAAACCACCACTTTGAAGCCATAATCTGCAATCGCCCATGCAGCGTGTTCTCGACTCGATCCGCAGCCAAAGTTTTTGCCGCCCACCAATATTGCACCACTGTATTGCTCTTGATTCAATGGAAAGTCAGGTTTGGGGTTGTTTTGATTGTCAAACCGCCAATCACGGAACAAGTTGTTGCCAAAACCTTCACGAGTCGTTGCTTTCAAGAAGCGTGCAGGAATGATTTGGTCGGTGTCAACATCTTCAATGGCTATTGGCACAAAAGAAGATACAATTGTATGAAATTTTTGCATTGTTGTTTTTATTTGAATAATTTCTTGAGCATTTCAATCGAACACAGAGGCACGGAGACACAGAGGATTAATTATAAAATAGCTTTAAGAAAATAAAAATAGAACTCTACTTTCTTTAAGCAAAAAATCTCCAACTCTCCGTTCATGATTCAAGGTCAAAAATTAAAAAATCCCTGTGTCTCAGAGTCTCTGTGTTCAAAAAAAAAATTAGGCATTGACCTTCAACAACTCTCTCACATCCGTGATTTTTCCACGAATTGCAGTAGCCGCCGCCGTCAAAGGACTCGCCAAAATAGTTCTTGCGCCAGGCCCTTGCCGACCTTCAAAATTGCGGTTAGACGTTGATACACAATATTCTCCTTTCGGAATCTTGTCTTCATTCATTCCCAAACAAGCCGAGCAACCTGCTTGCCGCAATTCAAAACCTGCTGCTTCAAAAATCTTGTCTAAACCTTCCTCTTTCGCTTGAGCTTCCACTTGTTTAGAGCCAGGAACGATGAAAGCATACACATTGTCTGCTTTTTGGCGACCTTGGACAATATCCGCGACCATTCGTAGGTCTTCAATGCGAGAGTTGGTGCAACTGCCAATAAAAACATAGTTCACCTCCTTGCCCAAAAGCGATTCATCGGGCTGCAAATCCATATAAACCAACGACTTTTTGAAGGAAATATGGCTTTCAGAATCTATTTGTTGAAGCGAAGGAACATTTTCGGTGATTTTGATACCCATCCCTGGGTTTGTTCCATATGTCACCATTGGTTCAATGTCTGCTGCATCAAAATAGTATTCCTTATCAAAAACCGCATCCTCGTCGGAATACAGGTTTTCCCAATGCTCCACAGCCTTGTCAAAATCAGCACCTTGTGGTGCAAATTCCCTTCCTTTGATATAAGCAAAAGTGGTTTCATCTGGTGCAATCATGCCACCCCTTGCGCCCATTTCGATGCTCATATTGCAGATAGTCATGCGGGCTTCCATCGAAAGGGAGCGAATTGCAGAACCTGCAAACTCTATGAAATACCCCGTTGCACCGCTTGCAGTGATTTTGGAGAGAATATACAGTACAATATCTTTGGACACCACACCCTTCTCCAATTCTCCTTCAATGTTGATTCTCATTCGTTTGGGCTTGCCCTGCATGATGCACTGTGTGGCCAAAACCATTTCAACCTCACTCGTACCAATACCAAAAGCAATGTTTCCGAATGCACCATGCGTAGAAGTATGACTATCACCACAAACGATGGTCATGCCAGGTTGAGTGACTCCCAATTCAGGCCCAATCACATGCACAATCCCTTGATAAGGATGGTCTAAACCGTAGAGTTCTACGCCATGTTTTTTGCAGTTTTCAGTCAAGGTATCGACTTGAAAACGGGAAAGCATATCTTTGATAGGAAGGTGCTGATTGAGGGTCGGAACGTTGTGATCTGCCGTTGCGACTGTTTGTTTGGGTCGGGCTACGGTGATGCCTCGCTTATCCAAACCTGCAAAGGCTTGTGGGCTGGTAACTTCGTGAATGAAATGGCAATCAATATACAATACATCGGGGCCACCTTCAATGGACTTAACTATGTGGGCATCCCATATTTTATCGAATAGTGTTTTTTGCGACATGGAGTTGTGTTGGAATAGTTTGTTTTATCTAAAAATATTTTGTCTAATACGCTGTAAAGTAGTAAATCAAAATTAAAATGACAATTAAAATGAAAAACACACTGATAAACAGTTGTTTGAGAAATTTTAATTGTTAAGATAAATATGGCTGAATTATAAGGGGGTAGCCCTGACACTATTTGTAGGAAAATCTATAAGGATAGAAACATAGGAGCGTAGCTTCGGCACGTATAAATAACTGGTTTTTATGGCGTCGAGGCTACACCCCTCCTGAAAATCTATTCATTATCATTTCTACAAATAGTGTCGCAGCGCTGCTGCTGAAATATAAAGAATCTTATGTTGCAGTGTATTACTCAAGACTACAAAAGTTTTTAAAACTTTTGTAGTCTGTTTTCACGGTAACGAAGAGTTTCTTGTATATCCTAAACTGCAACCGCTACTTTTTCTTCAAAAAAATTTGCCAATTCGTGCAAATCTTCGTCTTTGACTTCTCTTTTACTATCGGCTACCTTCAAAAATTGTTCGTAAATGAGTGCCAAATCTTCTTTACCATAGTCATAACCCAACCGCTGCATACGGTGAAGCAAAGCTGCACGACCGCTTCGAGCCGTCAATACAATCAAAGTACCATCTGCACCAACTTCTGCTGGATCAATGATTTCATAACTTTCTCGGTGTTTGATAACTCCATCTTGGTGAATACCAGACGAATGAGCAAAAGCATTTGCGCCAACTACTGCTTTGTTGGCTTGTACAGGCATGTGCATCAAATCAGAAACCATTTTGCTGATAGGACACAATAAGCGTGTATTGATATTCGTATCCAGCTTCAATTCAGGATGTTGGCGCATGATCATCACTACTTCCTCCAATGAGGTATTGCCCGCTCTTTCGCCAATGCCATTGATGGTACACTCGATTTGGCGTGCGCCATTTTGGACGGCTGCAATCGAATTGGCAGTAGCCAAGCCCAAATCGTTGTGGCAGTGGGCGGAGATGATGGCTTTGTGAATATTGGGCACATTCTCCATCAAGTAGCGAATTTTTGCGCCATACATTTCGGGCAAACAGTAGCCCGTTGTATCGGGAATATTGACGACCGTAGCTCCTGCTTTGATAACTGCTTCAACGACTTGTGCAAGGTATTCATTGTCAGTTCTTCCCGCATCTTCGGCATAAAATTCTACATCTTCTACAAATGATTTGGCGTATTTGACACATCCAATTGCACGTTCCAATATGTCGGCTCTTGTACTTCGGAGTTTGTGTTGGATGTGTATGTCAGAAGTGCCAATACCTGTGTGGATACGAGGACGTTTGGCATATTTTAGCGCATCACCTGCTACTTTAATATCTTGTTTTACAGCTCTTGAAAGACCGCATATAGTCGGTAGTTTGACTGCTTTAGAAATTTCTACTACTGCTTCAAAATCCCCTGGGCTAGAAATGGGGAATCCCGCTTCAATGATGTCGACACCTAATTGCTCCAAATGCCGAGCAATTTCGATTTTTTCTTCCATGTTCAATTTGCTGCCAGGGACTTGTTCGCCATCTCTTAGGGTCGTATCAAAGATATAAATTCGTTCGGACATATTGTTTACTGAATTTTGTTGAAGTAATCCATATAGACTTTTGAAGTTCAGAATCCTATTGCATGGTGAATGGGAAACATAAAAGTAGATGTGCTGTTACATCAAACGTCAAAAGTCTTTGTGGTCTCTGCCAATATTTTTTAGCTTTGTAGCTATAATAGATTAGCATTGAAGTACAAAACTATGGCAAAAAGGTTCAACTTTCAAACCTAAATTTGGGCTTTACTACATGGTTCAAGTGTTTTTTGTTTGCTTTAATTTTCTGATAAACATAGAATTGCATTTAATTTAGCTACAATGCCTAACCAACAAACAGATGCCCTATATCAGTTGATCAAAACCCTTTCGAGGGCAGAAAAACGGCATTTCAAAGTGTATGTGAGTCGAACACAAAGTAGCGAAAATGCCAAATTCATTCAGTTGTTTGATGTCTTGGACAAGATGAAAAGCTATGATGAATCGAAAATTTCGGACAAGGCTCCTGAAATCAAACGTGTTCAGATTCCCAACCTCAAATCTCACCTCTACAAGCAAATTCTATTGAGTTTGCGGCTGCAACACTTTCACCACAACATAGATATGGAGATTCGGCAACAACTGGATTATGCCAAATTGCTCTACAACAAAGGCCTGTATATGCAGAGTTTGAAGCTATTGGACAAAACGAAAACGACAGCGATGGAGGCCCAACAAAATATGCTTTGTGTAGAAATCATTGAGTTTGAGAAGCTAATTGAATCGCAATACATCACCCGAAGCATTGAAGGACGCGCCGAACAATTGACCAAAGAATCTCGCCAAATAGATGAAGTCATTTACCGCAGCAATCGTTTGTCCGATCTTGCATTGCAGTTGTATGGACTCTATATCAAAATGGGACACATTCGGAATGAGGAGGATGAGAAAGAAGTAGAAACTTTTTTTGAAGAACAATTGGCGCAAATTGAAGGGGCAAACTCTTGTGAGTTGAGTTTTTATGAGAAACTGCATTTGTACCGTTCTTATGTGTGGTATTTTTACATTTTGCAGAATTTTCCGTATTGCTATCGGTATGCGGATAAGTGGGTGAATTTGTTTTTGAAGAACCCCATCATGATTGAATTAGAGCCGTTTCACTACGTCAAAGGCTTGAACAATTTGTTGGCGGCTTTGTACAATACCCGCTATTATACGAAGTTTGTGGAAGTGCTGCAATTGTTGAAGGAGTTTGGGGAACATGATGTGGTGAAGCGGAATGAAAATATTGAGATTCAGGTATTTTTGTTTACTTCAATTCACCGCATCAACAAGCATTTTTTGGAAGGTACGTTTACAGAAGCAAAGGAATTGGTGCCTGCTATTGAAGCGAATATAAAGAAACTGGGGCGAAAACTGGACAAACATCGAATTTTGGTATTTTACTACAAAATTGCTTGTATCTATTTTGCGAGTGATGATTATGATACTGCAATTGATTATTTGAATGAAATTGTCAATCAGGGAAATGTGCAACTAAGGGAGGATATTCATTGTTTTGCTCGGATTTTGTTACTTATTTCACATTTTGAATTGGAACACAATACGCTGATAGAGAGTCAGGTGAAGTCGACTTATCGCTTTTTGAAGAAGATGAATGACTTTCACGGGATGCAAGAAGCAATCCTTCAATTTCTCCGCCGATTGCCCAAAATTTTTCCGAACCAATTGCAGGATGGTTTTGTAACTTTGCATAAGACTTTGGTAGATTTATCCGATGTTCCTTACGAAAAACGTACTTTTTTGTATTTCGATATTATTTCGTGGTTGGAGAGCAAGATTGAAGGGCGACCTGTTGAGGAGGTGATTCGAGGGAAGTTTTTGAAGTGAGAAGGAATTGATAATTAAAATTAAAATAAGAGTGAAAATGAAAAATGCATTTGACAATCAGGTTTTTATTTGCAGTTTCAAAACGGGGTATCTATTGTGCTTTTTTGCATTAATGTTTTGTTTATCCATTTCATTAAAAGCTCAGAACTATGCAGATATGGTCGTATCCTATTCCAACGATACACTCAGAGGTAGTGTGAAAATGACTGTTGAAGATGGCTCTGAAATTTTATTTAAGTCCGACAAGAAAAATGATTTTTTGATATATACACCTTATGATATTCAATTGATTAGATTGGAGAATAGAACTTTATTCAAGTCTAAGACCTTGCCTACAAAAGATGGCGAAGAAGCGAAGAAGGTTTTTGCTTCTTATTTGGTAGAAGGAAAGATAAGTTTATATAGAATAGGAAAAGAATTTTATGTAGAAAAAGCCGAGGATGGGATGATTCTTCTGGAAAACAATGAAATATTTGTTTCACAAAATAAATATAGAAAAAATAATAAGCATATTGGTGTGTTGCAATATTTAATGTCAGATTGTTCTGAAATGTCTTCTAAATTGGATAATGTAGATTTGAAATATGAAGATATGATGAAAGCAGTTTCTCGCTACAATCAATGTATGGATGCAACGGCAAATAGTGTTGTCCATAAAAATCCAAATAAGGTTAGAACTGTTTTTGGATTGAAAGCTGGATTAACTTGGAGCGATGTTGCATATCTTTCTGAAGCACATAGATATTACAATTTCAATTTTGATAAAAGAACTGGTGTGAGTTTCGGAGGTTTCATGAATGTGGTTTTTAATGAAAAACTGGCATTGGGTGTTTCCTTATTGTTTATCAAAAAAGGAGCTTCTTTTGCTCAACCCACGATTTATCCTTGGACGGAATATGTGAATTTTGACCTACAATATCTACAGCTGCCAGTGGATTTTATCTATACTTTGCCATTGAAAAGGAAGATAAAGCCGTTTGTTTCTTTAGGAGGTGTAGTTGGTTATGCTTTGAAGAATGAAGGAAGCACAGAAACATTTATGGTTCAACCGATTGAAGTCGCTACTAAAGAGTTTGGTTATCGGGCTGGAATTGGGATGGACGTAGGTGGCAAAATTAGGATTGGTGGAATATATGAGAAAACTATTGCGAATAACTTATATGCTCTTAATGAATTTGCAAATATTGTTTACAAACTATCAGTAGAGTATGTATTCTAAGTACTACTCTTCGTCTTTCCAATTAAACATATTCTTCAATGCTGATCGAATACCGCCTCTTTGATCCTCATCGTGGTGTGCCTCCAATTGGTAATTGCCGATTTGTTGCCTTTCTTCCTCAAACATTTTCATCCGTTTTTTGATTTCTTGGTCGGCGATTTCTTGCGCCACTTTTTCGATGTATTTCGGATTGCTCGCCACGTTTGTTTCTTGCAGGGTTTTGGTGAGTTTGTCCATTTGTTGAGGGATGTTTGCTTGGATTTGAGACAAGCTGCTGCCCAAGTTTTTCATTTCGATAGCAAGTACCTTTATTTGTTCGACTTCTTGATGGGTCACTTCCTCCATCGTAGAACTAAAGTGGGTGAGGTAAGTGGACATTTTGTCGAGATTCGTTTCAAATTTATTGACATTCAGCCCAAAACGGTTTAGCACACTTTGCAGATTGTTGAGGTTTTGTTTGGTCAATTGAACAAGAGCTTCCACGTCCATTTTGAAGGAACGCTGTTGTTCTTTGGAAAGTTGGATGATTTCTTGCAGCCAATCTCCCACATTAAATTCGGTTTCCTGAATTTTTTTGCTGATTCTTTCGAGAGTGATGTTGTGAAGGTTGAGGGCTTCTATGATTTTGTATTGACTTTCACCCGCTTTTTCTTCGTTTTCTTTGTAGGCCTTCACCAATTGTGTCAAGGTCTGCAAATCCCCGTGCAGCATTTCCTGTGCTTCCACGAAACCTTCTGTACTCGCTTGCATACTTCTACTGTATTGACTCATGTATTCGTAATCCTTGGAAATGTTGGTAGAAATTTGTTCCACTTTCGTGACAATTTCGTTGACTGCAATGGTGTTTTTGGTGACGGTATCTATCAGCAAGCCAATATTGAAGTCTTTTTTGGCGGGATTGAAAACGGGAATCAATTGGGTGGTAGAAAAAACTTCCAACTTGGCAAAAAACTGCTGCTTGATCCAGTTGAGCGGTAATAGGAGTAGGCTCAAAAATACAGTTGCCAATACACCCCAAAAGCTGGTCAATAAGGCACTTTTCATCGGAATCAACATACCCATCATTTGATTGGAGGCATCAGTATAGGAAGTTAGCAAGGTTTGAATGGTGGCTGTGTTGATCTCGGAGAAGATAAAACTGGCATAACCAACCGATTGTGCGAATCCAAATAGCGTTCCTAAGAGTCCCAAAATGACCATTGCAGAACGGGCATAGCGCAAATAGTTGGTCGAAAAACGGGCATCTTCTTCCAAAATGTCGGTATCGGTCAATACATCTTGTTTTACCTCTTGTGCTTGACGGGCGAGGTAATATATGGTGGACAAGCGATTGCAGGCGATGCTTTCGGTTTTGCAGTCTTTTTTGAGTATTTCATAAAGGCTTTCTCGGGTGAGGCTGGCTTGCTGTGTCCAATCTATTTCGTGGTGAAAATTGTAGTTTAGTTTTTTGAAAGCCTCGTTTTCAGTCACTTGAAAGCGAACAATTTCTCTGACGACCACAAACACCGCTACAATAAATAGAACGGTGATGGTATAAATGAGGAATTGCCCAAATGAAGATTCTATGATGTAAAGTCCTGACATTTTTTAATAGGGTTTTTCATACAAAAACAAGTTTCTAAAATAATCATAAGGAATGTTTTTGTCGAAATTATAGGCTACAATATACGCATTTTCTACATCTAACACGGTTTTTGCAGACTCGTCTTTTTGTTCTTCTAAGGCTTTGGTACGCAAAACGATGCCAAAATGATGGTTTTTATCAAAGAGCTTTTGGTGCATGGTCGTAAAACGAAAAACGTCTAAATAAGGTTTATGGCTTGCAAAAAACCACCCTAAAATATTGGTTATTCCTTTTTTGCGCTGTTCCTCAATAGCATGGGCGATGCTGTTGAAGGGCAATAAATCGGTTGTAGGTTCGGTTATGACCGCTTCGTAAGCATCTACAAAGTAGAGCTTTTGCAGTTTGTCGTAATGCAAATTGCCTCTTAAAAAGCCCAATACTTGTTGTTTTTGCTCTAAGGCAAGCGTCAATTGGTTTTCTACATTGCGGTGAATGAATATTTCGTAGGGAAAAGATTCCAATTCGGGCGATTTTTGGAGGGGTACAAAATAGCGGTAGAGCCGAAATTCTCGGTTGCGGTAGTGCATGTCGTAGAGTGGGCAGACTCGTGGAATATATAGGGGTTTGTCTATGCGGTGCGTGGTTTTTTCGATGGTGATGCGGGTGGGCTCATCGGAGGAATGTGATTGTATATCAATCCGTTGCGGTTTTTTTTGAAGGTCATCGGTAACTTGGCTTTCAAAAACCTGAATTTTGGGAATAATCTGGTTTTTTGTATCGAGCTGCAATTGTGTATTGTATTTGGCGGCAAGCGGGTTGCGGGTTTTGGCAGTGTGTAGTGCAAATTTGGTGTCATCGGTGTGAAAAATTCGGTAACCTGTGCGCCGAGAGAGTTCGCTGCCTATCCAAAAAAACACGCCGTCTTCTTCTCGCACTGGGTCGACGACCATCGCTATTTGGAAGGGGTCTTTGAAAATGCCTTTGAAGGTTTTTGCATCGGTTTTGGAGAGGAAAACGCCATAGTTGGGGTGTGTGTGGTAGAGCCCTAAACGGAGAATATTGGGATATTGGGCTTCAATCTGGGTGACGTATTCTTCCAAATCATCGTAGAATTGACCAGTGAATCGAAGCATGGTCGGAGTGGAGAAATATTCAGGAGGTTGGTTGAATACATCCGTCACTACAATGAATTCATTGCCATTGTCGCTTCCATAATATCCAAGCATAGCCCCTCCTAATTCATTGTGGAAATCGAGACGCACGTGTTCCCACAGTTTTTGGTAGGCTTCGTAGTGTATAAAAACACTCAGCATATCGTCATTTGTCTTGGTAACATTGGTGGGGGGCTGCCGAATATTGAAGAAATCGGGATGTTGCAGGGGAAACTGCATAGACAAAGGAGAGATTTTCTTTTCGCTGATGATTCGGATTTTCACTTCGATATTTTTTTTGTGGAAATAGAGGAAATCAGGAATTCAATTTTTTGAGCATTAAGTAGGGATGCCAATAAAGTAGTTTCCCAATTTGGAGCAAAGACTTCCGAAATTTTTGCTTTGAAAAGAACTTGGCAGCAATAATAACCCACTGTACTTTTGAGATTAAAATTTCGGAAGTCTACATCAGTAACTTTTTTTGCAAAAAATATTCAGAACTCACTCCCATTCTTGCGTCGAATTCGAATGGGAATCGGTTCAGGTTCGGGGATAGATGGCAGTGAATCTGCTGAATTCCCAAAAGCGGTCATATAACTCGGTTTATCTGATTTCACCGTCACCCGAATTTTCTGCAATCTGCGTTGTTCCAAAGTTGCAGGTCGAACAGCAGCAGGTAAATTATTTTGTTCCTCTTCTTGTGGTTCCAAAACGGTTTCATCAAGAGGTATTTGATGTGCAGCAATCCATTGCTCATCACATTCATAGTTGGCAGGGCTTTTTAGATTGTACGAATCCGCTTTGAAAGCAATCATTTTGGCTACATCCAAAATTAGGTCATCAATGTGAATGGCAGGTTGCCAATTGTTCAAAAACCAACCATGACACACATCTCCATTTTTATACACGTTTGGGTGAAACAAACCTCTGAGAATCGCAAATTTAGGAGGTGCAGAAAATGGATAACGCTCAGGAAAACTCAATCGAACAAGGTGGCCATTCGTTGTATTTCCCTGTTTGTTTAGATAACCATTTAGACAAAATTCCAGTATATATTCCGTTGGAGGCAAGCCCCTTGTGTTGGAAATTTGAAAATAACCCACCTTTTCTGCCAACTCCGTAATTTTTCGTTGGTCTTCCAAAAGTCGCATATCTCTCGCTCTACCCATGTGTTTTATAAAGTTGGGGGTTGTATAATTGCTGATTATAACGGATTGCTGTGATTTCGATATCCTCCTAACGAAGCCGCGATTAACAAATTCTGTAACCAGTCATGATGATAGACAAATCCGTTGAGTCTTGCCGCAGGACTGATTAAGACAGCTGATTCATCCCAAGCCTGTAAACAAGAGGGTGAAAAATTATGAAGAAGGGCAAAAGCTCTGAAATTATGAGTAGTGCTAAGTATATCTCCATGAAACATTTGGGAGTTGTTGGCATGTCTATTCATTGCCCTCATGGATCTATCTATCATGTTGGAGGTTTTGTGTGCTTTGGGAAAGTCAAAATGTGCTAACCACTTGTTTTTCTTTTTACAGAGTTTAAGAATATTATCTTTCATGGGGCAGGAAGGCACATTCTTAGCTGTCCATTCCCGAAGCCTTCTTATATGTTGTGCGAATTGTCTTTTTGAAGTAGTTCGATAAGCCTTCCACACCTTATCTGCTGCTGTATTGAAATAGTCTTGAATCTTTTTTGTAGCTCTGTCTCTAATTTTTAGAAAGGCGTGTAAGAAACATTCAATGACTTGAATATTTGGATAGAGTTTTTGCCATGCGTTCTGTGTAGCTGTCCACCCATCTGTATTTACTGTATTAGGTTGGTAGTCAGATGACACATCCTCTGCTTCTTGTTTGAATACACCATAAGCTTCTTCCAAAGAATCCGCATCTGCGCCAGAAGAAACTTCCATACCTAAAAAACAGTTTTGTCCCACAGTTGTAGCCACATAAGCTTTTTTACCTTGTATTTTTACATGGTGTTCATCTGCTAAAATATCGGAAGGTAATTTTTCTGGGTCATGGATGGTTGTGCCTACAATGCTATAATCACTAAAACAATTATAGAGGCGATATACCCACATCGCATTGTATCCAAAAGCAAATGCCAATGCCCAGAAAGGAACACCGAACCGCTTTAAGAACAAGCCTTTAGAAGCTATATACGTCTTCGCTCTGCAATAAGGCAGAATGAAACTTGGGCGTATTTGATAATTTTGTCCCGCTACTTTTATTTTTCGCATTTGGATATTCATTTTTTTCGACGGCCGAGTTTTGCCGTTAAGCACATAACCTTTAGTCATTTGTGCAGGAAATAACTCGGGGCTTGTTGCCCATATTTCGCTAATTATTTGGCGAGCTATTTTTGGGTCGTTTAAAAATGAATCGTATTTATTTTCCAAAATCGGTAATACAATCGTACAATTTTTGTTAATTTGAGATGCCATTGAATTTGCACTTGTTTGGTTCGTACTTTAAACATAAGCTTTTTCAGTGGCTTTTTTATTATCACAGCAAAACGTTACAATCAGTATAATTGAATGTTTGTTGGTAATAAATTGCAGTGAAAAAGTAGGCTCTTTTACAAAATCTACCGTTTGAGAATTTTATTTTTTTAGATTTGGGACGAATGAGAAGATATGTAATAAGTGGGATATATATAGCTAAAAATACGAGGTTTTATAGTTTGTTTACTATAAAAAAACGTTTGATTATCAAGTTGATATGCCTCATATCTCCTTTCTTGCGTCTCTTATCCAAAATCTACTATTACTCATACTTTGTTTCTCTCCAATCCTCTGTACTCCCCTGTATTGTTTCATACTTCAAAATACACAGGTCAGCCTCCTTCGTAAATCGAGATGATAAAGTATCCTGTTCCAAATAATCAAAAGATTGCGTTTTGTTCTGCAATTGCCGCTGCTCGGCGTGTTCTATACCCAGCGTTTCCGTAATCGCAGGCAATAGTTCTTTGACAGAAACATCATCGGGCAGTTCCAGTTCAACCTCTCTACCTGTTGTGCTGTCTTTAAGAGTAATTGTGATGTAAGCCATACCGCTATTTTAGACAAAGTTTTGGACATATCCAAAAAAAAAATTAAATACTTATTCTTTAGCTAACAACAACCACACCTCACTGTATGTTTTCATACTTTGTGCCTCCCTCACTGCTGCTTCTCCCACACCACAATATAAATCCAGATGGGCATCTCCTCTGATTGCCCCCCCTTTATCCTGCGGCAACAATATCCTCCACTCTGCTTTTTGGTGTCGTCCTTTGCGGGGAAGTTTGGCGAGCAAAACCGCACCATAAGGAATGTAGCGGATATCTACTGCCACCGAATGTTTGGCCGTCAGTTCCACCCCCGCAGCACCTGTTGGCGATTTTGGTGATTTTTTGAAGAACGTATAAGAAGGATTGCGAAACAATATCGGGCGAATGCTATCAGGATTCTCTTTGAACCAATGTTTTACATTCTGCATATCCACCCCAACCGATGAAACATACCTTTGCGACACCAAATAATTTTGCACCCCACGATACGGATGTCCATTCTGCCCATCATACAACAACAACTCCCGCACACTATCTTGGTACTCCACATAAGCCGAACCCTGCAAATTCATAAAATAATTGTCGAGTAAACTCTTCGTCCAAGCCACCTCCAAATCTCTACCAACCAGCTTCATATCACCATCAATCTCCTGTCGTGTAGGCAACTCACCCTGCCAAACACTTGCATCGGGTTTTCGGTAGATAGGATACTGAAACGTCTTACTCCACGTCCTGCTCCCTTCAATAACAGGCGTATAATAAGCCGTTGTTTTCACACGCCCATTCTCATTTTTTCCCTTCAATTGGTAGGTGTCAAACAGTTCACACAAAGAAGCCTCACCATCCTCCTTTGCCAGCCATTCTTGCAGCTGGTCAATCGTAGTGCGAAGCTGCAAATTTGTGCGTTCAATCCCATCAAAACTGTACTTTTTGCGCTTGCTTTCCCGCTTCAAACAGCGCTTGTGTTGCTTCAATGCATCACTCAATTCCTCTTTTGAAGCCTTGATGTCTGTCAACACTTCACATTCTTCCACTTCAAAATTTGTTTGCCTAAAAATGCCATTTTCGCTGACCTTCAATGTCTTTTCAAGTGCACCTTCACTGTTTTCCAGAAGTGAATCCGTTTGCAGAAAAGTCGTTTCGCTGCTATCTGCAATGGATACAACAACACTCTCTTCGCTGCAAGAATCCTCCTGCGAAGGATAAGAAGGCAAAAACGAAGCCGCACTCATTCCCCCTGCAAAAGCGGCATTGTATGTGAGGCGTTGGTAGTAAAAATAACCCTGTTGGCAGGCAATCAAGCCTGCTATCAGCAGCAAAAAAAGGAGGATGGATTGGGTGGATTTCATAGGGTGACAAAGATAATGAAAAGGATACACAAAGAAAATTCCTTTTTTAACATTGAAGGAAAACAAAAAAACGGCAAAACAATTGTTGCTTTAGTAGCGCATTTTTCAATATAATTGCTTAATTTTCAGTTTTATATGGAATAATTGCCTGCAATCCGTGAAGAAGAAAATGGACTGTTGTGTGTCAATGAACATCGAACTTGTTTATTTTTTAAGTGTTGATTTTCAATATTTTATGTTCAAATAGTAATGTAATGACAAACCAAAAGATGCACAAACTGTGTCAAGTTCTTGGTTTTCTGTCCTTTGTATTGTAGCTTTAATGACTTATATTTGAAGGAAATAAGGTAATAGCATGTAAATAAACATTCTATGAAAATTGTTTTAAATATTTACTTTTCCTAATCTCAAAATTATTTTTACAATGAAACAAATCCAACTTTTTTCTTTGAAGGCATTTTATATATTATGCCCCCCCCCCTATGTTTGGTAAATAGTAAGCTGTTAACTCTATCTAAAAACCTATTTCTGTCAGTTCTTTTTCTATTTATATCTTGGCAAATTCAAGCGCAAACACAAAATTAACAAGAAACTTATACGGTTACAGTTACAGAAGACAATTGTAGTGTGGTAGATGAAATCACTGTGGATGGTAACAATTTAGGAACACAAAATGCCTATGTATTGACGACCAATGAAATTTGGACAAATGAACGAAACATTAGTGGCTTGATGGTAGTTCCTGCAAATATGGATTTGATTATAGAAGGCACAACCATTCACTTCATGGACGACAATTCGGGTATTTTAGTAGAAGAAGGCGGTTATCTAAAAATAGATAATGCGGTCTTGAGAGGAAATCCCTGCGTAGTAAGTGCATGGAAGGGAATACAGGTAGAAGGTCAACCCAATACAGCCCAACCTACAGGATATTCTACCAATGGAAGCACAAGCCACGGAACCATAATCATCAGAAATGGCAGTACCATTCAAGATGCACACATTGGCGTATTGGTTCAAAACACGGGAACGAACTCAGGAGGAGGCATATTGAGTGTCCGAAACTCTAATTTTACCAACAATCGAATCGGTATTGTTATGAATGCAACAGGTGTTGGCACCAATTTAAGAGGCAGTATATGGGAAAATACCTTTACCAACAATGCACCTTTTGTAGGTGGCGGCGGCGGTGGATATACCCATATCTATTTGAATCGTTTGGGGAGTCACTTCAATATTTTTGGTAATACTTTTACTTCCAATGGTGTTGCAAATGTCACCAGTATTTACAGTTTTTCTTCTTATTTGCTCTCTGTTTTCAATACCTTTGAAGAGGTCTATAAAGGCGTAGATGTCTATAATACAGATGGTATGCCCGATGTACGCATCAATGGCAACGACTTTGTAGATACTTTTAAAGGAATCACCCTCAACCGTGTTCCGCTCGCCTCTATTTTCCAAAATACCTTCGACATTCCCAATCAAACTCAATCGGGAGATTTTCCCTACGGTATTATGACGCTCGGTAGTACGGAGTTTGGGATAAGAGAGAATACCTTCAACACCACAAGCAGCACAGGAACTTATGGTGCTATTTTCCGCAATGCCACCAATGGAGCAGAAGTGTTGGAAAATACTTTCGATGGCAATTTTATGGTCGCTACGGGTTTTGAACAAGAGGACTCTGGGATTGAATTGAACTGCAATACCTATCAGAACGATGCAGTGAGAGATTGGTACATGGGACAAAATTGTTTTTTGACACCACAAGGAGAGTGCCAATTTGATGAAAATGGAGTTGCTTTTGTAAATGAATGGAATACGGGAAATAGTTTGAACATAGTAAACGATTCTCCCAATATCTTAGAATTGGAACACGCTCCTGGTTCAGAAGCACTCAACAATGACCCTGCCAATGCTGTACAGCAATTTTTATGTGATCAGTTTGTTTCCTTGTGTGACGGTGCAGATGACAACGATGATAGAAACAATGTAATGTTGGCTTCAAGGATTAGAGAACATTTGAAAAAGGATGAGATACAATCGGCTCTCAATCTATTGATAGGCGAAGGAGAAACTTGGAGCAATCGTCTATTGGTTCAAGCCTATATCGGTATGGAAGATTGGACACAAGCCCAATACAGAGTCAACTTGATTCCGCAAGATACGCCTGAAAATCTCGCTTTCCGAGACCTCTACACGATGATTATCAACGGTACAATTATTAGCAATGAATCGGCAGTCCGTGCTTATGCCAATAGTTCAGATGCAAAAGTAGTGACAATGACAGAAGCCCTGCTTGCCAATTATTTTGGAGATACCTATGTGCGAAATCCCGTAGCGATTCCAAGCGGAGGCAATAAAAAGGAAACAAATACAATGGAAGCTATACAGTTTAAATTGATTCCCAATCCCGCCAAAGAAGTACTGAACATTCATTTGCACAACTTCTCATTAACAGAAGAAGTAACTATCCGAATCTATGACCTTCAAGGTAAACTTTGGAAAACAGTAAAAACCATTTCGGATAATACTATTGCTGAGATAAACACAAGTAAAATACCCAACGGTATTTATATTTGTCAAGTCAGTAGCAAGAGTTTTAACAGTGTTCAAAAATTCTCTATTGTCCATTAATTTATTTTCTCATTTTCAGCCATTAGGAGCTAATACTCCTAATGGTTGTTTTATTTCTATTCCAATATGAAACTCATATATATAATCTCATTTCTTTTATTATACAACTTATTTATAAATGCTCAAAACACCTACTTCAACAAAGCTATAGGAAATGATACTGTTAGCTTATTAGCAGCTCCTAATTTGCCTGTTCAAGATGGTTATTTAGTAGCAGGTGGATTTTCTTCTTACAATAACTACAGAGCTATTTACATCAAAAAATTAGATTTTGATGGCAATCTACTTTGGACTAAAATTATAGATGATGAGCCTATTGGACCTATCAACGATGGAACTTCTATGATTAGGGTACAAAATAATTACAATCATTTCATACTTACATACCCCAAATTTAAAGATGAAACGTATGAAGATATGGATATAGCTGTTGTCAAATTTACTTTGAATGGAGAAATTCTTTGGCGTAAAGTTTACGGAGATGAAAATTGGCAGGGAACAAATGCTATTATCAATACAAAAGACAATGGCTTTTTGATTGCAGGATTTCAGCAACCTCAAGGTGGCGGTTACCCCAAGTTTTACTATTTCAAGATTGACAGCTTAGGCAATCAAGAATGGGTGAGAACCCATAGTCGAGCGGCAGGCGGAAGTGATGTGCCTGCTACAGTTTTACAGACGAAAGATGGAGGCTATATTCTTTCAGGCTATGCTTACTCCAATACCACGGATTACGATATGTACATTATCAAAACGAATTCCAATGGCATTATTGAATGGAAAAAAAGTTATGGTGGAGATGAAATAGATGGAACCGCACGATTATTAGCCTTGTTTCCAAATGGTTATTTTATGTCTGGGGCTATTCGAGAAAACGATGTAAAAAAATCCTATTTTGCTAAATTGGATGACTTGGGAAATATTATTTGGGAACGAATCTATCATTTTGATACCAACTATGAGGATGTTGTTTATACTTCAAGTTTTGAAACCAATCCCATACATACAGAGGATGGAGGATTTATTGGTGTGATGCTTTATGAAACCGAGGAATACATCTTTGGAAACTTATTGGTCAAACTAAATTCAAGAGGTGATACGGTTTGGACCAAACGCTTGACTCCTGACCCCAACAATGATGTCTATGTCAAGGATATAGAAATGACAGGAGACGGCTATATTATTTCGGGCTTTAACTATACGCATCAGCCACAGTATGGTTGGATTGTTAAGACGGATTTTGACGGAAATACTTGTTGGGAGTTGGGGTGTGATAGTACGGCGATTGTTACGAATATTGCCAATATGTCTCAAAAAAATCCCTATCAAGTCCAAATTTCACCCAACCCTGTTCGAGATAAGGCAACTGTTTCTTATCAATTGCCTTTGGATGGGCGATTGCAGTTGTATGATTTGCAGGGGCGATGGATTCGGGAGTGGTGGTTGCCTTCTGCGGTGGAAAGTATGCCGATGGAAGTGGGAGGTTTGGAAAGTGGATTGTATTTGTATCGGGTGAGCATTGAAGAGCTTGCCCCGAACTCTCGGGGGAAGGAGGTGAGCAGTGGGAAGTTGGTGGTCGAATAAAATTCCTTTTTTTAACATGGAAGGAAAACAAAAAAACGGCAAAACAATTGTTACTTTTGTAGCTTGTTTTTTCAACACAATCACATAATTTTCAATCCTACATGCAAGAATTGCCTGCAATCAGCGAAGAAGAAATTGAGTCATTGAATGTTTATGGTGCAAGGGTGCACAACCTCAAAAACATAGATGTTTTCATTCCTAGAAACAAATTGGTGGTCATCACAGGCATCAGCGGAAGCGGTAAGTCCTCGCTGGCTTTTGATACCATCTATGCAGAAGGGCAACGGCGCTATATGGAGAGTTTTTCGGCCTATGCTCGGCAATTCATCGGCAGCATGGAACGCCCTGATGTTGAGAATATTACAGGTTTAAGTCCCGTTATTTCGATTGAGCAAAAAACCACCAACAAAAACCCCAGATCTACGGTCGGCACCATTACCGAGATTTACGACTTCATGCGCCTACTCTTTGCCCGAACAGGCGATGCCTATTCCCACGCCACAGGCAAAAAAATGGTGCGTTTCACTGAGCCACAAATCGTTCAGCACGTTTTCAAGTACTTCAAAGACCAAAAAATCATCTTGCTTGCGCCCCTCGTCAAAGGACGAAAAGGACACTACCGAGAACTCTTCGAGCAACTCCGCAAGCAGCGCTATTTGAAGGTGCGAATAGATGGCGAAATAGTGGACATTGAACCCAAAATGCAGGTGGATCGCTACAAAATCCACGACATTGAAGTAGTGATAGACCGCCTCAAAATCGAACCCCAATTTGCCAGTCGGCTCACCAATTCTTTGGAAATCGCCATGCAAATGGGCAAAGGTTTGGTGATGATTTTGGAACACGAAACAGGAAAAACACACAACTTCAGCAAACTCTTGATGGACCCCGAATCAGGTGTATCTTACGATGAACCCTCTCCCAATACCTTTTCCTTCAATTCGCCCTACGGTGCTTGTCAAAACTGCAAAGGCTTGGGTTTCATACACGATGCAGATATGAAACTGGTCATTCCCGATGAAAATCTCAACATCAATGAGCAGGGAATTCGCCCCTATGGAGAAGTGCGGGACAACCATACCTTCAAAAAACTGCGGGCATTGAGCCAAAAATACGGCTTCACCTTTGCCACCCCCATCAAAGACCTACCCGAAGAAGCCCTCGAAATCTTGCTATATGGCACGAATGGCGAAAGCATCCCTGTCAATATTCAATTTGGCAAAGAACGGTGGTATGACTTGGATTTTGAAGGAGTAATCAATACCATCAAACGCTGCTATGCCGACAAAGATATTTCGGAGCGAATCAGGCGGTGGGCAGAGGCGTTTATGGTCAAAAAGAAATGCCCTGTCTGCAATGGTCAACGCTTGAAACAAGAGTCCCTGCACTTCAAAATCGTGGGCAAAAACATTGCAGACCTCTGTGAAATGGACATTGAAGAACTGCAAAACTGGTTCACCAACATTGAAGAAGATTTAACAGTGCGCCAAAAAACCATCGCCAAAGATATTTTGAAGGAAATCCGAGCGAGGTTGGGTTTTTTATTGAATGTTGGCTTGGACTATTTATCCCTCAATCGCCCTTCTCGCAGTCTTTCGGGAGGTGAATCACAGCGCATTCGTTTGGCCACCCAAATTGGCTCTAAATTGGTGGGTATCACCTATATACTCGATGAACCCAGCATCGGACTGCACCAAAGAGACAACCAGAAACTGATTGAAGCCCTCAAAGAATTGCGGGAAACAGGCAACAGTGTTTTGGTAGTCGAACACGACAAAGACATCATGATGGCGGCGGATTATGTGATTGACATTGGCCCTGGTGCAGGCAAACATGGGGGCGAAATTGTAGCAGCAGGCACACCCGCCGATTTTATCTTAAAGGGTACTTTGACAACCGAATACCTCAATGGCACTAAAAGAATAGAAGTGCCAAAAAAGAGGCGCAAAGGTAACGGCAAAACGCTGGTATTGAAGGGTGTGAAAGGCAACAACCTCCGAAATCTGGATGTCGAATTTCCGCTTGGCAAATTTATCTGTGTGACGGGGGTTTCGGGTAGCGGCAAATCTTCACTTATCAACGAAACACTCTATCCCATTCTAAACCAGCACTTTTATAGGGCTGTTAAAAAACCTTTGGCGTATGAAAGCATTGAAGGTTTGGAACATTTAGACAAGGTAATCGAAATTGACCAATCTCCCATTGGGCGTACTCCTCGCTCCAATCCTGCAACGTATATTGGTGTTTTTACTTTGATTCGCACTTTGTTTAGCCAATTGCCCGAAGCTCAAATTCGAGGCTACAAACCTGGTCGTTTTTCCTTCAATGTGAAAGGTGGACGTTGTGAAACCTGTCAAGGCGGCGGAATGAGGGTCATTGAAATGAATTTTTTGCCTGATGTGTATGTCGAGTGCGAAACCTGTATGGGCAGACGCTACAATCGGGAAACACTGGAGGTGCGCTATCGGGGAAAATCTATTTCGGATGTGCTGAACATGACCGTAGAAGAAGCCGTAGAATTCTTCGAACCCATGCCCAAAATTTTCCGTATGCTCAAAACCCTACAGGATGTAGGCTTGAACTACATCACACTCGGACAGCAAGCGACTACGCTTTCGGGTGGTGAGGCACAAAGGGTGAAACTGTCTTCCGAACTTCGCAAAAAAGATACGGGCAAAACCATGTATATCCTTGATGAACCAACGACTGGACTACATTTTGAAGATATTCGTTTGTTGCTCATAGTCTTGCAAAAATTGGTGGACAAGGGCAATACCGTAATGGTAATCGAACACAACATGGATGTTATCAAAGTGGCAGACTACATCATTGACATGGGACCTGAAGGTGGTTCTAAGGGTGGCAATATGGTTTGTAAGGGTACGCCTGAGGAGGTTGCAGTCCATCCGACAAGTTATACAGGGGAGTTTTTGAAGTTGGAGTTATAGAGAACTGGAGATATTTGCCTTCTTTTTGAAGCTCACATTATCACCTTCATTTTCCTTCTATACAATAACTATGAAAACCAATTCATTAATTTTTCTTCTTTTCATCATTTCTCTATTTGCTTGTAAAAAAGAAATGGAAAACCCCAATATTTTACTTCAATTGGCTGCTAATTATGAGCAGCTTCCTGAGCAAGAAATCGCTATCAGTTCGGACGGTCGGGTGTATGCACAATATGCGATGCCTACGGAGAGGTATCAACACGGTATTATGGGGGACAAAATTGAAGCGGGGCAATTGGTGGTAGTGGTAGAGGGTGTTTTTTATGAGTTGACGCTTTCCGGTGATTTTGTCTTTGAAGATATTCGCCCAAGATTGTATGATGTGGACGGTGATGGCGCATTGGAAATCATTACGATTAGAACTCATGTCTCAAAAGGTGCGGGCATTGCAATTTACAAAATAGTCAATGAACAACTAATTGAATATGCCCATGTTGAAGAAATCGGAACGCCTAATCGTTGGTTAAACATTGTAGCAATCAATGACTTGGACAATGATGAGAATGTTGAATTGGTATGGATACAAACTCCTCACATTGGAGGAATTCTGAAGGTGGCAAAGATAGAACAGGGAGTTCTTCAGGTTTTGGACGAAACCAGTCTGTATAGCAATCATGAGATTGGCCAACGGAATTTATGTTTGTCGGTTTTAACCGAACAGCTCGGCAAAAAGGTGTTTTATGTACCCAATCAAAATAGAAACAAGATAGTTGGGTTTACTTTTGAGAATGACCGATTACAAATTTTTGAAGAGATAAATCAATCCGTTGATTTCTCGAATACGCTATTTTCTCAATTTAATTTCGGCAATGCAATAGGGGAAGAAGATAACTGTATTAACCCTTAACTTCAATTTGGTTTCTTAGATTAATGCAACGAGTTTAGAAAACTTCAATTCACAAATTGCTCTTTCACTTCCTTCTTCAGCAACACATACAAAGCGTCCAACAAAAGAAAAGCAGGTACTAACAATTGCAACAAATACAACCACATATTGGTAGACTCAGTAGCGTACACCGACCCGACAATAGTACCCAAAACAGCTGCAATCAATGCGCCTCCCCCTAAAATTCCCGCAAAAATCACCGAAATCCACCAGATTCCTTTTCTAAAAGTACGCAATTGAAGGGCGAGGTAAACCATCATGGCTACCCTCACTCCTCCACGAATCACTTGTGAAGTAATGGCGGCATCTCCATCAGCACGAGCTATTATGTTCCAGATGGTTAGCAGTAATACAATGGCTGCATAAATGATAAAACTTCTTTTGACTCGGTTGATATTTGCTTGTAGGTTCATATTGACGAAAATAAAGAAACTATTTTAGATTGCCAAAACAAACCTCTCTATCTCATCACCCTTGCCTAAATATTTCGAGTCTTCATGTATCCTTTAGTTTATCTATAATAAATGCTTCAACCTAAAGTTATATGAAAAAATCAAATTCTATACCAGCTAATTTCTTTAACGGAAATGACATTTATTTGACAAACTCATTTATTTGTAGTAAATTTGAATCGCAGCCACTACTCACCAATAATTCATCTTCTAACCTAAAATCCGTTTATCTATGAAACGTTTAGTTATTCGTAGCGTGGCTATGCTTATTGTTTTAGCTGCTTGTTTTCAAAATGTTTTTGCCCAACCAAAAGAAGACAAAGCAGACTTCAAAATTCAGGAAATTCCTCTTCGAGAATCTGACCCAAAAGCCAAAATCATTCCTGGCAGTTACATCTTCATCTTCAATGATAAAGCTGTTCCGTCCTTCCTAGACAAGTACGGTGAAAAAATGTCTCAATCCAAAGAAAGGGAGGAAAAAGCAAAATTATTTGACCAATATGACCGAGAAGCGAGAGAAACGATATTAAAAATTGCAGAAAGTAGATTGAAGATTTCTCCGAAACAGATTGCAGAGGTTTATACAGGAAGCATCACAGGATTTTCTGTTAAAGACATGAATTCTCGACAAGCCAAGGAACTCCAAGAACAAGTCGCCAAAATGGACGAGTTTTTGGGTATGGGTGAAGATTTTGAAATGACCATCAATGTAGCTGCTGTAAGAGAAACTTCCGAAACAGAAGCCGAAGAACTGGTCTTGGCACAATCACCAAGTTGGGGAACCAATTATACAGGTTGGACCGACAAAACAGGCAGTCCGTATTGGGCGTGGATATTGGACACTGGGATTGACCTCGATCACCCTGATTTGAACGTGAGAGGCCCTTATGGAAAATCTTGCGTAGGTTACACCAACTCTGCCAACGACGACCACGGACACGGTTCTCATGTAGCGGGAATAGTGGCAGCCAAAAACAACAACATCGGCACAAGAGGCGTAGCAGCAGGAGCATGGGTTGTTCCCGTAAAGGTATGTACAAGTGGAGGGAGTTGTTCTTGGTCTGATATTTTGGAAGGATTGCAGCACGTAGCCAAATACTATATTGCAGGAGATGTATTGAACATGAGTTTGGGCAAAACTCCTCCTAACTGGTGGGATAGATTGTGGAACACTTCTTCTGCAAAATCGGAAACACAGATAAGAAGTTTGGGTTCGGCAGGTGTTCACATGGTTTTTGCTGCTGGCAACGATAACAAGCAAGCCAATACCAAATCCCCTGCTCGCTTGAATGGTACACGTCTTTACACCATTTCTGCAATGGATTGGAACTACAACATTGCCAGTTTTTCCAACTATGGCAATCCACCTGTTGATTATGCTGCGCCGGGCGTAAACATTCGTTCTTGCTACAAAAACGGCGGTTATGCTTATATGGACGGTACTTCAATGGCATCTCCTTATGTGGCAGGTATTTTGTTGTCCAACAATGGCACTATCAATTCTTCAAGGGTTCTGAATACCGACAAAGATTCAAACAAAGATAGAGTAGCGAAACGATAACCGAAACCCCAATTTAACATTTCAAACTCCAATATGATGACACATTTCGGGTATATATTTCTCAGTTTCTTCTTTTTGATTCTGTCACAACAACAGTGCGAAAAAGTAGATAAAACGTGTATTGACAAATCCAAAATTTCCAAAGATGCCTGTATTGAAGTCTATGATCCTGTTTGTGGCTGCGATGGAAAAACTTACTCCAATACTTGTTTTGCAACCAATGCAGGGCTTTTGAAGTGGGAAAAAGGAGAATGTGTGGATAAGTAAGGAAGCTTCAACAACTTTCTAAACCTCATCAGAATCACTCATAAACAAAGGGCAATACATCTTGTGTGTATTGCCCTTTGTTTTAAGTATTTTTGTATACAAACACCCTTTCTTCTTTGCAGCCTCGTGTTTCTTCGGAACCTCCATCAATTCCTTCACAGTTTCAATTCCTTCAGCAATTTGGTGAAAATGGAACACTACCCAAAAGCCTTGGATATTTATGAACAAAATCATGCAGAAATTCAAGCCTATCCCAAAGTCAAAAATCGTTTTTTATGCATCAAAGTAATGTGCTATGCTTTATCGAAGCAAACGGAGAAAGAGCTGCAATGTATTCCCGAAAATATTCGCCAATTACCACCAGACCAATACTATTATTTGCGATTCATTCAGTTGATTTTCTGGTATCAAATGGAGGATTGGGAAGGAAGTTTGCAGGAAACGGAGAATTTTTTGAAAGTATTGAATTATGTCAATGAACCACATTTTGATGCTGATTACAAACAATTAGCCTATTTTTACCTTGATTTCTTCAAAGCTATTTCAACTATTCCAATGACCCAAAAACAAAACCTAATCCAACTGCAAACAGCTCTCATTGTCTGCAAGAATAGTAAATCTGCACACAATGATTATTTGTTATTGATGTGGCTGGAAAAAGAAGTGGAAGAATTGTTAAATGGTTGAATTGCTGAAGAATCTTTTAGTACATCAAAACACAAAATCTCAAAACATTAATATCTCAACACAAATTTGTAAATGCCAAGATTCCTCAAAAAAATTGCCAACCTTCTGATTTACAGCGAAATACTCATTTCGTTGTGTGCCGTTGCGGCAACTTGTCAGACCTACTTATTGCTGCAAAAGCCGATTTTGTGGGATGAATTGTTGGCAATAGTGGGACTGTCGACAATGGCTTGTTATGTGTTGGCACGGTTGGCAAGTTTGGAGGAAATGAACCAAATGTTTCGCCAGCCCCAAAATCGAACCCAACTTTTTTACCTCTTGTGTGTCTTAATGTTCACTACTTCAACGGCTTGCTTCTACCTCTTTTGGCAACTCAAAAGCACCGTACAAATTGTATTGGTAAGTGCAGCAGCCATCACCGTTCTTTATACCTTGCCATTGATTCCGAGCAAATCAGGTTGGAAAAAACTGAGAGATATAGGGATGTTGAAAATCTTTTTAATCGCCTTTATTTGGACCATCAGCACTGCCGTTCTCCCTGTTCTTCAATGCAATGCCTCCTTTCAAGACCCACATACTTGGTTGGTAATCCTCGAAAAAGCCCTATTCATTTTTGCGATTACCTTGCCCTTCGACATACGAGACATGGACTACGACCAAAGCCGCAATCTCAAAACCATTCCGCAGGTTATTGGAGTAGAAAAGACAATAGAATTAGCCTATTTTTGTTTGGCAGCCTTGGGGTTGATTGCACTCATCAACTACTTATTTTTACCCAGTCATCCACAAGTATCTATTTTCATTGCCCTATTGATTTCCTATCGTTCTACGGCAGTCTTGATTCAGCAAACCAAAACCGATAGACCCGACCAGTTTTATACAGGATTGTTGGATGCGACTATTTTGTTGCAGTTTTTGTTGGTTTGGGGAGGAGGTCAGTTTTAGTTTCTAACCCATTCTTCAGCTTCCCAAGAGGCTACATTGCGTTCATTTTTAGAAAAACCAACACCAACAAGAAAAATCGTTTTTGGGGAATTCTGATAAGCAGCAGCGTATTTTCGGGCTTTAATTTGAGCAATGGCATTTTGAGCAGGTTCATCCAATTTGAACTCCATCAAATATAGATAATGATCCGTTTCCGCTAACAAATCCAATCGCCCTTGATGTCGAGTGATTTCGGCTTGCACATACAAACCCATAAAAGCCGTTATCAAATAAATGATGGTCTGAAAATAACCCTCCCAAACTTCAAACTTAGTTTGTTGATTGTTTTTCTTTTTGGGCGAAAAATGGTAGGACAAATCTGAAAGCAAAACAGTCAACTGGTCAATGAATATATCTATCCTACCTTCCTCCAAAGCGTCCTGCATTTTCAACAAAGCAACCCCTACTACCGAACTGGTTTGATGGGTAAATTCTTCCAATAGATTATATACCAGCGACTTGTGGACTTCAATATTTGGATAACCCAAAAAATAACTCTTTTCGTATCCTCTCCTTTTGACTTTTTTGATGGTTAGATAACCCGTTTGAAATAGCAAACCAATGATGTCCAAATTTTGAAGTGTATATTTGTCAAAGAAGCTTTCGGGAACTTTTTTGTTTTCAAGTTCCATAGGGTCAATATGCTTATCTCTTATGCTTTTCACCAAAAAAGTAGGCGTACCCGTAGCAAACCAAAAATTACCAAAATTATATTTTCCAAAAAAACTAAGCAAAGAATAAGGATTGTACAAACGAGTTTCTCCATCAAAAGAGTAGCCGTTGTACCACAGCTTAATTCCCTTCAAAATCTTCTCTTTTGACATTTTAAATTTTCCAGTTGCTTTTTGAATATAGTCTTCAAAATAAACCAACAATTCTTCTTGTGTAATTCCTAATAAGTCAGAACTAACTGGGTCAATCGTTAAATCCGTCAAGTTATTCAAATCCGAAAACAAACTAACTTTGCTAAACTTAGAAACACCTGTGATAAATAAGAAGTGAATGTAATTTTTTGTATCCAAGCCTTTTAAGGGGCTAAAAAAATCTCTCAATATCTCTTGATTCCTTTTAGCCTTCACTTTATCTGTCAAAAAATCAACAATAGGTTTGTCATATTCATCAATTAAAACCACAACAGATTTGCCTCTTTGAGCAATCTGCTCCACCAAAGATTTGAATTGCAGCGAAAGAGACAGAGGAGGCACCTCAACTTTGTATTCCTTTGCATATTGTTGAATTTCATAAATAAGGCTTTCTTCCAAAGTTTCTACCTCATACCCATAATCCGCAAAATTAAACTGCAAAATAGGATACGTTTCCCAATCATAATCGGTCTTTTGTCCAATGTATAGATTTTTGAACAAGTCTTTTTCTCCCCAAAAAATATACTTAAAAGTGGACAACAAAAGGGATTTTCCAAAACGGCGAGGGCGTGAAAGAAAATACAATCTTCCCGATGATAGCAACTCGTATATGGGGCGAGTTTTATCAACGTAAATCAAATCTTCTTCAATGATAGCTTTAAAATTCTGTCTTCCTGTGGGTAATCCTTTCATATTCCAAAGATAACGAAATTTAGGTTAATAGAGAATTGAAATTCATCACAAAATCCGTTTAACTTTACACTTCATTTTCTTCAATACAGCCTCAATATTCCTATGAAAAAAATCCTCAATACCCCACAATTTCAAGCCATCTTAACGCAATACGCCGAACAAAAAGGCGAATCACTCAACAAAGTGACCAGAGAAGCCAAACGCTACCTCAAAGAACTCTACACCGTTCACCAGCCACTTGCCAACATTTTCGGCACCGAAACCGCCTCCTACATCCTATCAAGAGGCTACGACAAAACCATAGATGTAAACCCCTCCGAAATCAAGGCATTGACCAAACTCATGCGGCAGCACCCCATCGCCTTTGTGATGACCCACAAAACTTACATAGACATGATGGTATTGGCTGTTGTATTGGCTCGACATGGGCTGCCTTTTCCATACACCTTTAGTGGTATCAATATGAGTTTCTTGGGCTTGGGGCAATTGGGCAGGCAAACAGGAGTGATTTTCATACGTCGTTCTTTCAAAGACAACCTACTCTACAAAGCCACTTTGCGCTATTTCATTGCGAGTTTGATTGAAGAAAAGGGGCATTTTATGTGGGCGATTGAAGGCACACGCTCTCGCACAGGCAAATTGGTTTGGCCCAAAATGGGCATCCTCAAATACATTATGGAGGGCGAACAAGACTCCAAAAGAGAGGTCAAATACATTCCTGTTTCCATTGTATATGACCTCATTCCAGACGTAAAAGAAATGACCGAAGAAGGGCGAGGCAAAATCAAAAAGCCCGAAAGTCTCTCTTGGTTTCTGAACTATATCCGGAAAATGGGTGATAGTTTTGGTAAAATTTCGGTGCGCTTGGGTGAGCCTATTGAAATACCGAAATATGATGAAGTCCAACGGCAATACACTTTGAAAGATGCAAAAGACTTCAACAGCGTTTCCAGATTTGCCCTTCAATTGGTACACAAAATCAACGAAATCACACCCGTCACGACCACTTCACTGATTTGTACCACTCTATTGAGTAAATACGCACTCTCCAAACGTGCCATCGAAAGCGACATTGCAGCCTTGATGCAATTGATTGAAAACCAAGAACCCAATGCCCTGGTCGACAGAGGACGAGCCATTGGAGAAAGCGTACAAATCGCTTTGAGCCTACTCACCAAAGCCAACATTGTGCAGCAACAAGGTGAAAGTTTGCACGCACAATTCAACATTGCAGCAGACCACTACTTGCCCGCTACATATTATGCAAATATGGCGGTACATCACCTCTTTCATCGAGCATTCACCGAGTTGGCACTCCTCAAAATTGCAGACCTACCGACTGAAAAACGGACGCTTGCCTTTTGGAAAGAAATCATGGCATTGCGGGATATTTTCAAATTTGAGTTTTTCTACTCCAACAAAGCTCAATTCACAGATGAAATTGAAAACGACCTTTCACTTTTGGATACCGATTGGCAACAAAATCTTTTGAAACAAGACTCCATCATGGAACTGCTTCAACAGCAAAAAGTACTCGTTGCGCCTGTTGTGCTGTACCATTACATTGAAGCGTATAAAGTCGTGGTTTATGGACTTCAAAAATGGGAGGTTATACAAGATTTTGAAGAAAAGAAATTTATCGAAGATTGTTTGGTACTGGGTGAAAAACTGCATTGGCAAGGGCAGATTCATAGACTCGAATCGGTTTCTAAGCCTTTTATTCTGAATGGACTGCGGTTGGCGAGAAATCTTCAATTGGTGCCTTCAATAGAAGACAACAAACAAGCCGAAATAGCGGAATCTTTGTTGCAATTGGATGACCTGGCAGCACGTCTCAAAACCCTGCAAAGCATCATTTTGGAGAGTCCGATGGAAAATGCTCCGCTTGTACCGATTGAGCGAGACATCGTACCAGGTTCTAAGACCGAAAGCATTGTGCAAGAAATCATTGAAGGAGAATCGGGTGCACACATTGGAGCTTTTTTCGATTTGGACAGAACGCTCATCAGCGGTTTTTCTGCAAAAGAATTTTTCCAAACCCGTTTGTTGAGTGGGCGGGTGACTCCAAGAGAATTGATTGCACAGTTTGCAGGAGTGTTGGTCTATGCGACTGGAAACCGCAATTTTGCGAGCCTTGCAGCCGTGAGCGCACAGGGTGTGAAGGGCGTTAAAGAGCAGGTTTTCATTGAAGTAGGAGAGGAGGTGTATTCTAAATATTTAGCCCATTCGATTTACCCCGAATCTCGTGCGCTTGTTGCAGCACACGTTGCGAAAGGACATACTGTGGCAATCATTTCGGCAGCAACTCCTTATCAGGTCAATCCGATAGCGAGGGATATGGGCATTGAGCATGTGATGTGTACTCGGATGGAGGTCGTTGGCGATACGTTCACTGGCAAGGTCATTGAGCCTGCTTGTTGGGGCGAAGGCAAGGCGTTTGCAGCCCAAGAATTGACAAGGGAATTTGATTTGGATTTGAGCAAAAGCTATTTTTATACGGACAGTGCGGAGGATATGCCTTTGATGGATATTGTGGGTAATCCTCGTGCCATGAATCCTGATGCAAAACTCGCATCAGTGGCTTACGAAAACGATTGGCCGATCTATCGATTCAATGAGGAAGTTCCTTCAAAGTTGACGAGTTGGGTGCGTACAGGATTGACTGCAAGTACTTTGTTTCCTGCGGTAATGACAGGGATAGCCACAGGAGCGAAAAATTTGTCTTGGACAGATGGGGTCAATTCGATGATGGCGGCGGTTGGAGATTTGGGAACGGCAATGTCGGGCATGAAACTTTTGGTAAAGGGTGAATACCATCTTTGGTCGCACCGTCCTGCGGTGTTTTTGTTCAATCATCAGAGTAGTGCGGATATGTTTATCACTGCCAAACTACTGCGAAAAGATGCACGGGCGGTTGCCAAAAAAGAACTGAAGAACACACCGATTATGGGGCAATTGATGCAGGCTTCGGGGGTGATTTTTGTGGATAGAAGTAACAAGGAGAAGGCGATTGAAGCTCTTGCACCTGCGGTCGAAGCTTTGAAGAATGGTACTTCGATTATGATTGCGCCCGAAGGTACAAGGAGTTATGATTATACTTTGGGTAAATTTAAAAAAGGAGCTTTTCACTTAGCAATGCAAGCGGGTGTGCCGATTGTGCCGATTGTGATTAAAAATGCACACGATGCTATGCCTCGTGGCACAAATTTGATGCGACCTGCTACGGTGGAAGTAGTGGTGTTGCCACCTATTCTGATTGAAGATTGGACGCTTGAAAACTTGGATGAACGCATTGCAGAAGTGCGTGGGATGTATTTGAAGGAGTTGGGGCAGGAGGATTAAGCAAGGTCAGGTATTTTTTTTAAAAAAAAGACTAATTGTTATATGCGTTATTATTAAAAAGTGTTTTTTTGTTCTATTTTAGGGCGATTTATTTTTTTCAAAAAAAATGTTGTTTTTTTTTTCAATTGGACTCCTTCAAAACGTCTATTGTAATAACCATTTATTTAAAACGCAAAAAGTAGTACAATGAGTGTATTCACACCTACCAAACCTATTCTCCTACAATACCAAAAAGTGCGAAAACATACAGAATTTATTTGTCAGCCGTTGATGGTCGAAGATTATGTCGTACAAGCAATGGCTGATGTAAGCCCCCCAAAATGGCACATTGGTCATGTCACTTGGTTTTTTGAAACCTTCGTATTGATGCCAAATAAAAAAGGCTATCGCATTTACAATGAGCAGTATCCTTTTGTCTTCAACAGTTATTATGAGGCTGCTGGGGCAAGGGTTGTGAGAACGAACCGTGGGAATTTGAGTCGTCCGAGTGTGGAGGATATTTACAAATACAGAGCCTATGTGGACCAACAGATGCAAGAATGGCTTTCCGAAACAGATTTGACAAAGGAATTACATGATTTGGTGACGATTGGACTGAATCACGAACAGCAGCATCAAGAGTTGTTGTTAACGGACATCAAGTACATCTTGGGCAACAATCCACTTTTTCCGAAATACAAAGAAATCATTGCTGCGCCTACTAACAACCAACTTACCGACGGTTGGCTATCTGTTGAAGGTGGTAAATATGTGATTGGTTATCAAGGTGATGATTTTTACTACGACAATGAAAAGGGTGTGCATACTATATTTTTGCACAATTATGAGGTGCAGGATAGATTGGTGACAAATGGTGAGTTTATCGAATTTATTGAAGCGGGGGGCTATCAACAATACCAACATTGGTTGTCGGCAGGTTGGTCTTGGGTGAATGAAAACAAGGCGACACAGCCGATGTATTGGTACAAAATTGAAGGACAATGGTATTTGTACAAACTTTCGGGACTGCAACAAGTTAATCCTTACGAACCTGTTACACACGTCAATTTTTTTGAAGCAGATGCCTTTGCACGTTGGAAGGGAAAACGCTTGCCTACCGAATTTGAATGGGAGGTGGCTTGTAGGCACTATGCTCCAACGATTGCTGCGGAAGCCAATTTTTCGGACAGAGCAACATTGCATCCCATTGTGCAACAAAACGGTAACAATCAGATGTATGGAGATGTTTGGGAATGGACAAACAGTTCTTATTTGGCTTACCCTTACTACGAAAAAGTAGATGGTGCATTGGGGGAATACAATGGCAAGTTTATGATTGATCAAATGGTCTTGCGTGGCGGCTCGTGTGCTACTTCTCAAAACCACATTCGACCAACTTACCGTAATTTCTTTCCGACACATAGCCAATGGCAGTTTATGGGTTTTAGGTTGGCAGACTATGTATAGTAGAGCTTCAAATCCAAATTAAAAACTTAAATTTTAAAATACATTGATTCATGGGAAATTCTAACTCACAAGAATCCATTCAAATAGTAAGCATTGACCGCCAATTTGCAGAAGATGTTCGGTCAGGACTTTCGTCTTCTCCTAAAACATTGCCTCCCAAATATTTCTATGATGAAAAAGGAGATGCCATTTTTCAGCAAATCATGGAATTGGAGGAGTACTATCCTACTCGCTGTGAATATTCGATTTTTGATACCTACAAAAAGGACTGGCTTCAATTGTTTCAAAATACAGGCAAACCCTTTAGGTTGATTGAGTTTGGAGCGGGTGATGGCTACAAAACGAAAATATTGTTGGATGCTTTTACCCAAACAAAAGCCAATTTTCAGTTTGTACCCATTGATATTTCTGCAAATATATTGAAGATGTTGGAGGGTGATTTGACTGAATCTTATCCAAATTTGGATGTTCAGCCCTTCAATGGTGACTATTTTGAAGCCTTGGAAAGTTTGGAAACAGACACAATCTATCGAAAAGTGGTCTTGTTTTTGGGCGGCAACATCGGCAATTTCATAGAATCAGAAGCTATTTCCTTTTTGAGCGAAATTCAGCAGAGACTGTCAAAAGACGACCTTTTGTTGATGGGCGTTGACTTGAAAAAAAATCCGAAGACCATTCTGGATGCTTACCATGATAAAGAAGGTGTGACGGAAGCCTTCAATCACAATCTGTTGACACGTATCAACAAGGAATTGGGTGGGAATTTCAAACTGGAAAATTTCATTCATTTTCCAACCTACAATCCCTTGACAGGTGATACAAAAAGTTATTTGGTGGCCAACAAGACGCATGAAGTGCATATTGAAGCCCTTGACCAGACTTTTTTCTTTGAAGCTTGGGAAGCAATTGATACCGAAATCTCTAAAAAATATGCCCTAAGCGGGGTAGAGAGGTTGGCGCAAAAAGCGGGATTTGAAGTGGTTAAACACTATTTTGACTCCCAAAAATATTTTGTAGATACGGTTTGGCGCAAAAAATAATACACCATGAATACCATCACACTTGACAGCATCACGAGGGCAAAACACCAACTATCCATTGTTTATTTTTTCAATGACTACCGTTTTGAAGTATCTCTTTGGTACGAGGGTGTGGATTTGTTGGAACTCGAAAATAAGTATGGAAAGGAGTATTTGGAGTGGATTTATTTTCACATTGCCGCTTTTGAGTTCAACAAATTGATTTCTTTGAAGCCCGAACAAGTGGATTTTGGTTGCTATCAAAAATATTGTACCGAAGATTTTTTCACGCTTTGGACGAGCATACAGCACAAAGTATGGGCGCAGTGGCGTTACGAAAATAACATTCCACACTACAAAGAGCCTACATTGGCGCACGATTATGCAAAATCAGAGGATGTTCCTGCTAAAGTGAGCAATGATATTGGCACAACGGAGGTATTGGTATTTTGTGGCGGAGGGAAGGATTCGTTGGTTTCGGCACGGATTTTTGAGACATTGGACATCCCTTATGCTTCTTTTGTCTATTCGAGTTCGATTTATGGAACTGCCCAAAAGCAACATCGAATCATTGACGGACTGCTGAATGGGCTGAAACCTGCAAAGATTCACCGTCAATATGTATATGATAGTTTTGTGGACTGTCCGATATTGGATTTGGATGCCTCGATTCAATCGGCATCCTTGACGGCTGCCGAAACGCCGAGTTCTATCTTTGCTTCTTTGCCGTTGATTTTATCGGAGGGCTATCAATACATCGCTTTGGGGCATGAAAAATCTGCCAATGTTGGGAATTTAATCTGGGATGTGACAGGGGAAGATGTGAACCATCAATGGGGGAAGTCCTATGCTGCGGAAGTGATGATCAACAGCTACATCAAAAATTGTTTGGTGGACAACTTTCATTATTTTAGCATCCTCCAACCTATTTATGACGTTCTTATCTTCAACCTTTTGCGAGAAAGTTTGGACTTGGTTGAACATACTCATTCTTGTAATATAGACAAACCGTGGTGCAAAAAATGCCCTAAATGTGCCTATGTATGGCTCAATTATATGGCGTACTTGCCTACTTCAATCGTCAATGAAATGTTTGGGGAGGTAAACCTATTCGACATTGAAGAAAACCAAATTTGGTTCAAACAGATGTTGGGATTGGGCGAACACACTCCTTTTGAGTGCATCGGACAGATTGAAGAAAGCAGATTGGCTTTTCATATCTGCAAAAAGAAAGGATTGCAGGGAAAAGCATTGGAGCTATACGATGATTTTAAGGATATTGATTTCCAAAAGATTGCAATCCATTTTACTGCCGTAGATGACCAACAAACAGGTTATCCTGACAAATGGAAACGACAAATCTTGCGGAGAATGAATGAGGTTTCGGCTACAAGCGTGGAGTATATAGCTCGGTATTTTTGAACTTTGGACGAAAGACAAAAGAAGTAAATGTTTGGTTATGAGTAAATTGCATTTCCAATACGATTTCGCTTAATTCCTTTACTGTCAATGAATTAAAACTTTTGTTTTATGTCTTTAATATTTCGTCTAAAGTCTAAATGTATTTTGCCTAAGGATCTACATCCGTCTGTACGACCACCGACTTAAATCGCTTATCTGATTTCATATTTGCAATGGTCTGGTGAATGTACTCCTTGTAATACACTACTTTATTGTCTTTCGGAAGTTTGATTACAATGTGGCGAAGATAGTACAAGCGAATACGGGACACAGGCGGAACCGTTGGTCCCAAAATCATTCTGGGCAGTCCTTCCTTCAAATAACGGGCCAGCAGATTGGCGGCTTCATTCACCTTATCATTGTCTTTGTGCTTGACCGTCAGGCGAATCATGCGCACATAAGGAGGATATTTGTAGCGGTTGCGGTCGTGTAGTTCGCTTTTGAAGAAATTGATGTAGTCGTGATAAAGTACAAATTTCAAGGTATTGTGGTTTGGGTTTAGGGTTTGAATGAGTACTTTACCCCGTTTTTTGCGCCGTCCTGCCCGTCCACTCACTTGAAGCATCAATTGAAAGGCCCGTTCAGTAGCTCGAAAGTCTGGAAAATTCAATAAATGATCGGCACTAATAATCCCTACAATACTCACATTGTCAAAATCCAAACCTTTTGTGACCATTTGCGTGCCTACCAATATTTTCACTTTTCCGTCCTGAAAATTGTTGATGATGCGCTCAGAACCGTGTTTGGTTCGAGCCGTTTCCAAATCCAGTCTTCCAATCTTGGTATCAGGAAAATACAATTGCAGTTCATCTTCAATTTTTTCTGTTCCAAAACCCTGAATCTTCAAATGTGTGCTACCACACGCATCACATTTTGATACCAATTTTCGGGTATAACCGCAGTAATGACATTTGAGGTGATTGGCGTATTTGTGGTAGGTGAGACTCACATCGCATTGATGGCATTTTGGAATCCATCCGCAATCGTGACAGATGTGATAGGGCGAGTAACCCCGCCTGTTTTGAAATAAAATTACTTGTTCATTGTTGCTGATAACGTGTTTGATTTCTTTGAGCAAGAGGTTGGTAAAGTGCGATTTCATTTCATTTTGGCGAATCGCTTCACTCACATTTACAATCACAATTTGTGGCGGTTCGACTCCTCCAAAACGCTCAGTCATTTCGACAAAGGCATATTTTTTGAGAATCGCAGCATTGTAATAGCTTTCAATGGAAGGTGTTGCAGAACCCAAAATGGTTTTTGCACCATACAAATACGCCAAGTAAATCGAAGCATCCCGAGCATGGTATCGTGGATTTGGGTCATATTGTTTGAAAGACTGATCGTGTTCTTCGTCCACGATTACCAGCCCCAAATCTGCAAAAGGTAAAAACATGGAAGAACGTGCGCCAACGATGACTTTGTATTCATTTCTCAATACTTTTTGCCAAATTTCGATGCGTTCCTGAAAGTTAAATTTGGAGTGATACACCCCAATTTCACCACCGAAAACTTTGCGGAGGCGGGAAATCATCTGCGAAGTCAGCGCAATTTCGGGCATCAAAAACAGCACTTGCCTACCTTCTGATACTACTTCTTGCATGATTTTGATATACACCTGCGTTTTGCCACTTGAAGTAATGCCGTGAAGCAGAGCCACATTTTTTTCTTTGAAACCCGCTTTGATTTTGAAGTAAGCTTCCTCTTGATGGTCAGATAGTTCGTAGGACAAAGTTTCCCCTTCAAAATCATCTTCTAGACGGCTCACTTCTACCTCTACTGCTTCAAATACACCTTTGTCAATGAGGGTTTTCAATTGTGAACTACTGGCATCGGCTTTGGTCAACACTGCTTTTTTATCCAACAAATCATGGTGGCTTTCATTGCTCAACTGAATGTATGCCATGATGATGGACTGTTGTTTGTACGCCCGTTTGATTTCTTCAAAAAACTCCTCCAATTTGCTTTCGTCTTTGTAGGTTTCCGAAAGGCGTATGCAAGTTTTTGTTTTGGGCTTGTAGGTATGCTGTAATTCTTCTTTGGCAATGATTACGCTCTTTTCGAGCAGCGACTTGATGATGTAAAAAACGTTTTTCAATTCCAAAATGTCCTGCACATCTGCAATGGTAATTTCTTCTTGGTTGGTCAATGCTTCTGCAATGAGGTACTCTCGGTCATCTAAGAGTGAAAAATCGTCATTGAAGCTGGGATTGAGCATCAATTTGGTTTCACTCGACAATTTGAAGCCCGAAGGAAGTGCATTGAACATCACCTCGCCTTCGGTACACATATAGTATTCTGCTAGCCATTCCCAAAAAACGATTTGTTTGGTCGTCAAAATAGGCTCATCGTCCAATACATTCAAAATGGGTTTGGGTTCATAATCCCCTTCCTCCATCTCTTTTTCATAAATTTCCTTGACGATTCCTGCATAAATTCGCTTCACGCCAAACTGCACTTCTACCCGTTTGCCGACTGCAATTTTGTCTTTCCATTCTTCGGTGACTTCATAAGAATATTTGAGTGGAATGGCAAGCGGAAGGATGATGTGGGCGAGGGTTTTGGTCATGGGAAAAAGAAGATAAAATGAATGTGAAAATACTTTTTTTCAACTGATACTTGTAGCAAAAAGTTCATTTTTTTGGTAAAATGTGTGTTCTGATAGGGTTTTACCGAAAATATTCGAGAATGCCTATTGAAAAAATCTCGTAACGCTACTTTTTCCTTGCTATCCAAATATATTCTCTTGCCAAGCGATAACGTTCCAAAAGTGCCTTGTCCATATCCATTTGGAATCTATCCAAATGCACTTCAAAACCAGCTTTCTCCAAACGTTCTTTTTTGTCCATGCCATAAATGCGAACATGATCGGCTTGGTGAAACAATCGGATGCGTTCTTTTGGGTCTGTAATCGTTGGGTCTTCAATGGTTTGGCGTTCTTCGTTTGGCAACATGGGGGTTTCTAAAATGGCCCAGCCATCTGGCTTCAATACTCTATAAAGCTCACTCATGGCTTTGGCATCGTCAGGAATATGCTCCAATACGTGGTTGCAGATAATGACATCAAAGGTGTTGTCATTGAAAGTGATATTGGTGATGTCCATTTTGACCATTGCAGTAGGCATGTCCAAATCGGCACTGATATAGTCAATGTTTGGTGCGTTTTTCAACCATTTTTGAAACTGATGCTCGGGTGCAAAATGTAGGACTTTGAGTTTTGCAGTTGACAAATTGGTTTTTTCGTGGAAATAGAGCCACAAACCTCGGTGACGCTCCAAAGATAAACACCAGCGACACAAGACATTCTCCCGTTTGTGTTGTCCATAACTGGCGAAACTGCTGAAAGTGGATTTGCAGCAAGGACATTCTACTTGATTGCCTCGATGCAAGGGTATTGTGGCTCGCATAGCGTAGAGTCCCGCTTCTCGCAAGTATTTTTTGGGAATGATTTTTTCTGCGGTTTGTTTTAATTGATGTGTTGAAAACATTTGGGAAATTAAAATCTAAATGAAAAGTTAAATGAAAATGGAGTCATCAAAGATTACAAAAATTTTCAAAACTTTTGTAATCTGAACAGCATCGGGTGCATCCCAAATTGTCGTAAGTGGTGTCGGTACGCTGTACCTTTTATTGACTCCTTCAATAATGTCCTACAAACAGGGTCGGAGCTACGCTCCTAAAAAATTGCATATCAGGAGCGTAGCTCCGACTCTGTTTGTAGAGTGTGGAAGATAAAATGTTTTGAGGTGCGTAGCACCGTCACCAGTTGTCAAATAATTTTTCAAAATATGACAATTTGGGATGCACCCACAGCATCCAATTTTTCGTCCCTCGTAAACCGTCTGTCGTCCATCGTCACTTATTAGCCAACTGTCCACAAGCTGCGTCAATGTCTTTGCCTCGGCTTCGGCGAAGGGTAGCGGTAATGCCTTGTGATTCGACATATTTTTGAAATTTCTCCAAACGGTCTTCTGTAGTTTTGAAGAAATCCAAACCTGCAACGGTGTTGTATTCGATGATATTGACTTTTGAAGGAATGATTTTGCAGAATTTGACAAGCTCTTCGGCATCTTCTATGCTGTCATTGAAGGAGTTGAAGGCGATGTATTCATAGGTGACTTGTCTGCCTAATTTTTCGTAATAATATCGAAGAGCATCCGCCAATACTTCTAAGGAGTTGGTTTCATTGATTGCCATTATTTCGTTGCGTTTGGTGTCGTTGGCAGCGTGAAGCGAAACGGCAAGATTGAATTTGGTGTCATCATCAGCTAATTTTCTGATCATTTTGGAGATGCCTGCTGTTGAGACTGTTATGCGTTTGGCAGACATATTGAGGCCGTCGGGTGCAGTGATGCGCTCGGTGCTTCTTACTACTTCTTTGTAGTTGAGTAGGGGTTCGCCCATACCCATATAGACGATGTTGGTGAGGGGCTGATTGTAGCGTTTTTCGGCTTCTTGTTTGATAAAGACTACTTGGTCAAAAATTTCATCTGCGGTCAAATTGCGTTTTCTGTCCAACAGTCCCGTGGCACAGAAACTGCAAGCCAAACTACAGCCGACCTGCGAAGATACGCAAGCGGTCATGCGGGTCAAATCGGGTGAAGGAATCAATACGCCTTCCACAATATGGGAGTCAAATAATTGAAAACCAAACTTGACGGTTCCATCATTGCTTACCTGTTTCTTGGCAATTTGGACGGGAAGAATGGCATATTGTTCTCTGAGTTGCTCAATCAGTTTTTTGGGAATATTCAACATTTCGTCGAAACTGTGAGCAGCTTTTTGCCAAAGCCAGTGGTAAATCTGTTTCGCCCTGAAGGGTTTATCGCCCAGTTCTATCACTACTTGTTGCAGCTGTTCGAGGGATAGAGAGCGTATGTTTTTTTTGTTCATGGTAGAAGCCGCCTATTTTATTTGACTTGATGACTGCAAAATTACAGTAAATTGCTGAAACGGTATGTTTTCAAACTAAAATCGTACATTTGCGGAAATTTATCGTATGCTTTATTCAATGACAGGTTATGGCAAAGCCGTTGGTAATTTGCCTGATAAGGTGTTAACTGTTGAGATTCGTTCTGTAAATAGTAAAAGTTTTGATGTAAGCGTTCGCTTGCCTCAACTATATAGAAGTAAGGAGCTGATTCTTAGAAAATTACTTTCCAATAAATTGTTGAGGGGAAAGATAGATGTGTATTTTACCGTTGAAGATTTGGCAGGTGTTCAGAGTTATACTATCAACAAACAGGTTATTAAATCTTATTTCAAGGAGTTGGCAGATTTAAGTGATGAATTGAGCCTTCCCAAAGACGATTTATTGACGGTTATTATGCGTATTCCTGATATTTTGACGACTGCTAAAATGGATGTGAGTAGTGAGGAGTGGGAACGGGTGATGAAAGTTGTAGAGGAGGCATTGACTAATTTTCAGCAATTTAGGAAAACGGAGGGAGATAGTACTGCGACAGATTTGAAAAATCGAGTAGAAAGCATACAGAACAACTTATCTGAAATAGAAGCCTTGGTTCCAGAGCGAATGGCGACAATCAAAGACCGTATTCAAAACTCACTGAATGAAATCGTTGGTAGGGAAAAAGTGGATATGAATCGCTTTGAGCAGGAACTTATTTACTACCTTGAGAAGTTAGATATTAATGAGGAAGTGGTGAGACTGACGAGTCACTGCACACATTTCTTAAAGGAGTTGGAGTTTCAAAAGATGATGAAAGGTAAAAAACTCGGTTTCATTGCTCAAGAGATGGGTAGGGAAATTAATACGATTGGTTCTAAGGCAAATCATGCTAAAATTCAATCTTTTGTGATTCAAATGAAAGATGATTTAGAAAAGATAAAAGAGCAACTTTTGAATATTGTTTGATGTTGAAGTAAGAGAGACTTTAATTAACTTAAAACAAAATCACAGCCGTGAAAAGTAAACTTATTGTATTTACCGCTCCTTCTGGGGCAGGCAAAACCACATTGGTCAAGCACTTATTGAATAAGATTGATAACCTTGCCTTTTCGGTTTCTGCCACTACTCGCAGTCGCAGGGAAGGTGAAAAAAACGATAAAGATTATTACTTTTTGACAAAGGAAGAGTTTGAAGAGAAGTTGAGAAATAATGAGTTTTTGGAGTATCAAGAGGTGTATGATGGTAATTTCTATGGCACCTTGATTGAAGAAGTGAACCGCTTATTGGATGAAGGAAAGCATGTTATTTTTGATGTGGACGTTGAAGGTGCTTTGAACATCAAAAAATACTACGGCAAACGAGCAATAACTGTTTTTGTACAAGCTCCTTCATTGGGCGTGCTTCGAGAACGACTGCAACGGCGCAACTCTGAATCTGCAGAAACTTTGGAAATGAGGGTTGAAAAAGCGAGTAGAGAAAATGAATATGCTCCAAAGTTTGACAAAGTAGTGGTCAATGATATTTTGGAAATAGCAAAAACAGATGCTTACGAGATTGTCAAAAATTTTTTGATCAATAAAAAAGACCTAAGAAAAAAAAAGTTGAAGAAAGCTACCGTTGAAGAGGTTTAAGATAATTTTTATAGATTATGCAAACAGCTATTACACAGGGGATAAAGGTAAGTGTGGAGGTGTTTTATCATGCCCAACAATCACAACCTGCTGCTGCCCAACATGTATTTGCGTATCGGATTACGATTGAGAATCAAAGTAAACTTACTGTACAATTGTTGAGAAGGCACTGGTATATTTTTGATACGGGACAGATGACTACACGTGAAGTAGAGGGGGAAGGAGTCGTTGGACAGCAGCCTATCTTAGAACCCAACGAACGCCATCAATATGTGTCAGGATGCCATCTTCATTCTGAAATGGGTTGGATGAGGGGTACTTTTCTCATGCAGCGGTTTAGCGACGAAAAAAACTTTGAAGTAGAGATTCCTACTTTCAAAATGATTGTTCCTGCCAAAATGAATTGAAGAAAATGGCCACAGACTCTTGAATTTTCCTGATAATAACAGATTGTTCTGAATGCTTCAATGAGTGTATAAAATTATTCTGGTTCTTTAGCCCAAGCAATCATCCATTCCATAATCGTAATTCTATTTTCGCTATAAATTTCCCTTTTTTCTTCCAAGCTCAAGTCTTTTGCTACGACATAATCATAAGTCTTTGCTTTTTCAATAGCGTCAATACTCTTGACAAATTCGAGTCTGTGGGTATCTTGTAAAAGGTTTGTAAGGTAGGTTGAAATGGTCATATCAAAACAATCGTGCATTTCAATCAAAAAATCACAATGTTTTAGATTGCCTATATTTTGAGGCGTAAATAAATATTTCTCAGCCCCTTCACAATCACACACAATCAAGGTTTTTCCTTCAAAACTCCTATTGCCCAAATCTGTAGCAGTATATTCTCCTCCAATAATCACCCTGTCATTTACCTTATTCAGTGCAGCCATTTCTCGACACAACTTCTGCTCCTTCTCGTCTGTATCATAAGCATATACCGTAGTTTCAGGCATTCTCATGGCCATACCTACTGCATAATATCCTTCTGCACAACCAATATTGATGATTTCTGCATAATTTTGAGCGCATAATTCATCAATACAATCATGGATTTCTTGCTCATAACTGCCTATAAGTTTAGGATACAACAAATCGGCTTCAAAATCCAAGGAAGGATAGGTAAGTCCTTTAAAAGGACCATTTTGTACTTTCAAATCGGTAAAAAGGTAATCAAACTTGCCCTTACTTTCTATGACCGTTCGCTCATACTTCATAAAACTTCCTAAAGCCGCAATAGGCTTCAATAAGCTCCAACTGATATTGTTTTTTATAAAAGGTCTAAAGATGCTTTTTAGAGCGTTTTTCATTGTTTTACATTTTTTACAAAATGGAAGAATTGAATAAATGACAACGGGTGCATCCCAAATTGTCGAAAGGTGGTGTCGGTACGTAGTACCTTTTATTGACTCATCCAATAATGTCCTACAAATAGGAGCGGAGCTACGCTTCTGATAAGCAATCTCTTAGGAGCATAGTTCCGTCTCTGTTTGTAGCGCGTGGAAGATAAAAGTTTTTAAGGTGCATAGCACCGTCACCATTTGTCAAATAATTTTCAAAACGTGATAATTTGAGATGCACTCTGACAACGTGATTAATCACTAATCACTGTACTAATTAAAATCAAACAATTCTATGTCAAAAATGATGATAGTATTGGGAGGAATGTCACCATTACCCGTTGAGCCATAAGCCAATTCAAAAGGAACAATTAGTTTGCCCGTAGTTCCTCTTTTGAACAACAACATACCTTCTCTCCATCCTGAAATAACCGAATTAAGCCCAAAAGAAGATGGTTTTCCCCGTGCATAAGACGAATCAAAGACGGTTCCATCAGCCAAAGTACCTCGATAGTGAACTGTAACGATTGAAGTGCTAACTGGATGTGGTCCAACGCCTTCTTCTTCGATAATGTAGTACAATCCAGAAGCGGTTTTTGTAGCAACAGTTGTCAAGCCATTGGCGCTCAAATAGGCTTGAATTTGGTTTTCACTGCTGACAGTAGCATTGGGTATATCGCTATCACAAGCTGCAATGAAACCCATGCATAGAACGGAGAAGAAAATAATAATTTGCTTATACATAAATATTGATTTTTTGAAATTTGAAGTTTAACTAACCCTCAAAACGTATTCACTCCTATTTTAGATGCCACAAAATTAGCAATTATGTGGTAAATAAGAACCTATTGTTTTGTAGCATAAGTTTTTTATATTTTTATCTTTACAAAATATTTGCAGCTTTTTGATTCAGTTATTTGAGATTTAGAGGGAGTCAATAAATTTTTGAACAATGGTATTTTATTCCAGCGAAGTTAATTTTGCTCTTATTGCTGCGGCACTTCCTGCTCTGGCAAGCTTATATGTTTTCTTTTTTAAGAAAAACCACAAGCTCGCCCTATTTCTGTTGGGTTTATCAGGTCTGATGCTAAGATTTGCCATTGCATCCTTTGATCCCTACCTTCAAGAATGGGATGAAAGATATCATGCTTTAGTAGCCAAAAACTTAATGGACTTTCCCTTTCGCCCTATGTTGCGAATAGACCCGATTTTGGAATACCAAAAAGATGCTTGGTGTTGCAACCATATATGGGTACACAAGCAGCCCTTGTTTATGTGGCAAATGGCAGTTTCCATGAAAATATTTGGCGTTAACGAAATTGCCATGAGACTGCCATCTGTTATAATGGGCACACTTTCCATTTTTATGATTTTTGAAATCGCAAAGTTTTGGACTAAAGACGGTACAGTTGCTTATCTGTCCAGCTTTCTATTCACCTTTTCTTATTATCAACTCGAACTCACCTCTGGCAGGTTTAGTTTGGATCAAAACGATGCCGCATTTGCTTTTTATGTTACTGCAAGTATATGGGCATTTGTGAAATATTTGAAAACCAATTATTCTATCAAATGGGTGGTGATAGTAGGTATGCTGGTTGGAGGAGCAGTTCTCAACAAATGGCTAACAGGCTTGTTGATATTTGGAGGATGGGGCTTGTATATTCTTCTGTCAGAAGGATGGATAAAAGATTACCGCAAATGGCTTCACCTATTGCTCGCCTTTTTTGTCAGTTTGGTGGTGTTTATGCCGTGGCAAATATACATCTTACACGCTTTTCCCGAAGAAAGTGCTATCATGTATGAACACAATAGGCGGCATATTTTTGAACCCTTGGATGGGCATATCGGCGATATTTGGTTTCACTTCAATCAAATGAAAGTAACGTATGGAAGATTTCTGCTCATTTTCATTCCATTGGGAATCATTCAACTCTTTCGAGATAAAAAAGTGTCAAAATCTTTAACAATCTCATTTGTCTCAATGGGCATTATCATTTATTTGTTTTTTTCTGCTATCGTACAAACAAAAATGCCCGCCTTCACTTTCCCCGTTCATAGTTTGATTTGGACAATGATTGCCTTTGGAATTTATTCGGTGTCTGAGTTAGTTTTCAATAAATTGGCTATTTACCAAAAATATTTTCTGTATGTATTTCTTTATGTATGTATGGGTATCTATACCTTGAAGCCTTGGGAAATAGCAAAATATAGAGATGTTCATAATGAAATGAGAAATACGAAAATCTACAATACTGCAATCTATAAGAATCTTTCTAAAGAAAAAATCGAAGGAAGGGTGATTTTGAATTGTAAAGCATTTGAAGACACTGACGTGATGTTTTATCAGGATGTAAACGCCTATCATTGGTATCCCGAACAGCATACATTGGATAGTTTATTGGAGATAGGCTATCAATTTGCCGCTTTTCAAAACCATACCAATCAAGGACTTCCCGAATACATTTCCAATAATAAAGATATTTTGATTATCAGGGAACAAATTAAATAAAAAAATTATGCAGCAATTAGGAACTAAGCACATCGTTTGTTTGTAGTTTAGCCTATGACAAATATAGCATCCAATCTATACAAACTCTATTGGCTCAAAATATCGAAGTGGTTTTTGTTGGTCATGCCTATAATTGTTCCTTTCTATCAAAACAATGGTTTGGATGTGCAGCAGGTGATGACCATTCAATCCATTTTCTCCATAGCCGTTGTATTGATGGAGGTGCCTTCAGGTTATTTGGGAGATGTGTTGGGGCGCAAAAAATCGTTGGTCATAGGCAGTATTTTGATTTTTGTAGGCTATTTATTTTACAGTCTCACCAGCAGTTTTGTAGGTTTTCTCCTTGCAGCAATTACCCTCGGCATTGGCACAAGTTTCATTTCGGGATCAGATTCCGCTTTATTGTATGATACATTGCAACAACTCAACCGCACCACAGACTATATGCGATTGGAAGGAAAATACTACGCCATTGGCAATTTTGCAGAAGCCATTGCAGGAATAACAGGAGGATTGTTGGCTGCACATTTCACTTTAGCTTTCCCTTTTTACTGTCAAACCGCCATTTCTGCAATTGGAATTTTTGCAGCAATGACCCTCATTGAACCCGAAAGGGCAAAGGTTTTTTCTGCCAATACCAACTGGCAAAACATAAAACAAACCATTCATTATGCCTTCATTGCCAACCGAGAACTGCGATGGATACTCATTTATGCTTCGGTCATGGCAGGCGCAACGATTACGATTGCTTGGTTTGCACAGCCCTACTTTCTATTTGCAGAAGTGCCTTTGATTTATTTCGGCATCCTTTGGACAGCCTTGAACGTTACCGTAGGAATAGCCTCTTGGTTTGCCCATAAACTGGAAAATTATTTTCGGGCATTCGGTTTGATGTTGGGCGTTTGTGTGTTGATTGTAGGAGGATATTTGGGTGCAGCTTTTTCTCCTGCAATGGTAGGCATCGTCTTTTTATTTGTGGTTTACATCGGGCGAGGCATTGCCACACCAACTTTCAACAACTTCATCAACAGCCACACTACATCTGATATGCGGGCAACCGTTTTGTCGCTTCGATCCTTCATGTTTCGCTTGATTTTTGCTGTGCTTGCGCCTTTTATGGGTTGGATTACAGATGTCTATACAGTGCAAGAAGCTTTGATGGTGGCGGGAGTTATTTTTATGGTGGTCAGCGTGGTTAGTTTGGCGGTTATTTGGCGGATGAATAAGCATGAAATAGATACAACAAAAAAAGGCTAAACCTTCTTCTTTCATTGAAGAAAATTTAGCCTTTGAGATTCAGAATTTTGAATTTGAATTTGAACTTGACTTTGAACTTTAGTTCAAAGTCCTTCTGCCCTTCAATCCACCATCAGTAGGTTTCGTTTCAGTGGGCGTAGTTGTGGGCTGAGGCTTTACAATCACTCTGGGCTGAGTAGTCGGTTTGGTTGTTGGAGTAGTCGTTGGTTTGGTCGTTGGTGTAGTAGGAGTCGGAATGGTCGTATTTCCACGTCGATTCACAATCACCTTACCATCAGGACTTGTTCCCGTTCGGTTATCCGTTCTCGTTCCACCATTTTCATTTCCACATTTGCGTCCTCTTTCGCCATTGTATTCTCCACGATTTTCTCTTTGGTATTTGCCTCGTTCTCTGATTTCACGCACATCTTTTGCTTGTTTTCCATGCAATTGACCATCTTTGTGGTATTCTTTGTTGTGTCTTTGATGCTTGGCTTTGTGTGCTTCTATTTCTTCTTTGGTCATGTATTTGTAGTAATCCTTTCCATCTTGTTTGTCCTTTTTATAGGATTCTTTTTCTGCTTTTTTCTCCAATACCCATTGAGGTTGCCCCTGTGCAAAAATAGTGGTATTGCCGAATGTGATCAAAGCAATAACCGAAAGTAAACCAATGATTTGTTTCATAAAGATATGATTGTTTAGAAAGTTGGTAAAAAGTGGGAGGGAGGCATACGTGCTTATTTAGACTTGGAGAAAGGCAGAGTGTTTAAATAAGAAATAGGAAATGTTTGAGAATAAACTTCAAAAGTTTACTGCAACCAAACTCTTCAACGAATCCGATTTTTTCCTTAAATTTACCGCCATGCAAACACTCTTTCAACAGGCACAACAGGCGATGCAGCAAGGACAATTTGCAGTAGCTGTTCAGCGATTCCACCAAATTCTGCAACAGCAACCTACCAATGCCAATGCTCTTCATTTATTGGGCATCTGCCACAGTCAGCAAGGGCAACACCAAGAAGCCATTCAATACATTTCGCAAGCCATTCAGCAGCAATTACATCCCATGTTTTACCACAACCTCGGAAGAGTACATCTCCAATTGCAGCAATACGAACAGGCCATCGGTTGCTTTAGAATGACCACCACCTTAGCCCCCGCTTCAGCCGAAGCATGGTTTATGTATGCCAACGCATTGAAGAAAATCGGACGCATCAAGGAAGCAGAACAGAAATACAAAAAGGCAATCAAAGCCGATCCAAATCATGTCACATCATGGTACAACTGGGGCAATCTCCTCTTGGAAATAGGTCAATATACTGCTGCCAAGGAAAAATATGAAACGTGTATCTCCATTGATCCTCGTTATGTCCCTGCCTACAATAATTTGGGGAGTGTTTGGGAACAATTGCAGGAAAGCGAACATGCGGCCAAATATTTTAGAAGGGCCTTAAAAAGAGATTCCAATTATGTAGAATCAAGGCGAAACTTGGCTTCCAATCTCGAAAAAAGAGGCTACTTCAATGAAGCCCAACAACAACTGCAAATTTTAGCAGAACAACAACCCAACAACGATTGGCTGCAATGGCAAATCAATGGGATGCAGCCCATGATTTACCAAAGTGATGCAGAAATCAGTCATTACCGTCAAAAATTATTAAACCAACTTCAAATAGCTCTTAAAAATCCACCTGTATTTCAGCCCGATATATGGCAAGAACACAGCCCTCAGCCCCCTTTTATCTGCAATTACCAAGGGCGATTCGAGAAACCTTTGAAGGAAAAATACGGAGAGTTTTGGGAGAATTATTTCCAAAAAATCCGTCAACAATTGCAGGCCACAACCATTCCTTCAAAAACGGGAGATGGTCGCCCACATATTGGGTTTGTCGTCACCAATGGACACGAAGGAGTCTTTTTGAAGTGTATGCGAGGAATCATAGACCACATCAACACCCGAAAATTTAAGGTCAGTATCGTATGTAGCTACCCCTCAGGTCAGCCGATTTTGACCCAAAAAATCAAACGCAAAGACATCGAATACCTTTCTCTTCCCAGAAAAATTACTGAGGCGGTTTCAGTACTTCAACAGGCCAATTTTGACCTTTTGCATTATTGGGAAGTCGGCACCGATTTTACCAACTATTTTCTACCCTATTTTGGCTTGGCAAAAGTACAGTCCATGACTTGGGGAACACCTGCTACTAGCGGCATTCCACAGATAGATTACTATGTATCCTGCAAACTCTTGGAAACACCCGAAAGTCAAAACCACTATACCGAAAAATTAGTAGAATTGGAGCGTTTACCCACCTACTACTATGCGCCCGATTTACCCGCAAAGCCGAAAACAAGAGTTGATTTTCAACTACTCGAAGATGTGCCTTTGTATGCCTGTGTGCAGAACCTCCGCAAAGTTCACCCTGATATGGATACACTTTTCAAGGAAATATTGAAGCGAGACAAAAAGGGTATCTTGTTATTCATTTACGACAAAGAACCACAAGTCACCGAACTACTTCGCCAAAGATTGCAGCGAAATATTGCAGAAGCGAAAGACCGTATTGTATTTTTGGAGCGAATGTCAGAAGCCGATTATTTGAGTTTACTGCAATTGACCACTGTTTTGTTGGATAGTTTGCATTACACAGGTGGGGCAAATACGTCTTATGATGCTTTTGCAGTCGGCACGCCTTATGTAACTTTACCCACAGAATATCATCGTGGTCGTTATGGTTTGGCTGCTTATCAACAAATTGGCGTATTGGATGCAGTGGCAAAAGATGAAGCGGACTATGTTCGATTGGCGGTGGAGATTGCGAATAATGTTGATTTTCGAAAAACTCTTAGGGGTAAAATTTTATCCAATAAACACAAAGTGTTTGAAGATATACAAGCAGTGCGAGAGTTGGAGGCGTTTTTTGACAATGCATTGAGAACCCATCCCTAACCTCTCCCAAAAGGGGACTTTAGCCCTTTGAAGTTGAAGGAATTTTCGTATATCAAAGAATAAATTAAATTTGAAAAATCATTAAAATAAATATGCAACAACCTCCTCATCCTTTTAGCTGTATTTATTCTCCAAATGTAGCCGAACTGCTACTGCAATTGGATTGTTCATTGGCAATTACGACCTATCAAGCAGGTAAACTCATTTTTATCAGCCCCAATGGGCCCAATGAATTGGTACAATTGCCGAGGGATTTCAAGAAAGCAATGGGTCTGGCAATAGACGGCAGACGCATTGCAATAGCGACCAAAAACGAAGTCGTGGTATTGGCAGATGCGCCAGGACTTGCCCCGAATTATCCTCCAAAACCCAAGACCTACGATGCTTTGTATGTGCCGAGAGCAGTGTATTACACAGGCGAAGTAGATGTGCATGATATGCACTGGGGTGCAGAAGGCTTGTATGCGGTGAATACCCGCTTTTCGTGTATTTCGGTCATTGACAATGAGTACAGTTTCACCCCCAAATGGAAACCTTCTTTCATCACCGATTTTGTGCCGACCGATAGGTGTCACCTCAATGGAATGGCGATGCAAAACGACCGCCCAAAATATGTAAGTGCATTGGGAACAACAGATACAGCCAAAGGTTGGCGATCCAACATCTTGAAAGGTGGGGTGATTATGGATGTGGAAAGTAGCGAAATTGTCGCACCCAATTTACCCATGCCTCATTCGCCTAGATTGTACAATGGCGAGCTATATGTGCTGTTGTCTGCAACTGGTCAAATAGCACACGTTGATGTGAACACTGGCAAGTATGAGGTGATTACCCAATTGCAGGGATTTGTCCGAGGAATGGCAAAATGGGGAGATTATTTATTCGTAGGAATGTCCAAACTTCGCCAAAATGCTTCAACTTTCCGAGATTTGCCAATTGCCCAAAAAGCACTGTATAGTGGCGTGGAAATCATTCATTTGCCAACAGGTGCTCCCGTAGGATATATTCGCTATCAATCGAGTGTGGAGGAATTGTATGACATTCAAGTATTACATGGTAAACTGCGTCCTGGAGTCTTGAACCATACCACCAATGTACATCGCTTGGCATTGAATACGCCGAGTCATGATTTTTGGTCACAGCAAACGCCAGAATTGGGACATGGATAACGATAAGGAACGAATAAAAATGCACTTTGCACTCAGCCATTTATGAAATAAACTTTGTAAAGTTATTTTTGAATCGTTCCTAAAAAAATAAATAAACCCATTGCTACTTTTTTTTACAAAATACACGAGATTCGCACTCAAAATATTTTCAAAAACCAATACAAAAATTCTAATTTATCTTAGAAAATGGAACAAACTTCTTCTTTTAGTTGCACCTATACTCCAAATGTAGCCGAATTGCTCATTCAACTGAATGGTTCTTTGGCAATGACTAGCCATCAAGCAGGAAAACTGATCTTTATTAGTCCTGACAAAGATGCTAAATTAATTCAAGCTTCCTTGGATCTCGAAAGACCGATGGGTTTGGTCATTGATGGCAAACGCATGACCATCACAACCAAACACGATGTTGGTGTATGGACGGATGCCCCAGGTTTGACCACCAATTATCCCTCCCAACCCAATACCTATGATGCATTGTATATGCCGAGAGCAACCTATCATACAGGGGCGATGGATCTTCACGATATGCACTGGGGAGCAGAAGGGTTGTATGCGGTGAATACTCGATTTTCATGTATTTCTTTGATTGACAATCAATACAGTTTTACACCAATTTGGAAACCTTCTTTTGTGACGGGGTATTCACCGACCGACCGATGCCACCTAAACGGTATGGCGATGCAAAACGATCGTCCAAAATATACCACAGCTCTGGGAACAACCAACGAAGGGAAAGGTTGGAGACCCAATTTATTGAAGGGAGGAGTGATTATAGATGTGGAAAGTAGTGAAATGGTGGCAACTAATTTACCTGTGCCTCATTCGCCCAGATTGTACGATGGCGAACTGTATGCGTTGTTGTCTGCAACAGGGCAAGTCGTTCATATTGATGTGAATACAGGCAAACATGAGGTAATTGTCCAGTTGCCAGGGTTTTTGAGGGGGATGACCAAATGGGGTGAATATTTGTTTGTAGGTCTATCCAAACTTCGCAAAAATGCTTCTACTTTTCGAGACTTGCCTGTTGCCCAAAACCCACTGCATTGTGGTGTAGAAATCATTCATTTGCCAACAGGTGTTTCGGTAGGGAATATTCGTTTTCCATCCGTTGTTGAGGAATTGTATGATGTTCAGGCATTGGAGGGAAAACTACGCCCTCATATTTTGAGCCAAACGTCACCCGAACGTTATTTGGCATTGAATACACCCAACTATGATGTTTGGATGCCTCCAAAAACAGAAGGGGAGAAAGGGGAGTAATCTAATGATTTGACATCAAATTTTGTTTTGAACAGACTTTTGAAGGAAATACGAATTTGTAATTCTCTTATGTTTTTAGGAGTAAGCTTCAAAAGTCTGCTACCGTATTATTCAATGAATATGCTTAAAAACTCTTCCTTCAATATCATGAGCCTATTGATAAATGCTATATTCTCAGTAAAATAGCGATTCTTCTTGAACAATATAAAGCGATATTGACCATGAATACCAAAACAATCCTTTTGAGAAATCTCTAAGTGATGGTAAGGAATGATCCATGAAAACTGATGCAGTCTTTTGTTGAAATGAATCAAAATACCTTTGGGACGCAGTTCGATATTGGCATAAGAAATGTCTGCATCCATAGAGAAATAAGGGGTGAAATGTGCGCTGTACTGCTCAACCATCATGCGTTTAGACCCGATACCGCCCATTTTGAAGCGTTGCCATAAAGAATAGGAATTGCCGAGATGTTGATTAATGGTACGGATAATGTCTTTATCCTGATAAGTGGTTTCAAATATCATTGCAGGGGGAGTTTGAAAAACAGTAACACTAAAAGCTGAAATTGGTTGAAAAAAACTAAAACCGCTTCAATTGTTCCTGCTCAAAAGTCCATTCAGGTGTAAACAACTTTCCTTCAAAATCAGCGGGATACCACGGAGTATTTTCTCCTACATTCGGATTCTTCAATATGTGCATTTCCTGAGCAGGCATATAACTCTGCGCCAATAGGAACACTTTTTCACCCGTTTCTCGATGCACCGCCACATCCATTACCATCACTGCATGACCAGGAAAACCGCCATAAATAAACACATCCCCAGCTTCAATATCTGCCAATTGGCGAACGGGCTTCATTTCTTTGCTCAAGGAGTGTGTGCCTGCAAACTGAAAAACTTTGGTCATGTATTTTTTGAAGTTTGCGTAGGAAGCATCGGGTTGTGCTTTCTGCAACCAGCTGACTTTGTTGCCGTTAATGACAGGACGAACCCCCTTTTTCCATGCTGGATAATCGCATTTGTCGCCATTGGTAAAATTGAAGTGAATCTTTTCCAACTGATTGGTCGCCAACAAATATTCAGCTCTCAAACGCATCACTGCATCCGCACATTGCTGCAAATCCTCCTTGCCTACATCCATGTTTATCACTGCAAATTGAGCTTGTTGGTTTCCTTTTTTTTGTCCATTGAAAAGATACACAGGAGGATTTCCTTCCTTCAATGGAATATTTCTCAACCATTCAGCAAAAGAATGGTTAGGTGCAGGCAAGCGTTCATAATCAGGAGGTGTTGCAATTCGGTTTGCCAACATATTGATAGTTTCATAATTTTGCAGCCACGGGAATTGGTATTTTTGGGGCATTGAAGTAGCAGGCGTTGCTGTTGTAGTTGCTACAAGATTTTTTCCATCAGTTGTATCAGCTTGCGTTTCCTTTGTCTTAATTGCAGGTGTAGCAGGAGCTTTTTTTTCAACCTTTGCAGTCGAATTAAAAACTTCTTTTTTTGTACTGGGTTTTGTAGAAGGAATCGTTGGAGAAAGTGCTTGGTTTTGATTATTTTGGCAACCCAATAAGCCAATACCTACTAACAATAATATTTTTCTAAACATCGTTCTTTTTTTATTTATAAAAATTCTGCCCAAGATGCAATACAGAAAATATCAAGTTCAAGAATCAAATGCCAATTCAAATCACAAAAAAATAAATATCAGCCGTTTAAAATTCATTTCTTCTTACTCGGCATTGAGTTTGCTTTTATTGGCAGCATTATTCTTTGTTTCCTGCAATAATAACAGCGAAGATGGGCAAATTATTACCAAAGACAATGCACCCACCAATTTATTGGAAGGACGTTGGAGAGGCTCAATCGGGTTGGGTTCAGAAGAGTTGAACTTCAATTTTGATATCACCGAACAGCAAGATGGTAAACTGAAAATGACCATCCTCAACGCCGATGAACGCATTGATGTAGAAGATATTACCTTCACCGAAGATTCTGTTTTTATCAAACTACCTGTCTTTGACTCTGAACTGAAAGGCAAATGGCATCCCATGCGGATCATGGGCGAATGGCACGACTATGCAAGAGGCGATGATTACCAACTCCCTTTTTATGCCCGCTACAATGACAGTACTCGATTTGATACGAAAACGGTCAATGATCCTGATGTCAACATTGAAGGACGTTGGCAGGGAATGTTCATCGCCAAAGACCGTTCTGGAAAAGACGATGCGATTGGCGAATTCAAGCAAAATGGCCCAATCATATCAGGTACTTTTATGACTCCTACAGGTGACTACCGCTACCTCGAAGGCTTGGCGAATGGCAAAGAGATAAGCCTGTCGGCTTTTGATGGCGCCCACGCTTTTTTGTTCAAAGCAGAAATGGGTGAAGGGGGCGATTTGGTCGGAACGTTTTGGTCAGGAACTCACTATGAGGCGGATATGTATTTTTACCGCAGCGATACCGCAACACTCGCAGACCCCAACAAAATGACCCTACTCAAAAAAGGCTATGATAAGTTGGCCTTCAGTTTTCCCAATTTGAAGGGCAAAAAGGTAACACTTGATGACCCCAAATACAAAGGTAAAGTGGTGTTGGTTCAAATCATGGGTACTTGGTGTCCGAACTGTATGGACGAAACGGTTTTTTATAGCGATGTCTATAAAACCTATAAAGACCAGGGCTTAGAGGTCATCGCACTCGCCTACGAAAAAGCCAACAACCTGCAAAGTGCCAAACCTCAATTGGAGCGATACCAAGAACGATTTGACATTCAGTATGATATGCTCTATGCGGGCAAAGCGACCAAAGAAGGTGCTTCCGAGAGTTTGCCGATGCTGGATGAGGTGAAATCTTTTCCGACCACCATTTTTATTGACCGAAACGGAGAGGTTCGGCGGATTCATACAGGATTCACAGGCCCTGCAACGAGTGAATATGACAATTTTGTGGAGGATTTTAAGGGATTTTTGGAGGGATTGCTGCAAGAGGCGACCTAAAAACTCAAATGCAAGATTCAAATTCAAAAACAAAAAATAACCCCCAATGCCCCCCACACAAACCATCCTCCAAAACCTCATTTCCTACCCCATCTTAGGCGGACAAAGCAACCTCGAAATCATCGAATACATCAAGAGGTATTTGACCGATTTAGGCGTGGAATACCACTTAGCCTACAATGACGAAAAAACGAAAGTTGCCTTGCATTGCAGAATTGGGCCTGCTGTGGACGGCGGAGTGATTTTGTCGGCACATACCGATGTCGTGCCTGTTGAAGGTCAAAAGTGGGATACAAATCCTTTTGAATTGGTTGAAAAAGAGGGGAAATTGTATGCAAGGGGCTCGGCAGATATGAAGGGATTTTTGGCGTGTTGTTTGGCGGTAGTTCCTGAGATGTTGGTGGCAGATCTTCAAAAACCCATTTACCTCGCCTTTTCCTTTGACGAAGAGGTAGGGTGTTTGGGTGGACCAATGTTGGTGGAAGCCATCAAAAATACCTATGCTGAAAAACCCAAATATGCGATTATTGGTGAACCCACTTTGTTGCAGCCTGTGGTGGGGCAAAAGGGGATTGCCGTTTTTCAAACAACTGTCAATGGTTCGGCGGGGCATAGCAGCCGCATCAAACAGGAAGTGAGTGCGATACACGAAGCAGCTCGACTGATTTTGTGGCTCGAAAACAAAATGGAGGAATTGATTGCAGTAGGGCATATAGACAACCGATTTGAACCCAATCATAGTTCGATTCACATTGGAATGGTTGAAGGAGGTGTAGCACACAATATTGTAGCGGATAAATGTAGTTTTTGTTGGGATTTGCGGACGATTCCACAAGACAAGGTGGAGGATATTTTGGCAGATTTTGAAGCCTTTTGCAGTGAAAGAGAGCAAATTCTTCAACAGCGTTTTGCCGATTTTGGCATTACCACTGAAGCCCATCATCCACCTGTTCCACCTTTAGATACGCCTGAGCATCTATCGGTTGTGGGTTTGATTCGAGAGTTGACGGGTGTAGAAGAATTGCAGACGGTTGCTTTTGCAGCGGAGGCGGGGCAATTTTCGGAAGGCGGTTTTGAGGCGGTGATTTGTGGGCCTGGTTCTATCGCTCAAGCGCATCGGGCAAATGAGTTTATCAGTTGTGAGCAATTGGAGAAAGGAACAGAATTTATTAGGCGATTGGTAGGGATGATGGGGTTGGGTAGTGATTAGTAGATTGGTGATAAGTGATTGGATTTTGAGTGTTTTGATTTCTAATGAGTTACAATAAAATAGGTATTCATAGTTTGATAGGCACTCCAATAGTTCTCAAACAATCCGTATTTTTGAGGACAACTATTTCTCACCCCTAATTCCTTATTTACCATCAAAAAACAAATTTACTTCGAGAACCTCGATGGCTTGCGTTTCTTCGCTTTCTTTGGCGTATTTATGCATCATTCTTTTCACACCGAATTGGCGTGGATAAAAGAAAGTAGCATCTATCAAGTCGCCGATTTTCTGTTCAAAAACGGAGATATGGGGGTGAATTTCTTTTTTGTCTTATCGGGTTTCCTCATTACCTACCTTCTCATCAACGAAAAAGAAACTTACCAAAAAATCAACATTCCTTACTTCTATGTCCGTAGAATCTTGCGAATTTGGCCCTTGTACTATGCAGTCTTATTGATTGGTTTTGTGGGATTTCCGATATTGAAGCAGGTAATGGGAACGGCTGCAAACGAAACTGCAAGCCCTTTTTTGTACGCTTTTTTCCTCGGCAATTTCAGTGATTTGTGGAACGGATTACCCGATGCTACGATTCTGGGTGTATTGTGGTCGGTTTCGATTGAAGAGCAGTTCTATTTGTTTTGGCCTTTGCTGCTGAGTATTCTCCCCAAAAAGCACTATCTCAAAGCTTTCGTTATTTTAATATTTGGCTCATTGGTGTTTCGGAGTGTTCACTACTATGATTATATGGTGATGTATTACCACACTTTCAGCGTTATTTCGGATATGTGTGTGGGAGGAGTGATGGCCTATTGCAGTTATTATTTACCTGCGTTTCGGGCTTATTTTGAAGGGTTAAACCGAAAAACAATTATTGGAATTTACCTAATTGGTTTCGTTTTGATTCTGTTTGAGAAAAGTATTTTCCCTTTCCCTTTCCTTCAAATTACTTCAAGACTCATTTACTCCTTCTTTTTTGCCTTTATTCTTTTGGAGCAAAATTACAGTCATCACTCCTTCTTCAAAATGAAAAACTGGCAACGTCTCACCCGTTGGGGACAAATGACTTATGGTTTGTACTGCCTACATTTTGTGGGTATTTTGGCTGCACTCATCCTCTCCAAAAAAATGGGTTGGAATGACAGTATTGCAGGGGTTTTGGTGATCGAAACGGCAATGGCTTTTGGCATCAGTTGGGCGATTGCTTGGATAAGCTATCAGTTTTTTGAAAAGCCTTTTTTAAAGTTGAAGGGAAAGTTTGCGTTTTTTCACAAAGTTGAATGATTTGAAGTGTTTATTTTTTTATCTTGGTTGAATAAAAAAGCCTTTATGGATGTTCATAAAGGCTTTTTGGATAGCAATTTGTTCAGAATAATTTCATGAAATCATTTTTTGCTTTTCTACTTCTTTTTGCCTCTCTTTTCCTTCTTTTCTTGATGATTATCCATTGCTCTCACTGCATCCATTGAAATGACAGTCAAGGTATTGGTTTCGCAATTCCAAATATTCAAGTATTTTTCCGACACAACATTATGCGATTTCCATTGTGCATACTTTGCATAAAGCATGAGTGTACAAATGTCTGTTGCGGTGATAAATTCTCCTGTTTCAGGTAAGTGTGAATGAACAGCTCCTACTACGATTTGTCCATCTTCTCTTTCCTCTCCATATTCTATCGGTATCAGATTTTTATGCAATTGTTTCTTATCTACAATTTCATTTTCCTCATCGAAAGTAATCAGATAATCATTGCCAAAAATTACCACCCCACTTACTGAGGGACCTGTCAATATATATACTTTCTTTTCTTTGTTATGTATGATGGGGATTAAATTAAAATTTGTGTTTTCATATAATTTAAATAATGTATCCGACTGTATTAAATTCAATGCCTTATTGCGAATTTCATACAAACCTTCTTCTATTTTTGAAAATTTTCTCTCCTTGATATCAATTATTGCTGTTTCGGTGTTGAAAGTAGAATCAAAGGCAATAGTTCCGATTATTTTTGGAATATCTTCTTTTGAAAAAAAAACACATTTTGAAGTGTCCTCTTCCGAGTAGGAAAAATATCCTCCAATATTCTCTTGATTTGTATATTGCTCAAGAAATAAATCTGTTCCGTGCCAAGAAGCCATTTCAGATTTGTAGAGTCTTTTCCCTTCTTCAACAATGGGTTGAGCCTGTTCGGTTGGATTTTGCTGTGCAAATGAATTTGCTCCCATTAGTATGGTCAAGAGAATAATGATTAGCTCTTTCATAAGACCTTGTTTGTGTTGTTTTACTAAAGTATGTTGAATTTGTACTTGAATTTTGAATTTGAATTTCCTCTCACTGCTTCAACCTCGGGTCTAGCGCATCCGTCAATCCCTCTCCCAACAAATTAAAAATCGTCACTGTAATAAAAATCGCAAAACCAGGGAAAATCGCCAACCACCAAGCCGCAAACTTTCCACGAGCCAAATTCAGCAGCGAACCCCAAGTCACATCCTCTGCCGCCAAGCCAATACCCAAAAAGGACAAAAAGGCTTCAATCAAAATCGCAGAAGCCACTCCAAAAGCAATCGCAATCAACACAGGAGTCAGCGCATTCGGAATCGCATGTCGCCAAATAATGCGTTTTTCACTAAAACCCAAAGCCTGAGCAGCTTCAATATACTCCAAGTTACGCACTCGCAAAAGTTCCGCCCGAATAAAACGAGCAATTCCTGTCCACGAAATCAAGCCAATAATCACCATCACATTCACGACCGAAGGTTCGGTAATCGCTACAATGGACAAAATTAGCAGCAATCTCGGAATCGAATTGAGGACTTCAATCGCACGCATCACCAAAATATCCACTGCAATCGTCACCTTTTCACCCAACCAACTAATTTGCTTCAAAAAGGACGATAGCAAGTTGGCAATACCCATGACCCCTACAAAAATGAAGAGGCTAATCACAAACTGTTGCAGCAAACCTCCCTCCTCATCGGCATTCGAGAAGTAATAAGAACGAGCAATGAAGGCATAAAAAACCGCAATGATTAAACCAACAATATTTAAAAACAAACGAATACGGGACATTTTCAAGCGGTTATCCCCAAAATAACCCGCCAATGCGCCAATCAGAATACCAATAATCGTAGAAATTGACATCGCTATCACCCCCACTGCAATTGCTACCCTTGCGCCATAAATCATTCCAGCTGCCGTATCTCGACCCAATTCGTCTGTCCCCATCCAATGTTTCCAACGCAGCGACTTTACCTCCTGTTTGTCGAAAGGCCCTACATAATCGGTATTGAAAACATCAATTGTCGTCGGAGAGTAAGGAATCGGAGGAAAAATCACAAAATCGTAGTTGTGTTCATCCCATCGTTTGGTCACAAACTGATCTTCCCAACTACTCAGTCCCAAATTGACCGCATAGCCATTCATGACAGGAAAATACACTTCCCCATCCAATTTGGCGACAATCGGTTTTTCGTTCGCCAAAAAATCGGCAAACACAGCGAGAAAAAATATGATATAAAATATTCGCAAAGACCACACCGCCAAACGGTTCTTGTAGAATTGCCGCTTCACCATAGCCCAATAACTTTGGTCACGATTTTCGTTTTGAAGGATGTGTTCCTCTATCTGTTTTTCTTTCTTGTTACTAAATAACATCTGTAAGAATTGTTAAACTGTTATATTGTTGAATTGTTGAATTGCTGAATGGTTGAATGGTTGAATTGCTGAATGGTTGAATTGCTGAATTTTATAAGTACCAATAAAACAGTTTAGCAATACAACCATAGAACAATGCATCCATCAAACCATTTATCAAGCCTTCTCATTAAATGTCACCCTCGGATCTGCCACTGCATACAGCATATCTGCAATCAGATTTCCCACCATTGTCAAGATTGCAGCCAACATCAAAATGGTATAAACCACAGGCCAATCCCTTGAAATAATCGAATCAAAAAGGAGTTTACCCATCCCAGGAATGCTGAAAATCACTTCAATCACCACTGACCCTGCAATCGCTAATGGAAATACAGAGGCAAACAAGGTGATAATCGGAAAGAGTGAATTTCGGAAAGCGTGTTTCCAGATGATTTGTTTCTCCTCCAATCCTTTCGCCCTTGCAGTACGGATAAAATCTTGGCGAATAACCGTCAACATACCACCCCGCATTTGTCGAGAGATGAACGCCAACGAACCATAAGTGATACAGAACACAGGTAAAATCAAGTGATGCGCCAAGTCCCAAAATCTATCCATAAACGGCGCACTAGGAGGAAGGTCAGTGATGCCCCCCGTCGGAAATAGATTGAAGAAACTGCCGTATTCTGGCGTGGTAAAAAAGACAATCAATAGCGTTCCTGTCCAGAAAACGGGTAGAGAATAGAGCAAAAACAAAATTGTTGTTACCACCCTATCATAAGTCGAATCTTTTCGGATAGCCGTATTCACCCCAATCGGAATTGAAAGAATGTATGCCAATAAGATGGATATAAAGTTGATAATCAGAGTCCAGCGCATAGCATCCCACATCTTGCTCGAAATTGGGCGATTGTCTTGATACGAATAACCGAAATCACCCACAAAAAATCCTGTTATCCACTTATGGTACTGATTGTCAAATCCGTAGAACTTCAAAGAGGGAATGTAATTCTTTGAAGGAGTAGCCTCACTTTTCACCTTTTCATAACTACTGAGCAAGTTTTGAGCGGGTGTTTGAAGCACGAACATGGAACTATCCGTTTTCGTTGCGGCATTGATGTCCTCCAACAAACGGGTAATCTTGTTGTCTTTGTGTTCCATAAACAAGTCGACAACAGCTCTTCTTGCTTTTCGACGGGGATTGTAATTGGCACTATCGGGAGCGACTTTGTAAATCTCCCTTTCCATCGTCCGCAAACTCTTGTAATAATCCGAAATTTGCTGCCAATTGCCATACTGCCCCGTCAAATTCTTCAACATCGTTTGATGTCCTTGTTTTATCACCTTGTAGAGTGTATCAGATTGTGAAATAGGCGACAAGGAAAGGTAGAAAACTGGATTGTGTAAGCCCAAGCGTTCGGCTGTTTGCAGGTAAGTTTGCTCGGTTGCCAACATATCCGCCAATTGTCCGCCATCGCCCGCACTCAATCCCCCTCTATTGATGAGTTCTACAGGGTCACCAGGAGCCATTTTACTCAATCCAAACGCCATCAGAGAGATGATGAACAAGGTTGGAATGAAAATGATGAGACGTTTTATAATGTATTGAAACATGGTTTCTTTGTTTTCTTATGGTTTTGTAGCCCCCAAATTTATTTGAGAGGTTTTTTTGAAGACCTTATTGTAGTGATTGGTTATCGGTAACTGGTGACTCGTTACTGATAAACCCCTGTTCAATTAATCACTATTTACTAATCACCAATTCACCAATCACTACCCTACTGCTTATCCGCCACTTGTGTAGCAGGTCGAAGTACAAAGGCATTTTGGTCATACCCAGGACGGTTCACCGAAGGTTCGGCATTGTCGAAGCGACTGTGAATAATGATGCGTTCTTTGGGCGAAACCAAAAATACATAAGGCTGTTCTTCATAGATAATTTCCTGAATGCGGTAGTACAAATCTTTTTGTTTGGCAGGATCTAAAGTCACACGAATTTCATCAATCACCTTATCAGATTCTGCATTGCCAAAACCCACACGGTTGTCACCATCGGGATGATCCGATTCAGTGTGCCAAATTTGAGTCAAATCGTCTGGAATTGGCGACTGTACCCATCCAGCACAGAAAAGTTCAAAATCTCGTTTTTTGGTATCTTCCAAGAAAACCGTCCATTCACGAGTCACTACATCTATTTCGATACCAGCCCGTTTGGCGTTTTCCTTCAATAAAATCCCCGTATTTTTTCGGCGGTCGTTACCCGAATTGTATTTGTACTCCAATTTCATTTCTACCAACTCCCCGTCAATTTCTTTATCAACGATTCCATTGCCATTTGTATCTGTCCAGCCTGCATCCGCCAAGAGTGCTTTGGCTTTATCTACATTGTATTCGATGTTTTTGAGGTCTTTGTTGTAGTAAGGTTTGGTTGGGTGAATAGGCCCTATAACAGGTTCGCCCAATCCTTTCAACAATACCTTGATGATTTGGTCTTTGTCCACCAAATGAGCAATCGCACGTCGTACTCGTTTGTCCGCCAATTTTGGGTTTTTCATATTGAAGCCAATGTAATCATAAGACAATTGGGTTGGAGTGTGCATGTTGTAGAGTTGTGTAAAGCGTTCATTGCTTTGTAAATCCACAAAGTCACCCGAACGTACACCTCTCGCTACATCCATACCTTCATCTTTCATATCTGTTACGGCAGTCGTCCAGTCGTTTTGAATTTTATAGATTAACTTATCAGGATTTGCAGCCAATTGAGGTGCGTTTTTTACCTTATCACCCCACCAATCTTTTTTGCGGTTCAATGTAATGCGTTGCCCTGTTTCCCAACCTGCAAATTCATAAGGGCCAGAACCTTGCACAAAACCTACTTCACGAGCATATTTAGAAGAGTTGAACATATCTGCAAATTCCTGCAATTCGGGGTAAGCAGTGTCGTCAAATTTAGGGTCACTCATTTGTTTGAGCGTGAATTTACCCATCAAATTGTTCGGGTCATATACCTTTGGAGGATAGATATAATAACCACTGAATACCTCCGCCAAGATATAGCGTTCCTTGGAGTAAATGGTAAATTTTTTGGGGTTTTCTGGGTCGACTACTATGTCATTGATGAACTTCATATAAGGGCGAAGTGAACCTGCATTCACTTTGGGGTTTTTCACCACTTTCACCGAAAAAATATAATCATCTGCAATGATAGGCGTACCATCATCCCAGGTTGCCTCGGGTCGAATCTCATACACCAAAGACATTCCACCAGCATATTCTCCCTCTTCAATTTCTTTGATTTCGGGGCGACCCACTGCCAAAGACCCCACCAATTCAAGGGTTTTGAAGTCTATAGCCAACAATTGTTGGATCATATTCAACTCAATGTAAGTAGAGTTTGCAGAAGTAGATACAAAAGGATTCAAAAAGTCGGGGTCAGATAACTCGTGCAATACCACAGTATTGTCGCCTTCTTTTTTGCTTACTACTTTTCCACCATCTCCACCACTATTGGAGGAACAGCCCGAAAATAAAATAAATATACTCGCCAACACAAAAGCCAACGATTGTCTGCTGAGGAATTTGCTTATCATAAAATGATTATTTTTAATTTGAAAGATATGGTTTCGAGGTTTGTGTTTTACTATATCGGAGGGAAAGGTAGTTTTATTCCGACCGATAGTTAAAGTTCCAAAAATAAGAAATAATTAGCAACCTATTGGACATATTGATGTTATTAACCTTCAAAACACAAATTAACAATAGATGCAAAAGGTATTGATTACAGGCGGTTCGGGATTGATTGGTACACGATTGAGTCAATTATTGCTGCAAAAAGGTTTTGCGGTAGCTCACCTAAGCCGTTCAAATAGAACTCAAAAGGACATTGAAGTGTATCAATGGGACCTCAAAAAAAAGACAATTGATGAGGCTGCAATCGCTACTGCGGATTACATCGTACACTTGGCAGGGGCAGGGGTTGCAGATAAAAGGTGGTCGGACAGCCGCAAAAAAGAAATCATTGACAGCCGTATTCAAAGTGCTAATTTACTGTATGAATCCCTCCAAAAAGTACCGAATCAGGTAAAGGCTTTTATTGGCTCGTCTGGAATCAGTTATTATGGTGACAGCGGCAAAGAAGTGAAAAGAGAAACAGCTGCAAAAGGAACAGGTTTTTTGAGTGATGTGACCGAAGTTTGGGAAGAAGCTACCTTCAAAATGAGCGAGTTGAACTTGCGAACCGTAGCTATCCGCACAGGTTTGGTGCTTTCGACAAAAGGTGGCGCATTGGCTAAAATTGCCTTGCCCGTCAAATTTGGGGTGGGAACGTATTTTGGTGATGGTCAGCATTATTACTCATGGATTCACATTGACGACCTCTGCAACATCTACATCAAAGCCATTGAAGATGAAAGCATGGACGGAATTTACAACGGAGTTGCCCCAAATCCTGTAACCAATAAAGACTTTGTTTTGACCATCGCCAAAGCCTTGCATCGTCCCAAAATCGCAGTACCTGTTCCCGAATTTGGGCTTCGATTGGGTTTGGGTGAAATGGCAGATGCAGTATTGGAGGGCATCAACGTTTCTTCCGAAAAAATTGAAGGTGAGGGATTTGTGTTTGACTCCCCTACTTTGTTGAGGGCATTGAAGGATGTGTATGAGAGGGAGGTGTGAGTATTTAGTTTTTTTCTTTCCCAAACCCGAACATATACCCAACTTCAAAAGACAACATCGAGCCATTGCTGTAAAAATTGACAGTTTCCGCTCGTTCGTCATTCTCAAAATAATAGATTTCCCCTCCAACAGGCGTTACCTTTCCTCCTCCTTTGCGGTAATTCAAACCCAATCGCAAAGTTCTATTGGCGTTTTTGCCAATTGTTTTTTCGTAAAAAGCTCCAAAAGTGAGGAAGTGATTATTGGCTTCTTCAAAGTCAAAGTTTACTATTACACCACCATCTTCACAGTCTTTGGGAAAGACAGAACCCTCAAAATCATTGCAAGTACCCGTACTCGGACGATCAGCGTAATACCATATTCTACTGTACCCAATTAGACCACCTATAAAATGCTTAGAAGATGTTCCAATAGATTTTCGATACAATAGATTGACACCGATATGTGGACTACTTCTGTTCTGTCCAAACCCATATCCAATAGTAGGTGCATTGGCGTTTTGAAAAAACTTATCAGGTGAAACTTGATAGGTTTTATTGTGAAATCCTCCTGTAAGTTGAACAGCAAAAGAGTTATTCAACCGATACCCCAACAAAACTTCAACGGGTAATGGATAATTTATCCCTACAAGTTGAACCTTTCCTACATTTTCGTCTAAGTGTGTAAAAGTTCCTCCTACTCCAAGAGAAATTCCTGCGTAAAAAGGTTGGTTTTGGGCTTCAATGTTTGGGGATTGAAGGAAAAGGGAAACGAGGAAGAAAGTAAGTATTGTTTTCATAGTTGATATGATTTTAAGGTTTTATAAAACGAAATATCTGATTCCATTCTTGGTTTCTTACCTTCAAAAGGTACAGACCTTTTGGCAAATCCGCAACATCAATGTTTTCATTGGAGGTGTTTGAACTTTGAGTTTTCAATAATTCACCTTCAATAGTATAAACTTCAATATTGTATTCTTGAACAATTGGCTTGCTGAAAGTTAAGGTCAAGTTGTTATCTGCAATTGTGGGATAAAGTTTTAACTGTGAAGCAAAATCGTTTTCTTCTTCAATGTCAACAGAAGTAGGCTTGAATTGATAAACCATATTTTTGTTGGGGGCATTGTCAATTGTTTTTATTCCAAGTGCCACAAATTCTTCAGTAGTGACAAACTGATGGTTAGGGTTGTTTTCATCCCCTGTTATTAGAAGCATATCAGGCTCATCTGCGGTTAATTCACAATCGGTATAGTAAATCCAAGCCATAAGAGGACCATCAAAATAAAACCATGTATCTTCATCATTTGTATTGGTAATAAAACTAGCTCCGAAATGAATCTCTATACTATTGTCTGACTCATACAACCATACTTGAAAATTCACAAAATCGTCACCTTCTCCAATAGAATCAAAAAAGCCCACATTTTTCCATTCTATTTTGAAAATTCTATTACCTTCTTCCCCTTCTGTGAGGTAGTGTATGGTAGTCATTGGGGTCTCTCCATCTCCAAACCACCATCCTCTATCATCAAAAGCTGAGAAATAAGCATACAATATAGGAGGAACAACGTCTCCAAATTGATTAGCATTGCAGTTTTGGAAGAAATTCACGAATCCTTGAGGAGAAATAAAAATAGAATCATTTTGAGATTCTTCTATTTCAAATATAAAGCCGATAGGAGCATAATATTGACTGTTCAATGGTGACCAGCTCCAATTTATTGATTTTAATATAATAGTGGATTTATTTGAATCTATAGGTATGTAAGATTCTGAAAAAAAATCAAACTCATAAGATTGAGCATGAATACATATTGAAGCAAAACAAGAGTAAAATATAAAAACGAGTATCTTTTTTTTCATAAGAAAACATTTAAATAAAGGTGGCTCCTTCAATTTTTTATCTAATTGAAAGAACCATCTTTAGATTGTTATATTTAGAAAGGACAACTATTGGGTAAAGGGAAAATTTCTGGGGGGAAAGTAAAACCATCATCCTCTAACTGATGCCCACCTAGAACTATTCCTACTTCTTTTATTCTTATCGGTCCTGTTGGAACACGATGCCATATAGCCCTAGCTTTTGATCTGTTGTATCTAGGGTTGAAAGCCTCAATAGATACTTTAGGACCACAGGTAGGGATAATCTGTACACTTGGAGATGTATAAACCTGTCCTGACAGTTCAGCAGCAATAAAATCAGCTCTTTTTTTCCACCATAGATTTGCAGTTCCTCGTTTTCTGAATCGTGTTTTTGATATAACATGAGAAATTCCAATTGTGGGTAAACTTTCGATTCCTATTGTCTTTTTCATTCTTCTATCACCTATAGTAACATTATCATATTGCCATCGGCTTGGAAAACATACACATAAACCATTATCTAATAATCCCACTTCGATTTCTTGACATTCAGTATCGGAACATTGATTATTAACATCTGTAACAGTTAAGCAAACATTATATGAGCCTTGAGTAGAAAAAGTATGAGACGGATTTTGTTGAGTAGAGGTTGAATTCCCATCGTCAAAATTCCAACTATAAGTAAGTCCTGATGAAGATGTACTATAAGAAGAGTTAAAAAAACTAGCATTAGTGAAAGCAGCATTACTAAATTCAAATGTCCAATTTGCAAAACAAGTAGCAGAAACATTTCCCACAGTTATATTCTGACAATACTGTTCTACACAATCACCTGTCATTCTTAAGCACACTGTATATGTACCTGCTTGTGCATAGGTGTGATCGGGAACAGTCCATGTATTTGGAGAGGTATAGGTATTTCCATCTCCAAAGTCCCATGTAAGTGTTGGGTTAATACCTAAACCATGTATAGAATTATTGTAAAAACTTACATTTAAGCCATTTGTATTGCTAACATAATATGAAAAATAAGGAATACAATGTTCATTTTCAAATTTACCAATTTTAAAACATACGCTATGATTAACAAGGTTAGGCTCAAAAATAGGATTCGTAGTTCCATTATTAAAACGTTGCAATGCCGCTTCATCTTCATTATGAATAAATAATCTTTGGCATTCGTTTAATATTTTGTATATTGTTGTTCCAATTTGTAGTTCTCCGTCTTCATTTAGAACTGTTGCAAGAATATCATCTTCAGTTAATGGTTGAGTATCATATTCGTTTCCTGCATTCATTGTATTTATCTCATCTGTTTCTATTTTTCGATGATAAGAAGTGAAATTAGAAAATGCGTCTTCAAAGTCATCTAAAACAGGATTCTCTCCTAAAATATTATTGCCATTAGCATCAACTAAATCAGGTTCGGGATTTGTAGCAAAAAAGATGGAATCATTTCTTTCCAATGAGTCTAACACAATATGAAAAGCATCTAAATCATCAAAAACCAATCTGCCATTTTGCTCTACGACACCAGTGTAAGTGTAATTCATAGAAGTTGTTTTATTGGCAGAAAAACCTTGTAAGGTAGGAGCAACAGAGCTATTGTCATCTTTTGTGCAACTATAAATCACACACACACACACAGTTACGACAAATAGTAAAATTATTCTTTTTTTCATTTTAAATACATTTAATGGTTAATAAAAATTACTGATTGCAATTTAATTAAAAAAAAGGAATAAACAAATTTATAATCAAAATTCAAGGTTTATTTTCTACATTTCATTTTTTTTACTTACCTACTCCTTCAAAACAAATACTTACTTTATTCATATCCATAGAAACACCAAAACAACAAAGGCCTTGTAAGTTCTATCTTACAAAGCCTTTGTTGCTTAAAATGTAATTGAAGTAGTTATACACCTCACCTCCATTACTTGATTATCGGTATTTCTTCCTGTTTTGAAGTAATGGCAATCATCATATTAGCAGATTTTTCAAAACCATTGATGATGCCTTTGGTGACAGTGGTATCGAAGGTTTTGCTGCCCCACAATTGAAGGCTGACCACACCTGTTGTAGCGTTGATGCTGATTTGTGCTTTGTCCAAACGATTGGGATCGAAGGGGTATTGAGGAAAATAAATTCCGCCCGAATTATTGCAGTTGGGGAAGGCATAAAGACGGTCGCTGAATCTAAAGTCAATTGTTCCAACAAAACTGCAAGTGCTGGCATTGTAAGTGAGCCTTCCTGCGGCTTGACCTGTGAAGTGATTCCACAAAGAAACCAAGGTCACATTGACAGCCATCACATTGTAATTGGGTGATTTTTGGGCGAAGGTTACATAAGGTGCATAAAAACTATTCGGTTTGCAGACCAAAACTTTACTCAAATCAATCTTGTTGGATATTCGTGCATTTGTAGTGGTTGATTTACTGATGGTTCTTTGTGCAAATGCAGCATTTGATTGAAGGAAAAAAGAAAAGAAAGCAAACAATAGGATTCCGAAAAATTTTGAAGTTTTCATGGTATTTAATTTTTAAAAGGTTAAAAGGTTAAAATGATTTGTTTGCCTCTTTATGAACTTCAATGGGAGGATGTTACCGTTGGGTTCATTTTTTTTATTTTACTTTGCATTTTAATTTTCATTTCATGCTCAAATACACCAAACATACTTTGCAGAAAATGGAGGATTTGCTCCAAGAGATTGGCTACGAAGTGCGAACAGGAAAGGGTAGTTTTAGTACAGGCTATTGTATTTTGGAAAGCAAAAAGGTGGTGGTTATCAATAGATACCACTCTACTGAAGCACGGATATTGTCGCTAATAGAGATTTTGAGGCAAATTGAAGTGGACGTTGAAGAATTGGAAGACAAATCAAAAATCTATTACAAACAGTTGGTCGAAGAATAGAATCCATCAAATCAAAACGCATCCCGAAACAGATGAAAATAACTTTTTTAGGAACAGGAACTTCAATGGGAGTGCCAGTCATTGGCTGCCTTTGTGAGGTGTGTTTGTCTATCAACAGCAAGGACAAAAGGCTGCGAACTTCGATTGCAGTGGAAATAGAGGGGCAGAACTGGGTGATTGACACAGGACCTGATTTTCGCCAACAGATGTTGAGGGCAGGTATTGTTCGGTTAGATGCGGTGTTGTTCACCCACGAACACAAAGACCACACAGCGGGCTTAGACGATGTGCGTGCATACAACCATCTCACCGACAAGGACTTGCCGATTTATGCCAACACCGCCACCCAACACGCCTTGAAAATGTCGTTTCCTTATGCTTTTCCTACCGAAAACAGGTATCCTGGCGCACCGAGCATTGTAGCACACACGATTTATGCCGATACACCTTTTGAAGTAAATGGCGTGAAAGTAATTCCCATTGAAGTGATACACGGAAAAATGCCTGTATTGGGGTTTCGATTGGGTGATTTTACCTATATTACCGATGCCAAGTACATTGCCCCACAAGAGTTGGACAAAATAAGAGGCAGTAAAATTGTGGTCTTCAATACCTTGAAGAAAACCGAACATTGGTCACACCTTACCTTAGAAGAGGCAATTGTATTGGTGGAAGAATTGAAGCCCGAAAAAGCGTATTTTACCCACCTAAGCCACCGAATGGGTTTACACGATGTGGTTCAGAGCGAACTATCCGAAAATGTGTTTTTGGCTTATGATGGATTGGTATTGGAGGTATGAAAATAAAAATAGCCTACTCGGAAAAAATGAAAACGTTGTTTGCTGATATTCAAAATTTTAAAATTATTTTTGAACCATTCCTATGGGTTTAAAAAACAAAAAACATGATCAAAAAAGAAAAAAACCTAATATACGGCAGAAATCCCATCTTTGAAGCATTGGAGTCTGCCAAATCTATAGATAAGTTATTCGTTCAGAGGGGCTTGAAAAGTGACAGCATCAAAGAAATCGTGTCATTGGCTGCAAAAGCGGATACGGTTATCCAAAAAGTGCCTATCGAAAAACTCAATAGATTGACCCGCAATGCCGCCCATCAAGGTGTAGCAGGCTATTTATCACTCATTCGGTATTATTCGCTCGAAGACATTCTCAGTCATGTCTATGATAGGGGAGAAGTACCCTTATTTCTGGTATGTGATGGCATTACCGATGTTCGCAACTTTGGCGCAATCGCTCGAACTGCTTTAGGCTCTGGCGTTCATGCTGTGGTCATTCCTTCGCAAGGAGCAGCAAGCATCAACGCAGAAGCCTTAAAAACATCAGCAGGTGCATTGAATAAAATTCCTGTATGTAAGGTCAATGACTTAGAAAATTCGGTCAAATACTTACAAAAAAACGGACTACAGATATTGGCGACTTCCCTGCAAACGGACACCATGCTTTACCAAGCAGACTTGACCATTCCGACTGCAATAGTGGTAGGGGCAGAAGATAGCGGTATCAATGCCAGTTTATTGCGAATGATTGATAAATGGGTAAAAATTCCGATGGCAGGCGATTTTGATTCCTTCAATGTGTCTGTTGCTACTGCAATGAGTTTGTATGAGGTAATGCGACAACGAATTGTATGACATATTGCAACTATTTTACTACTTTTGCTAATACAATTTCTCACTATTATAATATTCTATAGGCTATGTTCAGTCGCATTACAGCCCAATGTATTTTTTTGCTTTTGTTTTTTATTGTCTGGGGGTGTGAAAATAAAAATTCAAGCAGTACCACGAACGACTCCAATGACAAAAGTGCTGATATATCTATAAGCCCAAATTTTTTAAAACAAAATTTTCCAGTTTTGGATAGCATCAGTCATCAAAAAAGTGACTTGCTCCAAGAACTGAATGTATACGCGTACAAGCTTACAAATGCTTCAAAAATGGTCAAAAGCGATGAAGATTTGCAGGATTTGTTTGATATGCGTGACAAAGATGTTATTACCGCTTTGCACAAAGAAGTATTGGATCCTATTGCGATCAATGATGGCGTTTTTTACCATAGTACAGCAGGCGCAAAATTGGATAAGGAATTGAAAACATTGGGAATGCAGGTCATTTATGCCGAGGGCATGTACCTCGATTTAGGACCAAGTGAAATGCTGGAAAAAGAAATGGAGCAATATGCTTCTGAGGTATTCAAATGGTATATGGAGTTTCAAAGTGCCAAAACCATCTCAATGATGGGGGAATATCCTTTTCTGGATTTAGAAGGACAAGGAAAAATGGTGGCATTTGGAGAACAAATGCGTGCCAAATATCCCAATCACGCTTTCACCCAAAAAATTGAGAAAGATTTTAGAACAGCATTGATTCCTTTGACAGATGTGCATGTAGTCAAAAGCGAATTTGACAAGAGCTATATGGTCAATGGATTGGCAACCGAGTTTTATCCCAATGCGACGAATATAGATGCACTCAAAAAATTTGTGGAACAATATCCTGATTTGCATTATAGCAAAGTAGCCAATGACATTATCGAAAGTATGTCGGAAATGGAATCTGTTGAAAGGCAATGGAAAGATTTGTATTTGGTAGTCGTCAGCTGGATACCTTCAACAGAGGAAAAAATCACCGATGAAGAAGGGAATGAGACAGTAGTTAATACCTGTATGAATGCCCGAAAAATAAGCAACGATTTTCTTGATAAAGGTATCGCTATCCCACATGTACTGCAATTGACACACAACGGCATCGAGGAATGTGCAGTAGTGTATCGCTTCTATGCGGACAAAAGCAAAGCAGACGCAGCACTAAAAACCATCAAATCCAAAGTTTCGTCCGTAGTAGGAATTGTTCAATTGAAGTACGACCCACTCAAAAGAATTTGGAGTGTCAAATGATTTTAAATCTGTAAGGTTATGATTGCTTATATTATCAAACGACTTCTATATGGTATCCTTGTCCTTTTTGGAGTGACGGTGATTGTATTTGTCCTCTTCAATGGTTTGGGCGATCCTGCAAGGTTGACGCTCGGACAGCGAGCAGATGTAGCTACTGTTGAAGCAATCAACAAAGAATTGGGTTTGGACAAGTCTCTTCCCGAACAATTTGCGATGTATATACGAGACATATCCCCCGTTTCGATACACGAAGACACCCCCGCCAATCAACAAAAATACGAATATACCAAACGTATGTCTTTCGGTAGCACTGTGTTGGTCACGAAAACTCCCTACTTGCGGCGATCCTATCAAACCAAACGAAAGGTATGGGATATTCTCATGGTCGCACTTCCAAAAACCATCATTTTGGGTTTGGCAGCCATCACTTGGGCCACCATCATAGGCATTTTCCTAGGCATTATTGCAGCCGTTCGACAATTTTCAGGATTGGACAATACCATTTTGGTCGGATCTATTTTGGGTATATCCCAACCGTCCTATTTTTCAGGAATATTGTTGGCGATGATATTTGGTTACTACCTCTCCGATTGGACAGGGCTGAGTCACACAGGACAACTGTATGAAATGAACAACTATGGTGAAGATGTATTGGTACTCAAAAACTTGATACTACCTGCCATTGCTTTGGGAATTCGCCCAATTGCCATTATTGTCCAATTGACACGCTCCGCCATGATCGAAACCTTGTCACAAGACTACATTCGCACTGCCTACGCCAAAGGCTTATCGAGATACACCGTGATAGCAAAACACGCTTTGCGAAATGCCATGAATCCCGTTGTCACCGTTATTTCAGGTTGGTTGGCATCCGTATTGGCAGGTGCTTACTTCATCGAAATCATCTTTGACTACAAGGGTTTGGGCTACGAAACGGTCAATGCACTCAACAATCTCGACTTTCCCGTAGCAATGGGAGCCATTTTGTTTGCAGCCGTATTGTTTGTGTTCATCACCATTTTTGTAGATGTCATTTATGGCATATTAGATCCAAGAGTTTCCTTCAAAAAATAATCATGAATTCCAATACTGCCAATACAGATAGAAAAACCCATATCCGCAATATTGCTCAAAACTTGTTTCGTAAACAAGGTTATGCTGCTACCTCAATGCGTAACATTGCAGATGAGGTAGGCATCAAAGCTGCAAGCCTTTACAATCACTTCAAAAATGGGAAAGAAGAAATACTGGCAGATATATGCTTTGACATTGCCAGTCAATTTTTTGAAGCCATTGAAGAGGTAAAGAAAATGGAAGTTTCGCCAACAGTGATGCTTGGTGAAGCCCTCAAAGCGCATGTGAAGGTGATTATGAAGAACTTAGATGCCTCTGCTGTATTTTTGCACGAATGGCGTTCTTTGGATGCAGAAAACCTCCAAAAATTTAAGGCTCAACGCAAACGATACGAACGAGATTTTCACCAAATTGTAGAAAAAGGCATTGAAGGAAAAGAGTTCAAAAACGTAGATGTTCATTTTTTCTGTCTCGGTCTTTTTTCTGCAATGAATTGGCTCTACGATTGGTACCGCCCTGATGGCAAACTTTCACCCGATGACATTGCAGACCAGCTTTTTCACTTGCTGCTGGATGGGTTGAAGGCATAAAGAATCACCTACCTTTACGTTTCGCATCAAAATCTCTTTGTACCCAAGCCTCCAAAGTTGCCTGTTTTTCGGCAGCATCCAAACTCATTGTATCATACATTTCCGCTTTGTTTCGTTGGCGGTATGCCTCATAAAGAGTCACTGCACAAGCCACTGAAATATTGAGGCTTTTGATCATACCCACTTGTGGAATACAAAAATTGCCATCTGCATGACTCAGGGCTTCATCAGAAAGTCCATCCCGTTCATTACCAAATAGTAAGGCGACCGATTGGGTCAAATCCAATTCGTACAAATCTTTCGCATCATCGGATAAGTGTGTGCTATAAATCAAATCGTATTTCGCTCTAACGGCTGCCATACATTCTTCAATGGATTGAAACAGATGTATGTGTATCCATTTATTGGCACTTGCCGAAATTTTTCTGCCTTTCCAAGATTGAAGGGGAGTTTCTGGACGGATTTTGCAATATTTTAGTTTGTCGCTAGTGATAATATACACTTCACCAATGCCCACTGAGTCGCAGCTTCTCAACACTGCCGAAATATTGTGTTGGTCAATGATATCTTCCAAAATAATGGTGAGGCTTGCCTGCCGTTTGTCCAATATTTCTGCAAAACGTGCTTTTCTTTCAGGGGTCATTTGATTGGATGTTTTTCTTTCCACCAAGATACAAATTCTTCAATAGCTTCCAAATTACTTTGGCGAGGGCGATACCCCAATAGGTTTTTCGCTTTGTGTATGTTGAGTGTCATGGATTTGGAGAGAACCCCTACGCTGTATCGGGTTAGTTTAGGTTCTTGTTGACTTCGAGTAATCGTTGCCACCCATTCTTGCAGTCGGGCAATATTGAAGGCGACAAAATAGGGAACTTTGCGTTGGGAAAGTCTGAGATTGAGTTGGTTAAATATTTCTTCAATCATTTCCCACATCGCAATTGGAGCATCATTGGTGATATTAAACGCATGACCCAACGCTTGTTTAGGCGCAAAAATACTCAAATCAATGGCATCAACCACATTGGATACACTCGTCAAGTCTACCTTATTTTTACCATCCCCAATGATGAACAAACTTCCTGCTTTTTGCGCATCAATGATTCGGGGTAAAATGTTGGTATCGCCTCTTCCAATAATTGCTCGTGGACGCAGAATAACCGTCTCTAGCCCCCTATGAAAAGCATCTTTGAGCAATTCTTCTGCTACCAATTTGGTGGCGGCATAGTGGTTAATCATTTTCTTAGGGAGAATATCTAATTCGCTGATATTTACCTGGTCGACATGGTGGGTTTGGTAAATGCTGGGTGTTGATAGGTAAACTATGCGTTTCACCTTGTTGATTTTGCAGGCATTTATCAGGTTTTGGGTAGTCACCACATTTGCATTGTGAAATTCTTGATAATTTCCCCACGGTGCTGCAAGTGCTGCACAATGCACAATGACATCTCTATTCTTTGTAATAGTGTTGACAAATTTTGGGTCGGTTAAGTCTCCTGGTTGGAAATCAACTTTTTGTGATGCCAATTTTTTGCCGATTTGTTCATTTCTTCCAGTTGCCAATATGCTCAAAAAACGGTTGTCGTCTGCCATTCGTTCTATCAAACGGCTACCTACAAATCCCGTAGCACCCGTTACCAATAAGTGTAGTTTCTTTTTTTCTTCAGACATAAGTAAACGCTACGCTATTTTACATTCAGTATGTAAATAGTTATCAAATAAATATTCTTCAATAAAATTAAAAGGGTGAAAGCATTAAATATTTATTCCATTCCACTCTATATCATAAGTCGATGCTTCGAGTATTGATATATTTTGTTGCTTAGATAAATGATAAAAATAATACAAAGCGGAAAATTGTTTTGTAAACGGCTTCAAATCCGCCCACGAAAATACAACATCTTTTGCGGTTTTTATATCTAAAAACAAATTCTTTATTTCCTTTATGGATTTTACATTTGGAGCAGCATAAAGCAATAGCCCAAAAAATATCATCCAGTTATTATTGGGATTTCCATACAAAGTTTTATGAAATTCAGCTTTATTTTGAGATGGAAATACATTTTTTAATTTATCTATGTTTTCAAATAAATGAATTCCGCTTATCAATCGAGGATTACATTCGATGGGGTAATACAAACCATCAGCCTCAGATTGAATAAAATCAAAAGCGAGATGCCCCGTATAGTTGAGTTCTTTAGAAATTCGGCTTACAGTTGCTTCAATTGTGGGAATATCAACATGCCTAAAATACAAAGCTGCACCCTGTTTGACCCGATAAGAAACAGGATATACCGTATGTGCCAATAATTTACCTTCTTTTACCATGCTATAAGAGCAAAAGTGATTCCCTTCAATGTAAGATTGGACTACCCATTTTTTTGCAACATTTACTTCAATGTTAATCTCTTGCTTCAATAAATCACCTTTGCTATCAATGATTACTTGGTCTGCAAATCGGCTATACTCTGGCTTCAATACATATTGCTTCAGGTGTTGACGGTGCTGTTCCAAAGTGTCTTTATTTGCAGCAAGAAAAGTTTGTGGAAAAGGGAGTTGCCATTTTTTCAACAGTTCGATGAAGTGGTATTTGCTGTGCAGCAACTTCAATGTTTGTATGGAACTGGTGAAAACTGTGGTATGTTGCTGCAATTCTTCCTTCAACATGGCAAAGTAATATACTTCTTCGCAGGTAGGAATAATCAAGTCAATTTGATGACCAATGATTATGGATATAATTTTTGTGCGGAAAGCGGCAAAATTATGTGTAGGGGAGGGGAAGATGAGGTTTTTTACCACTACATTGGAGTGACCTGCTGCATGTTGTAAAAAAGTATCCGCTACAAAAATTTTACACCCCGCTTTGTTGAGCAATCGGGCGAGGTGTAAAGTTGCAGGAGCACGTCCGCCTGTGAGTAAGATATTGAAGTAATTGGACATTTGGTGATTAGTTGTTGGTAATTAGTGACTTGAAACTGGTCATGTTTTGATTCGTATTGTTGTTAATCCACTAATCCACTAATCCACTAATCCACTAATCCACTAGCTTGCTGGTTTCTTCTTGGCATCTGTTGCTTTGTTTTTCTCTTCAAAGCGTTTGATGATTTCTTCTGGGCTAATTCCTAAGTTATCCAAAGAAAATTTGACATCATCTGCCAATTCATGTTCAGGATATTTTTCCAAAAACTGCTCATACAATGCTTTTGCCTTTGCATCATCTTTTAGGTCATTTTCGTAAATAAAGCCTAATAAGAACATACTATGAGGGGTTTTTTCATAGTCAGGATACTTGGTTTGAATGGTTTGGTAGTTCTCAATTGCCTTTTTGTAGTTTTTCAAAGAGCGTTCAATTTCAGCAGCTTTAAACAAGTACTCGGGAGTTTTTGCATCGTCTGCTCTTGTTTTAGCAAAGCTTTCGTAAGCTCTTACGGTACCCATTGCAGCCTTCACATCAAAGTTGCTGTCTTTACCTTTGTCGTAGAGAATTTTTTCGTAGGTTTCAATCGTTTTGTCTAAATCATCTGCTTTTTGGTAGGTTTCAGCGATGCGATATTGATAACTGGTACTTATGGAATCTTCAGGGAACTTGGTCATATATTCTTCATAAGCAGTGACTAAAGGAGTTATCATTGCTTTTTGAAAAGTGCCATTGGAATTGATTTCTTTTTCCAAATCTGCTATTTTTAGCTGCATCTCTTCCTGTGGAGTTTGTGTTTGACAAGCCGCCATGAGAACGATTATGAGAAGTGTAATTATTTTTCTGGTCATTTTTTGAGCAGTTAGTTAATGTTTGAGAAATTGTGTTTTAAAAAATGTAAATTTCTACTTTATTTTTCTAAATGTCAAGAACTATTTGGATTCTTCAAAATCAAGTAACTCGACTTCATATTTAAGCACTGAATTTGCAGGAATTCTACCTCTTTGATGGTTTTGATACGCCAATGAAGAAGGAATAATTGCTTGGGCTTTGCCGCCTTTGCCCAACAACATGATTATTTCTCTCATGCCTTTGGGTAATCGGTTTAAATTAATCTCCTTACCGCCATTTTCTGAAAATTCCAGAGATACATCCTCTCCCAACAGTTTAATGTTGTAGTCAATATGTACCTTATTTTTTAGTGTAGGAGGATTTCCTTCTCCTTGCTCCTTGATGATGTAATAAACCCCAGATCTTGACTTTTTCAATTCCATATTTTTTTGCGCCATGTAATTGGTTATCAAGGAATCATCTGTTACCATCTGTTGATTCCTCTCAGTCATGCGTGTTGCCTTATAAGCTTCCTCCGTTTTTACATCGTACAGCTTGAGAATGAGGTTAATTTGGGCGGCTTTTTTGGTAAGCGGATTGTTTTCTCCTAACAATGTTTTGGCATCAACAAAGAATGTATTACTGTCACCTGGACACATCCTTTGAAGCTCTTCGTTCAACAAGCCTTTGAAGAAACTTTCTTGAAATCTAATCTCCAAACTTTGTTTCTTGAAGGTACTAAATAACACAGAATCATCAGGGGAACGGTATTCCAAATCAAAATTGATGTAATCACCGAATGAAGGATGAACACAAGGTTTTTGAGGAGAAGAGGGGCTGTTGTCTGTTTGACAAGCCCATAGGCAAAAAGCAATAGAAATATTAAAAATAATCAATAAATAGAACTTCATATTGTTGGTATAATTAACGAATGAATGGTAGATATATGTTTTTATCAATTGACTTCAATGAGCTCAATGTTGTAAATCAATACCGCATTTGCAGGAAATTTATTGGATGAACGTTTGCCATAGGCCAATCCCGAGGGAATGATAAATGTGCCTTTACCACCTTCTTTGAGGAGCATGATAGCCTCTTTCCATCCTTTGATAAATTGCTCGTTTATGCCAAAAGTCACAATACCGTCTTTTTGAAAATCTTTAGAGTCCTCAAAAGTAGTGCCATCTAATAAACTGGTTTGAAATGTAATCTTGACCGTACTTTCTTCGGAGGGACTCATTCCATTTCCTTCAATTTCAATTATATAGTGAATGCCAGAAGAGGTGGTTTGTGCCTTATCCAGCAAAAAAAGGTCTTCCAAGTATTTCTCAATTTTTTCCTTATCAATGGCAGCTTGTGTCTTTTGTTCGTTTAGGTTAGTAGGAGGCGTTTGTACGTTTTTTTTGTTGACATTCTGCCAGTTATCACAGTTGGTTAACAAGAATAAAGATAAACTGAGGAGAAATATAAGCTTTTTCATATGCAGATATTTTTTGGTGTAGTACAAAGTTGTTTATTGAAATCTTTCAAACAAATTAGATGGAAATAAATGAAAATCAATTTGTTGTTGATTTATACTTAACTAGTCAATTCTTTTTCATACTTGGGCAATAGGTCAATAAACTTATCTATGGTTGCTTCGAGCGAAAGTCGAGATAAGCCTCCTGAAGCATTTTTATGACCTCCTCCCTCAAAATGATTGCGGGCAAAGTCATTTACAGAAAAGTTACCTTTAGAACGAAAAGATAGCTTTATCATTTCATCGTTTTCTGTAATAAGTGCTGCAAAACGAAAACCTGCCAAACTTAGTGGATAATTGACCAAACCTTCTTTGTCGCCTTCTTGATAGTTGAAGCTTCGAAAATCACGTTCCGTAACATAAATAAAAGCAGTGTTGTATTCTGGGAAGACCATCATTCGTTTGGTCAAACAAAAACCCAAAAATCGAAGACGGTCTTCCGAAAAAGTATCAAATACTTGCGTATGTATTTTATTGATATTGATTCCTTTTCGCAATAAATCGGCAACTATTTCAAATAGTCGTGGAGTGACACTGAATTTGAATCTACCTGTATCAGTACAAATTCCTGTATATAAACAAGTTGCAATTTTTTTATCAATGGATTCTGTACTCCCGATTTGTGAAATAAATTCATAGACCAACTCACAAGTCGAGCTTGCTGCAACACTCCAAAAAGCGTATGCTGCAAAGCCTTCTTCGGGTTCAAGGTGATGGTCAATCATAATCTTGGTTGCTTTAGTTTTTTGGATGGCCCTATCCATAGGTTTTGCTCGTTTGGGAGCATTGTAGTCCAATACAAAAAGCAAATCAGCAGCTTCAACTAGTTTATTGCATCGTTTTTGGTGATTTTCATAAATAATTACTTCGTGATCTCCAGGAAGAAAATGAAGAAATACTGAATAATTAGTAGGAGTAATCACTGAAACATCATGTCCTTGTTGCTTCAAATAATGATACAATGCCAAGGAAGATCCCATTGCATCACCATCCGGTCGAGTATGAGTAGTCAATACAATTCGCTTAGGTTCTTCTAATAATAACTTAACAGATTCAATATCACTCATCATATATTTATTTGGCTTTATGTTAAAACACGAATGTCCTGTTTTTTAAGGACATGACAAAAATAAAAGTAAAAGTTCAAAACAAAAAAAATAGAATTTATTTGTTATAATAAATTGAAAATCAGGTATATTTACGTCTAATCTGCGTCTCACTTTCTAAATAAATATGAAAAAATAAATGAATGATTTTGATTTTTTAGACTTCATATCGCACAAGTTTTACAAATGAAACCTTCAAGATTCTTATTATTTATTTCTCTTCTCCAATCAATTATCCAAGTGCTTGGAGAAGATTGAATTTTTATTGCTAATTTTGCAGCCATTTTTCACAAAATTCATTAAAATTTTTATCATAACATGGCAAGCAATCGAACTTTTACAATGGTTAAGCCAGATGCAATGCGAAACAATCATGGTGGTGCTATTTTGGCACAAATCGAGAAGGCGGGTTTTCGTATTGTAGCAATGAAATTAACCAAACTATCTGCTGAAAAAGCAGGTGGATTTTATGCAGTGCACAAAGAACGTCCTTTTTACGGAGAATTGGTCGAATTTATGTCTTCTGGTCCTATCATTGCCGCAATTTTAGAGAAAAACAATGCCGTAGTAGATTTTCGTACCCTCATTGGTGCAACAAACCCTGCTGAAGCTGCTGAAGGCACTATCAGAAAACTGTATGCCACCAGCATTGGTGAAAATGCAGTACATGGTTCTGATTCCGATGAAAATGCAAAAATTGAAGGTGATTTCTTTTTTAGCAAATTAGAGCAATTTTAATTTCTACTCGTTTTACTTTCTTTGAATGGTTAAATTGTGAATCGTTACCGAATTGTAAATGCATATTTTATTACAATTGTTTAAAGGTAATAAGCAATTTAACCATTCTCTTTTTATTACCAAAGTAATTGTGTAAATTTAGGAACACTTTTTGATTCATATAAAACCAATCACCACCCCTAATTTTTAGATTGCTAATAGGATAAACTCAAACGAATGTAATGCCCGCATGTATCAATGTAAGGTTACAGTGTTTTGATTCCAGCATCCAAACCCATCTCATTGCAAAAGTTGTGTCCACTTTGAGAATATGCAAAAAACATATCAAAAAAGACATAAGTATGACATACTTTTGAATACATTTGTTATTTTAATCGTATAATCAATAAATTCAACTATTCTCAATGTTCTTTATCTCGACACAAACCATGAATCCCAATAGGATGTTGCCATCATCCATCAAACAAAACCATAAGCTGTATGCTTAGTTCGATGAATATAAAAAATAAACTGATAGTTATTCAGTTACTTACAGCCGTTGTAGCAATTATATTATGCGGTGTGTTTTTTGGATTAAGTTATTTCAATGAATTGAAAGACAATGAAATAAAGAATTTATACTTTAGTAGTCGAGTCACAGGCGAGCTGACCAATGTACATTTGGACTTTTTGAATCAAGGACTGAATGTTGAAGACGGAACAACCGAAATCAACAAAGTTTTAGCCAATTTTTCTACACAACCCGAAGTCGTGAGTGCCACAGTATTTGATGCAAAAGGAAATGAAGTAACGAGATATACCAAAAAAGGAGAAAAATACTACAATAACTATGATACCATAGACTCTCACAAAGATCTTTGGCATGAAGTCGATGGTAATTACTACAATGTTTACAACAATATTTTCTTCAATGCAGAATTTGAAGGGCGACTCTGTATTAGATACAAATCAAAAGCCGATCAAATACTTCAAGATATTTTCAAAATTTCTGCAATTGTTCTTTTCATCGGTTTCATTGTAGCCTTTGGCTTATCCTCAATTCTCCAAAAATCTATCTCCGATCCCATTTTGAAACTGGTATCAAGTATGCGTCAAGTATCAGAATCAAAAAACTACGACATACGAGTAGCCCAAAGCGGCTCGGATGAAATTGCAGAATTGTCTAGCGGCTTCAATGAAATGCTCTATCAAATCAAACTCAGGGACGACGAGGTTCAGACGGCAAGAAACAGCTTGGAACAACGAGTAGCAGAAAGAACAAAAGAACTGCACGAAAAAGCTCGAGCCTTGGAAATCTCCAACAAAGAACTCGAACAATTTGCCTACATAGCGTCCCATGACCTGCAAGAACCTCTTAGGATGATTGGTAGTTTTGCACAGTTGATTGCCCGCCGATACAAAGGAAAAATCAATGGAGAAATCAATGACTACATTGACTTTATCGTAGAGGGTGTGTCGAGAATGCAAAACCTCATTGAAGATTTGCTCCTATTTTCAAGAGTCAATACCCGCAAAACCAATTTTGAGCAAGGCGACTTCAAAAATATCATTGAAAAGTGTAAATCCAATCTTCGGTATGCCATCGAAACCAATGAGGCACAAATTACCTACACCGAAATGCCTACCCTCATCATAGATGAATTGAAGATTTTGCAGCTTTTCCAAAACTTGGTTAGCAATGCCATTAAATTTCGGTCGGATATTCCTCCAATTATACACATTGCAGCGGAAGAACAGGAAGACCAATGGCTTTTTGCAGTGAAAGATAACGGTATCGGAATTGAAAAAGAATACGGCAAAAAAGTATTCATGATTTTCCAAAGATTACACAAAAACACCTATCCAGGAACAGGCATCGGTTTATCTATCTGCAAACGTATTGTGGAATTGCATCGAGGAAACATCTGGTTTGAGTCCGAAGTTGGGCATGGAACCACCTTCTTTTTTACCATTTACAAACACATCCAACCTGCTAAATCCGAAGAAGTTGCTGTTGCCAAGACTTCTACCTATTGAGTTTGAGTAGAATCAATGAAAGCATATATTTAAATGAATCTTTCAAAATAATTCTATCTGTGCCTTTAAGTTTTTGACAAGTTCTTGGAGTATGAAAGAGGGATTTGACCCTTCTTGATTGTAGTAAAAAAAGGCAAAAGTACCTACGCCAATACAAGAAATAGTATTTATTTTTTAAAGGCACACCTCGAAATAATTCAGACCAACTTGGATTATTAACCAATTCTAAATCAAGTGATTTTTGAGTATTCAATTGTAATTTCAATTTGAGTTTTCACTAAGTGTAGGCTTTTTACTAAAAAAGTAGTATTTTTAGCGAACAACTAAACTTACTACGTCAATATTTTGCTAAAAGTAATTGTACACTGGTCAAAAGACATTCCTGTAGAAAAATTAAAAACCCATCAAGAACGCACCAATGAACACCTCTACTTGGTGCTACGAAAACGCCCTTATACACTTTTGGGAATCTACAAGCCTTTGTATATTGGGATGGCTTATCGGCAGAGTGTGTACCGCCGCCTCAAATCTCACCATAAACTCAATAAAATCATCTCACAACAGTATGGACTGGGAAAAATAGTCGTTCGTATCGGCAAAATAGAACTCTCTACAAATAATCGCATTTCACAAGATTTGGTAGATGATATTGAGTCCGTTTTGATTATCAATGAACAAACCCGCTACAATGTGATTAGTAAAAAGATTTACAACGGTAGAACTTTAGAAATCACTAATAAAGGTACTTACCGTCCCTTGCACCGCCGAGTAAACTCCGTAAACTTGATTAAAAAGCGTTTGGTGTCGGGTTTTGGCTTGGTTTTCACGCTGTTATTAGCCATTGCTATGTTGTACTTTTCGTTCAGCGAAACAGGCTATCAGATACTTGTGCAATGGGTAGATAGAGCATTGGGGAATGTAGATTATTTCTGGAATGCCTTGATTTCGCAGTGGTAAAACCAAAAACTGATGATTCTATCGAAACAAAAATTTACCCTCCTTTCTAAAAAGTAATTGACCCGGTGGTCTTTTGAATTCGATTTTTAGCCAACTCACAATATTCCGCATCAATTTCTATCCCGACTCCAATGCGGTTGTTGTCTTTCGCTTCAATAAGTGTCGTTGCGCTCCCGCAAAAAGGATCAAACACTACATCCTCCAAATAACTGAACAACTTGATGGCCCGATAAGGCAAAGTCCTCGGAAAAGGCGTAGGATGTCCAATTCGTTTTTTGCTCTCCCCATTGAAGGTCCATAAGCCATTTGTCCAGTCCATAAACTCCTGTTTGGTGATGTCCGATTTTTTCGAGCCAGTAGTTTTTTTCCAGTCTTCTCTGTACAAAACAACGATGAGTTCGACAGGCGCAATCACATAAGGTGCAGAGGCCGAAAGCCATGAGCCCCAAGCTGTTCGGCGTGAAATATTGCCTTCGTTCCACACAATAGTCGAGTGGTATTTCCAGCCCACTTTTTGTGCCAACTGTGTCAAATCCGCTCCTACACTTCGCTGTCCGCCCTTGTTTTTGTCCAACGGAATGTTCAACAGAAACCGTCCTTGAGGTTTTGTCCAATTGTAACAGTTTTGCATCCATTTCTCGGAAAAGTTGAGGTAATCTTGATAGGTAAGTGTGTCGTCATTCGATTTGTAATCAATGCCCACATTGTAGGGAGGAGAGGTGACAATCAGATTGATAAACGGTTCTTTGAACAAATCAGCCTGCAAACTATCTGCTTTCAATAGCAACAACTTTTCTTCTTGGTAATAAACGGATGCTTTTTCTAATGCTTGTTTTTCAATAAGTTGTCCGATTGGATTGTTCATCTGTTGAAGAGAGTCTTGTTTTGGGAAATAGATAAGAAGATGGCAAAAATAGTAAAACTAATGGGGATTTGGGGTCGAATCTGAAAGTGGTGCAATTTTTAGGATAGGACACTCCCCACACATTTTCCCCAATCCCACCCAAGACCAAGTACAATTGGCTTGGAATACTCCCGCCACACAACTTTCGGTTTACAATCTGACAGGACAATTGGTAGCTCAAATTCACTTGAATTTGGGGCAGAAAGCACTGCAATTGGAAGTGGTGGATTGGCGGAGTGCGGTGTATTTGGTGGTGTTGGAGGATGAAAAAGGAAGGGTTTTGGGGAGGGAGAAGATGGTGGTACGGTAGTCACTCCAACTGTTGCCAAAATTGGAAATTGTTGGCAAAGTTTTCGTTTATTGGTAAACCTTGTCAACGGCTGCAAGCCTTGACAACGGTTGAACGAAATCACGAGACAACGAAACAAGTTGTGCATTTGAAAATTTTCAATAATCTGATTTAGAAGCGGTTGTTCGTTACTCACTAAGCCCCTCCTTTCCAATCCCCCGTAATTGCCAAGGTCAAACCCTCATGTTGAATATTCACAAACAAGGTGTTGCCGTCAGGAGAAAACGTCACTCCTGCCAACTCTGAATTATAACCCACATTCATTCCCAACACATAAAACTCCCCCTGAGGAGTAATGCCAATAATACGAGGAGGATCGTCAGTATCTTCACATGTAATAACATCGCCCCATGGCGCAATCGTCAGGTTGTCACAGTTTTGTAGAAGAGAAATATTGTTGGGTTCGGCAAACAATTCAATCGTGCCAGGATGGGCCTTTTCGGTATCCGTACCTTCATCCACGCTCGGTTTGTAGCGAAAAATCTGCCCTTTTTTGATTTGACCACCATTCGTACATGCGATATACGCCTCCCCATTGCCCCAAGTAATCCCTTCCCCACGAGCAAAACGGGTAGCCCCCCGCTTAAAACCCTCATAACGAAGCTCATCATAAGGAGAATCCACATCCTTCATGTCTATCCAAGTCACTTCCATTGGCTGCCCAATCGGAAATTTATCTCCTGTCAATTCGGACCAGTTGCGGGTATCGGTGCTTTTATTGTCTATAATCGCCAATGCTTGTAAACGGCCTCCTTTTTCCAATTCACCAGGCACATTTGGAATAAAGCGGTAAAAGAGTCCATCCCATCGGTCTTCGGTCAGATAAACAATGCTTGTTTTGGGATCTACTGCAATCGCTTCATGGTTGAACCGCCCCATATCTTTCAACGGAACAGCTTTGACCAAACCCACAGTTTCGCTTGCAGGTACTTCAAAACAATAACCGTGATTTTTGCCCACCATGCCACCAACTTCGCCAGCCTTCACCACCGTTTCTTCGCAGGTAATCCAACTGCCCCACGGTGTTGGTCCACCCGCACAGTTGCGGTAGGTGCCACCCAAACTCAGGTATTGGGTTTCCACTTTTTGGGTTTCGGGATTGTAAACCATCGTAGTCGTGCCGCCCAATCCAGGAAAATCATCCTTGCCAATATCGTAGAGTTTGCTGCGGTCAATTTTCGCCATCAACTCATTTTTCTTGCCAAAAGCCGTATTACCCAACTTGATTTCGTCTTTCTCAATGTTGATTTCATGGTTTCGCACGATGATCACCCGCCCATCTTTACCTTCAAAAGTCGCCATTCCATCACACCTACCAGGCACCAGCAATCCATCGTCCATTTTATCCCCTTTTTTCGAGATAATCTTGTAAGAGAAACCTTTAGGCAGGTTGAAAATTCCCAAAGGGTCTTCCCTCAATGCGCCATATTTCATTTTAGAAAGGTTGGTCGTCATGGCATTCGTACACGTAGATTGCAGCAAAAAACTCTGCAAACCCATGAATCCTAAACCTGTCATTCCCAACCGTTTGACGAATTGTCGTCTATTTTGTGTTCTTTTCATGCGATTTATTTCAGTGTCATAAATTGTATTAGACGTGAGACAAAAAACTATTGCCAGTAAATGATTTGGGTCTTTGACAAAATCTGTGATTTGAGACTTCGGAAGTTTGCCGCTTACAAAATCAAAAAACTATTTCGCTAAAAATTAACCTCTTATAAAATGAAACTTCCGAAGTCTTTATTACTTACACAAAAATTGTCACAGAACCAATGATTTAAATAAAATCATATTGAAAATTCAATTTTCTGATAAACAAGCATTCACGTCTTACATCTTGTGTCTTACGTCTTACCTCCTTTTACCGTATCAACACCACCCACCCCTGTTTCCGCAAAGTCTTTTCTCCACAAACCGCTTCAATAATATAGGCATACGCCCCCACATCTTGCAGTTCATTGTCCAACACCCCGTCCCAACCTTCACCTGCAGTCGTAGTAGTATAGACTTCCTTACCCCAACGATTGTAAACAGAGAATTGCAACAATTCGTCAAAACTTTGGGGAGCAGGGAAAAAACGGTCATTCACTCCATCTCCATTTGGACTAAAAGCGTTGGTAATCAAAATTTCCGTACAAAGCTCAGGTTCAGGCGCGTCCAAAGCTTCAATGCTGACCATTGCCGTAGTCGTACAACCCATTTCATTCGATACCGTAACCATAAAAACCACATTTTCTTGGACGGTAAATATAGGGTTTGTCACCGTAAAATCAACCATTCCTTCAACCGAAGACCATTCTACCGTGCTAAAATCACCCACTACCTCCAATTGCAGATTTTCCCCACGAACCGCACTTTGATTTGGGCTAATGAACGTTATTGCAGGGTAATCGCTCACTTCAACAGTCGTTTCCAAAACTGCACTACAACCCGATTCATCCGAAATCAAGACTTGGTAAGTTGTCGTTGTTGTCAGATTTGCTTCTGGTTCAGCACAATCTTTGCAAGACAAACCCGCAGAAGGTGACCATTCATACATACTACCACCTGTTGCAGACAATGAAAATGTATCTCCTTGGCAAATTGTTCCACCTTCAACAATACCCACATTTTCCAGCCCATTCACTTCAATAGCAGTCGTCAATATAGCACTGCAACCCGAATCGTCGCTTACAACAACTTGGTAAACTGTTGAAGTCGCAGGATTTGCAGTAGGGTTGGGGCAGTCCGTACACGTCAAACTTTCGGAAGGCAACCATTCGAAAGTCGCACCACCTTCTACCAACAAATCTGCCGTTTCTCCAACACAAATTGCTTCCTCAGAAGCCGTAAGTGTGGCCGCCAAACTGCCAACTTCAATGTTCACTTCCTGCGTGATTTGGCTATCGCAAGCATCGTTGAGCGAAATAGTAACTTGATAAACAATGCTTTCGGTGACATCTGCAATAGGATTCGCACTATTCGGATTGTCCAAACCCAAGGTCGGCAGCCAAGCAAACGTTGCAGTAGGAGGGAGGGTGCCTTCAATGTATAATGGCACGTTTTGAGGCTCACAAATACTGGTATCTGATCGAATCGAAAAGTCGACAGCACTGGGTACATTGATGGTAATTTGCTCTGAACCCGAACAGCCATTGTCGTTAAAAGTAACGGTATAGGTTGTTGTTTCTGTTGGACTTGCTATGGGATTCGCAATGTTCGGATTGTCGAGGCTTTCGGCAGGTTGCCAAGAAATCGTGGGCAGTGTTTGAGGCGTTGGGGGGCAAACGGTGAATTGAATATCGAGGCGTTTGAAGCCATTGTTGATATTGGGGCCTAAGCCCAAATTGCAGCCGCCTCCCGAAGAACTGAAGGCTCGAAAAACACAAGCATAATCCACAGTCGTATAGGCTATTTGGTCAAATAGCGCACTGCCACTCGCAACCGTAGCATCGTTGTAACAAATTTCAATCAAGAGGTTCGACATGCCATCCCATTTGTAAGACCTAAAAAAGTCGTGCCTGTTCCACCCTGCAATGGTATTGAAGGTATTGGCGAAATACACCTCTTGCAGTCCCAACTGAAAATCGTTGATGAGTTCAACGTCCGTGCAGCCCATTTTGATGCTCATTTCGTGGTAGGTGACATTGCCGCCAGAGAGCAAATTGGTGATATTGAAGGCAATGGCATTGATATAACCGCTTTTCATACCCATTGCAGCTAAGTCGTCACGCTTATACAAAATTTGCAATCTGTTTCCCTTTTTATCGCCATGATAAGGCGTATAGGTCACTTCTGAGCCTTCCATTTCACCCAATTCATAGATTGTCGATTCGCCACCGCATTGTTGAAGATCCGTTTCTATACCACAATTCAAGATTTCATTAAAAATACCTGTGGCGGACAATTGAGTGCTTTCGCCCAAACAAAGTTCGGTGTCCTCCGCGTTCACTGTCACCTCACCCGTAAATGACGAAACGCCAATGTTGAAGTCATGCGTCACGATGCAGCCCGATTCATTGGAGCGCACACTGACGGAGTAGGTCGAGTTTTCGGTGGGAGTCGCTATAACTGCCGCCGCCGTAGGATTGTCGACCTCGTTGGCAGGCGACCACTGATAGGTATAAAAAGAAGGTTCTCCACTGATTGGCAGTGCATACATTGCTGCAAAATTACCCTGACAAACAGTAACATCATCGCTGAAATCCAGCAAAAGATCTTGTACCACAGTCACCTTCAATTCGTCCGAAAGGTTGCAACTGTTGGTAATGGTGTAAACCAATTCTGTGTTTTCGGTTTCGGTTGGGAGAATTTCAACCAAACTGTTGTCGGCGTTTAAAAAGGTAAGATTCGTGGTTGGACTCCATATAAATTGTCCGCCTCCTTCAATCGCTACCTGCAATGCTCCACCTGAATTACAGTAACTTAAATCAGGTCCAGCAAGTGGTTCTCCTACCACTTCAATGGTGTAGGTATAAACCAATCTTGATGAAATGGGGCATCTGTTGTCATTCACTTCGATTTCGAGAACGTGTAGCCCTACATCTGCAACGGAAGGAAACCAATCAAAATTGGCGATTCCAGGGTTATTAGGATCGGGGATCTGACTGAAATTAGCCCCGTTGAAGTCGGCAATGTTTCGAGCCGTCACCGTAATTTCGGCATCGGCATCGGCATCTGCAAATTCAAAGTCTAAATGTACATTTTGACCAGCACAGACCACAAAGCTGCTTTGGTCGGGCGGTATTTGTGGTAATGTAATGGGAGTAACTCCTTGATTTTCACAATCCAACACGACAAACTGCATATCTCTAATTACCGAACCAATCAACTTTCCATTGCGGTATTCTTCTACCAAAACGGCTACAACTGGGAACTGTGCCAAATTGGTTTCAAACTGAATCTCGCCTGTTGCATCGTCAAACGTGAAAGAATTGGTCAGAAAAGGATTGTCGGGTGTACCTCCATTGGTATAGGGAATGGGATTGTTTAGGCCGCTAAGTGGTTGAATAAGTGTAAACTGCAAATCGTCACCATCCGTTTCGATGACTCCGTGTGTAAAAGTGGAAGTTTGGGTGCAGTAATAGCCAACTGGAATACCCGCAAAACTCGGGGCTGAATTGCAGCCCTCTGTATTGTCTAAAGTAGCTTGTACATAAATTTTCTGCAATTCGGGTGACACGAGGTTGGTAATTGTGGCACTCCTAAACTCCAATTCTGTCAGGCGGTAACTGAATATCCAATCGGTGCATTTTTTGGGTAGTTTGACTGTTCCTTCAAAAATGTATTTTTTTACCCCAGGGAAATTTCCATTCTCGCAATTGCTCTGACCATTGTTGAGAATGTCTTCACAAAGTTGCGACACTTCCTCTCCTTCAATGTTAAGGTCTCGGGTCAATTCTATATTTAGGGCTTCCCCACAACTATTCGAAAAAACATTGACCAAAACGCTGGCAGCGGGTTGCTGAATGATAACACTGCCACAATCGAAGTAGAAATCGAGTGTAACCGTATAGGTTTGCTCAGTTTCGTCCAAGCAAGCATAGGTCAAATCTACTGCCATGGCATGGTTGGCAGATAGTTGTTTGGGAAATATAAAGAAGCTAAAAAGAAAGATAAAAAGTGTACGAATTGACTTCATGTATTTTCGGAAACTTTGGTTATTTTTGAAACGCCCAAAGTTAACGTTTTTAAAAACAAAGAGATTATGCGATTGACGACAAAAGAATATGAACAGTTTCTAGAGATTTACCCACGATTGGTGTTTTTTGTAGGTAAACGCAAAGAAATGCTTGGAAAAAAGGTTCAATTTGAGGACTTTACACAACTTCCTGTGGAGGAAAGAATAGCGATTAGAGATGAATTGTTCAAGTACCCTAAATGGATAGATGAATATGTAAGACTTCACAAGGAAGAATTGTCAGAAGAAACGATAGAAATTGTATTGGGGTTCAAGAATTTTGTAGAAGGGGAGTTTGTTTTGTTGAAATTTTTGAAGGACTATACGATTTTTTTGCAGGATAAAGTGGCTTATGGAGTATTGAGTTTGGGAGATGAATTTGAGGATTATTTAGGAAGAGATATTCCCATTTATGTCAAAGCCGTATTGTTGCCTTTCAAAGGAAAAATCATTTTTGATGGTTTTATGCAATCGCATATGGTGCGTTTTGGTCGAGTATACAAAGCCTCCTTTAACGAAAGTTATAAGGTGGCGAAGGCAACTTATGGGATTGTCACTACTTTACCTTTTGACAATCAGCCTGCTTATAAAAAACTGTCGGTGATAGAACAGATGAGGTATTTCTTAAAAAATGCAGACCATAGAGAGCAATTTGAAGAGGATATTGAAGATCTTTTGGAGACTCGTTCCGAGGTAGTGCCTGTTTATCATGAAGAATGGGGTAAAATACATGCGCTTAGGTTTAAAAAACAACTCAAGCCGTTGGGATTGCACAAAGCGTATTATGCTATTTTGGAAGGAGTTTTGATTTGTAGTGCCGTGGATAAGGAAAAATTGGAGGAGGAATTGAGGAATATAGTGCCAACATCAAAGTGGGAGTGGGTGTATATTTTTCGGGCTTAACCAGAATACAATGTATCATTTAGGTTCTAACATCAACTCAAAAGATATTTTCAATAGGGCAGAAACTGTTTTCTCATAGTGAAAATATCTTTTGAGTTGATAGCAACAAATGTAATGTTTTGCGGGATGTTTGAAAAACCTACTTACAATACACCCGAAAAACTTGAAATCCAGTATTGTTTGCCTCATTCATTTCTGCAATTTTCTGCCCCGAATCCGCTACTGCTCCCACATACATATAGCCATTGGCACAAATGCGACGGTCAACAGTTGGCACACGGGTAGTCAGTTTGTAGGTCGCACTTTCACCAGGCAATAAAGTGCTGGTGTTGCTGATGCGTCCACCAATTGCCAACATATCTTCTTGGAAATTATACGGTTGTGGTAAAATGGCATATTGGACGGGGGCAGATTGGTCAGTGGAAAAAATGATGTCAATCATGTAGCCTTCTTGTGGTTCGTCATTGGTGCCGAGTGCTTTGGACGTGCGGCTTCTGTTGCGGATGGTCACTTCAATGTTCAAAGGTTCGGGGTTGGTGGTAGCGTAACAAACAAGAGGATTGATGGTGATTTTTTCGATGACCAAATCGGGTCTGGAGTTTTGAACGGGCGGTTTGATTGTGCCTTTATTGGAGGGGATTTTGAGTTTGTACTTATCTTTTTCAAACACGTTTTTGTAGGGCGGAATTTGCGGTTTGCCTATTTCGTCTTGTGCAAACGTGGATAAACTGGCAAATATCAAACTGAACAATACGATGATTGTGAAAGAATTGCGGATAAAAGCTGCGAATGTTTTCATGATAAAAGGTTTTAAAAAATGATTCAATTTTTTTGTCACCTTTTAATGGGATTTTTTGAAGGGATGTTACCGATGCAATGCAAAATTATTGTCGTTCTGATTAAAAATTCGCAACAATGTGCAAGAAAATGTCCGTAAAAGGATAATTTTGATTTTTAGTAAAAATACACCTAGGTTTATGAAAAATTCCCGTCAAACTGCTGCTGCTTTAGCCCCAAAAAATAATGTTTCTTTAGAAAAATACTTTCAAGTTTTTCGTGAGAACATCATCGGATATGACCAAACTTTTCCAACTCCTTACGGCGAAAAGAAATTAATTTATGCCGATTGGACTGCAAGCGGACGGCTGTATGGACCGATTGAAGCCAAACTTTCGCAGGAGATGGGGGCTTTTGTGGCGAATACACACACCGAAACAACGGTGACTGGAACGGCTATGACCCTGGCTTACAACCGATCTAAAAAAATCATCAAAAAACACGTTGGAGCTGATGAAGACGATGTGATTATTATGGTGGGTTCGGGTATGACAGGGGCGGTCAATAAATTTCAGCGTATTTTGGGCTTGAAGGTTTGTGAAAAACTGCAAAAATATACTAATGTTCCTGATAGTGAGCGACCTGTGGTTTTTGTGACTCACAAAGAACACCACTCGAATCATACCTCTTGGCTCGAAACCATCGCACAAGTAGAGCGCATAGAACCTACGGAGGACGGTTGTGTGGACTTGAATTGTTTGCGGGATTTGTTGGAGCAATACAAAGACCGTAGAGTCAAAATTGCAGCGATTACCTCTTGTTCCAATGTGACAGGATTGCAGACTCCTTATCACCAAATCGCCAAAATAATGCACCAACACAATGGATGGTGTTTTGTAGATTTTGCTTGTTCTGGCCCTTATATTGACATCAACATGCACCCCGAAGACAAGGAGGAAAAACTGGATGCGATTTACTTTTCGCCCCACAAATTTTTGGGAGGTCCAGGTACGTCTGGCGTATTGATTTTTGACAAACAATTGTACTCCAATAAAATACCCGATCATCCAGGTGGCGGAACAGTGGCTTGGACGAATCCTTGGGGCGAGCGTCAATATTTTGAGGACATTGAAGCCCGTGAAGATGGCGGAACGCCTCCTTTTATGCAAACCATCAAAGCGGCTTTGTGTGTGCAGTTGAAGGAGCAGATGGGTGTGGAAAATATTTTGCAGCGAGAGCATGAACTCCTTCAACGAATTTTTACTGCATTGAAGCCCATTGAAAATTTGCACATTCTTGCCGAACAACACGAAGACCGCTTGGGTGTGGTTTCGTTTTATATTGACGGTTTGCACTACAATTTGGGTGTAAAACTGCTCAACGATCATTTTGGGGTACAAACAAGGGGCGGTTGTGCGTGTGCGGGAACGTATGGACATTACCTGCTTCACATTGACCGTCAAACATCTAAGTCTATTACTGATGTGATTGATACGGGAGATTTGTCTGTGAAACCAGGTTGGATTCGTTTATCCATTCACCCTACAATGACCAATGCCGAAGTTGATCATGCGCTGTCTGCCATCCAATACGTTGCCGCCAATCATCTCAAAATGGCGACAGATTACGATTATTGTTCACACCACAATGAGTTTAAGCATCGTTTGGGGAGTGATTTTGAAAAGGACTTGGTGGAAGAATGGTTTAGCTAAGAGGATAGATCTAAAAGTGAGAAATGAGGCTTCAATACTTTGATTGTAAGTATGTTGAAATATATCTTCACTTAGATTAGTTTTGTCAAACTACTTAACTGAAAAAAGCTAACTTTGCGCTTCATCAGTTCGTCAATAACTTGAAAACCAATCTCAATATTCGCATTCAATGGTTGGCAGTCCTTGTTGGTTTACTGCTCTTGGGCGTGAAGTTTGTGGCCTATTTTTGGACGAATTCCAATGCGATTCTGACCGATGCCTTAGAATCCATTGTCAATGTACTGGCGGGTGTGTTTACCTTGGCCAGCCTCTATTTTGCGGCACGTCCCAAAGACCGCAATCATCCTTATGGACACGGAAAAATTGAATTTTTGTCGGCAGCTTTTGAAGGTGGTTTGATTGTCTTGGCAGGTGTTTCGATGATGGTCAAGGCAGCTTACAATCTTTTCAACCCTATTGAAATCAAGGGTTTGGATATTGGAATTGGACTGATTGCTGTGGCAGGTTTGGTAAATTACGGCATGGGTTGGCTGCTGATTCGGCAAGGCGAACAGGGCAATTCGTTGGCATTGAAGGCAGGAGGACAACATCTTCAATCGGATGCATATTCGACGGTGGGGCTGTTGGTGGGTTTGGCTTTGATGTATTTCACGCAGGTTTATTGGTTGGATCACCTGATGGCGATTGTTTTTGGAGGTATTATTGGCGCAACAGGTTTTCAGATTTTGCGGAAAGCTTTGGCGGGTATTATGGATGAATATGACAAGGATTTGCTGCAATCGTTGGTGAAGTTTTTGAATAAAAATCGAAAGGATAACTGGATTGATGTTCACAATCTGAGAATTATACAATATGGTGAAGCGATTCACATAGATTGTCACTTGACTTTGCCGTGGTATTTTGATTTGAGGATGGTGCATGATGAGGTTGAAGCTTTTGAGGATTTAGTGAGGAGTGATACGCCCAGAAGTGTGGAATTGTTTGTGCATACCGACCCTTGTGAGTCACCAGCGGCTTGTGGGATTTGCTCTAAACAGGATTGTAAGGTGCGTCAAATGGAATTTCAACAGAGGGTAGATTGGACACTGGATAATGTGTTGGAGAATCGTCGGCATGGGGTTGATTGAAGCCAAATTTGAAAAAAAAAGTCGCTGTTTACCCCCCAAAACCTACTCTTTACACCAGCGATTTGTTTTTTATTGAGAGAGCAAGTATTTTGCGGAAAGCAAATTTCATTTTTTCGTTTTCTTACAAAATCTACTGTATGTATCTCAACAGCATTTTAGAAACAATTGGCAATACTCCTCTTATTAAACTCAACCGAGTTCCTCAACTACACGGTATCAAAGCAACAGTATTGGCAAAAGTAGAATACTTCAATCCCGGCAATTCGGTGAAAGATCGTATTGCGCTACGAATTGTCGAAAATGCAGAACAAAAAGGATGGCTCAAGCCTGGCGGAGTAATCATTGAAGGTACGTCTGGAAATACAGGTACGGGCTTGGCATTGGTAGCAGCGGTAAAAGGGTATCGTTGTATTTTCACGACAAGTAAACCTGCTTCAAACATCAAAATTAGACTTCTCAAAGCATTGGGCGCACAGGTAGTTCACTGTCCGTCAGTGCCTGCAGATGACCCCCGTTCGTATTATTCGATTGCAGCAGCTTTGAAAAAAGCTATTCCCAATTCTTATCATGTCAATCAATACGAAAACCCGATGAATCCCCAAGTTCATTATGAAACAACGGGCCCTGAGATTTGGGAGCAGTCGGGCGGTAATGTGAGCTATGTGATTACTGGTACTGGTACAGGCGGAACACTTTCGGGAACAGCAAGGTATCTGAAGGAGCAAAATCCAGATTTGAAGGTCATTGGCGTAGATGCTTATGGTTCTACTTTGAAGAAGTTTCACGAAACGAAAGTAGTGCCGAAAAATGAAGACATTTTCGGAACAAAGATTGAAGGAGTGGGAAAAGACATGATTCCTTCAACGATTGCTTTCGATTTGATTGACAAATTTGTATATGTGACAGAAAAAGAAAGCGCATTAAGAACCAGAGAATTGGCAAGTTTGGAAGGCATGATTTTGGGTTATTCTTGTGGTGCTGCTTTTCAAGGAATTGTAGAATTGAAGGACGAACTAACCGAAGATGATGTAGTTGTGGTGATTTTCCACGATCATGGTAGTCGGTATGTCAATAAAATGTACAGTGATGAATGGATGGAAGAAGAGGGATTTAATGAAGTATATGAAGATGAAGTAACTCAACAACTCAGAACATCTATTGAACGGGTTTGTACTGCAGCAGAAGCGATTACAATGGTAGGTATGAGGGTAGCGCAGAGTTGAGTTGTAAGAAGAGTAAAATTTTAAGCTATCTAATAATTTTGGACGAAAGGTTCATATTCCTTTCGTCCAAAATTCACTTTTATATTCTCTCCAAAATCACCGCATACCCTTGCCCCACTCCCACGCACATGGTAGCTAAAGCATAACGCTTGTTTTGTTCCTGCAATTCCAAAGCGGCAGAATGTAAAATCCTTGCGCCTGAAACGCCCAGAGGATGCCCAATCGCAATCGCACCACCATTGGGATTGATGCGAGGATCATTGTCCTGCAATCCCAAGGCACGGGTACACGCCAAACTTTGTGCTGCAAAAGCTTCATTAAGTTCAATCACATCCATGTCATCAAGCGTCAAACCTGCTTTTTGAAGTGCTTTTCGAGAAGCACCCACAGGCCCAATGCCCATGATTCTGGGTTCAACGCCCACGATTGCAGAACTTACAATCCTCGCCAAAGGCTTCAATCCGTATTGTTTTACCGCATCTTCTGAAGCAACCAAAACTGCCGCTGCACCATCATTCAAACCCGAAGCATTTCCCGCCGTTACTGTACCGCCCGCCTCTTTGGCTTTGAAAGCAGGGCGCAATTTGGCCAAAACCTCCAATGAAGTACTGGGTTTGATGAACTCGTCTTGGTCAAAAACGATGGGACTCTTTTTGCGTTGTGGAATCAAAACAGGAGTAATTTCTTTCGCCAATCTGCCCGATGTTTGTGCTTTTGCAGCTTTCATCTGCGACCAATAAGCAAATTGATCTTGGTCTTCTCGGCTGATGTCATACATTTCTGCTAAATTTTCGGCCGTTGTACCCATACCATCAGTGCCATATAAATCCTTCATTTTCTGATTCACAAACCGCCATCCAAAACTGCTGTCGTGCATTTCAGCATCTCGACCAAAAGGCTTTGATACTTTTGAAATGACCCACGGCCCTCGTGTCATGTGTTCGACTCCACCCGAAATGAACAAATTTCCATCACCTGCTTTGATGGCTCTATTGGCATGGATGATAGCCGACATTCCCGACGAACACAAACGATTGACCGTTTCGCCTGGCACTGACCACGGTAAACCTGCCAACAACAGACACATCCTTGCCACATTTCGATTGTCTTCACCCGCTTGATTGGCGCAGCCCAAAATCACCTCATCGTAGGCTTCCTTGGGTATTTCTGGATGTTTTTCGACCAGTGCTTTGATGGGGATTGCTCCCAAATCGTCGGTTCGGATGGTCGACAAAGTACCTGTGAAATTGCCGAATGCGGTTCTGATTCCATCAATGATGTATGATTCTTTCATCTATATTTGTTTTATTTTGAAGTCTGTTATCGCTTTAGTTTTCCCAAAATACAACTCATTGGTATAGTAAGTTTACTTGCCTTTTAGCAGAAAACAAACATACATTTGTTTTTTGAATTATCAAATTGTTTAAATTTGCCAACTTACTTTATTTGAATGATTTTCAATTATTATCTCTATGCCTATTTACCACAAACTTGGAAAGATACCCCAAAAAAGACATACCCAATTTCGAAAAGCCAATGGCGAACTGTATTACGAGCAGTTGTTTGGCACGATTGGTTTTGATGGAATGTCATCGCTACTCTATCAGGTTCACCGTCCTACAATGGTGAAAGAAATTCTGGAAAGCGTGGATGTTTCTCCAAAAATTGCCGTACAAAAAAACATTACTGCCCGAAAACTTGTGGGCTTCAATATTGCTCCAAAAGATGATTTTTTGGAATCGAGAGAACCACTTTTGGTCAATAGTGATGTTCATATTGGTTTGGCTGCTCCCCGAAAATCATTGAAGGAATACTTTTATAAAAATGCAGATGCCGATGAAATGTTGTTTATCCACAAAGGAACAGGAACGTTGCGGACACTTTTGGGAAATATCCCTTTTCAATATGGTGATTATCTGATTATTCCCCGTGGCATGATTTACCAAATTGACTTCGATACAGAGGACAACCGTATTTTGTATGCCGAATCTTTTGATCCCATTTACACCCCCAAACGCTACCGAAATTGGTTTGGTCAGATGCTCGAACATTCTCCGTTTTGTGAGCGAGATTACATCTTGCCCGAAAACTTGGAAACGCATGATGAAACGGGAGATTTTGTGATGAAAATCAAGAAGCAAGGAACGCTCCATACTTTGCTGTATGCAAGTCATCCATTTGATGTAGTAGGTTGGGATGGTTACAATTATCCCTATGGTTTTTCGATTCACAATTTTGAGCCAATTACGGGACGGGTGCATCAGCCGCCACCAGTTCACCAAACATTTGAAACCAAAGCTTTTGTGATTTGCTCTTTTTGTCCTCGCCTCTACGACTACCATCCTCAATCCATTCCTGCACCCTACAATCACTCCAATATTGATTCGGATGAGATGCTGTATTATGTGGACGGTGATTTTATGAGCCGAAACAACATTGGGCCTGGCTACATCACTCTGCATCCTGGTGGCATTCCACATGGTCCACATCCTGGAGCGTATGAGCGCAGCATTGGACAAACCAAAACGGAGGAGTTGGCAGTGATGATTGACACCTTTAAACCCTTGAATGTCACCGAAAATGCTTTGAAGATTGATGATGGGGAATATTACCAATCTTGGTTGGAAGGAGCGCATTGATTTCACCATAAAAAAAATACATGATGAATCCATTGTTTAAAGAATCCTTGTGGCAGCAGTTTGGAGCTTCAATTGATATGCTTGAAAATGCTATAATCGCTTGTCCTGATGAACTTTGGGATACAGACTCCAATTTTTGGTACATTGCTTACCACACCTTATTTTTTTTGGATTATTATTTGACGGACGAACCCGATTCTTTTCATCCACCCAAACCCTATACTTTGTCCGAATTTGACCCAAGCGGTGTTATGCCAGAACGGGTTTACAGCAAAGAGGAACTGTTGCAGTATTTGGCGTTTTGCCGTCAAAAATGTAACGATGTTATTTCAAATTTGACGGCTGAAGGTGCAGAAAAACGTTTTGTGACTGAATACAAAAATTACAGTGTTTTTGAGATACTTCTGTACAATATGCGCCATGTTCAACACCATGCAGCACAGTTGAATTTGTTGTTGCGGCAAGGAATGGACAATGCTCCTAGTTGGGTATCTCGTGCGGAGTTGAATTTTTGAAAAACAATCATGCAAAGCAGCTATTAATGAAAGAGTTATTAAAAATCTAATGCTTACTGCAAAAATGTTGATTGGGCTTCAATCTCCTCCCATTCTCCGCTTACCGTATCTCGAAATTTCAATTTTGAAGCATGTAAAGCAATCGAATTTACGCCAAAATCACTGCTTGCACCATATTTTTGATCCCCTACAATTGGACAACCGATTGCAGCCAATTGTGCTCTAATTTGGTGAAATTTTCCTGTATGTGGTTGTATTTCTAATAGATAGCCCTTTTCAGTTTTTTGCAGTAGTTGATAGTGAAGGCGACATTCCGAAGCATTTTTTATTGGAGTTTTAGAGAGAAGGGCTTTTTTGTTTTTCAGGTCTTTTTGTAGCCAATGTATGAGCGTATCTTGTGGTTTTGAAGGGGGATTTTCTACCAAAGCGAGATAGGTTTTGCGGACTTGACGGCGACTGAACTGCTCATTGAAGGCTTTGAGTGTGCTTTTTTTCTTTGCCAATAACAATACGCCACTTGTCACTCGGTCTAAACGGTGTACAATTCCGAGATAAGCATTAGGTTTGGTGTTTTGTAGGTACTGCAATGCCATTTCTTCAATGGTAGGGCTTTCGTAGGGATTTTTTTCAACGATGAGTCCCGCAGGTTTGTTGATAACAAGGTATTGAGGTGTTTCTTTGAGAATGATGGTTTTGAAGGGGATTTTGGTCATGAGTTTTTTGGTTTTTTTGAACGCTACAAGCAAAACATTCAGCAGTATCACTGTGACTTTATTTGCAGAAGAAGGCTGCAAAATCATAATCTAAGGGGCTTAGCAACGACACCACCGAAACCATTAACGTGCCGAAGCTACACTCCTATTGGATTAAATTCGAGCTATTTTCCTACAAATAGGAACAGGGCTATGCCCTTTTTGATGTTGTCAAAAATTGAAATATATTGTTTTAATCCTAACACCTCAACACAAAATCATAGAATCGCAAGCAAAACATTAACACACCAAAGACTACCATTTTAACCGTACCATTGCTTTGATTTCTGACTGCACATTGCCATTGATTAGATTATTGCCCGAACTAATTGTTTCTTGATTAGCGGTGTAAGTTTGGGCAAAACGGAGCCAGCAATGGACATAGCGGCTAAATTCATATTTGGCCATCATGTAAAAACGACTGCCTCTGTCTGCAAAAAATGGGATGCTAAAATCATATAAAACCGAACTTTCATAGGCATAAATGCGAGTGTCAAAAGATTGGGTATCAAACAAAGCAAAACGGGCGGTCAAATCCAAAGGCATTTTTGCCAAAGTATATTTGACATCTTGACTGAGGAAAAAGCCTCGTTGTTTGGCAGTCACACCGTTGTCGAACCAAGACCATTGCAGGCGGCTTTTGAAGCGGAGGCGGTAACTTGCTCGGTAATCTATGTTGTATCGAAAATCTGATTTTTGGCGGTGACTCAATACGTTGATACTGTTTTCACTGTTTGCAGGAGCATTTTGCAGTTTGTTTTCATTGCGGTAGCGGGCATACATTTCCACATTTCGGTTCAAACTGTAATTGAGTTGTGCAAAGTATTCTACGCCCCGTGAAGGGCCATCTACTCGAAATTTTAGGAAAGGATGCTGGAATACATCTGCATATACTTGTAAACGAAATTGGGGAACAGGCAGGATTTCTGCACCTATATAAAAACCTTCTTCATTTTGAGGGCGAGAGGATTCTCCAAAGGCATTGGCGTTGAGGCTTTGGTATTTTTTGCTATAATTTCGGTACAACATTCCTACCGATATTTGGTCTGCAACCTCCACCAATGCACCGTGTAAGGTAGCCATTGCGCCATTATCGCTTACGGCTGTTTCGCCCCAAAGTGCCAGTCTTGACAAGAGCCAACGGTAATCCACGCTTAGATTGAGGAGTTGGTCGCCATTGAACCGAAAGCGGTTGTAGGCATCGTTTGAAGGTTGAAGTGGTGCATTGAACTTGCTGAAAAAGGCATTTCCACCAAGCGAAAAATCTTTGTTTTTGTAGTGAATACTTGCCCCTGTATCAAATCGTTGGATGGCTTTTCTGTCTGCCAATTCTGCGTCAGTTCGGTGCAATCCTGCTACTTGAATGGAGGTAAACTGCAATACTTCTTCGTCCAATACGTCTAAAGTATCTCTTACACCTAGCAATACATTGCCGTCAATGGCTTTGTAGGAAACAAAAGCAGTGGCTTCCCATTTTTCACCTCCAACGGTCGCTGCTGCTCCTCTAAAAAAGCTGGTTTCATTGACTGATGTGTATTTTTTGAGTGGAAATTCTTGTCGAAAAAGGTTCAATACATCTTCTCCTTTTCGAGTTCCAAAACCCGACCAAACTGCCAAGCCTTGCCCAAATTTTACTTCAAAATCTCCCAAGGCAAGATGCTTGAATGGGCCGACATCCCGCATATATACGTGACCTGAATAGAAATCGAAACCCCGTTTTTGCGAACCTTTGAAGAATTCTTCCCCTGCATCTTTTTCGGCAGTGAAGCCATAACTCAGGCGTGTGCCGTAGTTGTAGCGGTAGCGCAGGGTGAGTTTTGCAGGACTTCCTTTAAATTTGCTGACAGCCGTTCCATCCTCTAAGGTGTCCAACTTCAAATAGCCTTGTTGATTCTCCAAAGTTTGTTGATACTGCAAAAACAGTTGATTTTTCCCTTCTAATAAAAGTTCTTTAATCGGTATTTTTTCTCTCGGTTCGTCCACCACTACAAAATTGGCTAAGAGTTTGGCGGTAATCAAATCAAATCCATTGACGACTTGAAGTTCATAAACCGTTACAAATTTTTCTAAGGTTTCTCGATAGGCTAAAAGCGCAATAATTTGTTGGGAAGACAAAAATTGTAGTTCTGAAAGTTCTTCAAAAGAAGCCGTATTGAGGTTGAGGGGATTCAAACGGTAATCCTCCAAACTCTCCAAAATGGTGTTGAAATCGGTGGATCGGTCATCTTCTGCATCCTCCGCCAAGCGTTCTAACAACTGCTCTATGGTCTCTAAATCGCTGGTAGGAATCTGGGCATAGACCGATTGCCACTGATTGACTATCAGTGCAAGTAAGACTACAAAGAGATGTATGGTAGGCGAAAAATGATATTTGAACATGACTGCAATTTACTAATATTTGGGAATAATTCGGAAATATCGGATATTGCAAGCATGAAAGAAAATCGAAAACTGAATTTTCTGGTTTTTTCGCTGCTTTTGTTGCTGATACTCATGGAGGTAATGCGTCCAAAACCTATTGATTGGAGTACGACTTTCTCCAAAGAAGACAAAATACCTTACGGAAATTTCATCTTATTCGATTTACTTGACAAAATATTGCCCCAACAAATAATTGAAACTACGTATCAGCCTATTTACAACCAACTGCAAGACACTACTTTGCTTGCTTCAAAGCATAATTATTTATTCATCAATTGGAATTTTGGATTGGAGGAATTGGATCAAGAAAAGTTACTGGAGTTTGTCGCCAAAGGGAATCATGTTTTTCTGGCAACTCAAAATTTTCCTCAAAAATTGACTGATACACTCAATTTGGAGATTGACAACACGGGGTATTATGGTTTTTTGGAAGATAAAAATGCTCCTGATACAATGGCTTTCAATTTTGTGCATCCCGATTTGAAGGTAGATAGTGCATATTATTTGAAGAGATACATTGCAGATGATTATTTTGAAAGGTTTGATACCTTGAATACCATTGTTTTGGGAGTAAATGGAGAAGATGAAGCGAATTTTATTCGGACTACTTTTGGTGAAGGCTCGTTTTTTTTACACACCAATCCTATTGTCTTTTCCAACTACAATATGACACACGCCAACAATGCGGAATATGTCGAAAAGGCATTGTCACATTTGCCGCTATTGCCTACTTATTGGGACGAATACTACAATGTGGGGCGGAAAGAATTGCAGACTCCTTTGCGGTATTTGCTGAACAACGAGGCATTGAAGTGGGCTTTGTATATTAGTTTGGTGGGGCTGTTGTTTTTTATTGTTTTTGAAGCCAAACGAAAACAGCGAATCATTCCAATTATTCCACCTGTGAGCAATACAACGCTTGATTTTACGAAAACAGTAGGTTTGCTGTATTACCAACATGGCGACCACAAAAATTTGGCTGATAAAAAAATTACCTATTTTTTTGATTATCTGAGAAATCATTATTTTATTCGCAATATTGAGTATGACCTTGAATTTTATCAAAAGGTAGCCAGTAAATCGGGGGTAGATTTGGTTTTGGTGAAGTTGTTGTTCCAAAAAATCATAGACATTCGTACCAAAGCAGATGTTTTACAAGAAGACTTGTTGGAATTGAACAAGGCGATGGATAATTTTTATGCAAGGGTAAAAACTATAGACAAAACAAATGGATAGTAATTTTGAACATTTAGGAGAGAGTTTTGAGCATCGGACTGATTTGAGTGCTTTGCAAGAGTCTGTGGCTGCAATTAAGGCAGAAATAGGAAAAATCATTGTGGGGCAGCAAAAATTTGTTGACCTGTTGATTGCAGCAGTTTTGGCAGATGGGCATGTGCTGATTGAAGGGGTGCCAGGTATTGCCAAGACATTGACGGCTAAATTGTTGGCTCGAACTATTTCGACAGACTTCAATAGAATTCAGTTTACACCTGATTTGATGCCTTCGGATGTGTTGGGTACTTCGGTTTACAACTTCAAAACATCGGAATTTGAATTCAAAAAAGGTCCTATTTTTTCCAATTTGGTGCTGATTGACGAAATCAACCGTGCGCCAGCAAAGACACAGTCTGCTTTGTTTGAGGTGATGGAAGAACGCCAAATTACCATTGAAGGGCATGAATACGAGATGACACCACCGTTTTTGGTTTTAGCGACTCAAAACCCTATTGAGCAGGAGGGTACGTATCGTTTGCCAGAGGCTCAGTTAGACCGTTTTCTGTTCAAAATAGAAGTGACTTATCCAAGTTTGGAGGAGGAGGTACATATTTTGGAAGGGTTTCATACCCGCAAGAATAGCCATGACATTAGCGTGGTACAAGCGGTATTGAGTGCTGATGCTTTGGCAAGGTATCGGGAGCAGGTTCGTGAGATTCATGTTGAGCAAAAATTGATGGAATACATTGCCAAAATCGTGCATACTACTCGCAATCACCAAGACTTGTATTTAGGGGCTTCTCCTCGCGCATCATTGGCTATCTTGATGACCTCTAAGGCTTTTGCTGCAATGCAAGGACGTGATTTTGTAACGCCAGAAGACATCGCTCAGGTGGTCAAACCTACGATGCGACATAGGATTATGTTGAGTCCAGAGAAAGAGATGGAAGGTAGAGTGGCAGATGATATTTTAGAGTTGATAGTGAGTCAGATTGAAGTGCCTAGATAAAATGCCTACTCATACCTTAATTGTCATAGTTCATGCAAATATATTTGCTTTATTTCTACCTTAATTTTATTTTTGTTGAATAATTTGTTCCATTCTATAATCGAAACAAAATAGCCTATTCAATATGTCCTCAATAACGCTTAAAAACGAGGCAAAAAAATACAAGTTTATTCTTGGTATTGCCATTATACTTATCATTATCAGTAAGTGCTTATTGTTTTATTATTATACTCAATATAAAAATATAACACAAGCACTAATTAGTGAAAAGCAAGCAAATTTAAAGTTGGTTCAACAATTTAATGATTCACAACGACTGAATCAAGATGGAACAGTTGAACAACTGGTTGTATTAAGGGATTCTAACAGTAAAGTAATTCGTATGGTTGCTTTTAATGATGCACAAGAAGGAGTTGCCTCTATTTATTGGGATACAGAAACACAAAAGGTGTTTTTGGATGTATTGAATTTACCCGCTCCCCCAAATGACAAAGATTATCACTTGTGGGCTATCAAAGAAGGTCAATCTATGGATGTGGGAATAGTAAAGATAGACGAAGGTATGCAACAATTGAAAGATGTGGCTGATGCAGACTCCTTTGTTGTTACTCTTGAAGAAGGAGAAAATGTTCAACAGCCTAATAAACAATATTATTTTTTGAAGGCAGTAGTCGATAAGAATTCTTGATTGATTCAATAAAAATAAAAATCAAAGTGTAGATAATTTTCTGTATAAAAAATTGATTTGCTTTTTAATAGATTGATTGTTGTTTTTTATTTCTTAGTAGAAAAAATAAGTCAATCATTCTCTACACACATCTCTCTCGAAAAATTGAATAAATCTTTCTATTTCTAAATCTACTTGCTACCTTTGCAGCCTATTTTAGAAAAACAGTTAAAATGGGCAAAACAATTAAACTAAAAAGAGGCTACGATATAAAAATCGTAGGTGAACCAAAGCAAGAAACTGTAAACAACCTTCAATCTCGGACTTATTCGATTAAGCCACCAAATTTTGAAGGGATGTATCCTATTCCTAAGTTATTGGTTCAAGTAGGGGACGAAGTAAAAGCTGGTGACGGCTTGTTTTTTGATAAATCCAATCCAGATATTATCTATGCTTCTCCTGTGAGTGGTGAGGTAGTTGAAGTGAGGAGAGGTCTAAAGCGTGCTATTGTTGAAGTAATTATTTTAGCAGATAACAGCATTGCTTTCAAGCAGTTTGACAAGATTAATCTTGCCTCCACTACTAAGGAAGCTATCATTCCTTTATTGCTTCAGTCAGGTTGCTGGGCGTTTTTGCGTCAAAGACCTTACAATGTTGTCGCTTCTCCTAATGATACTCCCAAAAATATTTTTATCTCTGGATTTGATACTGCACCTTTGGCTCCAGATTACAACTATGTAATGCAAGGGCAGGGAAAGTATTTTCAAGCAGGAGTGGATGTATTGAAGTATTTGACATCAGGTAAGGTTCATTTGAGTGTTAATGGTGGGGCAACACTAGCAGATGCTTACAAAAATGTGAAAGGAATTGAGATACACCAAGTAAGTGGGCCACATCCATCAGGTACAGTGGGAACTCAAATTCACCACATTGCTCCATTGGCAAAAGGAGAGGTTGTTTGGACTATCAATCCACAAGATGTGTTGGTTCTAGGACGTTTGGCTTTAGAGGGTGTTTTCAATACAGAACGTTTGGTTTCATTGGGCGGACCTGTAGTGAAAGAGCCAAAATACTACAAAACGTATTTGGGGGCAAATGTCGAAAACATGGTGAAAGGTAATCTCACAACTGATCACGTTCGATATATTAGCGGTAATCCATTGACTGGTAGTATTGTTGAGTCTAATGGACATCTTGATTTTTGGCACCACCAATTGACGGTTCTCAAAGAAGGAGATCAATATGAAATGTTTGGTTGGATATTGCCTGGTTTAGGGTGGATTCTTCCTGCAAATCGTCCAAGTGCTTCTAAAACTTTTCCCGCTTTCTTAAAACCGAATAAGAAATATGATGTTACTACGAACACCCATGGCGAACACCGTGCTTTTGTGGTGACAGGTTTGTATGAGAAAGTAACTCCAATGGATATTTATCCGATGCAATTGTTGAAATCCATCATGTATGGAGATTTCGACCAAATGGAAGGTTTGGGTATTTATGAGGTCGTAGAAGAGGATTTGGCTTTATGTGGTTTTGTATGTCCTTCAAAAACAGAAGTACAAGAAATTTTGCGTCAAGGATTGGACATGATGCGAGAGCAGGGGTAATGAAAGCTCAATCTCAAAACACAAATTCAAGTTTAAAATGCTTGACATTGTATGTTTTGAAAAATTAATAAGCAATAAAACAATTTAGCAATCTAATAGATAGATATGAGCAAGTTAGCAAAGAAACTTGAAGAATACGGTAAATCTATAAAGGACAAGAAGGTATTGCATACTGTCTTTGATGGATTTTTTACCTTCCTCTTTGCCCCAAAATCGGTAACATCTGGTCATGGGGTACACATCCGAGATGGGATGGATTTGAAGCGAACAATGGTGCATGTGGTTTTAGCCTTGCAATTTTGTTTGCTTTTTGGCATGTACAATATTGGACATCAGCACTATGTTGCCTTTGGTATGTATCCAGGTATATTTGAGGCATTTTTTACCAAATTTTTCTATGGACTTTTTCAGTTATTGCCTATAATCGTTGTGGCTCATGTAGTGGGCTTGGGAATCGAGTTTTTCTTTGCTGCAAAGAAAGGCCATGCGATTGAAGAGGGGTTTTTGGTAACAGGAATGTTGATTCCATTGATTATGCCTCCAGGTATTCCGTTGTGGATGGTAGCGATTGCTACTGCATTTGCAGTGATTTTAGGTAAGGAAGCTTTTGGAGGTACAGGTATGAATATTCTGAACATCGCCTTATTAACAAGGGTATTTATTTTCTTTGCCTATCCATCGGATATATCTGGTGATACTTGTTGGGTGGCTTATGATTACAATTTTTTACACGATATGTTTGGTTTGAGTTCTGCTACTACAGCGGGTTATGCCAATGTAGTGGATGGATTTTCAGGAGCTACACCTCTGGCACTTGCTGCTAAAGGAGGCTGGGAAGCAGTCGTTGCAAAGTATAGTGTGTCGGAGATGTTCTGGGGATGGATTCCTGGTTCAGTTGGAGAAATGAGTAAACCTGCTGTTTTGTTGGGTGCTGGAATGTTGATTGCAATGGGCGTGGCAAGTTGGAGAATCATGTTGTCTATGGTTTTGGGCGCAGCCTTTATGGGGATTATCCTTAATTTCATAGCTACTGATCCAAACTCATTTATTGCTGTACCTTTTTATTACCACTTTGTAATGGGCAGTTTCTTTTTTGCCATGGCATTTATGGCAACGGACCCTGTTACCGCAGCACAAACGAATACTGGAAAATTGGTATATGGCTTTATGATTGGAGTAATTGGTATCATTGTCAGGGTGTTGAATCCTGCCTATCCTGAGGGATGGATGTTGGCGATACTGTTTATGAATGTATTTGCTCCATTGATTGACCATTATATTTATCAAGCAAACATTAAACGCAGATTAGCAAGAAATCATGGCTGATATTAATAGTAACAATTATACCGTTGGTTATGTGGCTTTGATGACCCTTATCGTAGCTGTTGTATTGGCATTTTTGGCTACGGAACTCAAACCACGACAGGATGCAGAAGAAGCATTGGAGAAAAAGAAACAAATTCTCAATTCTGTATCTGATATTGCAGACAAGTCGATTGTTGAAGGCGAATACTCTAAGCGTATCAAGGAAGTAGTAGTTGATGCTCAAGGGAAACCTGTTGAAGGAGTTAACGCTTTTGATATTGACATCAAAAAAGAGTACCGAAAACCTATGAGTGATCGTCAATTACCTGTGTATATCTATTCAGGAGACAACAATGCTAAAAGCTATATTATACCTTTATATGGTAATGGTCTATGGGATGAAATATGGGGTTTTCTGGCATTAAAAGAAGACTTCAATACCATTGCAGGTACATCTTTTGACCACAAAGGAGAAACGCCTGGCCTTGGTGCAGAAATCACAAAAGACTGGTTTCAAGATCAATTTGTAGGCAAACAGTTGCAAACCAATGGTACTTATGCCTTCGATATTTTGAAGGGAAGAGGCAATGCTATTGAGGGGAAAGCCAACTTAGTAGATGGTATGTCTGGTGCAACTATTACAGGCAATGGTGTGGAAGATATGCTTCAAAAAGGCTACAGTAGTTATCAAGCCTATTTTAAAAATGTAAATTAATTAAACAGAAATAATATAATGAGTGAAGTAGCAGAAAAAAAAGCAGTTGTTGCCGCACCCAGTGAGCCTCTGTTTTCGGCAAAAAACAGAAGACTGCTAACCGATCCTTTTGACGATAATAATCCAATCACGGTTCAGGTATTGGGTATTTGTTCTGCTTTGGCAGTAACAACACAAGTATATCCTGCATTGGTAATGGCTATTAGTGTAACGATGGTTTGTGCTTTTTCTAATTTTGCTATCGCATTGATGCGAAATGGTATACCTCCACGTATTCGGATGATTGTCCAATTGGTAGTAATTGCTACCTTGGTAACGATTGTGGATCAATTGTTAAAGGCATTTGCTTATGATGTGAGCAAAGAGTTATCGGTTTTTGTGGGTTTGATTATCACCAATTGTATCGTAATGGGGCGTTTAGAAGCCTTTGCGATGAATAGTAAGCCATGGCCTGCTTTCTTAGATGGTATTGGCAATGGTTTGGGTTATGGTGCTATTTTGATTATAGTGGCAGTTTTGAGAGAATTTTTTGGTGCAGGCAGCATTTTGGGTTGGAAGTTGATTCCTGAAGGTGTGTATGCTGCTGGTTATGCTGACAATGGTATCATGTTGACTCCTGCTGCTGCCATGTTTGTTATTGGTATTCTTATTTGGATTCAGCGTTCTAAAAATACCAAATTGGTGGATATTTCCTAATCTAATGAAAAGCGAATTTTCATTGTCATTTTAATTATTCAAACAATGGATTTATTAAATATATTTGTCAAATCGGCTTTTGTAGAGAACATGGTGCTTTCTTATTTTTTGGGAATGTGTTCTTTTTTGGCAGTTTCAAAAACGGTCAAAACGGCTTTTGGGCTAGGGCTATCCGTTATTTTTGTATTGGCGATTACCGTTCCTATTAACTTTCTGATTAGAAAATTTTTCTTGGCAGAAGGTTCTTTGGCATGGATTCACCCTTCTTTTGCGTCGGTTGACCTCACTTTTCTGCAACTAATTATCTTCATTGCTGTTATTGCATCAATGGTACAGTTGGTAGAAATGGTGATTGAAAAAGTATCTCCTGCATTGTACAATTCATTGGGTATTTTCTTGCCTTTGATTACTGTAAACTGCTCTATTCTTGGAGGTTCTCTTTTTATGGTTCAAAAAGAGTATGATTTTATTCAATCAAGTGTGTTTGGAGTAGGAGCGGGGTTTGGTTTTTTTCTCGCCATTGTCGCTATTGCTGCTATTCGTGAAAAAATACGCTATTCACATGTTCCTGCACCTTTGCGTGGCTTAGGAATTGCGTTTATTATCACTGGCTTGATGGGGATTGCGTTCATGAGTTTCATGGGTATCAAATTGTAAGAAATCAAACTTAGAATGAAAATGAAAATCAAAAAATGATTGATGATAAATCATTTTAGATTTTCTTAAAATCATTAAATATTTCAATTAAAAAATCAATAATATGCTTCCTGTAATTATTGGTAGTTCTGCTGCTTTTTTATTCATCATTTTATTTCTGACTGGCATATTATTGTATGCCAAAGCCAAATTGATTCCTTCTGGTGATGTCAATATTTTGGTGAATGGCGAAGAAACACTAGTGGTATCTCCTGGTCCAACTTTGCTAACAGCTCTTTCTCAGAAAAATTTGTTTTTGCCTTCTGCTTGTGGTGGAGGTGGTACCTGTGCTATGTGCAAATGTCAGGTAATAGAAGGTGGTGGCGATGTGTTGCCTACCGAAATGAATCACCTTACACGAAAAGAGGCACAAAATCACTGGCGTTTGGCTTGTCAAGTGAAAGTGCGAGGGGATATGACCGTAGAAGTTCCAGAAGAGGTATTTGGTATCAAAAAGTGGGAATGTGAGGTTGTTTCTAATGGGAATGTGGCCACTTTTATCAAAGAGTTTGTGGTAAAACTTCCTCCTGGTGAATTTTTGGAATTTGAATCTGGTGGCTATGTCCAGATAGATGTTCCTAAATGTGAGGTAGAATACAAGGATATTGAAGTGGAAACAGAATACCGTGAAGATTGGGATAAATTTAATATGTGGAATTTAAAAATGAAAAATCCTGAACCTATCTTCCGTGCCTATTCTATGGCGAATCACCCAGCCGAAGGAAACATTGTGATGCTCAACATCCGTATTGCTTCTCCACCTTGGGACAGAGCCAAAAACCAATTCATGGACGTGAATCCAGGTATTTGTTCTTCTTACGTATTTTCTCGCAAACCAGGTGATAAGGTGACTATCTCGGGGCCTTATGGTGAGTTTTTCATCAAACCGACCAAGAAAGAAATGGTTTACATTGGTGGTGGTGCAGGTATGGCACCTCTACGCTCTCACCTTTTCCACTTGTTTCACACAGAAAAGACCCGTGACCGTAAGATTTCTTATTGGTATGGTGGACGTTCTGTAAGAGAGTTATTTTATGTAGATCAATTCGAAGATATTGAAAAGGAGTACGATAATTTCTCTTTTCACATCGCACTTTCTGATCCTCTTCCAGAAGATAATTGGACTGGACTCAAAGGGTTTATACACCAAGTATTGTTGGATAGCTACTTGAAAAACCATGAGGAACCAGAAGAAATCGAATATTATATCTGTGGTCCTCCTGCGATGTTGGCAGCAGTATTGAAAATGTTGGACGATTTAGGTGTTCCAAGTGAAAATATTGCTTTTGACGATTTTGGAGGATAATTTGTAAACTTCAAAATCAATATAAAATTGAAAGCCATCAAAATCAGATTGATTTTGATGGCTTTTTTAGTTAACAGAATAGGACTAAATTATCAATCAAAAAAAGTGAAGGAGGTAAAAAAAAATCCTTCAAATGGAACAAAATCCACCTACACTGCGTTAATACTCCAAAATTAACTTAGTGTAAAAAAAACACCATGAAATTATCCAATATTTACAGCACCTCTTTGAGCCTCCTCACAGATCTCTACCAATTGACAATGGTGTATGGTTATTGGAAAAACGGAATAGCGGAACAAGAAGCCGTTTTTCACCTCTTTTTCAGAAAGTTACCCTTCAATGGCAACTATGCAGTTTGTTGTGGCTTGGAAACTGCAATTTCTTATATAGAGGAGTTTCGATTTGAAGAAGATGATCTTCACTATTTGCAGACTTTGGAAGGAAACGATGGCAAACCATTGTTTGAAAAAGGTTTCATAGATTTTCTACGAACATCTGAATTGACATTGGACATTGACGCAATTGCAGAAGGAACACTGGTTTATCCGCATGAACCTTTAATGCGGGTGAAGGGTCCTTTGTGGCAGTGTCAAATGTTGGAAACAGCATTGTTGAACATTGTAAATTTTCAAACATTGATAGCCACCAAATCTGCACGGGTTTGTCGGGCGGCAAAGGGAGAAGCGGTGTTGGAGTTTGGACTGCGGAGGGCGCAGGGAATGGATGGCGGCATCAGTGCATCGAGAGCGGCATACATTGGCGGTTGTGTGGCGACTTCTAATGTATTGGCTGGCAAGTTGTTTGACATTCCTGTGAAAGGTACTCATGCCCATAGTTGGGTAATGTGTTTTGACGAAGAATTGGAAGCTTTTGAAGCCTATGCTGCTGCTATGCCGAACAATTGTATTTTTTTGGTGGACACTTACGATACGATTGAAGGGGTAAAAAATGCGATTGAAGTGGGAAAAAAATTGCGGAAACGGGGGTATGAAATGGTCGGTATTCGTTTGGATTCTGGCGACATGGCGGCTTTGAGCATTGCTGCAAGAAAACTGCTGGATGAGGGTGGTTTTGAAGGGGCTGCAATTGTGGCAAGCAGTGATTTGGACGAGTACAAAATCGAGGAATTGAAGGCTCAAGGTGCAAAAATCACCGTTTGGGGAGTCGGCACTAAACTGGCGACGGCTTATGATCAAGCGGCTTTGGGCGGAGTGTATAAATTGGCGGCTATCCGAGATAAAGGCTCGAATGAATGGGAATACCGCATCAAACTTTCAAATACGCCTATCAAAACGTCTAATCCTGGGATATTGAAGGTGAAACGGTTTTTTGAAGGGGAAAAACCTGTGGCGGATGTGGTTTACAACGAGTTGTACGGAGAAAGGATTGAAGGTTTTGTTAATTTTGATTCTGAATTGAAGGTGGCTATTTCATCGCATTTGAAGGGGGTTGATTTACTACAAGCTATTTTTAGGAAAGGAAAATTGGTACATCAATTTCCTACTATTCACCAAATTAGGGTGTTTTGTATAAACCAATTGAAGGAGATGGGTGAAATGAAAAATTATGGAGTGGGTTTGGAGAGGTCGCTATATGAATTGAAGAAACGCATGTTGGGGAATGAAAATAAATAAATAGTTCAGGTAATTTCTACTAGATACAGAAGCACAGAGGTACAGGGTTTTGATTATCAAAACACCACGAAATATTGATAAATCAGCCTACAAAAGTTTTAAAAACTTTTGTAGGCTTTCTGTTGATGATTTTAAATTAAAATTCTGATTGTTAATATTTTGCGGTTTTTTTGGGGTCAATAAGCTCATAAAATCACCGTTACAGTAGAAAAGAATTTCCGATTTTTTCCAAATCCATTCCGCCATTTCATCCAATGAAGGTGACAGTTCAAGGGAACACAATTGCAACCTTGAACCTTTTTAACTCCTTTAAAACCTTTTTAAGATGAAACGATTAACTATTCTTTTTGTATGTTTTTTGGCTCTTCAATTTGCTAGTTTCAATCACTTATTTGCTCAGCCAAGAAGAACTACCGTTGATCACCGAAAGTCAACGACTTTACCTACCTTTAAAGCGACTAGAGCGATTAAAACTGCTCCTGTTGCTACTACACCGACTCCAAGTAATTCAGGTGTTAGCTACAAAACAAGCAGTGGGACATCCGATTTTTTACCTTCTCGACCAGCTAATTTTGAAGATGTGGCAGTTTGGCGATTGCAGGTGAAAATCACAACAGATGGACGGGACGATGCTGATACGGACGATACTGCATATATTCAGATTGGAAACAGCACCCAAAATCGTTTTTACCTCGACAAAGGAGGAGATGATAGGGAGCGAAATCATACAGATGTGTATGACCTTGTGAATGTGGGAGTCAACAAAATTGGCGACATTCGCTTTTTGAAGATAGCCAAAATAGGTACGGATGGTTGGTGCATCAAAAATATAGATATCATGGTAAACAATGTTGCGACACCTTTGTACAGAAAATCTTTTGGTTCTTGCCAATGGATTGATGGAAACGATGGGCATCCTTCCTCTATTACTATATCCAGCAGTGAGTTGCGTCAATATGGGGGTTGGAAATATACGAGCCAAAATCAGGGAAGCATCTGGTTGCCACCTTTGGGAATTTTACCTCGTGATATGTTTGAAAATATTGTGGAGAGTTTGTTTGGGCATCTTCGACATGTACAAAGTAACTTGAAAGGTATTTATTGGGGACACTATTATGGTAATGGATGGGTAGAAGCTGCGTATAAAGCGGGCGATAATCCTACGCTTCACTTCGATTTGGACTTGGCAAAGGATGTAAACAATTTCTTTGACCCTGAGATAGATGTGGATTTTGATTTGGTGTTTATTTGTGCAAATGGCAAAATTAGCTTGGAGCTTCAAAACCCAGTTGTAGAGGCATTTTATTGGGGCAGCATTAGCATTTTTACGACCAATTTAGATGACTACAATTTGGGTAACTTCAATACGCCTTTTTGTCCAAGTATCAAAGTAAATGGGGATGGAAGTGTGAGAGTGGGATTGTAAATGTGAGATTTGTAAATTGCACAATATTATAGAACGATGAAAAATAAGCTGCTTTTTTTTACAAAAAATAAGCAGCTTATTTTGTTTTAATGAAACTTTTTGGGAACAATTATTGTAATATTGGATGGTTACTATTCAAATAGTTTTAGTCTAAAGAATACTTTTCAAAAAGTAATCTTCTAAACACACTAAAAAACTTGTTTTTTAGTTTTAGTAGTAGGAAATTATTTAACAATACTTTAATCAATCGTGTATGAAATCTCTTAATTTATTAACCCTCTTATTATTAGGTACTTTGTTGTTTGTCGGCTATAACAACGATGCTGCTGCTCAAACTACCAAAGACAACTCTCTTTTGGACAAAGTGTACAATTATTTTGCAGGGGAGTCAGAAACGGCATCATTTTATAACAACCGCACTCGTAAAAATGTAAGTGTGAGTATTGGAGATTTGAGTTGGACTGACAAATCAAGTCTTTCAAACAGTATTTTTAGTGCATTCAGAGGCAACGAAAGCCTTGAAGTAGATGAATTGACTTTTGCTCCTGACTTTGAAGACGGCTATTTCTATCTTTCTTTTAATAGCGAAGAGGAAGAACCATTGAAGGTGATGATTTTGGATGTTGCAGGACGTGAAGTTCACAACGAGTCTTTGAGTGATTTTTCAGGAACTTATGAAGCGATGGTACATGTACCCGCAGATGAAAAAGGTACTTACTTTTTGAAGGTGATTCAAGGTTTTGAATTGATGAATAAAAAATTGGTAATAGAATAAAAAATATATTTTATAATTCAATATAATATAAGGCGAGTATTCAATACTCGCCTTTTTTATTGCCTCTACCCAACATTTTTTTAACTATATTTGCCGACATTTTTTGATAAATAGTCTATTCAATTTCTACAATCATCTTACTAATAAACTGTTTGTCATTTATTTAAAAATTTCTCTGAGGCATAGACATTTATGTGGCGATATATAGCAAACTTCATTATTCAATACAAGTTTCCTTTGCTGTTTTTAGTATTGGTACTCACTACTTTTATGGCATACAAGGGGCGTAATGTGGAAATAGACTATCAGTTTGCGCCCATTATTCCTAAAGAAGATTCTCGATATATAGAAAACAAAGAGTTTCGAGAGCGATTTGGTGAAGATGCCAACCTTATGATTGTAGGGCTGCAAAGTGATGTCTTTTTTGAGCAGGAAATGTTTGGAGATTGGTATGAAATGGGCAATCGAATGAAGGAAATTGAAGGAGTAGCCGCCATTATTTCTCCTGCTCATACCTCAATTTTGGTGAAAGATACAGTAAACAAACGTTTTGAAGTTAAATCAATTTTGACAAAAAGACCTGATAATCAACAGGTGGTTGATAGCCTTCGAAAGCTAATTTTCAGTATGCCCTTTTATGAAGGTTTGCTTTACACCTCCTCCAAAGATTTCTTTTTGATGGGTATTACCATTGATGATAAATTTCTGAATAACAAAAGTAGGGATGAATTGATAGCGAAGGTCTTAGTCCAAGCGAAAACTTTTGAAGATAAACACCAAGCGAAGTTGCGCTATTCTGGACTACCTTATATGCGAAGTTTTACGACTACGGTTGTGCAAAAGGAATTGAAGGTATTTCTAATTTTTTCTGTTCTCATCGCTGTGTTGATTATCTGGGTATTGTTTCGTTCCTTCAAAATTGTCTGTATTTCGTTGTTCTTGATGTTGAGTGGAATTGTGTGGGTAGTTGGATGGATTGGATTTTTCGGATTGAAAATCAATATTTTAACTGGACTTATTCCACCACTTATTGTGGTTATCAGTGTACCTAATTGTGTGTACATGATGAATCGGTTTTTTTGGGAACTGGAAGAACACGGTGACAAAAATCGTGCACTTAGAAGTACAACTAGACGAATTGGAGAGGTAATATTTTATGCCAATCTGACTACTGCCATTGGTTTTTCGGTATTCTCTTTCATCAAAAGTGCAATGCTTCGAGAATTTGGGTTAATTGCAGGTTTGAGTATTTCTGTTTTATTTATTATGACCATGATTCTGATTCCCACCTTCTTGAGTTTGGTTTCTTTAACCAAAAAGAAATATACTGAAAACAAGGGGAATGAATTGGCTCGTAAGTTTTTGGCGAAACTTAGTGATTGGGTGTATTACCGTCGGAAAGCGATACGCTGGTCTGGTTTTCTCATCTTTTTGTTTTCTTTGGTGATGGTTACACAATTAGAAGAAAAAAGCTACATATTTGATGTTCTTTCAGAGGATAGTCAAGAATTTAAGGATTACAAATTTTTTGAGCAAAATCTGGGAGGTGTTTTGCCTTTAGAATTGGTGGTAGATGCTAAAAAGAAAAATTCGATAACAAAATCTACAACGCTCAAAAAATTGGAGCAGGTTGAAGCTATTTTCACAAAAGACAGCATTTTTTCGAAGCCACTTTCGGTAGTTGATGGCTTCAAAATGGTGACACAGGCGTTTTACAACGGCAACCCTAATTATTACCGTTTGCCTTCCAACCTCGACAAAAATTTTGTGTTTTCTTATTTGGCAAAAACCGAAAGAGGCGAAGGGCGAAACTTGATTGAATCGGTGACGGATTCAACAGGACAATATGCTCGTATCAGTGTGCAAATGGTTGATGTAGGTTCTCATAAAATGCAAGCGGTGATTGACAGCCTAAAAAGTAAGATTGAAAAAATATTGCCGATTGACAAATATAGAGTCAGTTATACAGGAACTAGTGTGGTGGCTTTGGCGGGCTATGACTATCTTATCAAAGGATTGATTAATAGTGTTTTGATTGCCTTTTTATTGATTTCATTGGTAATTGCTTTTTTGTTTCGCTCCACCAAAATGTTGATAATCGCCTTGATTCCCAATATTATTCCTTTGCTGTTTACGGCTGCAATGATGGCCATGTTGGGTATTTCGCTCAATCCTTCTACGGTCTTGATATTCAGCGTAGCGTTTGGTATATCGGTTGACTTCACCATTCATTTTTTGGTAAAATACCGCTTGGAAATGGAGTATTTTGAAGAGGATGTGGTGAAAGCAGTCAGTGCTTCTATTCAAGAAACAGGCTTGAGTATGCTTTATACTGCCTTTATTCTGTTTTTTGGTTTTGTCATTTTCACAGGTTCAGAGTTCAAAGGCACATTTTATTTGGGTTTGCTCACTTCAATGACGATTGTGGTAGCGATTTTTGCCAACTTGGTGTTGTTGCCTACCATTTTGATTTATTTTAGAGATAAGAACACAGATTTACCAGATGGCACTGACAAATGAGTTCTCCTATTTTATGATAGCATAAAATTCTTGAAATTTGAAGAGGATTTTTTTCATCATCATTATTGCTTTTCGTAATTTTGCCAAATGTATTACAACAATATTTTAGAAACAATTGGCAATACTCCGTTAGTTCGTCTGAACAAAGTTCCCCAAAAATATGGGGTGCGAGCAACCGTATTGGGAAAAGTAGAATTTTTCAATCCTGGAAATTCTATCAAAGATCGTATGGCTCTCAAAATGGTGGAAGATGCAGAAGCTTCTGGTGCATTGAAACCTGGCGGGACTATCATTGAAGGTACATCAGGCAATACTGGTATGGGTTTGGCGATTGCAGCGGCGGTGAAAGGCTACAAATGTATTTTTACGACAACAGATAAGCAGTCACAAGAAAAGGTAGATATCCTGAAAGCAATGGGTGCAGAAGTGATTATTTGCCCTACCAACGTAGCACCTGAAGATCCGCGCTCCTACTACTCTGTCGCAAAAAGGCTACATGAAGAAACGCCTAACTCCTTTTATGCCAATCAGTACGATAATCTTTCCAACCGACAAGCCCACTACAATACTACGGGACCAGAGATTTGGAAACAAACCGAGGGAAAAATCACCCATTTGGTTGTTGGTGTAGGAACAGGCGGAACGATTTCGGGTACGGGTAAGTATCTTAAAGAACAAAACCCTGATATTAAAATCATTGGAGTGGATACGTATGGTTCTACATTGAAGGCGTATCACGAAACGGGTGAAATCGACAATGATGAAATTTATTCTTACATCACCGAAGGTATTGGTGAAGATATTATTCCTGAAAATATTGATTTTGGCATCATTGACCAATTTGTGAAAGTAACGGACAAGGACGGCGCAGTGTTGGCAAGGGAATTGGCAACTGGCGAGGGTTTGTTTTTGGGTTATTCCTGTGGATCGGCTGTGCAAGGAATAGTAGAAATCAAAGACCAATTGACAGAAGATGATCTGGTAGTGGTGATTTTTCACGATCACGGAAGTCGTTATGTAGGAAAGGTTTACAACGATGACTGGATGAAATCGCAAAAGTTTTTATAGTTTTCGAGGCAGGCGCAGTTGTATTTCATGTCGAAGTTTTTGGTATGTATGAATCACTTCATACCGTATTCGCTGCAATGGAATTTTTTTGCGGAAAATCAGTAAAACTCCTGCAAAAAGAAAGCAATAAAAAGTAAAACTAAACTGCAAAAAACTATTGACAGTTGATTGATAAGCAATAGGATACAATCGCTGCATACGCAAATCAATATCACTAATACTTATTTCTCCATCCCGATTTTCATCCAAACCACTGTTTGCTTGATACTTTTCGCTGGGTTTTCGGTACAATACAAATTCCACATCTTTGCCAATTGCAGCTGGATATAAAATAGCTAAATATAGATCAGTAATATTGTTGTAATTTACCTTTCTTGTTTCCTTCACACCTTTTAAATAAGTATGTACATAATCAAGTTGTTGAACATGATTGAGGTTTCTCATTTGTTCTACGGTGATGTCCATATCAATGGCAGTAGTGGGTAAAAATTGAATCAAACCTGCTGCACCGCTGCCTTTCAAATTGACGACCGAAGCATCTAATTTGGATTCGGAGTGCATAATTGCCATTAACCAATTGGGATGTATGTCTAATTTATTGCTAATATTTCTCACTTTTTTTTCAAAGTCGTCAATGTCTCTAACATAGACTCTCGCTTTGTCCTTCAAATAAAGTTCTTTGGTTTGAAAAAATTTAGTCAAAGAACTTAGTGAATTCAGATATGGATAAAGTAGTAGCATAACAATTATGATTACCAATCCCTTGATAAATGATTTGTCCTTTAAATAGTTTGTCATCTATTTAATTGTATGTGATTAAAAAAAGGTGAAGATTGACTAAAGGTTGTAAATTGAGAAGGTTCACGCTGATACACAACCTTATTAACCCCAAAAACCTCAAAAAAGTTCCTTATTGTCATAAAATTGTTTGCTTGCAAATATTTAATAGTTAAATACTTGTGAAACTTTTTGACCTTTATACCTATTTTCCCTAATTTTACTTTTTAGGTCATTTATACGGTAATTTATTTTGGATGTGATTTAATACATGGACAATAAAGAAAATATACATATTATAGGCGATGGCTATTGGGAAGCTGTAAAAAACATTCATAATCAAGGAAATGAGTGTTTTGACGAAGGTAATTATGATATTGCTTTGGCTTGTTTTGAACAAGCTTTAGATCTTCGTATACGTGGATTGGGTAAAACACATCTTGATGTTGCAGATTCATACAATAATATTGGCAATACTTATTACTACAAAGGTCTGTACAACAAAGCCTTGCGATACCATTTGGAATCAAAAAATATCAAAACAAATTTATTGGGAGAGGATAATATTGCTTTGGCTGTCACGTACAATGGCATAGGTATTTGTTATGATGCACAAGGATTTTACAACAAAGCATTGGCATATTACAATAAATCATTGGATTTGCGAATCCGTTATTTGGGAAGCGAACATTCTTCGGTGGCACAAAGCCTGAATAATTTAGGACTTTGTTATCATAGCAAAGGAACTTATGATACAGCACTTGTTTACTTACAAAAAGCCTTAAAGATTAGACAACAACATTTTGGGGAAGACCATTGGAGTGTGGCGCAAACACTTCTAAATATGGGGGCTTGTTATTTTAGCAAAGATAAGCACGATGAGGCTTTGCATTTTTACAACAAGTCATTGAAGATAAAACAAGCGATTTATGGCGATCACCATCCAAATATTGCAAGTGTTTTGGATAATATTGGATTTTGTTATCGGCAGAAAGGTATGTTTGATGTAGCTTTAAATCACCACAATATGGTTTTGACTATCCGCCAAAAGACATTGGCGAGCGACCATCCAAGTTTGGCGATTACATACAATAATATAGCAAATTGTTTGCAGGAAAAAGGGTTTTTTGTAGAAGCATTGTCTTATTGTCAAAATGCATTGCAAATTGTTATTCCACAGTTTTCGCCCGAAAATATCCTCGAAAATCCATCCATTCACCAATATATGGATGCTCATATTTTATTGGAGATACTGCAATCCAAGGCGATATGTTTCCAAAGTATGCACCTATCAAAAACGGAAAATAAAAATACAGATTATGGTCGATTGGCATTGAAGACTTATCAGTTGGCGGCAAAATTGATGACACAACTAAGACGAGGCTACAAAGCAGAGAGTACTCATTTGACCTTGGCAGAAAAAGCACATCAAATGTATGAGGCTGCTATAGAGACAGCTATTAAAAATGATGCAACGAATTTGGCTTTTACTTTTGCGGAACAAGGAAAAGGGATGGTCCTGTTGGGGTCATTGAAAGATATTGATGCACGCTTGGCATCTGATATTCCCGAAAAATGGCTCAATGAGGCCTACGATTTGCGAATTTCACTTACGGAGTTGGACAATGCGATTAATCGAGAGCGGTGTAAGGTGGAGATTGAGCGAAATTTGGAGCAGTTGCGGCAATGGCAAAATCAACACTTTGATTATCAGCGTGACTATGAATCACTGATTGAGAAGTTGGAAAAAGAATATCCCAATTATTTTCAACTCAAATATAAAGTACATAACATTGTTGTTCAGGAGCTTCAAAAATCACTGGATAACCAAACGGCAATTGTGGAGTTTTTTGTAGGGAGACATCAAACGTATCTTTTTGTAATAGGCAGAGCATTTGTACTCACTAAGTGTATTGTTATTTCGGAATCTACACTGAATGAACAAATTGCAGATTTCATTGAAGCTATTTATGCTGAAAACGCCAAAGAATATCAGCAATTGGCTTATGCTCTTTACGAAACTTTGCTGAAGCAGAGTTTGCAAAATGAGTTGTTCGATACTATTCAATATTTACACATAATCCCTGACGGTGATTTGGGTTTTTTACCTTTTGAAACACTGCTTACCCAAAAACCATCTTCTCTAAGATATGCAGAAATGCCGTATTTGGTGAATAATTATGCCATTAGTTATCATTATTCGGCTACTTTGTGGCATTATGGAAAGAACAAGCAAAAGAGTGAACTTTCCTCCAGTTTTAGTTTTGTAGGATTTGCACCTGTTTATCAAGACATTGGGCTTAATTATAAAACACTCTATCACTCTGCTGCCGAAATTGAAGGAATAAAAACTGCTTTTGAAGAAAAAGGATATGAAGCAGCTATATTCTTACACTCGGCAGCCTCCAAAGAACATTTTAAACAACATGTCATTGATTACAAATATGTGCATATTGCAGCACATGCCTTTGGTCAGCCTTATTTTGAACAGGAAGAGGCTTATTCTTCGGATGGTATTGTTTTTTCTTTCCAGAAAGATGATTTAGAAGGTATTTTGACTATGGCTGAAATTTACAATCTTTCACTAAATGCCGATTTAGTTGTTGTGAGTTGTTGTGATAGTGGTGTTGGAAAAGTAGCCAAAGGAGAAGGTGTGATGGCGATTAATCGAGGGTTTTTGTATGCTGGCGCAAGGAATGTAATTTATACACTCTTCAAGGTTTATGACCGACATAGCGCAGAATTGATGCAGTATTTGTACCAAGATATTCTTGCCCAAAAAGCCTATGGTTCATCTCTTCAAGCTTCTAAAATAAAAATGATAACACAAGGTTATGCTCCAAAATATTGGTCGGGTTTTGTGCATATTGGTAGTCAGTAAGCAGCTAATCAAATGATAAACAGATGGCTGCAAAACCTCCATTTTTGAAATTGAGGTTCATTGAAGATTTTGGTAAGAAACTTTTGAAGTTTATTCTCAAAGGCGTAAGATATTTAGATTTTGGACAAAGGAGTAAAGAAGTGAGAATTTAATTAATTGATAACAAATTATTTGCACCTAATCACATTAATGGTTTAAGATTTTGATTAGCAATCTTTTATATCTTGCTTCCTACTTCTTTCGTCCAAAGTCTAAAGAAGTCAATACCTTCTTTTGTGCGCCCAATCGTACTGATCCACATTCTTGATGCATACCTTCAACAATTCAATTGTTGCTCTAATATCCTCTTTGTGTGCCATTTCGATAACCTGATGAATGTGTCGAGTAGGGATAGAAACTGCTCCAACAATGGCACCGCCAGCGGTCATGCGTTGCATTCCTGCTGAATCTGTACCTCCAGCTGTCAAAATTTCGGGCTGCCATTTGATGCTATGGTTTTGTGCCAGTTGTTTCATGTAGGCAACCATTCGGTAATCACAAACTACCGAAGAATCCATAATTTTGATACCAACGCCACTACCCAAAGCTGTCACCTGTTCAGATGCACTTGAACCTGGGACATCAAAGGCAATCGTGGTGTCAATACAAAAACCAAAATCGGGTTGAATCGCCAAACTTGAAACATTAGCACCTCTAATGCCAATTTCTTCTTGCACAGTAAAAACTGCATAGACATCATAAGGTGGAATTTCTTTCATTTCTCTAAGCATCTCAATCTGAATGAAAACCGATACCCGATTGTCAATAGATTTGCAGTTTACACAATCCCCCATTTCAATCAGTTCACGTTCACGGGTAATTGGATCACCGATAGTGATGTATTTTTCAACTTCTTCTTTACCCATGCCCATATCAATAAAATAATCATCAATGCGTGGGTTTTTGTTGCGCTCTTCGGGAGTCATCAGGTGAATAGGTTTAGAACCCATCACTCCAATTAAATTCTTCGAACCATGTACTTTCACCCTTTGAGCGGTCAAGGTTTTTGGATCGAAACCACCCAATGTGTGAAACTTAATAAACCCCTTATCATCAATGTATTTGACGATAAATCCAATCTCATCCATGTGAGCAGTCAACATGATTTTTTTATCACTACTACGTCCTTTTTTAATGGCCGTCACATTACCCATATTATCCACCTCCACTTTATCTACAAGTGGCGTCACCTCACGAAGGATTACTTCACGTATGGGCTGCTCAAAACCTGGTGCACCTTCCACCTCACAGATTTCTTTTAGAAGAGCTACATTGATATTCTTGTTCGACATACTACAATTTTTATTAGTGTTGGATGCAAATATAGAAAAATAACAGGATAAGTTATTTGACAATTAATGCTAAAACAAAACATCAAGCCTGTTAAGTTTTTGGCGTTGAATTTGAATCTAATAAAGTATTTTTGTGAATGATTACCTGATGAGGATAAGGAATTTCGATATTGGCTATTCTGAATTGTTCTATCAAAACTTTATTCATGTCGCAGGTCATATCAAAACCATCACCATTATTTGCTGTCCAACACCAAGCACGAAGCCGAATCCCATATTCTTCAAGTTTCAATACTCTGACCTTTACTTTTGGCTCCCCTTCCTGTTTCTGCAATTCGGTTCGAGTATCTATACAAAGAGGATGGTTCTCAATGTGTTCTCGCATAACCTCCATTGCTAAATCCATATCGGAGTCATACGCAATGCTAACTTCAATAAACTTACACACACGAGGATCATTGAGATGGGCATTGAGAATAATTTTTTCACTCATTACTGAGTTGGGAATCACAATTCGGCGATTTTCAGGGCTTTTCAGAATTGTATGTCGTAAGGTAACATCTTCCACAACACCAAAAGTAGTTTGGTCAATAATCAAATGGTCATTTACTCGAAATGGTCTAAAAACGATGATAAACAGACCACTAATTATATTAGAAAACGCACTTTGAGATGCAAAACCTACAATGGCTGCCAAAATCCCTGCACCTGCTAACAAAGAGGTCGAAACACTGCGAAGCGAAGGAATGGCATAAACGGCTACACTAAATCCCAAAATATAGATAAAGGCTCTACCTAAATGTTTGATAAATTGATAACTTGTTGGGTCATTGTTGATTAAAGCTGTAGAACGAAGGATGTAGCGGTCAAAAATACGGGCAAACAATTTGGCAAACAGCCAAGTTACAAATAATATCACCAACACATAGCCGATTAACCACGGCATTTCTAAGAACAACTTATCCTCAAAAAATTTTTTAAAAGTCATAATAAATAAATTAAAAAAATAATGAAAAAAAAACTTATAATCAGTTTGTTTAAAAAATCAACTTGACATTTATATTGGACTTTGGACGAAAGAAATAGGAAGCAAGATGCGAGATATAAAGAATTGATAATCAAAATTTAATCCATTGATTCGATTAGGCGTGAATAATTGATTATCAATCAATTGAATTTTTACTTCTTGCATCTTTGCTCCTTCGTCCAAAGTCTAAATTTAAAGGAGACTTCCATTGCCAAAGTTTTACAATGCAAGGAACTAAAAATAAGTGAACACAGTTGAAGTATTCAATTGCAAAATTACAACCATTAGTAGGAATGAAAATCAAAATTGAAATAAAAATGTAAAAGGATATTTGAAGTGATTTCATTTTAATTTTCACTTTCATTTTTATTGGGTATTTATCTTGTCTATTTTTGCAACGAAAATTTAACAATTAAAAAACTATGAAACCAAGTTTACCTCAAGGAACACGAGATTTTGGAGCAGAAGAACTGCAAAAGCGGTATTTCATAATGGATACAATAAGAGCAGTGTATGAAAAATATGGTTTTCAGCCGCTCGAAACGCCTACCATGGAAAACCTTTCTACACTTACTGGAAAATATGGTGATGAAGGAGATCAGTTGTTGTTTAGAATCATGAATCAAGGTAGAAAAGTAGAAAAGGCGAATGTCAAAGCTTTTGAAGAAAAGGATTATGGAAAATTTGTTGCCTCTTTGTGTGAGAGAGGCTTACGCTATGATTTAACTGTTCCTTTTGCTCGGTATGTGGTTATGAATCAACACAATTTGGCTTTTCCCTACAAACGCTATCAGATTCAACCAGTTTGGAGGGGGGATAGGCCTCAAAAAGGGCGGTATAGAGAATTTTACCAATGTGATGCAGATGTTATCGGCTCAGAATCTTTGCTCAATGAAGTAGAACTTACCCAGATACTGGATGAGGTCTATACCAAACTTGGCGTGAACGTAGAGATTAGACTCAATAATCGGAAGGTGCTGATTGGGATTGCAGAAGTGATTGGGGCAGCAGACAAATTTATGGACATTACGATTGCGATAGACAAGCTCGATAAAATTGGTATTGAAGGTGTAGCTAAAGAATTGTTGAGTAGAGGAATTTCACAGGAAGCTATTGACAAAATCAAAATCTTTTTAGATACCACGGGTTCAAACGCTGATAAGATGGCTGTTTTGGAGCAAGGCTTGGCCGATTCTCCCGTTGGCTGCAAAGGTGTCGAAGAGTTGAAAACGGTACTTGGATATTTAAACAAACTTGATTTTCAACAAGAAGTAGTATTAGATATTACTTTGGCTCGTGGATTAAATTACTACACAGGTACGATTTATGAAGTGAAGGCCAAAGATGCACAAATGGGTAGCATCAGTGGCGGAGGTCGTTACGATGATTTGACGGGTAATTTTGGATTGAAGGGAATGTCGGGAGTAGGTATTTCTTTTGGTTTGGATAGGATTTACGATGTGATGGAAGAGTTGGGTCTGTTTGAAAACCTCGCTACAAACACGACCAAAGTTTTGTTTATCAATTTTGGTGGAACCTCCGAAGAATATGCTTTCCAATTGCTGCAAAAGTTTAGACAGGCAAATATTGCATCTGAGCTTTTTCCAGATGATGTTAAAATGGTGAAACAGATGAAATATGCCAATGCCAAGAATATTCCTTTTGTGGTATTTGTTGGTGAGGAGGAAATGGAAGCGAGTTCGTTGAAATTGAAGAATATGGAAAGTGGAGAACAGAATAGCATGAGCCTAAATGAGGCGATTGCAATCATAAGAGGTCAAAATTTAAAATAAGCAAGTGCAACAAATATACCCAAAAATAAGCCTCAAGGCTTCAAAAGTAGCTGCTGTTCATCGCCGACATCCGTGGATTTTTTCGGGAGCCATCCAAACAATTGAAGGGCAACCAAAAGAAGGGGAGATAGTCAGTGTATTTACTCCGCAAAATCGGCACATTGCCACAGGTTACTACTCCAAACAGGGTAGTATTTCAGTGCGTGTATTGACCTTTGAAGAAGAAGCCATTGATCTTCAATTTTGGAAACGAAAACTGCAACAGGCTTATGACTATCGAAAAGCCATTGGATTGATTGATAGCGAACAGACCAATGTCTTTCGGTTGGTGAATGCAGAGGGGGATGGACTTTCGGGTTTGATTATAGATTATTACAACGGCACTGCCGTATTGCAAGCCCACTCAGTAGGAATTTTTCAGCAAAGGCATGAGATTACTGCTGCATTGAAGGAAGTGATGGGTGCCAAACTAAAAGCTGTGTATGATAAATCACTGACATTTAATAAGAATGAGCAAAAAAATACTATTGACGAAGCATCTATTTCTTCCTTCAATCCTTATCTCCTCGGCAATTTGGAGCAAAAAAATGTTTCTGAAAATGGCCATTTATTCAAAGTAGATTGGGAAAAGGGGCAAAAAACAGGTTTTTTTATTGACCAACGTGACAATCGACAACTGCTCGCCCAATATGTAGCCGACAAATCGGTTTTGAATACATTTTGTTATTCAGGCGGTTTTTCGGTCTATGCACTAAAGGCTGGTGCTTCGTTGGTACATTCAGTCGACAGTTCTCAAAAAGCAATAGATTGGACTGATGAAAATGTACTTATAAATAATCTTCAATCGGAGCAAAATAAACATCAATCATTTACAGCTGATGTGATGACTTTTTTGAGTGAGCCACCTCAACAATATGATGTAATCGTATTAGACCCACCTGCGTTCGCCAAAAGTCTCAAAGCCAGACACAGAGCAATGAAAGCCTATAGACGCTTGAACGCAAAGGCATTGAAGCAAATCAAGTCTGGAGGTATTTTGTTTACTTTTTCTTGTTCGGGAGTTGTCGAAAGACAATTGTTTGAAGATACGGTTCGTTCTGCTGCAATTGAAGTAGGGCGCACAGTCCGAATATTGCACTACCTAAGCCAACCTGCAGATCATCCGATTAATATTTTTCATCCAGAAGGGCATTATTTGAAGGGATTGGTCTTGTATGTCAATTGACTTTAATAGGAGTTCTTATCTTCCTATTATCAACAAACAAGCTGCAATCAATACGATTTTTGAAAGAATGGCTTGAAAACGGTAATTATTGGGGTATAAAGTGAATGGCTCGCCCTGCAAATCAATCATCAGCACTTCAAACATAATAAGTCCGATAGCAAAGGCTGCGGTGTATTGTGCATAAAAATCAATGACAAAAAACAACCCAATCACACTATAAAGCATGACCTGTAGCCATCTTATAGGCAGGTAAGCCTTGTGATTTTCCAAGCGTTTTTTTTGATCCTCTAATCTGAGCAGAAAGGAAGCAAATTGAAGAAAAAAATACAATCCCACCAAAATGCGGCCAATAACCTTTACATAATAATCGTATCCCATAAAAATATATGCTTGTTGCACACTATGAAAATGTACATGAATATAATTTCAATGCATTGCAAAAGATTATTGGGTTGAGTTTAACAAAAAGAGCTACAAATATACAAAAAATGTGGGATGCTAAAGGTTGCCAACAAAATAAACACCATATTTGAGGTGGAGACTTTTGAAGTGTACTCTTTGAAGAATATTGATTTTCATTGCAATAGAGAACCTTTGATGCAAAACCTCAAGAGTCTAAATTGGGTTTTTTTTTTATTGACGTTCCTATATTAAAATAGTCTGCAGTGCTTTTTTAATAAATTGATAGTCAGGTGATTAGAAAACAGAGCGAATTTTTGTAACTATTTGATAATCAAATTTCTGCACCTCTCTGTCTCTGCGTTTAATAAAAATTATTCGAACTATTGTATATTATTCTTTCTCTAATAATCGGTTTATATCGTACTTGAGCGACCCGTTGCTTGGACGTTTGGCATCGCCATCTGCAATCTCTCCTTCTTTATCAATCAATGCATAACGGGGTAATCCTGTGACCAATAGACGGGTATAAGCAGAATCTTTTAGGTCTTCATCCATCAAGTAATGATCCCCTCCAACCTGTAGTTGGGCAATATTTTTTCGCCATTGACCATCCGAATCATCCGAAGATAAATAAACGAATACAACTTCTTTGTTGTGGAAATACTCTTTCAGTTGAGGGCTATACGTCATTTCTTCCATGCAGGGTTTGCACCAACTTGCCCAAAAATCTAAGTACACTACCTTACCTCGATACTGCGATAATAACTGATCGAAAGTAAGCGGAGATTCTTGATTGACAATGAACAAGCGTGCATCAATAGGAGGCTTGACATTGCTCATTTCAGTGCTGTATTTATTGAAGCGTTTGCTCAGGAGTTCTTTCAAAACAGGGTCTTTGCCTGTTCTCTTATATTCTTCGTACAAACTATTGGCATAACTCGACTCTGCATCAATAAGCACTAGTGTCAAATAGGCTTGTACATAGTCTAAAACCTTGCCATTGAAAGCCTTTGGAGCAATCTCGAAAGCTCTAACAAGCCAAGGTTCACCACGTTTTTCGCGCTGTTCCTGCATTTGAAGTGGGTCACGCATACACAAATGCCGAAGATGGTTTTCTAAAAATTTCAGATATTCACTTGCAACCAACGCTTCTGGATTGCTGAGACTAAACTGAAGGGCGAAGTCAATATAACCGTCGTGGAATTTATCTGAGGTTTTATAAAAATAACTTGTTGTTCGATTGGCCGTTCGGTATTCAATGGCAGATTGTGCCCAAGTCTTGAAGGATAGAGAAGTGCCTTCATTTTGCGCTAAATAGTTTCTCAAAAAAGCGCTTTCCTTCAATCTAAGATTTTGACAGTAACTGCTAAAAGTTGGAGCACTCATCACACTGCGCCTCTGGGATAGATCGTAATCAATATTATCATTGTTAAATCTTTTTCTGAATTCAGCGCAATAGGTGTTGTGTATTTCTCCTCCTCCTTCAAACTTCAAAGTGCTGTCGAACAAACTATTAGAAAAACTCATTTGAACAATTTCCCCCGGACTCAAAAACATCTGTGCTTTTTTGCCATTGTATTCAAAGTAAGCAGGAGTGGGTTGGGTAACCGGGATTTGTACTTGAAAATTACCCAATTTGTCGGGAGTTATTTCGTATTTTTCATTTCTCAACAAATCATCTAAATAAAAAACAATGGGTAATTGACGAAATTCGTCATTTTCCTTGATACTGACAGGTTCTTCAATCTTGCCTGATATTTGGACAGTTTGTGCTTGTGTAGGAGTCTGAAAACAAGCATTGCAGACACTCATAATCAACAACAACAGTAGAAAAAATTGCTTCATTGGATAAGGAATTGTAAAGAAGAATATTAATTACAGAAGTGAGGAGTATATTCTTTAGCTATTTATTGTAAAAATACTAATTTTTACGCTATTCTGTGTTTTTTCGAGATTTGTTGGTAAAATTTGGATAAAACGAAAAAAGGTTTCCATATGATTTATGGAAACCTTCAACGTTTTTTTCATGGACTATCCTATAGTGATGTAGTGAAATTTCAAGGGGTCGAGACAATTCAATTTCAAATATATGGGTAACAGACAAATATTTGAGAATCAAGTAACAGTTTGTCTAAATATGAATTTTCGTTTTCTTTTGTAGGAAAGTCAAAATAACAGCCTAATGTCTATTGTGTTGTTCTGATTACATTGCTGATTTCATTTCAATTTTCAGCAACATTTTCTTTGCACCTTTTGCACTCATGCCTTTTGCTTCTGCAATGTTTACCGCATTTTGTGCAGCCTCTTTTGCTTCGTCGTATTTTCCTAATTTGTAGTACAAAGAAGCCAAGGTATCATTGTTGTAGTAAGTGCTTTCTAATTCGATGGATTGTTTTGTCCAAACAACCGCTTTTTCCAACATTGAGTCATTGCTTGCATTTTCATATACATTCCAAGCGATGTTGTTGATATAAGCAGATTCTGATTTGTCCATTTCTGTGATAGACAACATTTGATCCGCTACTACTGTGTATTTGTCCCACTCACCAACTCCTTCATAGAATTTCAAAGAAGCTCTGTAAGTATATGTACTTGTTTTGTCGCTTCCAGATAATTGAATAGTGCTGATGATTTGGTCAAATAAAGTATAGTCTTTGCTGTCAATTGCATGGTCTAAACTGTTGAAAGCTGCAACTACCATTTTATCTGCCACACTTTTCTCGCCATACATCTCTACAAATAAAGGGCTGTTGTTTGCAAATACTTCAAAACCTTTCAAGGTGATGTCATTTGCCAAAGCATAAACCAATTTCAAATTGCTTTCATTGTTCAAATCTGCTGTGCTCAAAGTATTGAAGTAATTCATGGCAACTTGTTCGTATTCTGCTGCATCTGCTATCCATAATTGTTGCATATAAGTAGCTAAAAATGCTTGGTCGCTTCTTCCTTCTAAATATTCAACAGCCATTGCAGCCATTTTTTCTTCATCAATTAAGGCCTCTCTCGCTTCTGCAACAAATTTGTTGGGCTGACTTGCACCAATTGCTCTTCTTTTCTCTTCTCCTTTTGCGTTCAAGTATAAGTAAGTAGGATAAACATTTACATCGTGTTGTTTCGCAAATTCTACTCCTTCGCTGCTTTCCATGTTGAGTTTGTAGCTGATGTAGAAATTATTGTAAAAGTCACTTACTTCTGGCAAAATGAATACTTTCTTTTCCATTACCTTGCAAGGGCCACACCAAGGAGTGTAAGCATCAATAAAAATGGCTTTATCTGTTTGTTTGGCATGAGCTAATAATTCTTCCAAAGAACCTTCAAAAAATTCGATACCTTTCTCAGTTTTCATAGATTGAGCATTTGCTGTCACAACAAAAGTCATCGTGATAATTAAGCTCAATATGTTTAGAATTATATTTTTCATCTTGTTGGGTCTTGCTTTTATTCTGGTGTATTGTATGTTTTTCAATTTCGCAATCAACCCATCTAAGACAAAAAAGATGCCTACTACTGATTGTTTCAAAAAAAGTTTCGTTTCTTGACCACTATTTTTTTCTGAGAAACCATAATTGTGTTGATAATCAGAATAATAACCCTCTATATTCTTTTTGTTTTTTTTTTTGAAGAAAAATACAACGACTTTTCAAGCTGTTTTTTTAGAAAAATTAGAATATGTATTTTACATAGACTTCTACGCAAAATGCGTAGAAGTAGTTTTGATTTTTACTATTTTGAATACTGTTTGAAAAATTCCCAGAATATTCTCGCACCTTTCAAAGGATGGTTTTTCCCATTCGGATAATTGTGTTTCAAGCCTTGTACCATAGAAAAAACAAATAGATTATCGTTTGTAGTATTGGTATTCTCTTCAAATTTGAGAATTATCTGGTGTTTGCGTTCTATAGTAGTATGTTGTTCGCTCAGTTCAAATTTGTTGAGAAAACGACCAATGAAGTCACGAATAAGCGGATCTTGTTCTAAATCTGCGGGTTGGTAGGGGAGAGGCTGCCCGCCATGTGCTGCAATAAAACGGTCGTCTTGATTTCCTACCATCAAACAAATCGGAATAAATGCCTTTGGAGTAGCGGTAATTTGTGTTTGCAATCCTCCTGCTACGGCTGCAACTGCCGCCAATTCATCTGACAATTCTACCGCCAACCGACTCACAAAACCTGCTCCATTGGAGAATCCAGAAGCATAAATACGACTGTCATCAATGTTCAAGTGTGAACGCATTTGCACCAAAATCTTTCTAACAAACAATACATCATCCTTCAAGGTCACGCCTGAACAAACGTAGGTTTCTAACTTCCCATCATTCCATTTTGTGTTGTTTTTTTGCTGTCCTTCATCTATATAGCAGTATTTCAGGGCAGTAGGAAAAACGGTAATGATACCTTCTTCTTCTCCTTTTTCTTTCCATCCCGAAATGTTGTAGAATTTTTCGCCTGTGCCACTTGTGCCGTGAAACATCAATACAACGGGGAAAGCTTGTTTACCAGTGTAGTTTTGTGGAATGGATACAATGAAATGACGGCTCGCATTTTCTACTTCAATGCGAACATCGTTTCGGCCTGCTTTCCATATTGGAGAAGGTGAAACGGTTTGACTTTGAAGTGCTTGTGTGAAGATTGCGAAGCTGAGGATAAGAATAAGATTCAATGTTTTCATTTTGTTGAAGTTTTAAGGTGTTTTGGACTTTGGACGAAAGAAGTGAGAAGTAGGAAGCAAGATGTCAAGATTTGGTAATCAATGATTTACTTGTTTTTGTCGTTTAATCGTAAATCATTTATTATCAACTGATTAATATCTAACTTCTCGCATCTCTGCTCCCTCGTCCAAAGTCTAAAAGGTGTTATTGTTTTGAGGTTATTGACGAGTGAGAAAGTGCTTTATTGAGGGGCTTACAAGCATATTAGACGCACGGAAAAACAGTATTTGAAAATTCCCTCCACAAAAAAATAGTATTTTTGCGATCCTAACATTTCTAAGTAATTATGCTATACAAATCGTTTCTCCGACCTTTGTTATTTCTCCTCTCTCCTGAAAAAGCCCATGCTTTCACCCTTTTTTCCTTTGAAGTACTGCTAAAAATTCCCTTCCTTCAATATTTCCTCAAATCCTATTATACCGTTCAGCATCCCAAATTGCAGCAGAAACTCTTTGGATTGACCTTTCCCAATCCAGTAGGTTTGGCAGCAGGTTTTGACAAGGACGGAAAGCATCTTGAAGCAATGGAATGTTTGGGATTTGGTTTCATTGAAGTAGGCACTACAACGCCTTTACCGCAATCGGGAAACCCAAAACCCCGCTTGTTTCGCTTATCCAAAGACAAGGGCTTGATCAATCGAATGGGCTTCAACAATGAAGGTGTTTTGGCATTGAAGGAACGATTGTCAAAAAGAAAATCGAAGCTTATTATTGGTGGCAACATCGGCAAAAACAAAATCACGCCCAATGAGGAGGCTGTTTCTGATTACGAAAAATGTTTTGAAGCTCTTTTTGAAGTAGTGGATTATTTTGTGGTCAATGTCAGTTCACCCAACACACCCAATCTTCGGGCATTGCAGGACAAAGAACCTCTGACAGCTCTTTTGCAGCACCTTCAAAATTTGAACAGTCAAAAACCAAATCGCAAGCCTATTTTATTGAAGATTGCCCCCGATTTGACCAATGAACAACTGGACGATATCATCGCAATTGTGGCAGGTACCCAAATTGACGGAGTGATTGCGACGAATACAACGATTGATAGGGAAGGATTGAAGGAAAACAAAGATAAAATTGCCGCAATTGGAAGTGGTGGACTGAGTGGGCAGCCTTTGGCGAAGCGTTCTACGGAGGTCATCCGCTATTTGTCCGAAAAATCGAATCGTGCTTTTCCGATTATTGCGGTTGGAGGTATTTATACTCCGCAAGATGCAGCAGAGAAATTGGACGCAGGAGCAAGTTTATTGCAGGTTTACACGGGATTGATATATGAAGGGCCTGGTATGATTCGGGCTATTAACAAGGGAATTATGGATAGGTTATAGAAGATAGGTTTCAACTTTTTCTCTTTTCAACCATTTGACCATCATCTCATCCGATAGAGCCCGCCCCACAATCCGATATTTAGAACGCTTCAAAACCTTCGACTTCAAAGGGTTTTCTGCACGAACACCACCACGCAAGGATTGAGCAGAGTGAACAAACTGAGCTTTCCCATTTTCGACCAACATTATGCCGACATGCGTATCCAAACCAACGATGTACAAACCGTCTCCCATCGCAATGATCGAGTTTACAAAACTTTGAATCGGTTTGTTGCGAAATCGCTGAATATCGGTTTCCTCTGCAAAAGTTTTCACGATTTTCTCCGAAGCCTGTTGTGCCAATTTTACCCGATCTACTTCAAAACCTGCATCTCTTAAAATGGTACTCACAAAATATCCGCAAGCGATTTTCCCCTTTCGAGGCGTTTCGGTTGTGCCACTGTATGCCCAACCTGTGCCTTTCCAGTAGGGATAGAGTTGATGTTGAATCTTTTCAAAAATGTGTTTGCGAGCAGAATTAATCACTTCTTTTTGAATAATTTCATTGTTGGCTCTCCCATAAGCTCGCTGAAAATCTTCTTGCTGTAATTGCAGTTCCCACAATGTTTGTTGGTATTCACTCGCAATAACATTTGTATTGGAAATGTGTAGTAAATAGAAAAGCATAATTGGAAACAGTGCTATAAACAACAAACGCCACAATAATCTGAAAATCATAGATGTAAAAACTAAACTTGAGAATAGGGGAATTATTAATTGAAAGCACAAAAATAGCACAAAAATTTGGTGTGGTAAACTTACTCCACCAATACCTTCTCACTTCCCAAAATTTTCCCATTCTCTTTCTCCAAAACCCGAATCAAATACAATCCACTTTCCAATTTTCCTCGTTCCAATATTGCTTTTCCGTTCTCCAAATCTAATTCCTTCAATTTTCTGCCGAGAATATCCATCACCTCCAATTGGTAATTGTCCTGAGAAAGCCCTTCTATTTCAATCGCAGTAAAATCCGAAAAAGGATTGGGGAAAACTCGAATAGAAGCTTTTTTTTCAAAACTTTCAATAGAAGTAGTCGTGCTATCCACCACTATTTTCTGACAAAGTACGTGGCAATCCGTCACCCAATTATAATGTGCACAAACTTCAACGGTATCAAACACAAAGTCAAAATCATCATGCTCACTGTATTCATTTACCAAAAAAGTACCCTGCATTTGTTTCGTACTTCCTACAAAATGATTGTTGATTCGCCACTCTATTCTATCCTCATCAATGTGGCTTCGGGATTGATACTCAATCAACAATTGGTCGCTCTCTTTTAGATATTCGCCCTCCAATTGCAGCTCGCATCCATAGAAAATATCTTCGCAGTATTGCTGAACACATCCTTGTGGTTTAGAAACCGTTAGGCAAATCTTAAAAGTATCGGAATAAGTAAACAGGTGATGTGGTTCAAATTCGGTAGAAGTTGTGCCATCTCCAAAATCCCAAAACCAAGTTGCATCAGATTGAAGGTAGGAAAGATTGTAAAACTTTATTTCACCATCCATTTCCAAAGTATAGTCTCCTATTTCGGGAATCGCAATAAATTTTGCAGCACAAGTATCTATTTCTCCAATGTTTAACCAATCGCAAAAGGTTTCTGACATCATTTTGTTTTGTAGGGTATCTTCTTTTGAAGCAGTCAAACAAACTTCATAAAAGCCCGATTGTGTATAGCTATGTTCGGGCTGCAAAAGGGTACTTATCGTTTCATCCCCAAAGTCCCAAACATAGGATGCGGCATCGGGTGTGTGGTTATTGAAGTGATAGCTTAGGGAGTTTGAAGTAGGTTCAATGGTAAAACAAGGGGCAGGAACAAAGCGGTTGTTGTCTTTGATTTTTTTGAAGTAGATGTTTTCTTGGTAAGTTGCATAGCAGCCGTCCTCGGCAGTGCTGCGAAGGGTGATTTGCCTATTGCCTTCACTATCTATAGCATAAACAAAGGGAGAACCTTCGCCAATTTCAAAACTATATCCACGAACCCATTCTGAATCTGCCTTGTCTGCTTGGTAAACAGAGTAATCTTCAAATAAAAAATGTGTTCCTTTTCCAATAGGACGCGCTCTGTATTTTGCCTCACAAAAAGTAGGTTGGAGGAAATCCAAAGTTTGGCAGATTGTATCTGCACATTCCGCACCAAGTTCCCAAAAACAAGCCGTAATGAACTGCTGTGTGTTGTCATAGACATGCGAAAAACGACCACTGTTCAGTTCTGTTGTTGTTCCATCTCCAAAATCGAAATAGACTTGATGCTCCATTCCTGTGGAAGGAATATAAAAATTCACCACATTGGAGTAGTCTTCATCTATTTCATAAGAAAAAGAATCTCTACATTTTATCTCAACCATTTGACAAATGGTGTCTTTTTGATTCAGAAGAGGTTCGGTAGAAAACAGACACACTTCGTATTCACCCGTTTGAGGATACCCATAATTGGCATGGATTGTACTATCTCGAATGACACCATTCCCAAAATCCCATGAGTTGATGTGCATGTTTCCCCAAGAGGTATTCCGAAATCGTAGATGACGAAACTGAGGTATTATTTCGAAATTGGCTTTGAAGTCCACCTCAAAATCTAAGTTCAAAGTATCTCGGCAAAAAATATAGTTCTCACTATTGGCAGCAGATAGAAGTAAAGGACAGTCCTCTGGGTAACGTATGTCAAAAAAAGCAGGATTTCCTTGCTGATGCCAATAGCCTTTCCACCAATTTACGCTTCCTTCAAAGGGTTGTTTGAGAGACAATTGAAGTTGATGCAATTCATCATCATTGGGGGAGGAAGCAATCGTATAGTCATACTCTCCTTCACATTTGGGGATAGGGTCATTGTCTTTGGTAAGCCACAAATTATAGTAGCGTTTTTCCGAAGCTCCTTCACATTCTATCTCGAAAGACACGATGTAACGCCCATAATTGGGAAATTGATGCATCATTTCGTGGTAATGAGTAGCCTCCTCGTATTCAATGGAATCTTGAGTGCCATCTCCAAAATCCCAATATGCATAGGTAGAGCCTTGCCAAGAGCTTTGTTGGACATCAAAATAGACATCAAAACTCGTGCTATCTACATACACTTGAAAAGAAATCTCGCATTTGGCAAATCCTAAATGTGTGCCAATCAACCAAAGAGCAAAAAAATAGATTTTTGGATTCATCTTCCATTATTTTTAAAAAAATGACTGTGCCGACTGAGATTTGAGTTTTTACTCCACCAACACTTTCCCTCTCCCCAAAACAGCCTGATTCCCTTCCTCCAATATCCTCCAAAAATACACGCCACTCTCCAATTTCCCTCTTTCAATCTTCCACTTTCCATTTTCAATAGACTTCAACTCTCGAACCTTCCGCCCCAAAATATCCATCACCTCCAATCGGTAATTTCCCTGCGGCAATCCTTCCACTTCAATGGTCGTAAAATCCGAAAAAGGATTCGGAAATACACGAATCGAGTATCTATTATCCAATACTTCAATTCCCGTTTCCACCTGTTGCAGCAAAGTCAAAACAGCCGTATTGGTGATAATAGGTGGATTGAAGTCAAAGAAGATGGAAGCCGTATTTTCGACTTCTGTTTTATCCTCTATTCCTTCCAAAGAGGCAATTCCAAAGGTCACAAAACCATGACTTTCAATTTCGTTGGTCGTGCTGTCGGGTAGTAGGATGTCATTGAAGTAGAAAGTCGCCAAACCCGTTTCTCGGTTCAGTTCTGTTCGGTAGTCGTGGCTTGCAGTGATGGGGTGAAAGGTTGTCCAATCCAGTTTTTTGTCCAAAACGTCTTCAATGCGGATATTGAAGGCGGTGTCGTTTCCTGTGTTTTGAAAGCGGACGGTGTAGAGGATGGTGTCGGAGATGTAGGCAAATTCGGACTGACCGAGGAGATTGGAGCGAGCGAGTTTGTCGTTGGGGTCGTAGGAGCATCGGACTTCACTGAGATGGTTGGTATTATCAGAATAAAGAAGCTCTTCCACTTCATTTAAGATTTGAATGGTAGTTTGAGTTTCAACGAATGCTCCAATAGATTCTTCATTCGGCATTTTAAGTTGAAGGCGAATTTGTTGTACTTGATAGGGATAAAAATTTCCAATATTCCAATACAGGATTCCATCTTCAATGTAGTTAGGTTCAATATTCGCAGATTCATAGGTCATTAACTCATCTATTTTAAGACTTACAACCCCTTTTTCGATGACAGTAGTTCCTGTATTGACATAAGACAACCAATAGTTGCCCACTGAATTACAACGAGTTGGACTACTATTGAGATGGGCTTCAATACGTGGAAGTATTCGAGTGGGCTTAAAACCAAATAGGTATGGACCTTTTTCTTCTCCATTTTCTATTAGAATCTCATAAAACGGATTTTGGGTGCTGATTTCCCACAAAGAGTTGGAAGTGGCTGTTAGTTGATAATCTCCTGTGTTCACCAAAAAGGAAAAATTTCCTTCTTTATTGGAGTAGGTAGAAAAGGGGGATGGTTCTAAGGACAAAATTTGGTTTTGGAAACCCCGTTCATTTTCATTGTATTCCCCATCTTCGTTTTCATCAAAAAATGCAAGTCCATCAATTCTTCCTATTTTTTCAAAATCGGAAAATATGCTAAGTGTTCCCGTAGTTCCATACAATAGCTCAGATGTAAAGTCATTGTCTAAATCTGCAGCTTCAAGTAGAGAAACGTAAGAATAGTCATATTTTGGGCTTAGAATCAAAGGGGGGGAAATTCCTTCTCCATGGTTTTGATAAATGTAAATACTGTCAAGTATTCCAAAGAGATGAGAACCGATTGTTATTAAATCATTGTCACCATCTGCATCTATATCTGCCAGCACCATCTTGGTAGTGTAAGGAACATGCAATGGAGATTCAATGTTGGTTTCCACATTGAAGTTTCCATTGTTGTTGTTTCTACGCCATTCAAGAGAAGAACCGACGGTGACACCATTAGTGACTGCAAAACTTATAATGAGATCTTCATAACCGTCCATATCTAAATCTGCTACCTCTAATGCTTGAATTTTTGTCTCTTTTGAAGCCACAATACGCCGTGAAAAAGCATCACCTCCATTGTTTTCAAATAAGTTTACGACTCCCTGTCCATTAGGAGCATAAAAAATATCCATATCTCCATCTTTGTCGGTATCTACAAGATGTATTTTTCCTGTTCCCTCTAAGTTTTCACCCAAGATTTTGCGAGTTGTGAATGTAGCGTCTTCCTTGTTTTTGTACCAAAGTAATTTTTTGGTAATAGGATAATTGGCTATAATGTCTGGAAACCCATCTGAGTTTAAATCTCCTACTTGCAAGTCATTGCAGGCTTGTCCTAAGTAATCTATTTGCTCTTGTACTTCAAATTCTCCCAAGCCATTGTTTTTCCACCAAACGATAGTACCATCAGTAAAGGCACTTACTATATCTACATCTCCATCCAAATCAAAATCTCCTCCATTTACGTCTGTGATGCCTTCTCCCCCTTTCGATAAGACAAATTCTACTTCAAAACCATTGTTTCCATCATTAGGAAACCACCTCAATCTATTCGCTCTGTTTTCTGCTGCAACCATATCTAAATATCCGTCTCCATTCAAATCTGCTGTAAAAATAGCTGTTAGTCCATTTGCATATTTCCCTACTTTGATTGCCTCACCGAATAAATTATCTGTTTGATATTCGTGCCAATCTACGCTACTATATGCACGATTGGGGTAAACGAGGTCTAACCGTGTATCGTTGTTCAAATCACCTAAAGTGATATTTTCAATTTGTATTCCATTTGTTGATAGTATCTGTTTGGATTGAAAAGTAGTGTTTTTATTGAGGAAGTAATGCAATTCATCGTATGTATCTGATGAACTATTCAATCTGTGAGATGCTACAATATCCAACCAACCATCTTCGTCCACATCTTCAACCAATAATGCTGTTACTTTATTGGGGAAATCGTCAGTAATCGTATGCTTGATAAAATTATTGATTCCTGCATTCTGATGCCATTGAAGAACATAGTGAACTTCTGGGGTTTGCTCTCTCGAAATTGACACTATATCCATATCTCCATCTTGGTCAATATCCGCTAATTTCAAAAGGGAATGATTATCTACGTATGTGATAAATGTTATGGGCCCAAATACATTATCTCCTAAATTGCGAGACCAAACAACAACTTTTCCGTTGGCTGCAACAATCAAGTCTATATTACCGTCTTTGTCCCAATCAGTAGCATAGGCTATGATATTAAAATGGTTCTCATTATTAAGAGTTTGAAAAGCTGAAAAACTCCCTGTTCCATCATTGGTGATATGTGAAATTCTGGGCATATTAGTAGAGACAATAAACAAATCTTTGTCTCCGTCATTGTCCGTATCTTCAATGACCAAAGCATTGGGACTATTCAAAATATCCTCCCCTACAATTGTATAAGGCAAACTAAAAACTCCACTTCCAAAATTTTCAAACCAAACCACCTTGTTTCCTACTCTGGATACAGCCACAATATCCTTGCGTTCGTCATTATTGAGATCTTCTAAGTAAAAAATATCAAATCCATTTTCTTCTGTCGATAGTATATGGTACAAAGGGAAATTTCCAAGTCCATCGTTTTCAAACCAAATCAGGGTATTATTTCCAAAATAAGAGGAGGTTAATAAATCATCATCGTCATCGCCGTCCATATCCATAGCAAGTACATAGACAGGACTTTTTATGTCTGGAAGAATCAGCTTTTCGGAGTATTGAGCAAAAACTGCTGAATGTACTAAACACAACGACAGATAAATGAATGGTAAAAAATGCTTCATAATGACGTGAATTTAAAAGTTTTGAAAAAATCTCTAATACTAAAACGAAAAACCCAAAAAAAGTAAATCGAAATCACTCCACCAACACTTTCCCTCTCCCCAAAACAGCCTGATTCCCTTCCTCCAATATCCTCCAAAAATACACGCCACTCTCCAATTTCCCTCTTTCAATCTTCCACTTTCCATTTTCAATAGACTTCAATTCTCGAACTTTTCGACCGAGAATATCCATCACCTCCAATCGGTAATTTCCCTGCGGCAATCCTTCCACTTCAATGGTCGTAAAATCCGAAAAAGGATTCGGAAAAACTCGTATTGAAGCTCCATTTTCCAATACTTCAATATCCGTTTCGACTTGTTGCAGCAAAGTCAAAACAGCCGTATTGGTGATAATAGGTGGATTGAAGTCAAAGAAAATAGAAGCCGTATTTTCGATCTTTGTTTTGTCTTCTATTCCCTCCAAAGAAGCAATTCCGAACATCACAAAGCCATGACTTTCGGCTTCGTTGGTTGTGCTGTCGGGCAGTAGGATGTCATTGAAGTAGAAAGTCGCCAAACCCGTTTCTCGGTTCAATTCGGTTCGGTAGTCGTGACTTGCAGTGATGGGGTGAAAAGTTGTCCAATCCAGTTTTTTGTCCAAGGTGTCTTCAATTCGGATATTGAAGGCGGTGTCGTTTCCAGTGTTTTGAAAGCGGACGGTGTAGAGGATGGTGTCTGCGATGTAGGCAAATTCGGATTGACCGAGGAGATTGGAGCGGGTGAGTTTGTCGTTGGGGTCGAAGGAGCAAAGGAGTTCGGAATCGTAGGTTTGTGTTTTGGTAGCAACCAATTCTTCGTTTTCATTGAAGAGTTGGACGGTGGCTTGGGTTTCAATCATATCTCCGATGAAATCTGCATTGGGCATTTTGAAGTGTAGCTTTATTTTGTTTTCATAGCTGGGATGCAAGTCAACGAAATTCCAAATAAGGTTTCGCCCTTCTATGGCATCTGGTTCGGGATTGGAGGAAATAAACGCCATCAATTCATCTACTTCGAGGGTGATAGTACCTTTGGTAATGGTTGTGCCTGTATTGGAGTAGTTGAGCCAGTAAGTGGTTTCTCTATTGCATCGTGTAGGAGAACTGCTTAAATGAGGTGTAACCCGTGGTAGGATTCGAGTGGGTTTGAAGCCGAATTGGTATATTGGGAGGGATGCATTTGCATTGTATTGAATGTCATAGACAGTGTTTGGAGTAGTGATTTCCCAAAGGGTATTTTCTTCGTAGGTGAGTTGGTAGTCTCCATAATCGGTGAAAAAATGGGTGTAGCTTTCCAAATTGGTGAAAGTTTCATAGTTGCCAGGGTTGAGTAGCAGTTCAAAATTGTTAAGTGGTTTTTCGCTGGTATCAAATAAGCCATTTTCATTTTGGTCGTGAAAAACAAGTGCGGTTAATTGATTGGGTTGCAATAGATTTTCGTACCAAGCTACGCTTTTGGTATCACTATCAACAGATATCACATCTTGATCTCCATCTCTATCTAAGTCTGCTGCAAAAACAGTCATTGGCGACCATACTTGCTCATAGACGATTTTTCTATCGCTGAATAGTCCATTTCCACCATTTTCAAACCAAGCTATTTGATTGTTGCCACTGGCGGCAAAAAGTATGTCTAAATCTCCATCATTGTCCAAATCAACTGCAGCCATTCCTCTAGCTCGTGAAACATCATCGGCAATGATGGTGTAATTGGTAAAATTTGCATTGCCATCATTTTCAAACAATACAAGGGTTTTATCCCAATAAGAAAACATCAAAACATCTGCATCTTCATCACCATCAAAGTCTGTGGCTAAAACCGACTGTGGAGAATTAAAATCAATAGAAATAAGAACCGCCGCCTCGAAATTTCCACTTCCTAAATTTTCACTCCAAAATATTCTGCCATCATTGTAGGAAGTTCCCAAAACGTCCAAATCACCATCCCCATCCAAATCTGCTGCATACACATCAGAAGTGCTAAAAAGGTCTGTGTGAATGACTTGCTGCGCTTCAAAATTCCCATCACCATCATTGGCATACCAAGCAATTTTGGCATCCCAATGTGAGGCTGACAAGACATCCAAATCACCATCGCCATCCAAATCTGCTGCCTCTACTGCCCTCGGACTATCTGCTTCAGTGCTGATGGTGATAGCCGCACCAAACTGACCATTGCCATCATTGACATACCAAAGCACCAAATCTTCTGATTCCGAAATCGCCAAAATATCTTCATCGCCATCACCGTCCAAGTCGGCCATCTTCAAATCATAGATGTCTTCTATTTCGGCATCTACAACATTTGGTTCTCCAAAAGTACCATCACCTTGATTTTTGTACCATATCAGTTGAAGGGTATTGTATGAATAGGATACTACATCCCAATATTTATCTCCATCTATTCTTCCAGCCGAAACAAAGGACGTTTCAGTGGGGTTATTGGAGATAAGCTGCAGAGGACCAAACAGGTTTTGTCCATTTGAAGTGATAGGTAACAGTAAAAAAAACGTAACAGAAAGTATTATTCTCTTCATTTTGAATAGTTTGGTAAGTTAGGCTCAATATAAGCCATTTGCCCTTATTACACAAAAACGAATCAATTAGTTCACCAATGTTTTTCCCGAGTTGTGTCCATTCAACTGTCGGCGAACCTTACAGGTGTCGGCGAATTTTCACTCACTCCACCAATACTTTCCCACTTCCCAAAATCCTTCCATTTCCTTCTTCCAAAACTCGAATCAAATACAATCCACTTTCCAAACTCCCTCTCTCTAATTGAAGTTCTCCATTCTCAACCTTCAATTCTCGAACTTTCCGCCCCAAAATATCCATCACCTCCAATCGGTAATTTCCTTGTGGAAGTCCATCTACTTCAATGGTGGTGTAGTCCGAAAAAGGATTGGGGAAAACTCTAATCGAATATCTATTATCCAATACTTCAATTCCTGTTTCCACCTGTTGTAGCAAAGTCAAAACAGCCGTATTGGTGATAATCGGAGGATTGAAGTCAAAGAAAATAGAAGCCGTATTTTCGACTTTTGTTTTATCCTCTATTCCCGCCAAAGAAGCAATACCAAAGGTCACAAATCCATGACTTTCGACTTCGTTGGTCGTGCTATCGGGCAACATAATATCATCGAAAAAGAAAGTCGCCAAACCTGTTTCTCGATTCAATTCGGTTCGATAATCATGACTTGCAGTGATGGGATGAAAAGTCGTCCAATCCAGTCTTTTATCCAGTACATCTTCTACTCGAATATTGAAGGCGGTGTCGTTTCCTGTATTTTGAAAGCGGATGGTGTAGTAAATTGTGTCTTCGATGTAGGCAAATTCGGATTGACCGAGAAGGTTGGAGCGAGTGAGTTTGTCGTTGGGGTCGTAGGAGCAGAGTAATTCAGATTCAATTTCATCTATTTTTGTGAAAACTACCTCACCTGTTTCATGCAATATTTCTACAGTTGCACGGTTTTGAATCATTGCTCCAATTTCGGTTTCATCGGGCATTTGGAATTGGAGGTTAATGCTATTTATTTGACTTGGAGTTAATTCTTCAAAGTACCAAGTCCATTTATTCACTTCTATTTCATCAGGAGTAGGGTCAGCACTAATGAACTCTGCTAAACCATTGGTTTCTAAACTCATTTTACCATTTACAGTTGTGGTACCCTTATTTTGATAATTCAACCATACTGTAGATGTCGTATTACATCGAAATGGTGCGTGTGCAATAAATGGAGACACATTGGTCAATGGGCGAAGAGGTATTAAGCCGAAATTGTAGGGGTTTTTAGGTGATTCTGCAAACAAATCAATGGCGTAAAACTCTGGATTATTTGTTATTCGCCAAGTTTCTTTAGGAAAAGTAGCCAATCCATATTGCCCGATTGTAGCAAAGAAGCTAAAAGCTCCCTGATGATTGGTAAAAAACATTCCTCCTTTTGGTCCTAAAATCACCTTTTGATTACTTAGCCCAAATTCGTTGGGGTCTCGGATTCCATTCTCATTCAAATCCATAAACACCACTCCATGAATCAGTTGTTCGATATTATTCATTTGATTTTCATGCCAAATGATTTGGTCATCACAATTCAATAAATCCAAATTGCCATCTTGATCCAAATCTATAGGAAAAATATAACTCGCTCGTTTGCTACTTATTTTCTGATGAGGAGCGAATATCCCTGCGCCAGTCTGCTCTATAATATGTACTCCAAGTCCTACATAATCGAATATGATGTCATCTAATCCATTTCCATTAATATCCACTACCTTTTTCAATGAAATTAAATTTAGACCATCATAAACAATACTTGGAGGAAACCAGTCTCCATTTCCAACATTCTTCATGCCTAGAATATTCCAAGAAGAAGCATCTACAAACAAAATATCTTTGTAACCATCTGAATCAAAATCTCCAGTTTGAACATCATTGATTTGATAACCGCCATCTACAAGAGGAGGATGTTCTATGAATGTGCCATCTTCCCGTCCTTCATACCATTGTATGATGTCAGTTACAGGAGAGAATAGAATGATGTCTTGATTGCCGTCCTTATTGGCATCTACCAGCTCTGCTCCAAAAACATCCCATGCTATATTTATCAATGGAGTTCCTTCTGCAAACTGACCATTGCCATCGTGACGATACCAGATGATTTCATCATGATTGCCATCGAAAGTTACCAAATCTAAGTTGCCATCTTGGTCCAAATCTACTTGTTCCAACATAGTAACCCTCTCAGAAAAATTTTGAATACTGCCACTTTGAATCATATTCCCATTCTCATCTGGTGTGTACCAAATGATTGGACTTCCGCCTTGTAAGGCAATGACTACATCCTCAGAACCATTCTCATCTATATCCATCACGGCTGCACCACGAGGATAATTTGAAACAGAACTTTCATAATGAATCAAGTTGCTACTCCCAAAAGTATAGTCCCCAATATTTTCATACCAAACTAACTCACCAATGGAACTTGCTCCGATGATGTCTAAATCTCCATCTTTGTCAACATCCATTCCACCTGCAAAAAAAGGGTCACGCAGTTCACTGACTATCACATTTTCTTCTAACCAATTGCCTTCACCATTGTTTGCTTTCCAAGCAATATCACTGGTGGTACACCAAAGAAGGTCTTCTGCCCCATCTCCATTCAAATCAGCTGTCAGAAAATCATTAACCAGGAGATGAGGAGTTGAGCTGTGGAGTGTGAAATTGCCTGTGCCATCATTAAGTAAGCAATTAATAGCTGGAACGGAAAAATCTCCCCCTAACAAACAAATGTCCACAATTTCATCTTCATTGAAATCTGCTAAGCAAAATTGATAGATGGAATTTGGTGTGAAACCAGTTTGAATTAACTGTCTTTCGCCAAAGTTACCCTCTCCCTCTCCTTCAAACCATGCGATTTCCCTATCTTTCGTATTGTAATGAACCATGTCTATAACCTCATCTTCATTGAGATGACCCAATGCTACTTCTCCAAGTTCAGAGCTACTCGTTTGGCTAGAAATTTCAATTTCTTTGAAGCTATTTACATTATTGATGAAAACAGATAGCTTTTGATTAGTCGAATTTCCTATCGAATACGGAGCAGCTAAGTCCAAATCCCCATCTCCGTCTATATCAGCGATTGCAATATTCTTTGCAAGAATATTACTTTCAGCAGAAATGCTTTTTCGCTCACCAAATGTGTTGTCTTCCAACTGTTCATACCAATAGATTCCTTTAATGAGAAACCCATTTGCGACAATAATATCTATTCTCCCATCTTGATTGATATCGCCAGTTAAAATACTAACAGGTCCTCCCACATCATCTATGACCATTTTTGATTCTTCAAACTTGCCATTACCTTTATTCGTGAATAATAATATCTTATTTGAATGCTCTGATAATAAATCTATATCTCCGTCTTGATCCATATCTGCTGCGTGTACTACCTCGACATAGTCTAGAGCAGATTGAAGTACAAATTGAGCCTCTATCTGGTTATTCCCATCATTCCGATACCAAGCAATTTTTCCATCACTTCTAGATGCAGATACAATATCCAAATCTCCATCCCCATCTAAGTCTGCAACATCCATGTCTTTAGGGTCTATTGCCCTATTGCTAATGACATGGTTAGCAAATTGTGCATAACTCTCTGAAAATGTATAAATGATTATCGAAATGAGGAATAGAAATTTTCGCATCTTGGTAATTTGTTTAAGTGAAAAGTTTGAAAAAAAACAAGACCTTGCCTTTATTATAGTAAAGACGACATCATCTAGGAAAATAAACATAACTTAGTCAATGAAAACCTTACCTCCTCTAATTATTTCCAAGTTTCCTTTCTCCAATAGTCTAAAGAAGTACATCCCAGCCTCCAGTTTTCCCCGCTCCAATCTCACTTTCCCTTTTCCGAGGTTTTGGGAAAAGTTCTCCAATTTCAACTCTCGAACCTTCCTCCCCAAAATATCCATCACCTGCAATTGGTAATTCCCTTGCGGCAAACCGTTTACTTCAATCGTAGTAAAATCCGAAAAAGGATTCGGATAAACCCGTATTGAAGCACCATTTTCCAATACTTCAATATCCGTTTCGACTTGTTGCAGCAAAGTAAGGACGGCAGTATTCGTGATAATAGGCGGATTGAAGTCAAAGAAAATAGAAGCGGTATTTTCGACCTTTGTTTTGTCTTCTATTCCCTCCAAAGAAGCAATTCCGAACATCACAAAGCCATGACTTTCGGCTTCGTTGGTCGTGCTGTCGGGCAGTAGAATGTCATCGAAGTAGAAAGTCGCCAAACCCGTTTCTCGATTCAGTTCGGTTCGGTAATCGTGGCTTGCAGTGATGGGGTGAAAGGTTGTCCAATCCAGTTTTTTGTCTAAGAAGTCTTCAATGCGGATATTAAAGGCGGTGTCGTTTCCTGTATTTTGGAAGCGGATGGTGTATTGTATGGTGTCGGCAATGTAGGCAAATTCGGATTGTCCCAAGATATTGGATCGAGCGAGTTTGTCGTTGGGGTCGTAGGAGCAGAGGAGTTCGCTGTTGTAGTCGGTGGTTTTGGTGTAAGTGAGTTCTTGATTTTCATTGAAGAGTTGGACGGTGGCTTGGGTTTCGAGGATTTCGCCCATGCTGTTGAAGTCGGGCATTTGAAATTGGAGGGAGATTTTGTTTTCATAACTTGGATGAAGTTCTGAAAAATACCATGTGAGTGTGTTTCCTTCAATGCTGTTGGGTTCGGGATTGGAGGAAATAAAGCCCATGAGTTCATCTGTTTCTAAAGTGATTGTTCCATTAGCGATTGTAGTACCTGTATTGGAGTAATGTAACCAATAGTTTGCTGTGGTATTGCAGCGAGTGGGGGAACTGTTGAGGCGAGGTTCTGTTCGTTGAATGAGTCGGGTGGGTTTGAAGCCGAAGTAGTAGATGGGGAGTTCGGAGGTATCGGTGACGGTGATATTGTAGGATTCGGGAATGGTGGTGAGTTCCCAGAGTGTATTGGGTTGAGAAGAAAGTTGGTATTCATCATTTTCTACAAAAAAAGAGGTGTTTCCTTCAATGTTTGTGAATTGAGCAGCAGCGGTAGGTTGTAGAAGGAGTTGTTGATTGGAGAGTGGGTTTTCGTTGTTGTCGTAAAATCCATTTTCATTTGAATCTTGAAAGGTGAAATTGGTTATGTTTGTAAAGTTCGACAAGTTTTCATACCAAGCTATCTTATTATCATCCACAGAGGCTGAAATTATATCTATATCATTATCTGAATCAAAATCCAAAGCATACACGGAAATAGCAAAATCAGCATTTGATGAAATAATAATTTCTGAACTAAAATTGCCGTTTCCATCATTCTCAAACCAAGCTATTTTGTTATCAAAAGCCGAAATTACATCTATATCAGCATCATTGTCCAAATCTATACCATAAACATCCCACGCACTTGTAATATTTGTGGAAATAATATTCTGCTCAATAAAATTTTCATTTCCATCATTTTTATGCCAATATACGGTAGCACCAAAAGTAGAGGCTGAAATTACATCTATATCGTTATCACCATCTAAGTCAGCAGTATGAATAGACTCTGTACCATATGTAGCTGTTGAAATAATGATTTCTGAGTTAAAATTGCCGTTTCCATCATTTTCATACCAAACTATTTTTTCAATAAAAGCTGAAATTATATCCATATCTCCGTCTCCATCTAAATCCACTGTGTAAACAGAAGTTGATTTATCATCAAATATGGAAATAATGATTTCTGAGTTAAAATTGCCGTTTCCATCATTTTCATACCAAGCTACTTTATTATTAGAAGCCGAAATTACATCCATATCTCCATCTGCATCTAAGTCTGCTGTATGAACGGAAAGTGCATAAGGGGCATTTGTTGAAATAATAGTTTCTGAATTAAAATTCCCACTACCGTCATTTTCATACCAAGCTATATTATTAATAACCAAAGAAGTTACAATGATATCCATATCGCCATCACTGTCTAAGTCTGAAGCATAGATAGACCATATATGATAAAGGTTTGTTGGAATAACGTTCTCTGAACTAAAATTGCCGTTCCCATCATTTTTATACCAAGCTATTTTGTTTTCAGAAGCTGAAAGTGCATCTATATCGCCGTCCCCATCTAAATCTACCGCATAAACACAAGTTGGACGTTCAGAATCAGTAGAAATAACCTGCTCTCCACCAAACAATGTCTGCCCCTTCACTCCAACACTCCCCAATAACAATAAAACACCCCAAAAAAGTAATAATCTTCTCATTGCATCTTGAATTTAAAAGTTTTGAAATAGTACCTACCTTAGAAAACGCAAAACTCAAAAAAGGTAAATCGCAATCACTCTATCAATACCTTCCCATTCCTCAAAATCTCATTGCTATCTTCCTTCAATATCTGAATCAAATACAGTTCAGTTCATCCTCCAAGCCCGTTCAAATGTCGCCGTGTTTTTCAAACGACGGCGAATTCTCACTCCACCAACACTTTCCCTCTCCCCAAAACAGCCTGATTCCCTTCCTCCAATATCCTCCAAAAATACACGCCACTCTCCAATTTCCCTCTTTCAATCTTCCACTTTCCATTTTCAATAGACTTCAATTCCCTCACTTTCCTCCCCAAAATATCCATCACCTCCAATCGGTAATTTCCTTGCGGCAATTCCTCCGCTTCAATGGTCGTAAAATCCGAAAAAGGATTCGGAAAAACACGAATCGAAGGCTCCATTTTCCAATACTTCAATATCCGTTTCGACTTGTTGCAGCAAAGTAAGGACGGCAGTATTCGTGATAATAGGCGGATTGAAGTCAAAGAAGATGGAAGCCGTATTTTCGACCTTTGTTTTGTCGCCCACATTTGCCAAAGAAGCTATTCCAAAGGTCACAAAACCATGACTTTCGACTTCGTTGGTCGTGCTGTCGGGTAGTAGGATGTCATTGAAGTAGAAAGTCGCCAAACCCGTTTCTCGGTTCAGTTCTGTTCGGTAGTCGTGGCTTGCAGTGATGGGGTGAAAGGTTGTCCAATCCAGTTTTTTGTCCAAAACGTCTTCAATGCGGATATTGAAGGCGGTGTCGTTTCCTGTGTTTTGAAAGCGGACGGTGTAGAGGATGGTGTCGGAGATGTAGGCAAATTCGGACTGACCGAGGAGATTGGAGCGAGCGAGTTTGTCGTTGGGGTCGTAGGAGCAGAGGAGTTCCGATTCTACTTCATCTGTTTTTGTAAAAATAGTTTCTCCTTCCTCATTCAATACATCAACCCTTGCAAGATTTTGAATCATTGCTCCAATTTCGGTTTCATCGGGCATTTGAAATTTAAGAGATATTCTATTTTGCTGACTGGGCAGTAGGTTCTCAAAATTCCAAATCCACTTGTTTTCTTCTTCTACATCGGGAGGGGGATTTGCCTCTAAAAACTCAGCCTTTCCATTGGTTTCTAATATGACTTGTCCGCTTGCAGTCCTTGTACCTACATTTCGATAGGTCAGCCATGTTGAGGAAATGGTATTGCATCTCGTAGGAGTGTTGTTGATAAAAGGACAAACCTTTGTGAAGGGACGAAGTGGCAAAAGCCCAAAATTATATGGATTTTCAGGTGCTTCACTGTATAAGTCTATAAGATAAAATTCTGGAGAACTTGTTTGAAACCAATCTTCTTTGGGCAAAACAGACAGCCCATATTGTTCTATTGGAACTAAGTAACCAAATACTCCTTGTTGATTAGTGAAAACTATTCCTTGTTTCGGTCCTAAGGCCACTTTTTGATTATCTAACCCAAATTCGTTCTCATCTCGAATTCCATTCTCATTCAAGTCCATAAATACCATACCATTGATTATTTGATACGTAGAGTTTAATTTGTTTTCATATATAACAAGGGAGCTACTTAGAGAATTATTGTAATTCAAAATATCTACGTCTCCATCTTGGTCTAAATCTTCGATATAAAAATGATCATAAACCTGGTCAATGTCACTTACATAAAGAGGAGTAGAAAAGCTATACAAGCCAATTTGAAAAGATATATACATTTCGGTGTCTATATCCAACATAAAATCATTTAGTCCATCTCCATTTACATCTACTATATCTATAAGGGCAAAACTGAAAGGTTCTGCCTGATAAATACTAATCGGAGGAAGCCAGGTGCCGTCTCCATTACTTTCAATAACCATGATATTACCCAAACCGTCAGCATAAAGTATGTCTTTACTGCCGTCCGAATTAATATCTTCTACTACAATGCTGTATATTTCGACCCCCATATCCATAACGATAGGTAGATGTTCTGTAAAAGTTCCGTCTCCTCTTCCTTCAAACCATTGCACTACATCATCCCAAGTATTAAACATGATCAAATCTTGTTTCCCATCTTGATTCACATCTGTCAGTTCGGTCTTTTGAATTCCCCAAAAGAAATCAAAGGACACTTCTCCTGACGAAAACTCATTATCAGATAAATTGCGATACCATATAACTCGATCACTCCTATCTATGGCGAGCAAATCCATATTTCCATCTTGGTCTAAATCGGCTTGTCTCAATTCATTGATTTCTACTGACAAAGGGGAAACCTCAATAGATCCTTTCTGTACAATATTTCCTTGATTATCTGGTGAATACCAGATGATGGGATCACCTTCCTCCAAAGCTACTACTAAATCTGCCTGTCCATCCTCATCTATGTCCATAATTGCTGCGGCATTGGGCGTATGAGAACCAGATTCATCATTGTAAATCAGTTTACTGCTTCCAAAAATATTCTCTCCAAAATTTTCATACCATACGATTTTACCTGTACTTGACGCTGCAACAATATCTAAATCTCCATCTTTGTCTATGTCCATCCCCTGTGCAAAAAATATGTTCGTTACATCATTACTGATAATATGATTTTCAAACTGAGCATATCCTTCTGTTAAAGTAAGAATTAAAAAGAGTACTACTATATGTTTCATATAAAATTTTAAATTGTATTTTTTAACCTAACTATCAATAACATAATTTTACCTTTCTCTAATTTACCAAATCACCCCAAAAAACAAAGGTCTATAAATTCACTCACTCTACCAACACCTTCCCACTCCCCAAAACAGCCTGATTCCCTTCCTCCAATATCCTCCAAAAATACACACCACTCTTTAAATCACCTCTTTCAATCCTCCACTCTTCATTTCCAATAGATTTCAATTCCATCACTTTCCTCCCCAAAATATCCATCACCTGCAATCGGTAATTTCCTTGCGGCAATTCCTCCGCTTCAATGGTCGTAAAATCCGAAAAAGGATTTGGAAAAACACGAATTGAAGCCCCATTTTCCAGTACTTCAATATCTGTTTCGACTTGTTGCAGCAAAGTAAGGACGGGAGTATTCGTGATAATAGGCGGATTGAAGTCAAAGAAAATAGAAGCCGTATTTTCGACCTTTGTTTTGTCTTCAATTCCCTCCAAAGAAGCGATGCCAAAGGTCACAAAACCATGACTTTCGACTTCATTGGTTGTGCTGTCGGGCAGTAGAATGTCATTGAAGTAGAAAGTTGCCAAACCTGTTTCTCGGTTCAGTTCTGTTCGGTAATCGTGGCTTGCAGTGATGGGGTGAAAGGTTGGCCAATCCAGTTTTTTGTCCAAGGTGTCTTCAATGCGGATATTGAAGGCGGTGTCGTTTCCTGTGTTTTGGAAACGGACGGTGTAGAGGATGGTGTCTGCGATGTAGGCAAATTCGGATTGACCGAGGATATTGGAGCGAGCGAGTTTGTCGTTGGGGTCGTAGGAGCAGCGAACTTCAGAATCGTATTCAGTTGATTTGGAGGAAACGAGTTCTTGGCTTTCATTGAAGAGTTGGACGGTGGCTTTGGTTTCGAGGATTTCGCCTATTGAATTGAAGTCGGGTATTTGGAATTGAAGAGATATGTATTTTTCAAAACTGGGGTGTAAATCTGTGATGTTCCAAGTGAGTTTTCGACCTTCAATCAAATTTGGTTCAGGATTGGAGGAAATGAATTCCATAAGTTCGTCCACTTCGAGGGTAATAGTTCCATTAGCGAGTGTTGTACCCGTATTGATGCAGTTTAGCCAATAAGAGACTTCTGTATTGCAGCGTGTGGAAGAACTGTTGAGGTGGGGGACTACTCTTGGGAGTATTCGAGTGGGTTTGAAGCCGAAGTAGTAGGTCGGAAGTTCGGAATTTTCGGTGACGGTAATATCGTATATTTCGGGATTGGTGGTGAGTTCCCAAAGAGTGTTGGGTTCAGATGAGATTTGGTAATCTCCATTTTCTACAAAAAAACAGGTATTGCCTGAAAGATTGGTAAAAGCTGCATCAGCAGAAGGTTCTAAGAAGATTTTTTGATTATTGAGAGGTTTTTCATTGTTTTCATACAAGCCATTTTCGTTAGAATCTTGAAAAACCAAACTGCTTATTTTAGTATTATTCAATAGATTTTCATACCAAGCTACTTTATCTCCATTATTAGAAGAAGCCGATAATACATCTAAATCCTTATCTCCGTCCAAATCTGCTGCACAAACTGAATTTCCTATTTCTATTTCAGTAGAAATAACATTTTGATTCCCAAAACTACCACTTCCTTGATTTTCATACCAAACCAATACATTATAAGAAATAGAAAGAACATCCATGTCGCCATCATTGTCTAAATCTGCTGCATATACTGTAGATGGATAATTTGTTTCTTTGGAAATAACAATTTGATTTCCAAAATTACCATTCCCATCATTCGGATACCATGCAATTTTATCATCATCTGAAGAAGAAGATAATATATCTATATCTCCATCATTGTCTAAATCTGCTGGATAGGCAGTATTGGGTCCCTCTACATCTGTTGAAACAACATATTCATTATTAAAAACCCCTTTTCCATCGTTTTCATACCAAAAAATCTTGTCGGTATTAACTGAAACCGATAAAACATCTATATCCCCATCACCATCTAAATCTGCTGTATAAACACAATTTGCTTGATAAGTAGTGGTAGCAATTACATTTCGATTGAGGAGAATATGTCCAAAGTCTCCAGTACCATCGTTCTCATACCATGCCACCTGTACATCTGAATCAGAGAAGGCAGAAAGCACATCCATATCACCATCTTTATCTAAATCTGCTGCCGATACTGCTCTTGCAGGACCAGGACAGATAGCAATAGTTTTGATATTGCTAAAATTACCGTCTCCGTCATTTTCAAACCAAGCAATTCTGTTATCCCATGTAGAAGCAGAAAGCACATCCATGTCCCCGTCATTGTCTAAATCTGCTGCATATACTGAACGTGGCCCATCTACATAGGTGGAAATAATTTTTGTTTCACTAAAGTTACCCTTTCCATCATTTGCATACCAGTAAATCTGGTCTCCTGAAAGTGAGACTGATATTACATCCAAATTTCCATCTCCATTCAAATCGGCTGTATGAACAAAAACAGTATTATGTCCATCAGTAGAAATCACTTGTTGAGGTCCGAATACCGTTTGGGCAAAAACTGTAGTAAATGTAAAAAACTGGATGATTGTAAAAAATAAAATTATTTTCATTTTCAGATAAATATTAGAGTTAAGTAATGAGTTTATAATTTCGAAAAAACACTCAATATCCTACTACAAAATGATGCATTTTGTAGATAAAAACAAATATATTATTGAACACTTATTTGGGTATTTAGAGTATATTTTTCATAAGAAAAAAACACAAATATTTGCATATCAGTATTTTGAAAGAAGAAAACAAAACTCGTTTATCAAGCTTTATTAATGCAAAAAACCTCCTTTTTACTCCACCAACACCTTCCCATTCCCCAAAATCCTCCCATTCTCTTCCAATATCTGAATCAAATACAATCCACTTTCCAACCCTCCTCTCTCCAAATACGTTTTTCTATCCTCCACCTTCAATTCCCGAACCTTTCTACCGAGAATATCCATCACCTGCAATTGGTAATTCCCTTGCGGAAGTCCCATTACTTCAATGGTCGAATAGACTGAAAAAGGGTTGGGAGAAACCTCAATAAGGTAGGGATGTTTAGAGTTTGAGCCTTCAAAATTTGTTCCTTTTTGTTCTTCAATCATACTAACGACAATTGTATTGGTGATAATAGGCGGATTGTAGTCAAAGAAAATAGAAGCGGTATTGTCGATTTCTGTTTCTACTGCAAGATTGGACAAAGGAGAAATTCCGAACATCACAAAGCCATGACTTTCTGGTTCGTTTGTCGTGCTGTCGAGCAACATAATATCGTCAAAATAAAAGACCACCAAACCTGTTTCTTTGTCGAAAGTAGTGCGATAATCGTGGCTTGCAGTGATGGGATGAAAAGTGGTCCAATCCAGTTTTTTGTCCAAAACGTCTTCGATTCGGACATGGAAGGCTACATCGTTTCCAGTGTTTTGAAAGCGAATCGTGTAGAGAAGTTCGTCACCAAGAGGAGCAAATTGGGATTGCCCCAGGATACTGGAGCGAACGAGTTTGTCATTGGGGTCATAAGCACATCTGACTTCGCTATTGTAGTGATTGGTCTGGAAGTAAACGAGTTCTTGGTTTTTATTGAAAAGTTGGACAGTGGCTTGGGTTTTGAGGGTTTTGCCAAGGTGGGTTTCATTGGGCATTTGGAATTGGAGCTGTATTTGACCTTTCTGATTGGGGTACAAGTCTGCAATGTTCCAAATCAATTGCGTACCTTCTATCATTGAAGGTGCAGGATCGGCAGATTCATACATCATCAATTCATCCATTTCTAAGGTGATTTTTCCGTTGGCAACTGTTGTTCCTGTATTGGAGTAATTGAGCCAATAAGTAGCTTCGGCATTGCAGCGAGTTGGCGAACTGTTGGTGTGGGTTTCTACTCTGGGAAGGATTCGTGTGGGTTTGAAGCCAAACAGGTAAGGTTCTGTGGTTTCACCATTTGCTATTGAAAACGCATAAGAAGGAGGTGTGGTGAGTTCCCACAAAGTACCCATTTCAGAAGTCAGCTGATAGTCACCTGAAGCAACCGAAAAATAAAAACTGCCATTTTCGTTGGAATAGGTTTGCAGCCCCAAAGGATTCAAAGAGATGGGAATGTTCTGAAACCCTACTTCTCCCTCCTCATACAGACCGTTTTCGTTTTGGTCAAAAAAGGCTTTTCCTCGAATGACTCCAAAATTGTCGAAATCACCATAGACTGTCATAGTTTTGTAGTTAACATGTAGAATTTCAAAAGTAGCATCACCATCTAAGTCGGCTACATCTATAAAGGCACTTATTTTATTATTGAATTGACCATTCAAATCAAACTTTGTGAAATGATTGTCTCCTTGATTGATAAAAACATAGACAGAATCACGAACTCCTAAAAGGCTTTCGTTGTCTATTATCAAATCGTTGTCCGAATCTCCATCCAAATCTGCCAGCTCTATGTGATTGGTTCTCAAATAAAATTGTTCTCCAAAGACATTACCCAAGCCAAACTGACCATAGCCATCGTTTTTGTGCCATTCTACGATGGTTATACTACTTGAAGAGTTTTTTTCATGGCTTACTACAATATCTTTAAACCCATCCATATCAAAATCCTCTACCTCCAAAGCCCGTATTTCTCTGTCTTTTGAAAGAATAGATTGTTTGGTGAAAGTATTGTCGTTATTGTATTGATAGAGATATATGTGATTTTGTTCGTTGGGGGCATAGATAATATCCTCTTGTCCATCCCCATTTATATCTGCAATGTGTAGTTCTCCTGTTCCTTCTAAATTTTCATCAATGACCTTTCGAGGACTGAAAGTGGCATTGCCCATATTCGTGTACCAATATAAATCTCCAGATGTAGGAGTGTTGGCTACCATGTCGAGATAACCATCCTTATTCAAATCAACTGCCTGTAAATCATTGGATATTTCCTCATCCTCAATTTGTGATTCCAAGCTGTCTATTTGCGCCTGTTCTTCAAAATTCCCCATTCCATCATTTTTCCACCAAGTAATGATGCCTTTGTAGGAGCCACTCGCCAAGTCTATGTCTCCATCCAAATCAAAATCTCCCCCTGTGAGGTTTCTAAAACCATCGTTGTTATCAGCGATAATTTTTTGTTCTTCAAAGCTATTATTTTCCTTGTTTACCAACCAACTGAATCTGCCCTCTAGCGTATATTCAGGAAAAGTAAAGGTGATTTCGCAAAATGCCAAGTCTGGGCGGCTGTCTCCATTGAAGTCAGCACTGAATACATCTTTTATTACATCACAATGGTTTCCTATCGTCTGCCAGTCACCGAATGAATTGTCTGGTTGTTGAGAATGCCAATCTATTCTACTTTTCCCTTGATTGACATACACAAGGTCTAAACGATTGTCTCCGTCTATATCTGCCATTGAGATAATAGAAGGGCAATAGCTATCAGGGAGCAATGTTTGTTGATGTTGATAAACTCCACTGACATCATTCACAAAATAGAATATTCTTGGTATCTCATTATCGCTCGAAAATAGAATATCCAACCATCCATCATCATTGATATCACTTATGTTTATTTCCCACAAATTTTTTGTAGATTCACTGACAATGGTATGAGTCTCAAATTCTCCCACTCCATTGTTTTCATACAATACAAGTGTACTATCACTTGAAATAGCGACCAAGTCCATGTCTCCATCTTTGTCCAAATCAGCAGGCTTCACCTTCGATATATTGTCTTCGTTTTCATTGCCTACTACTTGCTTTTCGTTGAAAAGGTGATTACCTAAATTCTCATACCAAAATAAAGGGCCATATCCCTCAGTAATAACTATGTCTATTTTTCCATCTCCATTGAAATCGGCAGTTCCTCCAAAAATAGGTCTGATAAAGTAGTCATCTACAATTTGCAGTTCTCCAAAATGCCCCATTCCATCATTCACCACAAAAGCCACATTTCTATCCAAATTTGAAAAAAGGAAAACATCTTTGTCGCCATCATTGTCCACATCTGCAAAGGAAATATTTTCAGGCTCTTGAATGTCTTTTACAATAGTATTTTGCAAACCAAAATTGCCGTTTTTTCTGTTTTCAAACCAAACGACCTTTCTCCCATCCTTAGAAATAGCCACCAAGTCCTTCAATTCGTCTCCATTCATGTCCTCCATATACAAGGCTGAAAACCCATCCCTATCTGTGGATAAAACATGAAAATCTTCAAAATTTCCGACTCCATCATTTTCAAACCAAATAATCGTATTTTCATTTATGGACGTGCAAACAACAACGTCTATATCACTATCTTCATCAATATCCTCTGTAAGCGTATAATTTGGGGCTTGGATAGTGGGCATAATTAACTGTTCGGTGAATTGGGCAAAAGCTGTTAAGTTCACTAATAATAATACAAGAAGAATTATGTTATTTTTCATATTGATTTTGGTTTTAAAAAATTTAGCAACTACTCTAAAAACGAGTAAACTCAAAAAAGTAAACACCTATCACTCCACCAACACCTTCCCACTCCCCAAAACAGCCTGATTCCCTTCCTCCAATATCCTCCAAAAATACACGCCACTCTCCAATTTCCCTCTTTCAATCCTCCACTCTCCATTTCCAATAGATTTCAATTCACGAACTTTTCGCCCCAAAATATCCATCAACTCCAATCGGTAATTCCCTTGCGGCAACCCCTCCACTTCAATGGTCGTAAAATCCGAAAATGGATTCGGAAATACACGAATTGAAGCTCCATTTTCCAATACTTCAATATCCGTTTCGACTTGTTGCAGCAAAGTCAAAACAGCCGTATTGGTGATAATAGGTGGATTGAAGTCAAAGAAGATGGAAGCTGTATTTTCGACTTCTGTTTTATCCTCTATTCCTTCCAAAGAGGCAATTCCAAAGGTCACAAAACCATGACTTTCAATTTCGTTGGTCGTGCTGTCGGGTAGTAGGATGTCATTGAAGTAGAAAGTCGCCAAACCCGTTTCTCGGTTCAGTTCTGTTCGGTAGTCGTGGCTTGCAGTGATGGGGTGAAAGGTTGTCCAATCCAGTTTTTTGTCCAAAACGTCTTCAATGCGGATATTGAAGGCGGTGTCGTTTCCAGTGTTTTGAAAGCGGACGGTGTAGAGGATGGTGTCTGCGATATAGGCAAATTCGGACTGACCGAGGAGATTGGAGCGGGTGAGTTTGTCGTTGGGGTCATAGGAGCAGAGGAGTTCGCTGTTGTAGTCGGTGGTTTTGGTGTAAGTGAGTTCTTGGTTTTCATTGAAGAGTTGGATGGTGGCTTGGGTTTCGAGGATTTCGCCCATGCTGTTGAAGTCGGGCATTTGAAATTGGAGGGAGATTTTGTTTTCATAACTTGGATGAAGTTCTGAAAAATTCCATGTGAGTGTGTTTCCTTCAATGCTGTTGGGTTCGGGATTGGAGGAAATAAAGCCCATGAGTTCATCTGTTTCTAAAGTGATTGTTCCATTAGCGATTGTAGTACCTGTATTTTTATAGTGAAGCCAATAAGTAGCTGCCCTATTGCATCTGGTGATAGAGGCAGTTAGATGAGGTTCTACCCTGTGTAGAATTCTTGCAGGTTTTAGACCAAAATAAATTGGTTCTAAATGGCTTGTGCCTGTTACTTCAATTTGAAAGGATTCTTCTGTGGTCAATTCCCATAAAGAATTAGATTCCATAGATACCTCATAAGCACCCAATTTAGAATAGTACGTAAACTGCCCTTCTATACCTGTATAAGTTTTGTGTTCGTCCTCTGTACTTGAAATGGTAACTACTTGGTCTATAAGCGATAATTCTCCTTCATCTTTTATCCCATTTTCATTTGTATCCCAAAATACAAGACCACGAATTGAGTTGAAAAATAAATTTTCCTGCCATCTCATGTTGGTTCTATATTGAGAAAAACTAAAGACTTCTGGATAGTCATCATTATCTAAATCTTCAGCCACAATATATTCCACTTTCGGTGCATTGTTCAATACGACTTGACGCTCACCAAATACACCCGTTCCGTAATTGGGAAACCATACGACTTTATTTTCCTCCCTAACAGCAACCATCACGTCTAAATCGCCATCTTGATCAAAATCCTTAACAGCCAGTTCTCTTGGATTATTGAGATTTCCCCCTATCAATTCTTGGTCTTCAAAACCTCCCAAGCCATTGCCTTTATACCAATAGACTGCATCCTTGGCAGTAGAACTCGCAATCACATCCGCAAATCCATCTCCGTCAATATCGCCAGCCTTTACCGAATAGGAAGACTGGAAATTTCCGTCAATTCGCACTCTGTCTTCATACACTCCCCCTGCATTTCTATAAAACAATATATCATTCCAACCATCATTAGAAGTAATGACATCCAAATAGTTATCGTTGTCCACATCTGCCAATGCAACAGATACTACTTGGTAAGCAATATCGGTGACTACGGTAGGAACAATACCAAATACACCTGAGCCATTGTTGTGTTTCCAGCGAATGATCCTATCCACAGAAGAAGCAACCAACAAATCCAAATCGCCATCTCCATTGACATCTCCTGCTTTGACCGCCACGACTCCTTCTGCTTCGACTACTACCTGTTTGAAAGTGAAATTTCCCTGACCATCATTGTTGTACAGCACCACTTCAGGTTCTCCAAAACCACCTATCGCTAAATCCAAATCGCCATCTTTGTCAAAATCCTCCAATGCCAGCGAATTTGCGCCTCTAAAATCGGATAGAAGTACATGGTGCTTATCAAATCTTCCCCCTGCATTTGTGTTTTCTATCCAAGTTACCTGATGATCAAAGTCCGAAGCGATGACCAAATCTTTATCACCATCACCATCTACATCTCCTACTACCATATCTTTAGGTCCAAAAATACCAGATGTCAAAATAGACCGAAGAAATTTAAACCCATTGTTGTAGTGATTTTCGTATAAAGCAACAAATCGGTTTTGTGGAGATCCTACGAGAAAATCAATAACCCCCGTTTGAGTAAAATCAGCAGTCAAAAGTATATTTGTATCTTGCATTACATCGTTAAGAGAATAGTAAGAGTACTTTGGGAAGTGGGCAGTACCATCATTGGGTTTGATGATTATAGTACCTATCTGACTATCAGAAGCGATGATGTCTTTGTAGCCATCTTGATTCATGTCTTCAAATTGAAGCTGGGATACATTGTAGGGAATGTCGTCAATGATGGTAGGTGTGCCAAAATTCCCGTTGCCATCATTTTGAAAGAAAAACAATTCATGTTGGAATAAGGAGGCAATCAATAGGTCTATATCGCCATCTTCGTCCACATCTTCAATGATAACATCTTGGAGTGAGAGCAAACCCTCCATGATAAGAATAGGTTCGCTAAAAGTGCCTTGCCCTTCGTTTTTGAACCAAGCAACTTTTCCGCCCGAATAAGAACCTGCAAATACATCTATCAAACCATCTTGGTCAAAATCCGCTACACGTACCAAATATGCCATGTCGACTTCGGCAGAAACAATATGCTGGTTTGGAAAGTTTTGGAACCCATCATTTTCATGCCAAGCAACGGTGCCATCCCAATAAGCGGTACTCAATACATCCAAATCGCCGTCTGCATCTATGTCGCTTACTTCAATAGATTGAGGCGTTCGGACATCGTCTGAAATGATTTGAGGTGCTGCAAAATTTCCCGCACCATCGTTTTCAAACCAATAAATGGTATTGACATTCCATGAACCACAGAGAATGTCCATGTCGCCATCCATATCTAAATCGGCTGCTTTCAAACCTTTCGGTTCTGTCAATTCGTTACTCAACAAACGTTCTGTGCTGAACTGTCTATTTCCGTAGTTTTCAAACCAATAAATGCGGTTTTTACTTTCTGATGCAATGATTACATCCAATTTACCATCACCATTGAGATCGGCAATTTCACCGGTAGAGGGATAGACTCCACCCAATTCGATAGGATTTGCTTCGCCAAATTGAGCAAAACATACGGTAAAGGATAAGCAAAAACTGAGCATTAGTAGTAGGGTTTTCATACAAATGATATTAATTTATGTAAATGAAAAAAAACGCCTACCAAACCCCTTTTACATTGTTCTTTTTTAGCAAGAATAAAAATAGGCTATTGTTGTTTAAATAACAAACTTTCACTCAAATAATTATACTTTTTTTACTCCACCAACACCTTCCCACTCCCCAAAACCTCATTGCTGTTTTCCTCCAATACCCGAATCAAATACAATCCACTTTCCAAATCACCTCTCTGCAAATTCATTTTTCCATTATCAACCTTCAATTCCCTAACCTTCCTCCCCAAAATATCCATCACCTCCAATCGGTAATTTCCTTGCGGCAATTCCTCCGCTTCAATGGTCGTAAAATCCGAAAAAGGATTCGGAAAAACACGAATCGAGTATCTATTATCCAATACTTCAATTCCCGTTTCCACCTGTTGCAGCAAAGTAAGTGTAGCCGTATTCGTAATAATCGGAGGATTGAAGTCAAAGAAAATAGAAGCCGTATTTTCGATCTTTGTTTTGTCTTCAATTCCCTCCAAAGAAGCGATGCCAAAGGTCACAAAACCATGACTTTCGACTTCATTGGTCGTGCTGTCGGGCAGTAGGATGTCATTGAAGTAGAAAGTCGCCAAACCCGTTTCTCGGTTCAGTTCTGTTCGATAATCATGGCTTGCAGTGATAGGGTGAAAGGTTGTCCAATCCAGTTTTTTGTCCAAGGTGTCTTCAATGCGGATATTGAAGGCGGTGTCGTTTCCTGTGTTTTGGAAACGGACGGTGTATTGGATGGTGTCTGCGATGTAGGCAAATTCGGATTGACCGAGGAGATTGGAGCGAGCGAGTTTGTCGTTGGGGTCGTAGGAGCAGAGGACTTCACTATTGTAAGCAACTTCATTCTCTGAAATAAACTGCCCATCACTCATTTGCATCACTTTTGCAGAGGTTAATGCTATTTCTCCTGTAAAACTCTCATCTGGCATTTCAAAGCTGATTTTAATTCGTTTGTGATATCCAGGATATAAATCTTCAAACGCCCAAGTCAATACACCATTTACTGTTTGTTCAGGCATTGGGTTTGCTTCGATGTATTGTAACAGGTCACTGTAGTTTAAACTCACTGTCCCACTTGCCACGGTAGTACCCATATTTAAACAAGTCAGCCAGTAAGTTATCGTTTCGTTGCAACGAGTTGGATTACTTATCAAATAGGGAACTACTGAATTGACGGTAGTTTTTGGTTGAAGGCCGAACTGATAGGTATTGAGAGATTCAATTCCTGTAACGTTTATGTCGTAGTTAGTTGCCTCAACCATTTCCCAAAGCGAACTTTCCATAAAACTTGCTTGATAATCTCCAAGCGGCAGAACGATATTAGCATTTCCTCCCAAGTGACTTACAATCATTGTATTGATGGGATTGATGACAAAAGACTGATTGGGCAAAGCTACTTCAGTAGTATCTTTTATATTGTTTGAATTTTCATCCCAAAAAGCATGAAGGTTAAGAATTCGATTGGTGGCAGCTTCTCGATTAAACGGAGCAATGAACAAACCCGAATCGAAAATAGCATCCCCTGCATCTGCAATTGCGAATGTAAGCCGATAAGTATTTCCTGGTGTAACATCAGCAACAGCAGGTAAAAGAGTTGTCATACCATCGTATTGAATGTGTTGATTGCCAGTATTATCCATATAAAAGTCACCATAAGAAGCAAAATTCAACAAATTGATGGCTACATGGATTCCTGGGGCAGGCGAATTGGGAATAAGTGCAATATTCTTGTCTGTGGCCAAAAGATGAGCAGGATATTCAGGTTCCCCTTCTATCAAAATAGCCATGGCATCATTGAATTGAGAGCCTACATATTCTGGATATTCTTCAGAACCAAAAATGTATGCTACCGAAATCTGATTGGTATGAGGAACAAAATCAAACTCTAATACACAAGCATTGAAAGTACCTGAATAAGCCCAAGGAAAATCTTCTAAAGCTGCATATCCTGGACCTCCATTGTTACTACCTGCACTACCTACTGTATTGGCACTAAATGCAATAGCAGCGCTGCCACTTGTCAGTATAATACCTTCTGTGAGATTATCATTGAGACCAGATGCTCCTGTGAAAAGTCCACCAGCAATATCTGGACATTGAATATTGGCATTAGAAACAGTTGCTTGATTGCCCATAATCATAGTTGCTGCCTCAAAAGCTGATATTTCATTGAAATTGTAGATAGTTGATTGAGCAAATAAGGACAAATATGTAATAGTCAAAAAAAAGGAAAAATAAATGTTTTTCATTTTTAAATAAATTTTAGTTGATGTTTTTTTTAATTTGTATGATTTTTAGATTTTTCCCTGCAATCACTCCACCAACACCTTCCCACTCCCCAAAATCTTTCCATTCTCACTTTCCAAAATCCGAATCAAATACAATCCGCTCCAAAAAACTGAAAACCCTCTCATGACACCCTGAATTTAAAAGTTTTGAAATCAAGGTAAATATAAAGCACTTTTTTCAAATTTAAAAATAAAACTCTCACATCCCCTTCAAAAACTCCCCAATGTCAATCTTCTTATTTTTAATCCCCAACTTCTCCCGCAATCTCGCTCCCTTCAATGCAGCACTACCAACCCCAAAATCCATCAAAAAAGAAATATCCTCATGTGTCAAACCCATCAATGTATAGCTGCAAAACTTCAAATCGTTTTCGTTGAGGCTCGGGAAGCGGACTTGCAGGCGGTCGAGGAGTTTGGGGTAGCAGGCTTCAAAATATTTGGCGAAAGCTTGCCAACCTTGTTCGCCTTTAAGCTGTTTGTGAATCAACAGGCTCAGGTGCGTGAAATTTTTGCGGTTTTTGGAACTGAGTTCCGATAAAATGCTTTGGTGACTTGCTTCAATGGCTTCCAGGAGGTGGTCTTTTTCGACAATGTGCAGCCAAGCCAATGCCAATTGACGTTGATAACCATGCACCTCTGTCCGTAAATTTCGCATGACTTTGGTGGTACTCAGTGGTTCGTTCATCCATTTGGAGATGTCCAATTGCAGCAAATCCTGTAGGAGTTGGTTGTAGTTTTGGGATTCTTGTAGGCTGTTTTGGTCGAATTGGTGTTGGGTTTTGAGTTGTTGAATTTGTGATACCACCATTTTGCGGAAATCTTGGAGTATGTCGACTTGCTGCTGCAAATCTATGTTTTTGAGGGTCAATTCGGAATTTTCGCTGCGGAGGGTTTGTTCTTCGGGGTCGAGGTGATTGGGCAGGTCTTCGATGAATTGCTGCAATTTGGGGGTGAGTTTAAACCATTCTCCCTTCAATCGGATGTTTTTGAACTGTTTGTGAATCGCTTTTTCGTGAGATTCATCGGGTACTCTGATGGCTTTCAATAGTTTGATAGGATAACCATGACTGTTTTCAATAGTGTTTTGTCGCCTTTGCAGGTTGTGGGTTTGTCCGATTTTGACAATTTTTGAAGCTGTAGATTGAAAGAAATAAACCCACAAGCCGCTGATTTGGGTGTAACCGTGTTTTAGGAGTTCTTGGATTTTAGAATCCACCCATATTGCAAACTTGGGGTCTAACCATTGTGCAAAGCGAATAGCCAATAAGCGATGCATCCAAGTTCCTTGTGAGCGACCATCTTTGTATTTTCCCTTTATGACTTCTACAGCTTTTGGAGGTGATGCACTTTTTAGTGCATCACTTTTCAAATAATTTTCCAATGCTGCAATATAGTCTTTCACGGATTGAGTTTTAAGAAAGGTTTCTGGTTTCCTTCTAAATGGTTTTGCCATTTCAGTAGCATTAACCATTTTACTCACACTGCTAAAATCAAAAGTTACTTGGTGATTGTTGTAGGTAAAAATGTGTAAATTTGACATTGCTTTAAATTTTTTGATTTGAAGAATGAAGGCACTGCAAACTTTGAGCGGAGAGTAGTGCCTTTTATTTTGCAAATATAATCAAAATAGGCTAATAATTAGCCTGAATAAACGTTTTGTATTGAGTAAGTCAAAGAAAATTTATCTGTTACAGAATGTCCAAACCAATGAAATTTTGGCTTGGTCTAACTTGAAGAAATTGTATCAGTATATTTCAGAGAAAGAAAATAAGGCTTTAAGTTATACAGGTATCACACGTCAAATGCGACTAAATAAACATTACAAGTTTATTTTGGAGGATGAGGTTTGGGTGATATGGGTGAAGGAGGTGAATTGAAGGTAAATGATTTTATAAGAGAGAAGTATAGAAAATATATTTTTTATGCTGTATCTTCACCGTTTTTAATTAAAAACTATATTCATGTGGTATTTAAAAAGTAATCTTACATTATTATTAGTTGTAATCCTTACATTTAGTGCTTGTAGCAAGGACGATGAATGTGAAGTGCCCGCACTTTCTGAAAACATTATTGGTACTTGGAATCCACAACTTTCTGGTGGTGAAGTTGAATTTAGAGCAGATGGAACTTATATAGATGAAGATGACTCTTTGTTTGGTTTTGAGGTAAATGGTGTTGTATTTGATGACAAAAGTTATTCATTGGATGGCAATACATTGACTCTTACAGCAAGTCCGTCTGGGGGTGGAGGTTCTTCAAGTGTCGATTTTGAAATAACTGAAAATAACTGCGACGAAATCAAGTTGGAGATTTTAGGTTTTACAGAGACATTGAAGCGAAAATAAAGGCATCGCTTGTCTTCCGTTTTTGAAATGGATTTATAAATAATGTTGTCCTTTTATAATTGGTAAAATGTGATTCTAAAAGGACAACTATTGTATGTTTTGTCCGTTCAAATGTCGCTGAACCTTGCAGGTGTTGGCGAATTTTCACTCACTCCACCAACACCTTTCCACTCCCCAAAATCTTTCCATTCTCACTTTCCAAAACCCGAATCAAATACAATCCACTCCAAAAAACTGAAAACCCTCTCATGACACCTTGAATTTAAAAGTTTTGAAATCAAGGTAAATATAAAGCACTTTTTTCAAATTTAAAAATAAAACTCTCACATCCCCTTCAAAAACTCCCCAATGTCAATCTTCTTATTTTTAATCCCCAACTTCTCCCGCAATCTCGCTCCCTTCAATGCAGCACTACCAACCCCAAAATCCATCAAAAAAGAAATATCCTCATGTGTCAAACCCATCAATGTATAGCTGCAAAACTTCAAATCGTTTTCGTTGAGGCTCGGGAAGCGGACTTGCAGGCGGTCGAGGAGTTTGGGGTAGCAGGCTTCAAAATATTTGGCGAAAGCTTGCCAACCTTGTTCGCCTTTAAGCTGTTTGTGAATCAACAGGCTCAGGTGCGTGAAATTTTTGCGGTTTTTGGAACTGAGTTCCGATAAAATGCTTTGGTGACTTGCTTCAATGGCTTCCAGGAGGTGGTCTTTTTCGACAATGTGCAGCCAAGCCAATGCCAATTGACGTTGATAACCATGCACCTCTGTCCGTAAATTTCGCATGACTTTGGTGGTACTCAGTGGTTCGTTCATCCATTTGGAGATGTCCAATTGAAGCAAATCCTGTAGGAGTTGGTTGTAGTTTTGGGATTCTTGTAGGCTGTTTTGGTCAAATTGATGTTGGGTTTTGAGTTGTTGAATTTGTGATACCACCATTTTGCGGAAATCTTGGAGTATGTCGACTTGCTGCTGCAAATCTATGTTTTTGAGGGTCAATTCGGAGTTTTCGCTGCGGAGGGTTTGTTCTTCGGGGTCGAGGTGATTGGGCAGGTCTTCGATGAATTGCTGCAATTTGGGGGTGAGTTTAAACCATTCTCCCTTCAATCGGATGTGTTTGAACTGTTTGTGAATCGCTTTTTCGTGAGATTCATCGGGTACTCTGATGGCTTTCAATAGTTTGATAGGATAACCATGACTGTTTTCGATGGTGTTTTGTCGCCTTTGCAGGTTATGGGTTTGTCCGATTTTGACAATTTTTGAAGCTGTGGATTGAAAGAAATAAACCCACAAGCCGCTGATTTGAGTGTAACCGTGTTTTAGGAGTTCTTCAATCCTTTCATCTACCCATATCGCAAAACAAACATCCAACCATTGAGCAAACCTTAACGCCAAAATTTTGTGCATCCAAGTTCCTTGTGGTCTCCCATCTTTAAATTTTCCTCTAATAGTGATGACCGCCTGACGGACATCACTTTTTTGTTCCAAATTCTTAATGTACTCTTTTACTTCTGCGATTTCCAAAAACTTAGAAGGACGTTTGCCGAACGGTTTTGCCATTTCCGTAGCATTGACCATTTTCTGCTCTGTTCTAAAATCAAAAGTGATTTGGTGATTGTTGTAGGTAAAAATGTGTAAATTTGACATTGCTTTTAAATTTTAAAAGTAAGAATTGGGAGGATATTGTTAAGTTTTGGCGAACGGCAATATCCTCTGATTATTTATATTGGCAAATTTAGTGTTTTTTATTTATCATGGCAAACATATTATAATGCAACAAAGAAAAAGAATTCAAAAAGTTTATTTGTTGCAGCATGTTCCAACGAATGAAACAAGTGTGTGGTCAAATTTGAAGAAGCTTTACAATGCACTTTCTGATAGAGAACACAATTTGATTGGTTATGTAGGTTTGGCTTCTCGACTTAGAAAAGAAAAACAATACAAATTCATCATGGAGGATGAGGTTTGGGTGATATGGATGAAGGAGGTGAATTGAAGTTGGCAAAGGTCAAATTAGCAAAAATCCCACTATGGTAATTACGATAGTGGGATTTTATATACACTGTATTGATGGATTTGTGATTTGATTCGTCATCGAACAAACTTCAAAACACGTACTTTATTCATAAAACGAGCAGTTCTTGTTCTACCCCACCTCAAAACTCTCCCAAATATGCCCTCCACCAATCACATCATCGCCATCATAAAACACCGCCGATTGACCAGGCGCAATCGCATCTACCCTTGTTTTGAAAGTCACTTTCACCATATCGCTATTTGGATCTTTTTCGATAAAAGCAGGTGCGCCCGCATGTTGTGAGCGAATTTTCACCACCGCATCCATGCCTACGCCCAAATCGGGATATTTCACCATGTTGATATTTCGGACCAACATACCATTCAGTTTCAAGTCATCGAACTCACCCAAAACCACCGTATTGCTTTCAGGCACAATGCGGGTCACATACATCGGTTCGCCTAAAGCAATACCCAAACCACGGCGTTGCCCAATCGTATAAAACGGATAACCACGATGTTTGCCGACCACTGTTCCGTCCGTCAAGACAAAATTGCCGCCATTCACCTCCTTCTCCAAACCTTCCACCCTTCTACTCAAAAATCCACGGTAGTCATTGTCGGGAATAAAGCAGATTTCGTAGCTTTCCGCTTTTTTCGCCAATTCGTGATAGCCCATATCGCGCGCCATTTGTCGGATGTGGGGTTTGTGGAATTGCCCAACAGGAAACATCGTTCGACCCAAGTTTTCTTGCTTCAATCCCCACAAAACGTAGGACTGATCCTTGTTTTCGTCAATGCCTTTCGAAACGATGTGCCGTCCATTCTCAAAGCGTTTTTGGGCATAATGACCTGTCGCAATAAACTCACAATCAAGTGCATCAGCTCTGCGAAGCAAAGCCGCCCATTTGATGTGTGTATTGCACATGATACAGGGGTTTGGCGTTCGCCCTGCCAAATATTCGTCCACAAAATTGTCGATTACCCAATCGCCAAATTCCTCTCTGATGTCGATGATAAAGTGGTGAAAACCCATGTCAACAGCCACCGCCCTCGCATCGTTGATAGAATCCAAACTACAACAACCCGTTTCTTTTTTAGAGCCGCCAGAAGTTGCATAGTCCCATGTTTTCATGGTGATACCAATCACCTCATATCCTTGATTGTGCAACATAATTGCCGTAACTGTACTGTCAATTCCGCCGCTCATTGCTACCAATACTTTTCCGTGCTTGCTCATAATGATTGAAAATAAAGATGAAAATCGAGATGAAAAAAAAGATTTTCATTTTGTTATAAAAATTTAGTTCCCTATTGAAGGTTAACTCTTTACTGCAAAGGTAAAGGTAAATTTTTTAAAATCTCGAAAGATAGAATTGTAGGCAAACACATTTTGCAGAAAGAAAGTTCGGATATAAGATGTTATAAAAAAGCTGTTTCAATTCGCTTTTTTAGAAAAAAGTATTTACTTTAGATTTATTTTTGATACACACTGAAAAAATCCAAAACGTATGTCTGCAATCTTTGACCTACACTGTCATCCCAGCTTCAAACCCTTCAATGCCAAAAATGAAGATGGCATAATCCCCGATCCCAATATCTGGAAAAAACGTCAACCTACTGAAGATCAGAAGGTATGGATTCTCGAAAAATTTGATGTAGGTTCGGTGTTTGAATCCCAAATCAATTTAGACGCAGCCATTGAAGGTAAACTTCGATGTATTACCTTGGCACTATATCCGCTCGAAAGAGGATTTGTAAAACGTGGCAGCCATCAAGATGATTCTGGGCCTTTTGACACAGATTTGCTGAATTTAGACAAATTAATTGCCTTCATTACAGGCTTTGATGTAGAACGCATCAATGAATTGCAGGCTTTCACACGCTCCTATTTTACACAATTGCAGCAGGAATACGAATACCTAAAAAGGCACCAAGGTAAAAACACGCTTTCTAAATGTGGATATGAATATCAATTGGTTAGTAGCTTCAACGAGATAGAAATTGCCCTCAACCGTACAGATAAAAAAGTTTTCCCCATCATTCCCTCCATTGAAGGAGCACACGCTTTTGCCAGTGATATTTTGAAGAAAGGAAAAGTGGTCAACATGGTAAAAGAGGAGAAAAAGAAAGATTCACCACACTTCAAAAAATTCCAAGAGCGGTTGTTGGCCAACATATTGAAGGTAAAAACAGAATGGGAACACCCACCCTTTTTTATCACGTTTTCCCATCATTTCTACAATCATTTATCAGGACACGCTCAAACATTTGAATTTCCAATTACTATAGCCAATTGGCTACTTCACCAAAAAGGAAAAATTCACGGCAAAAAATATTTTGATTTAGGCATCACGGATTTTGGCAAGCAGGCATTGAAGCTGTTGCTAATGCGTTATCAAAAAGAAGGTAAAAAATACCGCAGCATTTTGATTGATGTCAAACACATGAGCGCACAAGCAAGAATAGATTACTACAAACTACTGCAAACCACTTACAAAGACCAACCCATTCCCATTATTTGCAGTCATTCAGCGGTCAATGGTAGAAAAACCATTCTTGAAGCCTATACTTATCCTGCAAAAAAGAAGGCTCAGAAAAAATCCACTTTCAACCTGGGCAACATCAATTTATTTGATGACGAAATTCGTACGATTATCAACAGCGATGGATTGATTGGTGTGATGATTGACGAGCGGAGAATTCTGGGTAAAAAATTGCCTGAGGATGCGCTTGCAACGGATATGGATATGTATGCATTGTGGAAAAAAGAGAGTCAAGAAAAAGCAAAAAGTGTATGTATTTCGGTTATCTTCAATCAGCTGTTACATATTGTAGCTGTTTATGGAAGCGAAAAAGCATGGAATCATATTTGTTTGGGGAGTGATTACGAAGGGTTAATTAATCCAGTTGATTTATACACGAGTGCAGAAGGGTTCAAAAACATGGAAACGGATTTTGTGACACATTGGGAAGAACGTTTGGCAATACCCGATTCAGATAACCCTCAAGTTCAGCGATACAAAGAGCTTGTCTTCGATAAAACCCCCGCCTACTTTATTCGTAAATTTTTGTGGGAGAACTCAATGGACTTCCTTCAAAAATACTTCAATGATGGGTATCTATTGGATGGAGTACCACAAATAACCCTTGTTTGAAAATTTTAGAAAAAGATGGAACTAAATGGTAGCGTATTGTGTTCAATAGTAGGATTTTAGGTTGGTTGCTTATTTTATTAAAAAAAATATCGAATAATTCTTTCCTCTGTTTTGTGAATTGTTTTATATTTGCAGCCCAATTACAAAAATACACACAGATATACTCTGTGGTAAATTTGTTCTTAAAAAAAATGCGAAAGTAGCTCAGCTGGTAGAGCACAACCTTGCCAAGGTTGGGGTCGCGAGTTCGAATCTCGTCTTTCGCTCAGTTCTTTATAATATCAAAGACGCTTTGTTTGCCCTGGTGGTGGAACTGGTAGACACGCAGGACTTAAAATCCTGTGGGCTTTACGGCCCGTGCGGGTTCGATTCCCGCCTGGGGCACAATAATAGCAAGTCTTTTAATGCGAAAGTAGCTCAGCTGGTAGAGCACAACCTTGCCAAGGTTGGGGTCGCGAGTTCGAATCTCGTCTTTCGCTCAGATTTTGATGATTACTCTCTATTTTATTTCTCAACCCTCAAGGATGTTTTTTCCACAAAAGCCTTGAGGGTTTTTCTTTTTATACCTCCCTTTTGCTTATTTTGAACATTTTAGGCGTTCTGTCATTCAGCATATAGCAACTTTTTTGTTTGCCACAGATGTATGCGAAAAATAAGCTTTTACAGGTTATTTCATAAATAACTGACTGTAAAGCGTATTTCTCATTTTTATTTGCACATTAATTTTCATTTCTCCCTTATGACTACTTGGAAAGACCAATTTTGGAAAAAAATCGAGTTGATTGAAGTGCGATTCGACCAATTGAAATTGAACATTGGCAATCGAAACAGAAGTATCGGAGAGCTGCAAGTGATTCCTTATCGAGGTTACTGCAATTGTAAACGCTTGTATTGCAGGGGGAGAGTGCTGGAAAATCCCGAAATCACGCCTACATTGAAGGATGGAAAATGGGAAAATTTTGTAAATGTTTACAAACGCTTTGAAAGCGATGAAATACCCAATGCCCATGTTCGATTAAGTTTTGATGAACATACTTTTGATTTGATGACAGATGCAGAAGGGTATTATATCCTTAACATAGAACTTCCTACGCCTTCTTTTCATAAAACATTGTGGCAGACACTCAAAATTGAATTGTTGGATGCCCCTGTTCCTTTTGACGGCACGATTGTGACTACTGGCGAAATTTTGACCCCAACTCCTGATACACAAATAGGAATTATTAGCGACATGGACGATACGGTCATCAAAACAGATGTGGTATCCAAGACCCGAATGTTGTACCATACTTTTTTCAAAAATGCGTATTCTCGATTGGCTTTCAGGGGGGTAGCTGCATTTTATTGGGCATTGCGTAAAGGAAACGATGGCGAACAAAACAATCCTTTCTTTTATGTGTCAAATAGTCCGTGGAATTTATACGACTTGTTGGAAGAATTTTTAGACCACAATGATATTCCCAAAGGGCCTATTTTCTTGCGTGATTTTGGCATACACAAAAATGAGGATGCGATAAAATACAAAACCCACAAACACAATGAAGTATTGCGTATTTTATTGAGTTATCCTTCTCTTCAATTTATTCTGATTGGTGATAGTGGCGAAAAAGACCTCGATATTTACCTTCAAGTAGTTCAGGCTTTTCCAAATCGAATAGTAGCCATCTATATCCGTCAAGTAGAAGACCGCAAACGCAATGAACGCATTATGGCACTTGCCGAACAGGAAACAGGTGTACCTATTTTCTTGTTTGACAATAGTTTTGAAGCAGCCAAACATGCAGCCAAACACCGTTTTATCACTCCTGAATGGCTATTGAAGGTGAAGCACAGCATGGACGAACCCCGTAGTTTGATGGACGATTGGTTTGACGAAGATTAATTTTTAAACATAGGTGAAGTTTACCTATTTTTACGGCATGGCAACACGAAAAAAAAGCACTGTTCGTACTCTGCAATCCCGCAAGAATTCGAGGTCTTGGTGGCAAAACCTTCAAATTAGTCAATGGTTGATTTTGTCCATTGTGCTGACTTTTATTGCCTTTTTGCCAAGCCTTAGCAATGGAATTACCAGTTGGGACGACAACATCTACATTACCGAAAATCCGATGATTTTTGAGTGGAGTGTTGAAAATTTGAAGGCCATTTTTTCGCAACCTGTGGCAGGTAATTACCACCCTATTACGATGCTTTCTTTGGCGATTAATTATCAGTTTTCAGGTGTAGAACCATTTGGTTATCATTTAATGAACCTTTTGCTGCACTTGCTCAATGTTGTCCTTGTTTTTTACTTTGTGTGGTTGCTGAGCAAAGGCAAAAAATGGGTTGCTTTTACATCGGCTATTTTGTTTGGGATTCACCCCATGCACCTTGAATCAGTAGCATGGATTGCCGAGCGAAAAGATGTTTTGTATGCCTTTTTCTTTTTGTTAGGACTGATTTCCTACCTCCATTTTCGGCTAAAAAAAGAACCTCGTTTGTATGCTTTTACCTTCGTATGGTTTCTGCTTTCGGTATTGTCCAAACCCGCAGCCGTTGTATTTCCTTTGGTATTGATATTGTTGGATTATTGGCGATATGAACAAAGCAGTAGCAAGCGAAAACGTTGGGATTGGCAAAAAATCATCGTTCCCAAAATTCCTTTTTTCATCGTTTCTCTCATTATCGGGATTGTCACCCTCAAAACACAATCAGAAGGAGCTATCTCTGAATTAGATACTTTTACTTTCTTCCAAAAATTTGTATTCGTTTGTTATGGATTTGTGATGTATGTGGTCAAAGCCATTTTTCCTTTCCAATTGTCCGCATTTTATGACTATCCAAACTTAAATGTCGCTCTGCCCGTGGTTTACCAAATTATGCCTATTGCAGCAATAGCCATCATTGCAGCTGTTTGGTATTCTTGGAGATATACAAAAATTATTGGCTTGGGAGTGGCCTTTTTTTTCGTCAATATTGTGTTGGTGATGCAGTTTATTTCAGTCGGTGCGGCAGTGATGGCAGACCGATATACCTACCTACCCTATATTGGAATTTTCATCGTTTTGGGCTATGGATTTGACAAACTCATGCGGCAGCAACAAACAAAAACCATCGTTACCGTCATTGCAGCCGCTTATGTGATTGCTTTGTCTTTCCTCACTTTTCAACGCACAAAGGTTTGGGAAAATGATGAAACCATTTGGACCGATGTACTTAAAAAATACCCCAATTCTGTTGTGGCACTCAACAATAGAGCTGCTTATTACAACAAAGAAGAGCAGTTGGATGCCGCCCTTAAAGACTACAACCGCACCCTTCAATTGAAACCTAAATACTTCGATGCTTTGGTGGGTAGAAGTTCGCTTTATCACAAAATGGGAGAATTTGACAAGTCATTGAAAGATGCACAATTAGCGATTTCCATCAATGCCAAAGATGAACGCCCTTATGTGAACATTGGCGGTGTTTACTTCAAACAACAAAAACACAGCGAAGCCATTGAAGCCATCAACAAAGCACTGGCTATCAATCCTAATAATGCAGAATCGCTAATCAATAGAGGCGTATTGTACAGCATAATCAAAAATTTTAAGCAATCTATACCCGATTTTGATAGGTATATACGATTGCGTCCGAATGATGTGAAAGGTTATCTGTACCAAGGTATTTCCTACAAAAATTTGAAGCAGAACCAAAAAGCTATCAACAACTTCAACAAAGCACTGCAAATCGAGCCTCAAAATGGGCAAGCCTATTTGGCACGTTCTGAAACCTATCTACAAATGGATAATAAAGCGCAAGCATTGAAGGATGCACAGAAAGCAAAGGCTTTGGGTTTTCAAGTTTCACAGCAGTATTTGGAGGGGCTGCAATAGGGAGGTTAAGCAACGATTTTTAGCTCTTCCTCTACATAGTCTTTCACCTTCTTCAATATGCAATAAATATCGAATAAATCGGACTGTGTTGCATCATAGGCAAGGCTTTTGCAGTAGGAATCGCCCTCCAAAATGAGGAAAAACCAAAGTCTGCCTATCACATATACTCCATACAGTGGAAGATGGACGTTTTTGGCTTTGTTCTGTCGCTGAGCAGCCAACATCGCAACAAGTAGCTGTCCTTGCGGGTCGTTGCTTGCAGCAGGTTCGGGTTTGTATTCGTGGAGTGCGAAAAAGGGTATTTTGGGAATTTGCTTACCTGTTGCCAACATAAAATCCACATTTCCAGAGATAGTAATTTGGTCGTTAATTTGGATACTTAGATTTTGTTCCAAAAAGGCATTGTATTGGATGTTGTCGTAATGCAGCATACTAATCATCGGGCCAATGAAGAAAAACTTGATTGCTGCTTCGTTCCAAAATTCTACCTTCGATAGTAGATGTTCTTGAAGTTCCAATAGGCGTTTTTTTTCTTCTTCGGTTACTTCACATTTTGCAGTTAACCAATTGTTTAGACGTGTTTTGTTTTCTGTTGGAGCAATGCCAAAAACATCTTCTACTTCCTGAGTTTTCCAATATTTGAAGGATTTGTTGTATGCTTCCGTAACTTCCATGATTGTTGATGATTTCTTTATTGGGCTAACAATCAGAAAGGTCAAATGGTTGTTCTTTCATTTGCATTAGAATGACAAATGACTTATTTTGAGCCAATAATCAAAAGTCAAATATTGTAAATATATATGAAAATCTTCAATATAGAACAAATTAGGGCAGCTGATGACCATACGATTCAGCATGAACCCATTGCATCGGTTGATTTGATGGAGCGTGCTTCAGAAGCATTTGTGACTTGGTTTGTCCAGCAATATTCTTACGATTACTACCAGACCATTCATATTTTTTGTGGTATGGGCAACAATGGCGGAGATGGTTTGTGCATTGCACGAATGTTGGATCATTTGCTTTTCAAAGTGAAGGTTTACATTGTTCGATTCAGCGAAAATGGGTCGAAAGATTTTTTGGTGAATGAACAACGCTTGCAGCAAATACCTGATGTTTCTATCACGAATCTTTACGATATCTCCAATTTTCCTACTTTTGATAAAGGCGACCTCATTGTTGATGCCATTTTTGGTTCGGGATTGAGTCGTCCGATTAGTGGTTTTACCGCCGAAATCGTCCAAAAAATCAATCAATCTATTTGTCCTGTTTTTGCAGTAGATATTCCTTCGGGTTTGTATGCCGACCGTCAAAGTGAGAATATTGTTGTTGAAGCGAGTGATACGGTTTCTTTTCAGTTTCCCAAACTGGCTTTTTTATTGCCTCAAAATCATGCTTTTGTAGGTCAGTGGCACATTGTGGATATTGGTTTGCATCCTGATTTTATTGACCAAACCCCAACTCCGTATCACTACCTTCAATCATCTGATATTCGAAGTGTTTTGAAGCCCAAAACCAAATTTAGCCACAAGGGAACAAGCGGTCATGCGCTGATTGTGGCGGGTAGTTATGGCAAAATAGGGGCTGCTGTTTTGACGAGTAAGGCAACATTGAAGGCTGGGGCAGGTTTGGTGACGGCTTATGTTCCGAAATGTGGTTATTCAATTCTTCAAATTTCTGTTCCAGAAGTAATGTGTTTGACCGACAACGATGAGTATTGTATAGCTCAACTACCTATTATTGAAGGAGAAAAGCAGAAGGTCGGTGAAAAAACGAAATACCAAGCAATTGCAGTAGGGCCTGGGATTGGACAAAGTTCGGCTACACAAGAAGCTCTACTTCAATTGCTTCAAACTGTAAAACAGCCTTTGGTGATAGATGCAGATGCGCTGAACATCATTGCCCAGAATGATTGGCTGAAACATGTTCCAAAAGGCAGTATTTTGACTCCACATCCCAAAGAGTTTGAACGTTTGGCGGGTAAAACTTCCAACCATTTTGAGCGACTGCAAAAACAAAGAGAAATAGCGCAAATGTATGGCATTGTCTTGCTTGTGAAAGGCGCTCATACTGCCATTGCCTGCCCCGATGGTTCGGTTTACTTCAATTCTACGGGAAATCCTGCAATGGGAACGGCGGGCAGTGGCGATGTTTTGACAGGTATGATTGCAGCGTTTGTGGCACAGGGTTATACTTCAAAAGAGGCTGCCATTTTGGGCGTTTATTTGCATGGACAGGCGGGAGATATTGCAGCGAAAGTGGAGGGGAATATTTTGGCGAGCGATTTGATTGCTCATTTTTCTAATGAAATAGTAACCAGTGGGTTTTGAAATATGGATAAAAATATTTTTTCACCAAAACGGCTTTACAACAGTTTTCGGTATGCCTTCAAAGGCATTTATCAAGTTTTTCGGCATGAGTTGAACATGCAAATTCATTTGTTGGCGGCTATTGTCGTGGTTATTGCTGCTTTATTGCTGCAAATCAATGCAGTGGAGTGGTGTTTGGTTATTTTTGCGATTGTGGGGGTTTGGGTAGCCGAAATGTTCAATACGAGCATTGAACTGCTGACAGATTTGGTCAGTCCCGAGTATAACAAGTTGGCAGGCAAGGTGAAAGACATTGCAGCGGGGGCAGTGGTTTTGGCAACTTTGGGGGCGGTGGTGATTGGGGGAATGGTGTTTTTGCCGAAACTATGGGCGTTTTTTTAGATTCCAATTCTTACAATAGTCCGCAGTGTTTTTCTAATAAGGTGATAGTCATGCAATTAGGAAGTAAAGCAAATTTGTGTAACTATTTGATAATCAAATCTCTGCGCCTCTCTGTCTCTGCGTTTAATAAAACTACCCGAACTATTGTTCTTATTTACCCTTCAACAATTCCTTAAACTTTTTCTCCTCTCGAATCGCATCAAAATCAGCATCTTGCTTCAAATAATCCCAATTTTTGAAACCTTTTTCGATTGCTTCCTCTAATGTTTTGATAGATTTTTTGACATTGTCCAATCTTGCATAGATTTTTGCCAACAGGTATAGGGGAGCGGGGATATTTTCTTGTACATAACTCCAAATCTCCAAGTATTTACCAGCTAATTTGAGGTCAATTGCGCTTGCTGTTGCGTGATTGTATTGCGTATGTTGAATGTAGGCATTGCGCCACACAAAATCCAATACCCGAGCTGCCATCCATTTTTCTTCCACATTCACTGACTCTGCCAATGTTTTGTTCAATTGCCGTATTTCTCTTTTCCACCAAGCCTCGTTTTTGAGTGTTGAGTCGCCTTTGAAGGGAGAAGAGTTGATGGCTAAAAATTCTTTCACAAACTTTTCTTGCAGTGGAGTTTCCTCCTTCAATGCCTGTTTTCGCTGTTCTTGTCGGGTTTTCATTTCTTTCATTGCCGCCAAAGTTTGCAGTTCTTCTTCAAAATCATTGGTTTCCGTCAAATCCTTCAAGGTATTGACCAATATTTTGGTGTATTGGTATCTTTCAAAATCGTTGGAAGCATTGGCGATTTTCTGTTCGTTTTGATGGGTGAAATCTTTGATAATGGTCTCGTTTAGAGCTACCTTTTTGGCCTTCATTTCCTGCAATTCGAGCCATTGAAAAGCCATTTCCACAGTTGAAGTATCTGCCCATTGATGTCCGCCTTCAAAGATGAGGAGTTCTTCTCGAAACTTCAATTCCTCCAGTTTATCCTTCAATTCGTACATTTCCAAAAAATTCATGTCGGTATTGCCAACTAAACCTATCAACAAAAAATCGTAGTGTTTTTTGGGAGGAATGCCATCTGGAAATCCTGCTCCGCAGGCTATTACACCCGCTACTGCCCTCGATTCCATCGCAAAAGTTGTGGCTACTCTTGCGCCTCCTGAAAAACCTGCCATGTATATCCGCTTGGCATCAAGGGTAAATTTGCTGTTAATGTCTTCTGAAATGGCATTGAAGGCGGCAATGATTGGATCCATAGGACCGTTGCGGGAATTGAAGGGACAAGCGAGAATGTAACCATATTTTTCGGCTGCTTTTTGGAAAACTTGCACCCCTAATACTGCTCTTCCCATTGGTTCAAAGATGTATAAAATGGGGGGAGATTGGTTTTTGTCGTAGGCAGTCGGGAGGTAAAGGGCATAGGTTTCGGAAGTGTCTGCACTGCAAACTACTTTTGGAATGACCTCACCTTGTGGATATTGTTGGGCAATTGTAGGGAAAGATTGCAGCAAAAGGGAGGTTAAAAAGAAATATAATATTTTCATCTGACATTGATTTTTTGTGAGTCTAACGCACAATCACCGACTTGCGTTCTATCGCTAATTCCTTTTGCCATTCCATCAGGGTCATAAACGTTTCTTGACACTCCTTGATCTCTTCGGGGTCTTTGGCGTTTTGCAGCCCCTCCAAACATTCGTCCATCAGGCGTTTGACCTGTGACATTTTGAAAGCATTGAGCGAGCTATACACATCGTTTTTGAAGCGCAGGGTTTTAGGAGTGATGAAAATATTGTGCTTTTTTTCCCAATTTTCGCTCAACTCATAGGCGTGAATGAGCATGACCGCCGTTTTGCTGATGGTATCATCTTCATGGGCAATGAAAAAATCGGAATCCAAGAGTTTTCCTTCTTCCAAATGTAGTTTGTATAGATTGATGATTTGTTGGTAAGCGGGAAAATCCAATTGCAGCTCTTCAATTTCGCTGATAATGTACGCTCCCACAGGTACTTCCAACTCCAATTCATTTTTACCGAACTCTAATAAGACCCGCACCAATTCTCGCTCTTGGTGGATAAATCGGTATCTTTTATCCTCCTTCGTAGTAGTATCTTCCTCCAATGTTCGAGGAATCTCACCTATCTCAATTCTCTGTTCATCAGATGTTTGTTCGTGCTGTTTTTTGAGTTGGCTCCATTTGAGTTTATTGGTTTCGTTGATGATGATTTGTTCACTCATGTCCAACAAACTGCTACATTCTTTGACATACAAAGAACGCTTGATTGGGTCGGGAATTTTGGCGAGTGTTTGGATAATGTCTCTGATTAGGGCCGTTTTTTTGACAGGATCACCTTTGGCATCTTCGAGTAAAAGGGTGGTTTTGAAGAAAATAAAATCTTTGGCGTTTTCTGCAATGTATTCCTCAAAACCTGTTCTGCCCTGTTTTTGGACGAAAGAATCGGGATCTTCACCATCTGGCAAAACGACAACCTTGACGTTCAAGCCTTGCTCCAAAACCATGTCAACGCCTCTTATTGCAGCCTTTAATCCTGCTGCATCGCCGTCATAAAGCATGGTGACATTGGGCGTATAGCGTTTGACCAAGCGAATTTGTTCTTCGGTCAGCGATGTTCCCGAAGATGCGACCACATTTTCGATACCTGCTTGATGGAGTGAAATGACATCGGTGTAACCTTCCACCAAAAAACATTCATCTCGTTGGCGTATAGCACGTTTGGCAAAATACATGCCGTAGAGTGTGAAACTTTTGTGGTAAATTTCGGTTTCGGGCGAATTGACGTATTTTGGGATTTTTTTGTCACTCTTCAAAGTTCGACCTGCAAAAGCAATGACCTTGCCCGACAAATTGAAGATGGGAAACTGCACTCTTGCCCGAAAAAAATCGTAGTCTCGTCCGTTTTTGTTCCTTGCCAAACCCAGTTTTTGGAGGTATTCGACTTTGTAGCCCTTTGCAGTTGCTTCTTTGAAAAGGGCATCGTATTGCTCCAAACTGTAGCCCAATTGGAATTTTTTGATGGTTTCGGTTCGGAAGCCTCTTTGTTTGAAGTAGCTCAAGCCAATGCTTTTTCCTTCATCGGATTCAAATAGATTGTTTTGGTAGTATTGACTGGCAAATTCATTGACTATAAACAGACTATCTCGTTCTTCTTTTTCTTCTCTAGCTTCTTGTGTGTCTATTTCTTCTACTTCAATGTTGTAGCGTTTGGCGAGGAATCGCAGGGCTTCGGGATAGGAAATGTTCTCGTGTTCCATCACAAATTTGGCGGAGTTGCCCGCATTGCCGCAGCCGAAACATTTGTAAATGCCCTTTGCAGGAGATACCGAAAAAGAAGGGGTCTTTTCGTTGTGAAAAGGGCAGTTGGCTACATAGTTTGCCCCCCGTTTTTTGAGGCTCACAAAATCGCCTACGACTTCTTCAATCTGAGCAGCATCGAGTATTTTAGCAACTGTTTGTGGAGGAATCATGGCTTTGAATTAATAAAAATAAATTAAAATTACGAAAATTTTGACTTATCCTCATGCTGGGTGATTTTGTCTTCTCAACTTTTGAAACTAATTTTTTAGTAGGAAGGGTGGGAATCACAGATTTTTGGGATTTGAGGGTTTCGCAGGTTGGGTTTGGGATACTTTTTTGACTTTGCAGTCTTTTGATAATTAAAGATTTCCCTATCTCTGTCTCTCTGTTCACTATCACCTAATACAAAATTTGTAACATTCATCCAACAAGATTTTTCTGTATGACAATCAAAAAAGAGTTCTGTGCCTCCGTTTCTCAGTGTTCAATTAGATAAGCTATATTTGCCCCTCAATCGAACAAAAACACAAATGAACAGCAAAACCGAAATCAATCATCTCCTCAAAATGATACGTTTGGAGCGAGCAGAGGAAGTAAGAAGAAGTCAAGAGATATTGGACAATGTATCGTTGGAGGAAAGGCGGGCGAAGGGGATTACTTGGCATCCTGTGGTCATCACCCATGAAGAAATTGGGATTGGTGAGCAGTTGGTTTTGGACATTGAGCGGACGAAAAATACGGAGGTCGCCCACAAATTTAGTCAGGGGCAAAGTGCGGCACTCTTCATCAACAATGCAGAAGGGCGGCGGGAGAAAATGTTGGAGGGGGTGATAAAGCGGGCAAGAAGGAATGATTTGCAGTTGGTGGTCAAAGCCGATTCCTTGCCCGATTGGGTGGACGAGGGTAGTTTGGGTTTGGATTTGCTCTATGATGAAACGACCTACAAGGAAATGGAGTTTGCGCTCAACCGTTTGCTCAATGCAAAAGACGACCGATTGGCGGAATTGCGAGAAATTATATTGGGTTACCAAAAGCCCTATTTTGAAAAATTGACCTATCCAATTAATTTTTCCGAACTCAATGAATCTCAGAATCAAGCTGTTGCCCACATTACATCTGCAAGGGATGTAGCAATTGTGCATGGACCTCCAGGAACAGGCAAAACGACAACTTTGATTCGGGCGATTCGCCACAGTATGCACGAACAAAGTCAAATTTTGGTGGCTGCACCGAGCAATACTGCGGTGGATTTGCTGACCGAAAAACTGGTGGAATACGGTATTCATGTGGTGCGAATGGGCCATCCTGCAAGGGTAGATGAAAGTCTTTGGGAGCATACTTTTGATGCGAAAGTGGAGGCACATCCTGACTATAAACGCATGAAAGACCTACGAAAAGATGCCCACAAATTGAAGCAAAAAGCGGTGAAATACAAGCGAACTTTCAATTCGGAAGATAGGGAAGCTCGAAGGGAGGCTTTGAAGGAATCGAAGGCGATGTTTGAAGAGGCTCGAAGTATTGAAAAATACATTTTGAACAATGTGCTGCAAAAAGCGGAGGTAATCACCGCTACTTTGGTGGGCGCATCGCAAGCGATGATACGGTTTCAGTTGTACGAAACGGTGTTTATTGATGAGGCAGGTCAGGCACTTGAACCTGCTACGTGGATTCCGATTTGCAGGGCGAAAAGGGTAGTTTTTGCAGGCGACCATCTGCAATTGCCGCCTACGGTCAAATCTTTAGAAGCACAAAAAGGAGGTTTTGATGTGTCTTTGTTTGAAAAGTGTGTAAACCGATTGAAGATTGGGGTAATGCTCGAAACGCAGTACCGAATGAATGAGCGCATTATGGATTTTTCGAGTGATGTGTTTTACCAAAATCGATTGAAGGCTGCTGCAATGGTTCAACACCATGTCCTGGCAACTCAAGAGGAGGCTTTTTTGCTGCAAACGCCTTTTGATTTTATTGATACGGCGGGTAGTGGCTATGAGGAAGTGGTGAAATCAGGTAGTTTGAGTAAGTATAATCCAGAGGAAGGGGAATTGTTGCTCAAATACATGCACCAATTGTATGAGCAAATGGAGGCGTTTATGTCTGTTGAAGAAGTGGATAAGATAAGCGTAGGAATTATTTCACCTTATAGCGCACAGGTTGGGTTTTTGACGGATCAATTGAAGGAATATCCTTTGTTGGAGAAGTACCAAAAAAATATTTCGGTCAAAACGGTAGATGGTTTTCAGGGACAAGAACGAGATGTTATCGGGATCAGTTTGGTGCGTAGTAATCCAGATGGAGAAATTGGTTTTTTGAAGGATATTCGGAGAATGAATGTAGCGATGACCCGTGCCAAAAAGAAATTGGTAGTCGTTGGGGATAGTGCTACGATTAGCCAAAATGGATTTTATCAGCGATTTTTGGAGTATGCCGATATGATAGGAGGCTATAAAACGGTATGGGAATTTACTTGGTAAACAACGCGTTAAGATACTGAATTTTGCAAAAAAAAGAGTGAAGAATGAATGGACTATAAAAGTGTAGGTCATCATTAAGTGCTCTCAAAATCTAATTATAGGACAAACTCTCCACTCTCTGTTTTAATCATGACCTCAACTTTATGGGAAAGTAGTTGAAGTTTTTTGCTTTTTTTAAGGTGCAGGATCACCGAAGTTTCCCACATATTCTACACTGCAATCGCCGTAAACTTGGAATTGCCAGTAAGTTCTAAAACGGCAGCCAGATTGACAATCGCCATAACCTACACTGTAGGTCATTTCTAAATAATCGTCAAAGGTGCGGACTTCAATATCATTGCCATCACTCATTGGCTGCTCATATTCGGCTCTCTCAATACCACCGATGCCATTCAGTGTATTGACCAAAGAACTTGTATTGAGTGTTGATTTGGTTTGTAAAACCACACTGTTGATAAAACTGAGGTATTCTACTACCTCAAGATTGTTGTCCTGCAATAGTTGGTCAATGGCTTTATTACCTGTTTTTTGAACACCATGAATCCAGTTGTTCGTCCACGGATAAGCAGTATTGTAACTTACCATAAAACGATTGGGTGTTGGTAAGGCATGAACATCATACACATCAATTATCAAATCACGGGCTGCTATTTCTTTGGCATTGTACACTGCCATTAATGCATCCATTGCTTTTTGATAGTAATCAACAGGTATTTGAATAGCCGCTGTGCTGACTTCATCATGTTTCATCAGTTCCAAAGCTAATTTTGCTGCATCATTTGTGTAGAGATTTTTGATTAAATCTGATTGGTTGCAGTTTTCTTGTAGGAGTAGGTTTTCATCGGGTGAAATCACACTCTTTTGACAAGAATTGAGTAGTAGTAAGGTGCCGAAGATGTATAGTAGCTTTTTCATGGTGTACAATTGTCTAAGTTCTGTAAAGAATATAGAATAAGGGAAAAAACATGGCTTTTTTTGAAACTTTACTGTAAATATATTCGTACAGTCTGAAATTTGCAAATTTCATGCCATTATAAGTTAAATAGCAGTATGTTTTTCAAGGGGCTTGCGGGCATGGATTTTTTTAGTAACTTGAATGTGATAAGATTCTTCACAATTTGGAAACTTTTTTTGAGAATTTTGCCTTAACATATTTGACTACATTTTTTTGTTTAACATTATCAAATACCCGTGAAATGGATTTTTTTAAAAAAGGAACAGATTTTATTACAGACATCGCAGGTAATCTCGGAAAAGAAATTGAAGGCTTAGTAGGGTCTCTTTCTTCTGCTGATATTGGTACGAAAGCACCTGCTATCAACATTGTTGAGAAAGGTGACCGATTCGTTGTGTGGGTTGCAGCTCCTGGTATGGAAAAGAAGGATTTTCAACTAAGTATCAAAGATGGAGCACTCATGGTAGGGGTTGAAAAAGCATTGACTTCTGAGCAGCAATCCTTGAAGTATGTACAGCAAGAATTTAACTATTATTCTTTTAAGCGGGCATTTGGAATTCCCGAAACAGTTGACCCATCTTTGATTAGCGCTGTTTATGAGAATGGTTTGTTGGAGATTACTTTGCTCAAGAAAGAGGAGGCAAGGGAAAGTGAAGGACACAAAATAGATATTTTTTAGTAGAGAAATTGGTGAAGAGTATAAAAGAAAAGGCTGTTACAATTAGTAACAGCCTTTTTTTTGTATAGATGATTTAAGGAGTTTTATTTTTTGGAGATTTAATAGCGTTGAAGTACTTCCTCTACTGGCATATCTAAGCGTACATTGTTGATATATGCTGCTACAAATGCTTTTGTATAACCTTGTCGAAGTAGTCTTATTCTAAATTGTTCTGCATCCGAAAAGTCGTTGAATTTTCCCATCATATATCTAATCAAACCATTACGGGTTTTTTCTGTTTCAACTTCTCCTTTCACTTTGTTCAAAAACTGGGAGTTGACATCTAATTTTTGTCTAAAAGCACCAATTTGAATTTTGAAGACAAGTTGGCTATCAGAGTATGGACCATTGTTATAAGTGCTGCTCATAGCACGTTCAGCTGATTCATTGACATTGAAGGTGTCTCTTTGTGGGCTTGTCTGAGTATGGTAACTTTGTAAAGAAGCATTTTGCTCAGTCTTAACAAGGTTGACGCTAGTACTAGAACTCTCCAATACTGCGTGGAGAATTTGGGTTTCATCTTTATTAATCGTTGAAATATTTTTGAAAGTTTCTATTGTTCCATTGTTGTTGATTTGAAACAATTTATATTGTCTTTCTGCTTCTAATTTAAAATAAAAATTACCATCGTTTTGTGTGATAAATTCTTGTTTATGAGTATTGGCCAAGTCTTCAAGAACAACTCTCGCTCCTTCAACAGGTTCTTTGGTATCTTTGCTCAATACAATCCCTACCAAAACGAGTTTCAAGTCTTTTTGAAGTAAGTATTTTTTGGTAGAAAAGATTTCATTTGATTCGGTTGTTTTTTCAGCAGTATTTTTTGATTTAATATAGTTGGTTTGGAAGGTATGAAGCGAAGATTGGCTCGCAGATTTTGCAATCATTTCGGCAGCTTTGGCTTCGTTGATAGTTATTTGGTAGATATCAATATTCCCTTTTCCGCCTTTCCTATTGGACGCAAAATACCCTATTTTGAAATCATCTGTCAAGATCAATCCAAAATCATTGCTTGAGCTATTGATAGGAGCACCTACGTTTTCTACTTTCCATTTGGTGTTATTGATTTCGGTGGCACCAAATATGTCAAATCCTCCTAAACCACCTAAACCATTTGAAGCGAAATAAAGTGCGCCATTTGAATGCACAAAAGGATACATTTCATTACCTTCTGTATTGACTGTACTTCCCAAATTCATGGGATTTGACCAAGTTCCATTTTCGTAAAAACTAGCATACAAATCACTACCGCCATACCCACCAGGCATATCGGATGAAAAATAGAGGGTAAGTCCGTCAGCAGAAAGAGCAGGATATCCTGCCGAATAGAAATTACTATTGAAAGGAAGTTCCCTAATATTAGACCATTGATTTCCTACTAAATCTGCTTCAAATATTTTCAAGCGGTTTGTATTGCCTTCTGTGCCTACATTGCGAGAGAAGTACATTTTATTACCCGCCTTGTTGAAGGAAATAGCTCCCTCATAAGAATCGTTGTTATTGATTCCAGCGAATAAATTTGGTGTTTCCCATTGGTTATTCTTGGTTTTGGTTTGGTAAATAGAGGTATTGTTTCCTTGAATAGTGGCAAATACAATACTTTCTTTGTAAAAAGAAGGGGAGAGGTCATTAGCCGCAGAATTGAAAGAAGGTTCTTGAAGGTGATACATATAGGTATCTTGTTGCTGAATCGTCATATTGCGACAGGACTCAGCAAACTTTGCTCCTCTTGAGTCGTAAGGCACTTTTTGGGCATACTCGTTAAAATACTTAGCTGCTTCGGTGTATTTACCATTGACCATCAATGCCTGAGCATAATGAAATTTTAACAACGCATTATTGCTGTTAAATATCATGGCTTTTTGATACCATTGCTCTGCTTCGTCAAAACGATTAAGCAAGCGATAGGCATGGGCTATTTGCTCCAATGCAACTTTATCACTTTCATTTTTCTTGAGAACTTTTTTATAAAGTTCTATGGATTGAGTGTACTCAGCTTGTTCAAAGTAGTCATTGGCTTTTTGCAGTGTATTAGATTGAGCAAAAGCTACTTCTGTACCCATTAGTAAGCAAGTAATGACCAATAAGATGTTGATATTTTTTTTCATGTTCTATGCTAGTTTTAACCTTTTTTTGAGAGCAAAAAACGAACCAAGTTTATAGGATAAAATAGTTTAGTGGGATTCGCAAAGTCATTTTTTTGTAAAAATAACAAAAATTTATAAAAAAAGCAAATTTTTTGTAACTTTTTTCTTTTCTATCCGTATGTATCCCTCCTTCAATTACTCTTTATTTGCTCCAACACTCACTATTTCAAGGTAAATGCAAAAATAAACTTTAGGACTAACAAAGAATAAGAATTTTATGTTTGATTTTTACCATTATTCCCGTACTTTTGCGGCAAAATTATAATCATAGATTTAATTTTATTAAACTATATGGCTAACATAGGTAAAATCAAGGCGATTATTGGAGCTGTCATTGATGTGGAGTTTCCAGAAGGAGAACTTCCCGAAATTCTACATGCACTAACTGTGGATAGAGAAGATGGCAGAAGTCTGGTATTAGAATGTCAGAAACACTTAGGAGAAGACAGCGTAAGAACCATTGCAATGGATTCTACGGATGGATTGGTAAGAGGTATGCGCGTTACAGATACAGGTGCGCCTATCTCTATGCCTGTTGGTGAAGACATCAGAGGGCGTTTGTTCAACGTAGTAGGAGAGACCATTGATGGTATTCGTGATGTAAAAACAACCCGTTCTTACCCTATTCACCGAAACCCGCCTCCTTTTGAAGACCTGACAACACAGACAGAACCGTTGTTCACAGGTATAAAAGTAATTGATCTTTTAGAGCCTTATGCAAAAGGTGGAAAAGTAGGTCTTTTTGGTGGTGCGGGTGTTGGAAAAACCGTTATCATCATGGAGTTGATCAACAACATTGCACTTGGATACTCAGGCTTGTCTGTGTTTGCAGGTGTGGGTGAAAGAACCCGTGAAGGAAACGATTTGCTTCGTGAAATGGTAGAGGCAAAGGTGGTAAGATATGGCGACAAATTCTTACACGAATTGGAGGAAACAGGCAACTGGGACTTGTCAAAAATTGATGTAGAACAGTTGAAAGAATCCTTTATTACCATGGTATTTGGTCAGATGAATGAGCCTCCTGGTGCAAGGGCGAGAGTGGCTTTGTCTGGTTTGACTGTTGCAGAGTACTTTAGAGATGGAGATGAAGGTGATAGCGGTGGACGTGACATCCTTTTCTTTATTGACAATATTTTCCGATTTACACAAGCGGGTTCTGAGGTATCGGCATTGTTGGGGCGTATGCCTTCTGCGGTAGGTTATCAGCCAACTTTGGCTACCGAAATGGGACTGATGCAAGAGCGTATCACTTCTACAAAGCGTGGTTCTATCACGTCTGTTCAGGCAGTATATGTACCTGCGGATGACTTGACCGACCCTGCTCCTGCAACGACTTTTGCCCACTTGGACGCAAAAACAGTATTGAGTCGTAAATTATCAGCTTTGGGAATTTATCCTGCGGTAGACCCATTGGATTCTACCTCACGTATTTTGGATCCTGGCATTTTGGGAGAAGATCATTACAAAGCGGCTCAAAGAGTGACTCAGATTCTTCAACGTTACAAAGAATTGCAAGACATTATTGCGATTTTGGGTATGGACGAATTGAGTGAAGATGATAAATTAGTGGTACATAGAGCAAGACGAGTACAAAACTTCCTTTCACAACCTTTTCACGTTGCGGAGCAATTTACAGGTATGAAAGGTGTTTGGGTATCTATTGAAGAAACCATTCGTGGTTTCAACATGATTTTGGACGGCGAAGTGGATGATTATCCTGAAAACGCTTTTCACTTGGTAGGTACGATTGATGATGCGATTGCAAAAGGTAAGAAACTGATTGCAGAAGCTGAGGCGAATTTGTAATTTTAGTGATTAAAAAATAGTGGTTGGTCACTAGTTAAATAAATATACAACGAGTTACCAACCATTAATTTAATGGTCACTATTAACTAAAAAAAATCTCCAATTAGATGAATGTAGAAATATTAACTCCCGACCTATTGGTGTATAAAGGTGAAGCGAGTGGAATTCAACTGCCTGGTGTGAGTGGTTCTTTTGAAATATTGAACAATCACGCTCCTTTGATTGCCGCTTTAAAAACAGGACCTTTGCGGTTGAATGGAGCCGAAAATGGCGCTACTTCAATTACTTGGGATATTAAAGCGGGATTTGTAGAGGTATTGAACAACCACATTATCGTATTAACCGAAGGTGCAAAAAAAGAAGGAGCAGATAAATGATTGAATGAATCTGCTGAATTTCCTTCAACAATCAAAAAGGGCAAGTTTTATAAAAACTTGCCCTTTTTGATTGTTGAACGTTAATAAATTAATGCATCAAGGAGTATCAATCGTCACCACCACCGTTTCATCTGCTTCAATATCAGTATCTCCTACTGGTGTCACTGTCAAATCTACTGTCTGTGAATTGGCAGGGAAAGTGATTGTCCCTGTATTGGTGCCAGCATTGTATGTTACCAATCCTGTTCCTCCTGTGACTACAGTGTAATCTGTATCTGCAGTTGTACCGCTAATGCTGAAATTGACCGCCAATGTTTCTACAGTACAGGTAGTGCGTGTAAAACGATAGACCAGACTGCTGCCACTGTTTTCAGCAATACTAGCTGTGGTTGCAGCTACCGTAACTGTGGGCTGAACGCCTGTTCCTTTGATGACAAAATCGAATGGGTTTTCATTACTGTCGTTGTTGGCAATACTGACGGTTGTGGAGCGTTCTCCCGTAGCTGTTGGATTGAAGGTAATCTCAAAGGTAGTAGTGTTACTTGTAGTATGGGGAACTGTACCTGAACTCGGTTGGGTAGTAACAGAAAAATCTCCCGCATTTCCTCCTGAAAGTGTTACATAATTTGGAGCGGTGCCGTCCAAAGTCAAATCGGCATCTCCGCTGTTGGTGATGGTGTAGGTAATAGTGGCAGTTCCTCCCTCTACACATACATTGGCAAAGTCAGTGCCGTTAGTAGTAGTGGCTGCAGCTAAATTGGAACCATCTGCGATGTTGTTGCTATTGGCAGAGAGGGCGATTTCGGGGGCGGTGGAAGGAGCTCCAATAAAATTTTGTGTACCTGTGCCTGAAAAATCTTGCATCGCATCGGAACAAAACGTAGCATCTCCAACCCAAGTCCCTAAGGTCAAATCTGGTGGATTGGGGAAAGAATCTGTTGTATTATGGTATTCAACACAACCATAGTCAGCAGGCAAACCACCACCACCACAAGGGGAAGAGTCGTTATCTAATTGAAGTTCCCATTGTGTACCTGTGTAGATTACCCGAGCTTCACAAACTCCCGCAGTGCAACCTTCATTAAAGTCCACTGGAGTCAACTCGTATGTATTCCTTACAGTACCTGAGAAAGTAGTCGTTCCAGTTTTAGAGAAGGTATAAGTAAAATTTCCAAAGTCTCCAGTGCAACCTTTAAACGAGATTGTCTGACCATAGCTTGGGCTAGAATAAACAAGACTAATAATAATAAAGTAAAATATTTTTTTCATAGTAATCACTTTTTTTGTAAAGATATTAGTATATATCGTTTTTTTATATGAAAATTCATCTTTTAGCCTCTATAAATTTCATCAATCAACTATATTATTTATAGACGACTCTCTTTATTTTAGTTGCAATTTTTCAGAAACATTAACAGTAGTTTCAAAAAAATGATAGGGAAAAGAATATTTTGACTTTTTTTTGACAAAACACTATCTGAATTCAAATATTTTTAATAAATCAGCATGCAACATGATTTAAAAATACACCAATCATCCTAGCTGATGTACAGCTACAATTTTTTTTCCTAAAATAACAAGTTTAGGGGAGAGAGGACAAGTTGTAAGAACTGCAATTAAACACATAAATACAGGTTATCCCAACCAGAGTTAGGTTTTTCATAAAGCGGCTTCAAAATAGTTAAACTTTCATCAATGTTTAAATCTCGGATTACTTTATTCTGCAATCCACCTTCTGTTTTTTCAACCTTTCTTAGATGATGATTGGCAAAACTACATTGATACTCAGAATTGAAGTGATGACCATCCCGCGGTCCGTCTAATTTTGCGTCTAATAAAAAACTTTTAAAATATTTGCGTTTGCTCCATTTATCCCCCAATGCCTCATAGGCTTTTGCAAGCAATGCCCCCGCTTCATAACCCATCATCACAAATACACTACAAGTTTCTTCTTCCTCTTCTTCAAATTGGCTCACTATAGCTTGATTGATAGGGTTGGGCGATAGACGAGACCATGAATTAGCAGATAGGATACCTATTGTATGTTCATTTGGATTTCTCAAAAGTAAATCATCATCAACCCAATAAGGATTAGCTGTCAAAGAAATATCTTTAGTTTGAGGATTGTTTTTCAACCAATCTAAAAGTACATAATGTCGAGGATTGGAATATAGGGCGTGAATTGCATCTGGCTTCGTTTGCTCAATGTGCATCTTTAATCGCTCAAATTCTTGTTCATTGTATCCATCTTGAATAGCAAAGGGCATTACATAATCCCCCCTTCCCATTGAGACTCCACTGCAAAAAGCATAAGGAGTATGATAGCCCCCATCATAAAAATGGGAAAGATAGAGTACCTTTTTGTGACCTTGTTTTGCAAGGTATTTTCCCATAGCAAAATTTGATTGCCATAAATTGAAAGAATTGAAATATATGTGTTCTCCTAGAGGTTGTGGTAAGGGTAAATTTGCTCCAATATCGCAAAAAAGGGCAGGTATTCTATATTGGTTCAATACTTTTTCATTTCCCACTAGGCTCCTCCATTGAGCCATACCTACAATAATATCTGGTGCATTTTGAAGTGCCATTTTTTCATACTGCTGTTGAATCGCTGTTTTTTGCCCAAAACCAATATTTTCAACAAATATTTTAACAGGAAAATCTGGAACTTTTTTTAAACCTTCTTTAAAGCCCCAAAAAAAATCTTGTGAACTTGAATAAGTATTTGATTGGGCTATCAGTAAGCCAATTTTATACTCCATAAATTATTAATTTCATTTTAGACAGAAGTTACTCCGAAATAATAGGCTTCTCTTAAGCTTATAGGATAATTCAGTTTAATCCTGATAATATAATTTTTATACATTTAAAAGTAAAACAACCTTAAAAACTGTTAGACAATTTTTAAGGTTGTTTTAATACATTTTACCTAATAGACTTGTTCGGCTCGATAATCAGTGAATAATAAATTATTGAAAATATTTAATGATTTATTATTTTATGCTTAAAACACTCATAAACAAATGTTTTGAAAAAGAGTCCTATATTTTGATTATAACAAATGTTTTTCAAGAGGAAAATAATTGCACACAACAAATCACTTTTCACATAACTCTATCATAATCAAATCCGTACAAGTCTAATAAGAAATTTCATTAACTTCTTGATGGATAAAGCCCCTGCAATGCAATACAAAAGTTTAGACCTAAATAGGGTTGCACATTGTTGTGTGCCTGATTCCCCCCTTGTAATTGAATAGCATTATTATTAAAATCGGTATTTGGTGCATCTGCAATATACTCTGTATCTCTTGCACCAGATTCTGCAGGATAACAATTAATTGGAGTAGCTGAACTACCAGAAGTACTTAAGCATCTAAATGTATGTGTATGATTTGGCATTTGAGCGGCTGATAGCGTTACAGTAGCAGTTCCTGTGCGTTCTCCTAATTGACGGCTTGTCAAACCAGGACCTCGACCAGGGTGCATTGCAGCTCTACCCTGAAGGTCAGGAAGTGCCATTGTTGAGCGTCCGTCGCCACCATAGGTAGTGCCTATAATACTAAAAAGGGCTGTATTTTGTGATATTGGGAGTAATTGCCCATTACAAAAAGCCCAAGAACGTGGGGCAAAATTGCAACCGAAAATGCGAATTTCGCCGATAAAAGGTTCTGACATAATATTATTATATTTATAAAAAAACAACACTCAGATAAAGAATTTCTTTTACCCTCTTGAATATCCGAGTATTATTCATTGTTAATTAATTGGTTAAATTTACGACATAGATTTCCTTTAATTTCTAGAAGGAAATAGCCCTTGCAAAGCAATAACATAATTAAGAGTAAGAAAAGGCTGCATGTTTTCATGCGCTTGTCCTCCTCCTGCATTTGTAAGACTGCTTGCCCCCATCTGTCCTATGCTACTACCTGAATGATATTCAGGATCTTGCGCACCAGTATCTGCATAGACATGATTTACAGGAGATGCCTGATTTCCTGGGCTAGTACTTCCTTTTAGGGTATGATTATGACTTGGCATTTCTGCTGTCGTCAAGGTATGGGTTTCTTCACCTGACTTTTGCCCTAATTGAATATTGTGACCACTTGTGCCACTACCAGGATGTACTGGCGTTCTTCCACGTAAATCTGGAAGGGCAAAAGAAGTACGACCATCACCGCCATAGGTAGTTCCCAATAAAGAATACAATGCCTGGTTTTGGTTGATGGGTAATATTTGTCCATCACAAAAAGCCCATCCTCGTGGGGCAAAGTTGAAACCAACGATGCTTATTTGGCTCAAAAAAGGTTCTGACATATCTTTAATTATTTTTTTAAATGATAAAATTCGTCTTTATGCTATTTTTAATGCAAAAGACTTGAATTGTTTTAAAATTTTCCGCAATAGATGTAGATTCCTTAGTTTCTAGAAGGGTATATCCCAACCAATGCTACAATATAATTAACGCAAAGAGCAGGCATCAAATTAGTATGGGATTGAGAGCCTCCAGTTGAAGCTACCGCTGCAGCACTCATACCTGCATCTTGTGAGGAATCATATTCTGTATCTCTTGCTCCGCTTCCAGCCAAATAGTTACCAGTAGGAATGTTTTTGTCTCCGTCCACACCTGCTGCTGCTACTCCATGATTATGCGAAGGCAATTGATTTACAGTTAAAGTCACATTTTCTGAGCCGCCCTTACTTCCAAGTCTTCGCTCACTTAGCCCTGGTCCATGACCAGCGTGAAGAGGAATTCGACCACGTAAATCAGGTAAGGCAAAGGTGGTTCGTCCATCACCACCATAAATAGTACCATATAAGCTGAATAAAGCATCATTTTGAGAGACAGCTAATAACTGTCCGTCTGCAAATGCCCAGCCCCGTGGTGCAAAATTTCCAGCAAACATTCTGATTTCGCCTACAAAAGGTTCTGACATAATAAATGTGTTTTAAAAGATTAAGAAAAATATAACTATAGCAATACCATTGCAATTATACATTGCAGCAGGCATTTATTTTTGAATAAGAAAGGGTGTATTGTTTTATCAAACAGATGATTCTCTAAGTAGAGAACAAGAAAAACAGGAAAAGGTAACAGATTTGAAGATGAGTATTGCAGAAGCAAACTCGTTTTAGATTTGGAGTTTTGTAGCGTATGGTCTTCATAAAAATTGAGTGTTTAATTTATGAGATTTTTTGTTTCTTCAATAGACGAATTTGGGTTGTTGTTTTGAAGGTTTTTTGCTATTTTTTTTGAAAAAAAATATTGTGACAAACAATTTTCTAAATGCCAAATGTACCATTTTTCTGCTATTTTTCAACAATGGCTTAGAAATATTATTTGAAAAAGAAAGAGTAGTGGCATTCAACACTTGTAACTCTTTCACTTACAACCTTTTTATTGTTTTAACGATTGTAACTTTTCGTTAAAAAAAATGAAGTACAGTAAAGTTGTAAAAACCGTGGATTCAGAAACAAGCATAGGTCAATTAAAATAATTTAATCTTTGTGGTGAATAAAATTTTAGGTTTCCATAAAATTCGATTACATTTGGATAACCATCACTCAAAATCATTATTTCACTACTAAATTCCATCTTATGATGAAAAGACGTACTTTTATTAATGCTACTACTATTTTAGGTGCTTGCTTTAGCACAGGCATTTCTGCTTCTGCTCAAATCATTCAACCTACTCTGCCTTCATTTATTTCTTTACATATTCAAGATTTGAAGGGTCAAATTCTTCAAACTTCTTCTGAGTTGAACATCAACAATCGCTATGCGCTAGCAGAAGAAATGCTTTCCATTCATAGAGTGGTGAAGGAAGAATACAAAGGTGAGAACTATGTTTTTGCTTTCAAAAATCGAAGTGGCAATTTGATTGAGTTTTCGAAACAAAATGGAATGGCAAAGGTGATGGTGTCTTAGCATTTTTCTCCCAATTGCGTTTTCTTACTCAATAAACAAAAGGTCTGTTTTTTAATTAGAAAAACAGACCTTTTGTTTTTAAGATTCATCCGATGAATAGGAAACAATAAATGGTTTCATTATTTGGCAGTGTTAATATTTGCAGAATCTATTACCAACACATTGAAGTAAGCGTTTTGAGGCAATGCTGTTTTGTCACGATTGTAGATTGTCCATTTACCAGCATGATAATAGGCTGCAATATTGTGTTTGTTGTAAACTCCTGTATTCCAACTTGAAGTAGCAAATATCATCACATTCGGCTTGCTATTGGTAGAAGCATTGTCTATAGATGAAACGTGTGCCATGCCTTTCAAGAGATTGTCAGTAGTGGCTTTGTGGTTGAAAACACTTGCCGACTTCACACCACTATCACTGCCATTCTTCAATACCAATACATTGAATTGGGCGTTTTCGGGCATGGGTTCCATATCTTGGTTGTAAATCGTCCAGTATCCACCTTCGTAATAGACTCCAATGGGATGATTGTTGTAAACTCCTTTGCCGTTTTCTCCATAATTTTGAGCGACAATGAGTTTTGCGCTATTATCACCATCGGCATAAGGGTTTTTGATGCGGGTGATGTGTTTTTTCGAGCCAAAAATGTTGCTTTTATCTGCTTTGTGAACGAATACATTTTTTGCAGCTTTGTCGTAAGCCAATACATTAAAGCGATAGTTGCTAGGAAGAGCAGTTTTGAAATCTTGGTTGAATACTCTCCATTTGTCACCATGCCAATAAACACCTATTTCAGTTGGCACATAAGGGCCTTTCCAGTTGGGAGTCACGAAAATAATTGCATCTCGGTTGCTGTTGGTTTTGGGGTTGTCAAGAACTGTTGAATTGCCAAACGTATTGCTGCTTGAAGTGGTATGACTGAATACTTGCGGGCCATTGTAGGCTGATTCTTTGGGTGTCTTATTTATGGGCGTTTTATCTATTGGTTTTGAAACTTCAATAGGCTTGTTGGGTTTGGTAGGTTCGGTTTTGATGGGGCCAATTTTGGTTAGTTTCCAGTATTGTCCAGAATAGTTGCCTGTTTTGGCGAGTATTGGCTGGTTGTTTTTGCCGTCATTCACAATGTCCAATGATTTGACATCTCCTTGCCAGCCTGTAGTGAGGCGATAGAATCCATTTTTTTCAGTTAGTTTCCAATATTGACCTGAATAGTTTCCCGTTTTGGCGAGTATGGGCTTGTTGTTGTTTTTACCGTCATTTACAATGTCCAAAGATTTATCATCTCCTTGCCAGCTAGTAGTCATTCGATAAAATCCTTTCCCCAATGGTGTGAATTTCCAATATTGCCCTGTGTAATTGCCCGTTTTGGCGAGTATAGGCTGGTTATTGTTTTTGCCGTCATTCACGATGTCCAAAGATCTGTCGTCTCCTTGCCACTGTGTAGTCAGGCGGTACCAAAAGTTGGGGTCAATTTCGCTTGGCTGAAATGCCTTTTCGGTCAAGACATAAAAGTTTGCTTTTTCGACAATCTCTTTACCTCCATAGCCAAAGTTGCAAATAAGTGTATTGTTGGAAGTGAATATTTTGCCAGGATGTGTACCCATATTTCTACCAGAAAGACTGTACATTGCTTTTCCTACATATAGTGGTTTTCCGTTTTCGCTACCACCTACAAAGGCATTGTCAGGTAGTTTGTTGTTGCTTACTTTTTCCCAACTGATGTCGGTTGCTCCATTGTGGACCAATAGGTCAAAGATTTTGAGATATACTTCTTTACCGCCCCAACCAATGTGACACATATTTTTGACTACTTTGCCAGGATGTGTTCCTCCTTGGTATTCACATCGGCATACAGGTAAATTTTGACCATTTTCTTCGCCGCCCATGACGACATCTACTGGAATTTTTCCTTCATATTTTGCCCAAGAAAGTTGTGCGAAAGAATGGATGCTGAAAGTTAGCATCAAAACTAACACAATGGATAACTGCATGAATTTTGTCATGTTGAAAAAGATTTTGAGGTTTTTGTATAATAAAAAATGCTTGTTCGACCATCTGAAAAATGGACTTACTTGCTAAACATGCACTATTAGACGACTTTCGAATATTTGTTCCGACAAAAAAAAATCATGAATTGAAAAAAGGCTCAAAAAAACATAAAAATCATTCAGGCGTTTAGCAAATATTAGACTTTAAACTAAAGACACAAGACTAAAGATTCCAAAGAGTTTACAAGAGGTGTTTTATATTTCATTTACTGTCAGTATATTAGATTTTCTATCTTTATGCTTATGTCTTTCATTCAAAATAAATAATTGCAGCAGAATATGCTGTACTAAATATCAAAACCAACATTTCATGAAAAAAATCAACCTTTTTGCTTTTGTAATAGCTACTATGTCAATATTATCTGCTGGCTGTTCTACCACTAAAAATGTACTTCCGGAAGATTATTCGGTCAATGCAGTAAGCCTTCCTTTCGATGTACTAAAAATCGAAATTGTGGATAAAAGAGAAATGCCCTTATTGCTCATGGATTGGGGATTGCTCAATAACTCGAATAAAAGTGTTTGGAAAGGGAATCCTGAATTGAGCCAAACCAATAAGAGTGATATTGAAAACATTATCCGACAGTCTTCAAAATCGGATGAAGGTATTGCAGCAAATTTTAGATTGAGTGTAGTTGAAGGAAGATGTGAGTTCTATGGTGCTGCAATAGAGGATGTAGTGTTCAAGGCGACTTTGTTTATTCAGGTTCCAAATGACAATGTATCCTTTGATGCAAACATAGAAATCCGCTACGAAAACCCTGCAAAAAAAGCGACCAAAGAATACACAATCGAACTGTATAATTTGGCGGTCAGAAATGCAATCAATGCGCTTTTGAAGGAGGTGAAAAAAGGATTGCCGCATTAATAACTAACACTCTAACTCCTTACAGTGAATCATGGAAAAATACAACAAAATCGGAATCAACTACAATAAGACTCGAAAAGCAGATTCCCATCTTATGGAGCGATTGTATGGGTATTTGCAGCCCCAAAAAGAAGGTATCTATCTAGACATCGGTTGTGGTACTGGGAATTACACGATTGCTTTGCATGAGAAAAAAGGAATGCAATTTATTGGAATTGAACCGGCTACCAAGATGCTGGAAATTGCCCAATCAAAGTGCGATAGCATTGAATGGCGGTATGGTACTGCTGAACAAACAGGATTGGAGGATGCTTCGGTAGATGGTATATTGGCGACTTTGACACTACACCATTGGCAAGATTTAGAGGCTGCTTTTGCAGAGATGTATCGAGTATTGAAGCCAAATGGTAGAATGGTGATTTTTACTTCAACACCTCAACAGATGCGGGGCTACTGGCTGAATCGTTATTTTCCGAAAATGTTGGAAAAATCGATGCAGCAAATGCCTGATTTTGAAGTAGTGGAAAAATATTTGAAGCAAAGTAGCTTCCAAAACATTGAAAGTGAACCTTATTTTGTCCACACAGAGTTAAAGGATTTATTTTTGTATGCAGGCAAACATGAGCCTCATCTTTATCTGCACCCCAACGTTCGAAAGGGCATTTCTTCTTTTGCAGAATTGGCGAATCAAGCAGAAGTTGAAAAAGGTTTATTGGATTTGGAAGAGGATGTGCATAGTGGGGATTGGTTTGCGGTGAAAGCTGGGTATGAAAATGAGGAGGGAGATTATTTGTTTGTAATTGCAGAGAAAATCTAAACACCAATCAACAGGTAGCCTGCCCAATCTTGTACGCTGCTGGATTTTTCCTGCAATAAATGTAGTTTGGCTTTTCGCAAGGCGGTGGTGTAGGCATCACCTTCTAAGATGTATTCAAACAATTTTTTGACCAATCGACTACTGCTTTGATCGGGTATGTCAAATTGGGTGAAAATGATGTTGCTGGCTCCTGCATACAAAAATCCACGGTTGATAGCCATCATTCCTTCCCCTTTCTGCAATTTACCAACTCCACTGCTACAACTGCTCAAGACTACTAAATCTGCATGAAGATCAAGATGATAGGTGTCGGTAGTATAGAGCAGATAATTTTTATTGTCTTGAGGTGCAGCCATGTAAATCCCCGACAAACCTGCTTCTTCATCTTCTACAAATCCGTGTGTCGAAATCAACAAATATTTGTGGTTTGCTGCTTCTTTGATGAGGTTTTCTTTTGAAGCCGAGGCGTACAAAAAAGCTTTGGCATCCAGTTCTTTGTCCTGAAAAAGCTGATAGACATCTTTGACTTCTGTTTCTGTATTGGGTAAGTTTTGTAGAGCCGTTTCGCCTGCTCGGTTGCTTCTCAAAACCTTGCTGGTGCCACGGTGACTTTCCATAGCTAATTCTACTTCTTCTTTGCCATTGAAGCTGACGGGCGCAAAACCCAAAAAGGAGTTTTGGCGGATAGAAGTGTTTTTACTTTGGCGGATTTTGCGGAGCAGCAATGCAGTGGAATAGTGGTAGCTAATCTCATAGTAATGAATCAAATAGGGTAAATCAATAAAGCCATTTGTTTCCATCTCGTCCATCGGTATCAAAAGTGCTTCAAAAGGTATATAATCCAGTAAATCGTGGCGCAGCACAATCATTTTTTGGGGAATGGAAGTTGGGATTCCCCATTTATCCAAAACGGGAGCGAGCAGTAACTCATACAATTCGGAAGCGGTTTCGATATAGTCTTCCACATCCATGAGGTTGACAGCATCTTGAAAATCCAAAATCTTGTCCTCCAAATCTGTTGGTTTTGGAAGTTGGTGAACTTGGTAGCTGTCAGCAGTTACTTCAAAGATATACACCAGAGATTCACCTACATAATAGGACAAAAGTAGGGTAGTTGGATGCAAAGAATCACCTGTTTGTTTGCTCTTCAAAGCCACTTGTAGTTCACTAATATTGGTAGTTTTGACTTTGTACTTCAATTGGTAATACTCAGGATAATCCGCTTCTAATTGATTGGTCAAGGTTTCATATTGGCGAGTAACCCCGAAGAGTTCGTTTTGAAGTCTTTGGTACTCTACGGCATCTGAAGTAATTTTAAGTTGTTTTTCTAAATCTGAAAGTTTGATTTCCAGTGTTTTAGATTTTTGAAGCAAAGCAGGAGGAATGTTACTTTGCAGTTTTGCCTCGCTTCTTTGTAGTGCGGATAATAACACGGCTGCTTTTCCTTTCTCTGCAAACAAAAATACTTTTTCCAACACGCTTTGATTGTTCGTATGTTCGTAGTAGGTCAGTGCTATTTTCATCGCATCTTCGTAAAAGTTGGCTACTTCTCCCGAAAAAAACAATTGTTCGGTTTCGGCACCTTGTAGTTTTTTGAGTTCATCTACTAACCAAATCAATTGTTCATAGTGTTCATAAGCTGCTCGAATGTCCTTGAGGTTTTGATTTTGTTGGTAGAGTTGATAAAAGATTTTTGCCTTTGAGACGATGGGCTTAGTTAGTCTTTCAGCAGATAAATAGTGATCAATCTGAGGTGTTTGATAAAGCGTTTGTTCATCAAAATCTATGGATTGTGTTTCCTTTTCACATAGACTGTGAATCGTTTTTTGAAAATATTGCAATGCTTGCGGATAATCCTGATGGTAGTTGTAAAAACGCCCAATATAATCCAATGCCATTGCAGTTTTTTTGTGGTACTGACCGTGGACTTGCTGGTAAATTTTCAATGCTTTTTGGAGGTAATCCAGACCTTTCTCAGGATTTTCGACTGTCAGACATTTCCCCATTTGGGCATAATTGTCGGCCAAATCGGGATGATTTTCAACCAACAATCCCAATTGAATTTCCACTGCTAACTCGTACTGTTTCAATGCACTGGATAAGTCACCTTCTTGTAGATAGGAGTCTCCTATTTTGGAGTAACAATTGGCTATGCTTGGATGGGGTTTTTTGTATATTTTTTGTCTGATTTCCAATGCTTTTCGATTGCATTCTCGTGACTTTGCAAATTCATGCAAGCTCTTGAAGCAACTTGAAAGGTCGGTGTAAGAATAAGACACCATCAAGTGTTCTTCGCCATGTTGATGTATCCGAATGGCAAGGGCTTGTTGAAAATACAACAATGCTTTTTTGAAGTTGCGATCTATGTGGTAGCATCGTGCCAAAGCACTGTAAGAGAAGGCAAAATCAGGATGATTGGAGGGCAAAACGAGTTGCCTTATATCCAAGCTTTTTTGATAGTAAGACAGTGCATCGTCCAGTAAATTTTGAGCATAACAGCAGTTGCCGAGGTTGCTGTAAGTCCGTGCTGTATTTCTGTGGTTTTCACCATAATTGGCTTGGTAAACAAGGAGTGCTTGTTCAAAAAAATGTTGTGCAATCGGGTAGTTTGCTTGGTAATAAGCACAAGTTGCCAGTTGATTGAAGGTGTCACCTACTTCAATCGTATTCTTATTCAAATGCGCTGCAGTTTTCAACAGTGCCTCATTGAGTAAGGTTTCGGCAGTGCTAAATTTGGAGGTTTTGATGTAAAAAATTGCCGTTTGAATTTGGGCCTGCAAATATATATCCCATGTTTTTTGTGCTTCAAATTTGTCGGCTGCTTCCTTCAACAACTGCACAACTTGTTCGGTTAACTCATTTTGCTCCAACATACTTTTAGCCTGTTGGAGCAATTCGAGAGCATTTATCGAGGGTGTTTGATATTTCATTTGGTAGCCGAAAAGGATAAATTTTTTGAGAAAAATTTCAAAAGGTTGAACCTAAATATAAGCAGAATTTAGCTAATCGGAATCATTTCTTTTACTTCAAAAACAAGCGTAGTTTCGATAGGTACTTCAAATCTAATAACGGTATTGATAAATATCAGTGGTGGATTGTTGGGGTCAGAAAATTGACCCAAATTAATGGTATTTGTTTCGATAGAAATGGTTTGATTTTCAAACGTTACAGACAATGCTTTGATCATCAACAAATTAATATCTCCCATTCGTTGCCTCGAAAAAGGACCTACGTACTCAAAATTTGTATTGACTTTAGCTCCTTTAGGGATGAATTGTTGGTTGATAACAGTGTCTTCTGCAACTGTTAAGTCAAAGTTGGCAGTTCCCATTCCCAAATTGTAGAACTCATAAGCTGGCAAAGTAATGGATAATAATTGGGCAGTGCTTGAAGATATGGCGGGTTGTTGAGCTATTTGAGGTGAATTTGCAGTAGGAAAAAATGATTTTGAAGTGTTCATGAGGTTGAGGTTTTGATAGTTTTTTAAAAAAAAATGTTCAATTGAAATCCGCAATTGAATTTCACCTCATAGGACGAATTGTATTAGTTGTTTCCGACAAAATTTGGAATTAATGTAGCAAAAAGTTGAAAAATTCTTTTCACCACCAATATTCAATATGTGAGTTCTTCTTCAAATTAAAGGGTTTACCTTGCTTCAAATTCCGCTTTTGTTGGGTCCTAAACTTTTGGTTGTACTGTTTTTTGTACTCCTTTGGAGGGGAGATTTTGGAAGAAATGCCGTCTCTGTCTAAGATTTCCTCTTTCGTCTCGTAAGCAAAAACAGGGAGTTTGAAGGGGTGATTTCTATGGGTTCGGCTCATTGTAATGAACATTAGTAACGGTCAAAAAATAAGTTGTACATTTGAAATTTTCAACAATCTGATTTAGATGCCGTTATTTAGTTATTTTTTTTCTTAAAATCTCCTCGCTTCAATGCCTTGATAAACTCTACCCACGCCAGGGGTTCAAAAATGCGTTGCCTTTGCATTTGACCTGCTGTATAGAGGTTCTGGGAGTAGGTGCGAGCACGGTAGTTGTAGTTTTCACCGCCGTCCATTGCCATTACTTCACCAATTTCAGCCAAAGTTTCTCTCGCCAAGTTGCGTTTGGCGCGTTGATAGTCATCATCGGGTACTTCGAGGGTTAGAAAAGCCTCTTTGAATTCTTCGGGTTTGGGCCAAGGGTAAACGACTGCTTCATTGAGCAAAATCGTATCACGTTCCATCATTTGAATGATGGAATAGCTATCGTGTTTGAAGCCATCGGGAATCCTGACTTTTTGTTTTTGGTAGCCTACTGCAGAAAAAACGACTTCATCTCCTGCTGCCACAACAAAGGAAAAATAACCATTTAAATCGCTGATTGTTCCCCGATTGGTGCCAGGCACACGGATAGTGGCATAAAAAACAGGTTGAATACTGTCGCTCGACATGACCACACCTGTCAATTGAACAGGTAGCCGTTGAGCAGCTATATCTTGGTAAGATAGCAAGGTGAGGAGGGCAAAAAGCAGAAATATTCGCATGTTTTGGAAATGTTTTTTAATTAAACGGCTGTTGTCAATAAATAGTTGTTTGGACATAGTACAACCAATTAGAGCGTAATTAGTTGATTGGCTTTGGTCTTTGGACGAAATACATAAGCATAAAGACAAAAGAAGTAAGTATTTGGTTGTGGGTAAATTGCATTGAAAATGAAATTTTGCTTAATTTGTTTGCTGTTAATGATTTATAGCCTTTTGTCTTTAATCTTTCGTCCAAAGTCTAAACTACTTATCGCCTTTGTGGTAACAACTTCGACACCGAGGCTCATACAAATCCTTCTCTCCTAAGACCACTTGTTCGTCTATATTTTTTTTGCGGTAAGAATAGTTGGCAAGATTACCGCACTGCATACAAATAGCATGGAGTTTGGTGATGTATTCCGCCATAGACAATACTTGTGGCAATGGGCCAAAAGGCTTGCCGCTGTAATCCATATCCAAACCTGCAACTATGACTCGAATACCTCTATTTGCCAATTGATTACAGACATTGGGTAACTCCATGTCCAAAAACTGAGCTTCATCAATGCCTACAACTTCCACATTTTGTGCCAAAAGCAAAATGTTCTGGGAACTGCTGATGGGGGTAGAATGGATACTATTGGCATCATGAGACACAATATCACTCTTGTGATAACGGTTATCTATTAATGGTTTGAAGATTTCGACGGTTTGATTGGCAAATTTAGCACGTTTCAAACGGCGAATTAGTTCTTCTGTTTTCCCCGAAAACATGGAGCCGCAAACTACTTCAATCCAGCCTTTTTTCACTTTGGGTTCTAAAAACATTTGCTGTTGATTTAGCTTCTTTTATCAGAAAAATTTATAACTTTAAGGTTCAGCAAGCAAAATTAGCATTATCTTTTGATTTAGACTAGTCTTGCTTCAATACGGTATAGATTTTGCTAAATCAAACAAACACCTATTTAATTTACAATAACTCCTAAAAAAGTTTATGAAAAATACGCAATTAATCAATCAACTGGCGGTTTCTGTTGGCAAGATTAGTTATTTATTCAAGAGCATTCGAAAGAGTAATGCTCAAACGAATCAACTCGAAATTGCGCTATTGAAGCAATATGCGGTAGAACTATATGATCAAGTGCTTGCATTGGAGCGAGAAACAAACCCTAAGGCAGATTCTTCAAAGTCATCCATCAACCATATAAAAGCCAAAATTGAAGACCAAGTTGCATCTATTAAAGAAGAAGCAAAAGAACTGGTCTTGCCTATCGAAACATCTTCTGTGGAAGAAAACGAAGCCTTTATCTTAGACTTAGAGAAATCTACAACTGTAAAGGAAGAAACGATAGAGGACTCTGTGCATTTTGAAGAAAAGGAAGAAACTCCAGCTATTGTTTCAGAGAAAGAGGAGGAAATATTGCCTATAGAGAGTGTATCGAAGGAGGAAATCATTAATGAAATGATTTTGGAAGTAGAGAAAGACACTGAAGCACACGAGGTAGAAGAAGATACATCGGATGATGCTACAAGTTTGATGGACATAGATACCCATTTTTTTGAAGGAGATTTGGAAGTGAATGGGCAGGAAAAGATGGATGAATACAATGAGGACAACAACGCAGCTACGGTGATTTTTGAAAAAACATCAGCGAATGTATCTGAGAATATTCCCATTGCAGAAAAATTGCAGCGTACTCTGGCAAAACTGAAGGAAACGGAAGAGAATGCTGGTGTAAAGATGCATGAGGCCAAAGAGGATGATATAACTCCTCTTGTTCACTCCAAAGCGGAAGAGGAGGAAAATGCAACGATTATTATTCATTCCTCAACGGAAGAAGACGATGCGACCACTATTATCCAGCCAAATAAAAGAGAAGAAGGGGCGACATCCATTATCAACCCTAGAGAGGTGGCACGAAATTTCATGGACGAAGAGCCTGAAGAAATAGAAAAGCCTGTGCATCAACCTGTTTTGACAGATGATAACTCTGTGAGAACACAAATCTTGGAAGATATTGTCAAAAGTTCAACACCTAGAGAAGATGATTTTGATTTTGAGGATGATTACTACAGTGGAGAGGACGAAACTGTTGCTTTGGAGTTGAATGATGTATTGGCCAGAAATGCAGGAAAAGAGAAGAAAAATGGTGCAAGTAGAAAAATGGATGTTAGCTTCAATCAGCGATTTGCGTTTATCAATCAGCTGTTTAAAGGAGACAACAATGCCTACAACAAAGCAGTGGATGATATTGCCACTAGTGAAGGGTATATACAAGCACTAACCTATGTTAATCTGAATTTGGTTCACGATTATGGTTGGGACAGCGATGATCCCGTAGTCAAAGATTTTAAGGAGGTTATCAGAAAATGTTTTTTGGACTGAGTAATTTTTTAGAAAAAAATGGAAGGTGATGGAACTTTTTGAAAAATCCTTTCGTTTGCCAAACATAAGCTGAAAACAACCATTTCAATCAACATATATCATTCTTCAAATTATCAATCACAATTATCTAACAAAATAGAAATTTGATGAACATCACTAAAAACACATATAGCGTAATCTTCAATCAACCTTCAATGGTTGAAACCACATTCACCAAAGATGTGGAAGGAGAAGGCTTGCGGCATATAAGGTATTTTATGTGATTTTTTCATATAAGTTATATTTTCATGTAAACCGCAAGCATTATCAAAACGATGCTTGCGGTTTTTTTTTACCTAATTCTTCAACTATGCACAATTTTTACAAACTCTTTTCCATCCTTGACAAATGGAAACACTATTATTTTGGTGCAGCATTACTGCTCATATTTTCCACCTTTATTAGAATGTTGGAACCCAAAGTATTGCAAGTCACCATTGACGGAGTAATCGTGTATTTTCAGTCTAATGGCACACAACAAGCTACCACAAACGACACATTTGCACAGTGGATTTACAACATCATTCCCGACCTCACTATGGGAAATTTGGTTTGGGTATTACTCTGTTTAGGTCTTGTATATCTGGGTATTGCCTTTTTTCGAGGGGCATCCATGTTTGCCTCCAGTGCCATTTCGTCCTACTGTACCGAAAAAGCCATCAAGCAATTTCGAGACAAGCTATTTGCCCACCTTCAAAAAGTTCCCCTGACCTTTCACGCCACTACTTCAACGGGTGAAATTATTCAAAAAAGCACGGGAGATGTCGAAACGGTACGCCGATTTATGCTCAATCAAGTGGTAGATGTCATCTTGTTGAGTTCCATTTTTGTTTTTTCCTTTTGGATGATGGCATCGGTTCACCTCACTTATTCCTTGATAGCCATTGCTTCTGTTCCAATAGTGGTTGGAACTTCTTACATCTTTTTCAGAAAAGAGCAAAAGGTATGGGAGAAACATGAAGCAGAACAAGATAAACTCACTGGTATTGCAGAAGAAAATCTGTCAGGAATTCGAGTCGTGCAAGCCTTTGCACAAGAGGATTCGGAGATAGAAAAATTTGAAAGTCAGAACCAAAGAAAATTGACGATTGGCAAAAAACACGCCATGCTACACGCTTTCTTTTGGCCTTTTTCGGATACCATGATTCACTTCCAAATCGCTGCCTCTATTATGGCAGGAGGGTATTATGCTTTGACCAATCAAATAACAGTTGGTGAACTGACCAGTTTTTATACCTATGCCATCATGGTGACTTTTCCTATGCGCCGACTCGGTAGGGTTGTGTCGCAAATGGGTATGGCAATGGTGGCTATGGAACGAATCTCCAAAATTATGGATGAACCCGAAGAAGATTATTCAGGCATTGAAGGTGGAGGATTGAAGGGAGAAATTGTCTTTAAAAACGTGTGGTTTCAATATCCTGATGCCAAAGAAAATGAATATGTATTGCAGGATGTGAGTTTCAAAATTGCAGCAGGACAGCAAGTTGCACTGATGGGACCAACAGGCGCAGGAAAAACCACGATTATTGCCTTGCTTACCCGATTTTTTGAACCCACCAAAGGCGAAATTTTCTTGGATGGCAAATCCCTGCAATTGTATAGCAAAACCTATCTCCGAAAACAGATTGGGCTAGTGCTGCAAAAGGCGTTTTTGTTTTCGACCACCATCAAGGGCAACATCGCTTATACACAAACGAGAGTGGACGAAGATGAAATCATTGATGCTGCAAAAGCGGCAAGTATTCACGACATTATGCACGTTTTCCCTGAGGGATATGATACTTTGGTGGGAGAGAAGGGAGTCACGCTTTCGGGAGGGCAAAAACAGCGGGTTACGCTTGCTCGAACGCTTTTGGAATCTACGGATATTTTGGTTTTGGACGATGCGACTTCGGCTGTTGATACAGAAACAGAATACAATATTCAAATGTCTTTGAAAGAGAAAGTGAAAGACAAAACGACTATTATTATTGCTCATCGAATTACTTCTGTTCAACGTGCGGACAAGATTATTGTCATCGAGAAAGGGAAGGTGACTGCCGAAGGGAATCACCTTGAATTGTCCAAGAAGCCTGGGTTTTATCGAAATGTTTATGAAGTGCAAGCAGAAATGGAGGCGGAACTTCTTTAGCGATGAACACAGAGGCACGGAGTTTTTTTTTTTGAATGAACACGGAGGCACAGAGTTTTTTTTGTAGGGTTTGAAGGATATCGAAATGCGTAGAGACGTTTTGGTAAAACGTCTCTACAAAATCATAAACCCCAACACATTAACACAACAATAAAAAATGCAACAATACAAACAATCAGAAGACGAACAATTCAAAGATATAGGAGCACTGACTCCCTTTTTGAAGCGTATTTTTAGCTATGCGATGAGCTACAAATCCATGTTTTGGGGATTCATTGTATCGGTCGTATTGGTAGCGATTAGCGATGCCATATTTCCAGCGATATGGATGTTTTTTTTAGACGATGTGATTACACCACTTGTTGAAGTCTATCAAAAAAGCTGGGACAAAGGAATTACCCCCGACCCCGATTGGAGTGGGCTTTGGTGGTATGGATGCTTGTTTTTAGCCAATGGTATTTTTCAAGTGATATGCGTATTTTTCTTTATCAGATCTGCGGGTTACATACAAGAAACGGTCATGTATGACCTTCGTAAAGAAATGTTTCACAAACTGCAAAAATTATCCTTTTCCTATTACGATAAATCAGCTTCTGGTTGGTTGTTGTCGAGGATTACCTCCGATACCGAGCGAGTGGTAGAGTTGATTTCGTGGGGATTTTTGGAGTGTATTTGGGGAATGACCATGATTACAATCTGCTTGTCGATCATGTTGTTCTTCAATTGGCAATTGACACTAATCGTATTAGCTGCCATACCGATATTGGTTTTGGTTTCGGTCAAAATCCGAATGCTGATTTTGAAGTATTCTCGTGAATCTCGAAAAATCAACAGCGAACTGACCGCAAGTTTTACAGAACACAACAACGGTGTGCAGGTTAACAAAATCACCGCTCAAGAAGAAAGAGTAAGCAGAGAATTTAGGGGATTGAGCGACAACATGAGAAAATCATCTTTCATGGCGCAATATTATACAGCAATGTATATGCCTTTGGTGATTTTTATTGGTTCGGCGGCTGGTGGATTGGTCTTGTTTTTAGGTGGGCAAATGGCGTTGGCGATACCTACGGGCATTACTATCGGAACACTTGCAGCTTTCTTTAGTTATGCTACTCAGATATTTATGCCGATTTTGGACATTGCTCGATTCTATGCGATGGCGCAAGGTAGTTTGTCGGCAGGCGAACGCATTTTTTCGCTGATTGACGAAGAAGTAACGATAAAAGACGAAGAAGGGGCAACGGATTTTGGAGAAATACAAGGCGAAATTCAGTTTGAAAATACCCGTTTTGAGTATGTGGAGGAAAAGGTGGTTTTGCCAAACTTCAATTTGCATATTGAAGCAGGTCAGTCGGTTGCATTGGTTGGTGCAACGGGTGCGGGTAAAACGACGGTGACGAACCTTGTGTGTCGTTTTTATGAACCTACAAGCGGTACCATTAAAATTGATGGTGAGGATTACATGACTAAATCTTTGCAGAGTCTTCGTTCTCAACTCGGTGTAGTGCTTCAAACGCCGCATTTGTTTTCGGGAACGGTTCGAGACAATGTGAAATTTGGGCGGCAAGATTCAACGGATGAAGACATCATTGCAGCTTTGAGGTTGTTGGGTGCTGAGGATTTTGTAAGCCGATTGGAGGAGGAAGTAGGAGAGGGGGGCGAAAAACTTTCGATGGGTGAGCGTCAACTGATTTCTTTTGCCCGAGCAGTATTGACCGACCCTCGCATCTTGATTATGGACGAAGCGACTTCTTCTATTGACACCTTGACTGAAGCCCGTATTCAGGCGAGCATCGAACAGATGATTCAAGGACGTACTGCCTTGATTATTGCTCACCGACTGTCGACCATCAAAAACTGCGACCGCATTTTGGTGATGAGTCATGGGGAGATTGTGGAAGATGGTAATCACAAAGAGTTGATGAGATTGAAGGGTGCGTATTATGAGCTTTATACGAAGCAGTTGGAGAAAGAGAGTTTGGTGAAGGAGGAGGTAGAGATGTAAAATTCAAATACAAAAATTCAAAAAGATGTTTTTTGTATTTTTCCATTATGAAATCATTAGTCTTAGATACTTCCGATTTTAAGGACTTGCGAACAACGGACCAATGTCATTAAGTTAAGGATTTCGAGAGTTAGTTATAGGTCTTCACATTAAAAAGGAATAAATCGCAACCCACCCCTGCCCCTCCAAGGAGGGGAATACTTTTACCAAGTGGGAAATTCCCCTCTTGGGAGGGGTAAGGGGTGGGTTTAAGTAATATAAACAATCAATGCGGAAACCAATAATGTTTTTTTATCATTTATATTTATGGGTCAAATAGCTCTTCGATAATTTTTCAGTGTCTTGTATTTTCCGTTCAAATGCTGTATTGTTTTGATTCTGGGAAAACTCCTATGAGGGCGAATTGGCTCAAGATGTTTAATAAATAAGCTTTTGAGTTGGTCAAGTATTTGTTCAGGTTATTCTGCTAAAAATAATTGTACTACTCGATATTTCAGACATCCAATGGCTACATTTTGATTCACTGCATAATCTAATTCCCTACGCTCATTGACTTGTGCTACTTCTTCACTACATTCGTGTTCTACAATACTTTGTAAATTAGATAAGATTAAGGCTGCATGAAAATCTTGTAAATAAAACAGCTTCTGGGGAATGTCCACTAACCACCTCTATTTGTAATTTATTTTTCAAGGTGTCATAGCAAGTTTCACTACCCCAACGCTGTTGATACAAAGGTTTAAAATCGGTATGAGCGTACTTTTGTCGGTCTAATAAAGAGGTAATGAGTACTTCTATTTCTCCATTGTCTAACTCAATTCGGATTAAGCGTACCTTTAACTGACCTTCCGCACCCACTATTGATAAACAAACATTTAAATTCTATTTTTTTGTTAATTTAATGATTTTTAGGTTTGCTATAATCGGATAGTTACTTTAATACAAAAAATAGAATTTTAGGGTGCGAAAGGTCAGCTTTAAACGAGTGTCTATGTTTACTGGATGTCCCAACTGCTGCATTTCTTTGAATTCTTGCGTATTTGATTGCATATCAATGATTTGTTGTTTTTTGCCTGATCCCACAAAACGTTTAATTTGTATGCTAAATTCAGGACTACAACGCATCACAAATTCTAACTTGCGCTCCAAATGTTCATAAATCATACGAAAACCTACAAATTTCGCATCGTATAAGAGGAAAGCATCTCCTTGCTGAGAATTTTGGGATTTCAGGGTATCTAACCAATTATACACAACCTCATTTTCAGAAGTCTTTATTTTATCCATTTTGCCCAAAACCACTAATTCATTCAAGATATCATAGCAAACCATTAAGCGTGCCATCACTTTACCTTTATGTAAACCAAAGTGTTCCTCCATTTTTTTATCCTTATCATTGAATAAATATGCCGTAGAACCATCCGTAGCTTTCAAGATAAAATCCTTCCGCTTATGCATATTTGCGCCTGCTTTTTGATAATAAGAATGGAATAACACCTCATTCCAATCTTCGAAGAAAGTCGGTTTCAACTTCTTGCGAGCTATGCTAAAAGCACTTTTGGTAGTGCATTGTTCTAATTGACCTAATTGCTCAAAAAATCTACTAATTCTATCGACAAACTACGTTTCAACATATTGATAATCAATAAAAAAAATGATTAAAAGGCAACTTGCGGGTACGTAGTGCCTGAACGGAAAGAGATAATTATCTGTCTATCAAAACATAACTAATGGTTAAAACAAACGAACTTTTTCCTTCAATTTTTATATTCTTATAGCAACTTGATGTTAATTTATTAGGAATTTATTGAAGGTATTGATATATGGGGAAACTTTAAAAAATTCATCTGTTTAAGTATTTAGTTACGTTTTGACATTCAATTAGTTAAGAGTTTTCGTTCAAGCACTACGTATAAAATCAGTAGGGTTTTGGCAATATTTCGCTTTTTCACTATATGCTGTTGTTAAAAAACTTTTTAACTCAGAGATAATTTGTAAATTCACATCTCGCATAAGAGGGGATTCTTAGTGATTTTCAAGTAATTGTATGAATCTGTAAAATTACTATATTATCTCCTCTTTTGCTATTTTTACCTTAATTGAATGACATTGGAATTTGCATTGTATTGATGAATTATTTGTAATATATTTAAAATTAAAATAACTAAGCGATGACACTTGAGCAAATTCAATTCCTTCAATTAACACTTGAAGATGTTGGCGAACTAACAAAAATTAGCCGAAGCACTTTTTTCAATACATTTTCGGAGCAAAATACTCCTGCAAATATGCAGGAGTATTTGGATTTGGCCTTCAATGAGAAGCGTTTAGCATCAGAATTGAACAACCAAAATTCTACATATTATTTTGCAAAAGTTGGGCGGGAAACGGTTGGATATGCAAAAATTAATTGGGGAATGGCTCAGACTGATTTGAAGGAAAACGATGGAATGGAGCTTGAAAGGATTTATGTGTTGAAAAAATATCAAGGTAAAAAAGTTGGAAAAAAATTATTGACGCACATCATAGAGATAGCTGAAAACAAGGGAATGACCTATTTGTGGTTAGGCGTTTGGGAAAAAAATGAGAAGGCAATCCAATTTTACAAACACTTCGGGTTTACTATTTGCGGTTCTCACCCTTTTCAAGTGGGAAATGAACTGCAAGTAGATTATATTATGAAACGTACTTTGGTTAATAGAAAATGATGAACACTTCAATCTCAGAAAAAGTAAGTTCAAATCCAGAAAATGACGTTTTATTCTCTTTTTTCAAAATCAAAAAAGCAGAAGTAAAACTATATGAATGGGAATACAATGGATTTGATGAAGGAGGAAATTATCTATTGGGGAAAATGGGGGAAAAACTGCCACAGGAAACCAAGTATAGATTAAGCACCTTAAACGTTTTGGTCAATGCTAATACGGGCGAAATTTTTTCACTTCATTATGGACGCTATACCTTTCTTCTCAAACCAGATTACCAAAAATTGGGTTATTCTAATTCTGATGCGCTAAGAAAAGGTTGTACGCTTGATGATTGGATAGATATAAGTCAATTAGGAGAAGAATGGATGTTGATGCAAAAGATTGATGAGGAGGATGAAGAACAAGCACTCTTAGATGCCTATGAATTGACTAAAGGGAATGAATGAATTGTATAATGAAATTTATGTGAATATTTAATACCTTCGTTAAGCCCATAAAATCGAAAGAAGGGTAACAACAGTATATTCAACTGGTCAGTAGATGTGATTTCTTGGTATTGCCTAATCAAATGTATAACCACACTTCCCAAAAATATCAACGGAATAATAATTGGCAGTGCCATTAACACGTATATAATTCGGTTCATCGAAGATTTTAGTGGAATGAGACTTTTGTAGTTTACCCTTAAAGATATGGAATGTTTGAAAATCAGTATGTTCTCAAAAGAAAACTACAAAAGTCTTTAACTGCTCCACTAAAAGTATCCATGAGTCTATAATTCCTTCCATCATGCTGGTCAGTAATAAAATGACAAACAAAACAAGTGCAGCTATTCTAAGCCCTTGTAATTGTCAAATAACTTTTGTTACAGTGTATTTAATGAGAAAATCAGCAACAATGTTTTGGTATTTTATCCATTTTATTGCTTGAATCTTAGTGGTTTTAGTTTCTTTCTACCTAAAAAAGTTTTTGGTAATATTTTATACAATTGATGGTCTAATTTAGGATTTAAAATTGTTCCTTCGGGTTCACTTATTCGCCAAGGAAATAGATAAGTGAATGGCTTAGTTTTTCTGCAATGTATTGTGTCTTTATTTTGAATTACATCAATATAAATATTGAAATAGTGATGAGAAGTATGAAGAAAGGATATGTCTTTTTGAAGTATATCCGAATCCGTTTTTAATTGAAGTAATAACCTCTTCGATTTGGTAGGTGAAATTTCATTTTTCCATTTTGTGTATTTCGGTACTATTTTTTCCTCTATGGTCGTATCTCCATCCCAAACACTATAATAGGTTTCAATAAGATATTTGTCTGTCTTTAGTTTTTGGTCTATAGTGTCAAGAATGAAAATAACTTCATGCCTAGTTGCTCTGTTTTCCAAGAAGAGTTCATCGTTTTTCTCAAAGGTTCGGTCAGTTTGTTCTACTGAGTTGATCTTTATCATTACTTGTCCTTGAGCCCATTCAATCTGAAACAACATCAATAGAATAAATATAGATAGTATCTTTTTCAATTTTTCTTTGAATATAAGTAAATTATTAATTTCTCAAATATCCAAAAAAAATACTTAAATAACAAAACCTAAAAAAACAAAAAACCCCTCAGTATCAAAAGACACCAAGGGGTTTCCTAACTAAACTATTTCAATCAATTATTTCGGAATTATCCCATCAAGCCCACACTACGGTTCACAAAATCCGTCAAAGCTGCACCTTTCAACATACCCTGTTGAAGCAAAGCCAAGTCGTACAATTGTTTAGCCGCCTCTGCTTGTTTGTCACCCTCGTCCGCCAAAATTTTAGCCACTACAGGGTGATTTGCATTCACAATCACATTGAAGAATTCAGGCAAGTCTCCATACATATTCGCACCACCCAAATTGCTCATATCCTTCATACGACGCATGAATTCGGGGCGGGTAATCACCACTGGACTTTCGCTGCTCGACAAAGGCTCAACCTGCACCATTACCTTGTCATCACCAATTTGTGTTTTAAATAAGTCGGTCAAGGATTTCTCTTGGTCTTCGGTCAAAACCGATACATTTTCACCTTCCTTTTCCACCAATTTGTGAAGCGGATCAGCGTCCACACGTTTGAACTGTACATCTGTCAGTTTACTCTCCAAATTGCCGATAAAGTGAGGATCCAACAATTTGTCAAACTCCAATACATCGTAGCCTTCTCCCTTTGCAGCCTCAATGTAGCTGTGTTGGTTCTCTTTGTCATTGGTGTATAAGACAATGATTTTATTGTTCTTATCCGTTTGCAGGGGCTTCACTTGTTCTTGGTATTCATCAAAAGTCGTCAATTTGCCTTCTGTGTTGGTCAACAAACAGAAATTCTTTGCTTTATCGTAGAATTTTTCATCCGTCACCATGCCGTATTTCACCAAGACACCAATGCTTTCCCACTTTTCTTCAAAATTTGCACGTTCATTGCGGAACATTTCGTCCAACTTGTCACCCACTTTTCGGGTGATGTATTTGTTGATTTTTTTAACTTCTGGGTCACTTTGAAGGTAAGAACGAGAGACGTTCAGCGGAATGTCTGGTGAGTCAATTACTCCATGTAGCAACATCAAAAAGTCGGGAACGATTTCTTCAACATGATCTGTTACAAACACCTGATTGCTATACAAATGGATACGGTCTTTGCGTACTTCAAAGTTTGCCTTGATTTTCGGGAAAAACAATACACCCGTCAAATTGAAGGGATAGTCCACATTGAGGTGAATCCAAAACAAAGGTTCTTCGCCCATCGGATACAATGCACGGTAGAAATTTTTGTAGTCTTCATCCGTTAAATCTGCTGGTTTTTTCTTCCAAATTGGATGCGTATCGTTGATGATTTTGGGAACTTGAATCTCTTTGGTTTCAGGTTCTTCAGCTTCAACTTCTGCATTATCCGTATCTGTTGTTGCGTCCTCATTTGCAGTAGCTTCTACATCTTCTTCTACGACTTCTGCATCTTCAATTGCAGCAGCTTCGTCTTTTTCAACGGGTACATACTCAGTACGTGTACCAAATTGAATATCAACAGGCAAAAAGCGGCAATATTTGTTCAGCAATTCTTCAATACGTGCCTCTCTCAGGTATTCAGCAGCTTCTTCTTCAATGTGCAAAATAATGTCCGTTCCACGATTCGCTTTGTCACTCGTGTCAATTGTGTATTCGGTCGTCCCGTCACTTGTCCAATGTACTCCTTCCGAACCATCTTTGTAAGAAAGAGTGTGGATTTCCACTTTGTTGGCCACCATAAAAGCAGAGAAAAAGCCCAATCCAAAATGCCCAATAATGGCATCTGCATCTTTACCTTGAAATTTTTCTGCAAATTCTTTGGCACTCGAAAACGCAATTTGGGTAATGTATTTTTCGACTTCTTCTTGGGTCATACCTATTCCCTTATCGCTAATAGTCAGAGTTTTGGCATCTGCATCTACTTTCACTTCAATGGTCAAGTCTCCCAATTCACCTGCTGCTTCACCCAACCTCGAAAGGGTTTTCAATTTTTGGGTCGCATCTACGGCATTTGAAACCAACTCTCTCAAAAATATCTCTTGGTCAGAGTATAAGTATTTCTTGATAATCGGAAATATGTTTTCCGTCTGAACGCTAATGGTACCTGTTTGCATATTGTCTATATTTTGATTTGTTGTTAGTTTATTTCAACTCACGAAACATCAGAAGTCTCAAAGTCTTCCGCTGTTTAATCACTTGACTGTCTTTTCAAATGTTATGCCATTGCAGATATTATCCCTTTTTACTGACATTTTGGCGCAAATGTCATTGGATTCAGTGTCAGAATGGTCAAGTTGGTAGGGAAATTTTTTCATGAAGGGTTAACTAAAAATGGCGAAATCCAGCTATAAAAACCAGATTCCGCCATTTATTTTGAAGCAAAAAGCTTCCCTGTCCTTCGTTTAATTCGCCTTGAAGGTAAGAGTAAGTACGATATCTTGTGTGATGAAGTTATCGTAGCCTACCAATCCTTCCAATTCGCCCAAATCTTGGGCATCAAATTCTTCTGCAATTGACATACGAAGTTCTATGCTGAGCCTTGATTCATTCAAGGTCTTGATTGTAAATGTTTGCGTTTCACCATCTTGTTTGTCGGTGATGAGCAATTGGGTTTCATTGGCACCAAAAGCCCATGTATTGTCCACTGTTGTTGATGCGCCTTCACAGATTATAATTCCTTGGTCGTCAATTACATCACCATTTGTTTTAAAAATTGTGATATTGTCCTTATCACATTCGTCCAATTCGATAAGTGACTCCAAATCAAACTCGGAACGCAGTTCGGCTTCTATTTCAGGTGTTTGCATTTCAGGAGGTAATATTTGGAAATACAAGGCAATCAAGGCATCGGTAATTACATCCACATTACCGTCTGTGCTTTCAAGAGTCCAACCTTCTTGAATGGTTAAATAATCTGTTTTTGTGAGTTGAATTTCTCCATCTTTTTTGCATGATTGAAAACCAAAAATGAATCCAATCGTCAAAACTAACATAAACATTCTCTTAATCTGTTGCATGATAAATGTTTTATTGGGGTTAAATGATTGTTGTAACTTATACATCAATGTGGTTACAACTTTATTAATTGTTTGATGCTACAAATTTAAGGTACATTTAAGCCTTACCCAATTACATTTTAGTTCATTTATTTTCACTCTGTTTTACAAAAGAGGAAGGAACTCGGGGAATAAAAAAAAGAAGATTTGTTATTAATGACAAAGGTAAGATGTTTACTATCAATAAAGTAGCAAATGGATTTTCATCCTCTTTTTTACTGTACAAATTTTGATGCTTATCCCAAAACTCAAAATTCACGTCTCCAAAAAATATTTTTTTCATGTAAATACTTTTGAAGTTTGTTCTGAAAAATATGGAATGTTTGAAAACCAACACTTTCTCAAAAATTGAACAATGCCGTCTTTGCTTTTTACCAAGATTTGAAGGCAGTTTGCTGCAAAATATAACAGGGGTGATTTTTTCCTATTGCAGAAAAAACGGGATTTTGACTACCGCCAAATTGGGATTGAAGTAGATTTTTTGAGAGGACTTTTTTGAATAAGCTATTTTTCAGGCGTATTTCGTCCAAAATCGTCCTGCAATCGGACAATATCATTTTCATTTGAAGGATTGTTTGGGTCGGTATGCTGCCAAATTTCGGCTATTTTTCCCCAATCGTCTAAGCCGACCAATCGGTGTCTTTCACCTTGCGAAAGCGTAATGACATCACCTACTTCAAAATATTCTACTGCCTGTTCTTCATCGGTTTGACTACGCACAATGCCGACCCGCCCTTCAACGACCCGCCAGACTTCTGAACGGCGGTGATGGTACTGCCAAGACAAACGTTTGTTGGGTGCAACCAATAAAATTTTCGGACTGACCATTCGACCATCTACCAAATCGTTGGTAGATTGTTCGGGAAAATAGGTCTCTACGAACTTTGCAGCTTGTTGTTCTTCAATGACAAAGAAACCACCCCACGGACGATTGCTGTCTTTTCGTTCGATAGTGAATCCTTGCGATAATAATGTTTGTTCGGTTGCTTCAAAAATGGATATTAGGGTATTCATGTTGGATAATTTGATTGAAATCTCACTTCTCTGCTCTCTCGTCCAAAAACTAAAAGTAGGTAATCGGAGCATCAAAATTCATGCTACTTTCGAATATTGTAGAAACTTAGGGCTTGCTAAACTGCAAAAACCAATTGTAAATGTCTTCTCCTGCAAATACACGTTTCCAAGTATCGTGATCCATATCTTCATGAATCGTAAAGCGAACATAGTCGTGTCCTAGTTCCTCTAATTTGTTGAGTCCTTCAAAAAAATATTGGGTTTGAACCACATAATCACGCCCACCTGCAAACGCCCAAACAGGCAGTTTTTCCTCAGCAATAGGAGGCATCAAATCGGGGTGTCCCCAACCCACGACAGGACTAATAGCTGCAAATATTTTGGCATGTTTGCTCGCCATATACCAAGTGCCATATCCCCCATAACTAATTCCGCTTAAATACAGACGTTTCGAATCTCCATTGTAGTTTTTGAGTACGAGGTCAATCATGGTGAGTAAGTCTTGTTCGCACTTTTCCCATCCATCAGGAGGCAATGCTTCCAACGTTTCGGCAGGAACTGCGCCTTTCATTTTTCCTTCCGTTTCAAAATTGGCTTCCCGTTCAGGCACGCCTTCCTCTAAACGTTTGGGAATGGCATTTTTGTTGCGGTCGGAGAGGTAAGAAATCCCGATGGTATCTCTGCCAAACATGGGCAATTGTGGTCCAATGATAATGAATGGTAAATCTCTTTTTTGCACCCAAGCTTCATAAAGTGGACCGTGGGTAATCACAAAATCCAATTCGTCTTTGCCATTGCCACGCTCACCATCGCCATGTAAAAACAGCAAAACAGGCAATTTTTCTCCTTGACTAACTGCTTGTTTATAGCCTTTGGGTAAATACAAGAAGAAATCTCGTTCCTTTTGGTCAACACTGCTTTCGATGGGTACTCGAAGTAATTGGGCTGAACTGATTGAAGGAGATGAAGGTGTTTGCTGACAAGACATTGCAGTAAAAATAAGTATCAAAAATGTACTTTGAAGTAGGTATTTTTTTTTCATAAGCGAGTGAGAAATTTTATCGTATAAACTGAATTTTGAGGCATTGGATTTGTAGAACTTTGTACAAAAAAAGTGAAAATAAAGTATTTATGTGTGAATAATTCATTTTTATTTGATTTAAAGGGTTTTAAGTTTTGGGAGAATACAGTTTGTGGGTAGTCAAAATTGCCAATCCCAATAAAATACTCAACAGTAGCGAGCCTTCAAAGCCAAATTCTCCACCAGTCAGCCAGTCCGTATCGCTGATGTTTTGCTGCAAAAGACTCTGAAAATCAATGCCACTGACTTCATAGCCAAACACTGCGCCCTCCGAAAAATTCCAGCTTGTATGCAGCGCAATCGGAAACCACAAGTTTTGCTGATGAATGTAATAGATGCCGAGTAACATCCCTGCCAACTGCAAATTGACTACTGCCAAAAAACTGATGTTGGGATTGAGGGCGTGGAAGAGTGTGAAAATCATGGCCGAAACAACCAAAGCCCAATATTTATTCATGGATTGCATAAGGTTGTTCAGCACATAACCCCGCACCAAAATTTCTTCGTTGAGAGCAATGATGATGCACAAGATGAAATAGGAGAGCAGAAGGTCAAAGTTAAATTGAATTGCACTTATCTCCAATTCTCCCAATAACATCAACAGCAGTGTACCAACTGCAATAAGCGCAAACCCCAATCCAAAACCTATTACAGAGTCCTTTACTCGATTAGTCCATTCAAAACCCAAGGATAAAATGGACGATTTGTCAAAATAGGTTCTGAACAGCCAAACAGTTATACAGGTAACAAAAAGACTGATTATTTGAATGAGGTACAACTCTTCCAAATCTGTTTGAAATTCACTCTCATCCATTCCCCAAAATAACAGTGCCACTAAAACAGATAGCAGTGTCAAATTGGCTGCCAGAAATAACACTACTCTGAGCCACGGTTGAATGATGCGAGGCAATGAGGGTGGTAAAGGTTGTTGGTCTGTTGAAGAATCGGGATTCATATTTTCAACTTGTTGGTTTTATGATAATAAGTCACTGATTTTAAACTGTATAGATTTTTGATAAATTAGTGACTGGTGATTAGTTTTCAAAACTATCAATCGTCAGTTGTTTATGCGAAAAATAAGTGAAAGCTTTTAGCCATCATAAAACGTTATTAATTAACCAATCACTAATACTTCACCAACCGCTGTGCCAACACTTTATCACCACTATTGATTTGCAGCAAATACACGCCAGCCACCAATTTGTTGATATCCAATTGCACCTTTTTATTGCAATTTTCACTTTCCAAACTTTGCTGCAATACAACTTGTCCTTTGGTATCGAACAAGGTCAAGTTAGCCGTATTTGCACTACTATAGAAAGTCACTTCAATGAAATCTTGGCTCGGTACAGGTGAAACAACAACGGATGCATTGCCGCTTGCTTCTCCTCTCGTCACTGCAATCGTTGGAGAAACACTCGACAAACCATTGTTGTCGTATTGTACAAAACGGTAGTAGTGAACACCACATCCAACTGTTCGGTCAAGGTATTTGTAGGTGATAGCAAATTGGCTGTTGCCCACCCCTTTTACTTCACCGATAATGACGAAGTTTTTGCCGTCATCAGAACGTTCAACCACAAATCGGTCATTATTGGATTCGGTTAGCGTCACCCATTGCAGTGAATTTCCATTTACAGTGGCTTCTCCTTCAAAGTTTAACAACTCAATAGGGTTTTTCTCACATGCAAATTGTTCGCTGGTAAAATTGACTCCATTGCAGCCAAAACCATCACTTATTACATTGATTTCATAGATATTCTGTCCATTTTCTGCAAAAACAAGGGTGAAAGTTTCCATAAATTCCAATTCGTCTGCAAAGTCACCTGTGATGGTATAAACCGCATTGTTGTCATATTGAGGATAGCCACCTGTCACCTGTGCAGTTACATAAAAATCGCCTGTTTGTAAATCACAAAACTCATCTACCAACAATTCTACAGGAGCTAAAAACAATACAGGACTACCTGCTGCAACAACTGTACAGTCATCTTCAAAATCAAGATTTCCTTCAATGTCTGCAAAACCCACTACTGCTGAAATGTAGTAAGTCGTATAATATGAGCCATTTGCAGGAAAACCAAAAGTGCCAGTGGTGTTCATTGCCAAAACGATTCCTGCGGTAGTATCGGCATTGGTATGTAGAATATAAGTCAATACTTGTCCTTCTTCAAGGATTTCGCCAGTTGTGGTAGAAGAAACTGTGCCGTCAGAACAAACTATTTGCAAATCAGATGCTTGCATTGTCCCTGCATCTGGTTCACAATCAGGACAAACAGGACCAGTGAAGGTTAATTCTCCAGCACAGCCTGTGGTGTTGTCCACTGCGGTAATGGTATAATCGTCACCGCCTAACAGTGTCAAACCAATCGTAGTTCCTGTCGCAATTGTTCCAGAAGCTGCACCTCCTAAGGTATAAGTCGTATTACTACCGCCCGAAAAGTTGATGTCAATCGAGAAATTGTCCGTTCCATCATTGAGGCAAGTTCCTTCTCCTACCAATTCAATAACAGGTAAATCAAATACATTGGTGATTTGAGCAGATGTATCGGTGACAGTACAGCCATCGTCGCCAATCGCAATCAAAGTAACTTCATATACCCCTGGTTCTGCGTAAATATGCGTAGGACTGGTTTCCATTGAAGTGGTGTTATCTCCAAAATCCCAAATGTAACTGCTGGCATTCACACTGTTATTGACGAAAGAAATATTGAGGGGATTTTCACAATCAATATTTGGATCGACATCAAAAAGCACTTCTGGGCCTGTGAGTGCAAATTTGAAAGAACCCAAATTGCAGTTGTCGGAGTTGTTGGTATTGGACCATACGCCTGGAGTTGTAGGGAAATTGTTGCTCGATCCACAACTGGCACAAACGGCTTCATAAACGACTCCATTTTTGTCAAACCTTGAAGTTCCGCCGTCCACATGTTCGTTGTCACCTGCACCTCCAAAGAAAGTAGCATAGTTCAAAGCACTTGCATTTTCGGCAAGAACCATGAGGTAGAAATCGCTACCATCAGTGGTAGATTGAAAGGCATCGGGAGAAACGGTCAAGCCATTGGTAGTAGAATTGGCGGGAGATGCTCCATTTGTATTTCCGCCCCAACCTGCCACATAGATTTGTCCACACGTATCTACTAAAAAAGCAGTAGGTGAAATATCTGGATCACCGTCACCTCGTCCAAATCGAGTGGAAAAGATGGTGGTGCTTAGGTCGCTGGTCAATTTGTGAATGTAGTGTCCGCCACCTACATTCACAAATCCTGCATTTTCAATAGGGTAATTACCAGAGGTTTGTCCGACTGTATAGACGTTCTGTGCTTCGTCCAGTTCTACAAAATAAGATTGATCATAGGCAGAAGTTCCCAAGAAAGTAGAAGCCAAAAAGCTTTGCCCATCATTCCCAATTTGGGTGATGAATCCATCGTGTGTACCGCCACTGTAATTGCTTTGAAGTGAGCCAATAGTTGCGGGATAGTCGACGCTTCGGGTTCCTCCACAGATATAAAGTGTATTGTCAGGAGCAAGTTTTAGAGAGTAGGCAGCATCTGAATTCGTACCGCCTAAGAAAGTACTCCACTCCAATACGGATAAATCTTGGTTGAGTTTGAATATACAAGCATCTTGTGCGCCACCGTTGTAATTTGGAAACAGTGAATTGGAGGATGTAGGGAAATCACCAGATTGCGTACAACTTGCTACATATACATTGCTTTGGGCATCTAATATGACCTCGCCTCTTCCTTGATCCGCATAGTTGTAGTTCAATGCTGTATTGAGTCCATCTTGTTGACTGCCTCCTACAAAAGTAGAACCGACTAGGGCAGTTCCATCGCTATTGAAGCGAGTGACAATGATATCCGAGCCGTTTGGAAAAGCAATGCTATTGATAACGACACTGAATCCGCCACCAAAAGTTTTGTCATAAGCATTGGAGGTTGTGGGATAATCCGAAGAACCTGTTGTTCCGTATAATACCAATTCACCACTTTCGCTGACGATCAAACTATGCGGCATTTCATTGGCAATGGAGCCGCCGATATAGGTTGAAAAAATGAGATTGCTGCCATCGGGAGAATATTTGGTAATACCAATATCGGATGCTCGGTAACTGCTGGCATTTCCTCCTGCAAAATTCATTTGGAAGGCACCCATTGTTGTAGGATAACCTGCTCCGAATGCTACACCTGCCGAATACATCGCTCCTGTTGGGTCGAAAGTAGCGGTAAAACCCCAGTTGTCAGCCGTTGAACCTGTGTAGGTTGCAAACACTACTACGGGGTCAATAATGAGTTCTTGTGAAGGGTCGTAACCTTCTGGAAAGTCGAAAATAACAAAACGTCCGTCCAATAATTTGAAGTGACAGTCCACCGCTACTTCTTGTCCGTCAATGTATTGATAGGCATAAGGAGCTTGTTCAATCAGTGTATTGACCGAGGTGACGATGTGTAGGTTGTCATCTTTAATAAACAAATTGTCTGTACCTTCATAAAACAAGCGTATTTGAGAAGCATCGGCATGAGGAGCAACCATAAAATCATATTTCACATTTCCTTCTGCGCCATAGAGTCGAAAATCAATGTCTTCGTATAAGTTGTCGTAATCAATTTGACGGTATAACCCGACATTGGAGGCCCATTTTTCGGAGTCGCTACCGATGTAGTAATTGCGGTAAGTGGGTAAATCACAGCTTGCCCTTTTGGTTGCATTGGGATTGGCTCCTACAAATTGTACATTGAAGGCATGGGCATCTATTAAGAGTTCTTCGCTCCAATTTTCTTCTGGATGGTGGTGGCGGTGGTGCAAATCGTGGAGATCATTGTCATCCATCAATAAGTAGGTGAGTCGGTCTGCTTCCAAAAATATGCTTGCAGAGAACATTTCGGCTTGGAAGAGGATTTTATCTTCCCATTGTCCTTTGTTTTCGATGAAATTGGGGAAATCCTCCCTTTCGGTTTCACCAGAGGCTTGAAGTGGAATAGAAAAAATAGAGCTACTTATTATAAGAGCAAGAAGGGTACATAGTGCTTTCATATAGTGATGATGAATTGGTTAGGATAATTGAATTTCATTATTGACTTTTAAAAATACAATATAAGTTTGGAAAAAGAAGATACTGATAGAAAAAACCTTTACAATGTTTGGTTTGTGCAAACTATTAGGCAGGAATATAGGGGAATTGAAGGTAAAAAACGGGTTCTTAAAAACCAAAAAAGCTCACTCGACTGTATGTCGAGTGAGCTTTTATTAGCTGATACAAATAGTATCACAGATTTCGCAGATAATTCAGATTACACTGATAAACAAGATTTTGCTTACTAAGAATATTTCATCTTTTACATAGCGAAATGTAGGAATAGTATGGTGGCTATTTATTATTCAATATTGGTGAAAATATCCGTCGTTTGCAATTGCATTTGAAGTGGAAGTAAATCTATTTCATCCATCGTTTTACCGTCTTTCATTACTTCAATGCGGTTCAACATATACTGTTCACCATCACTGTTGTAGCGATACAAGATGCCAAATTTATTGGATACCAAAACATAGTTTCCATAAGGGTTATTCTTGTTGTCTAAGTCGGTGATGAATAACCTGTAAACTGTTCGGTCATAGCCTCTAAAGGAAACATTGGCACGGTTGAGGCGGCGGACAAAATTTTCTCCCATGATGTAAGTACGGTCAGATCCTCCCAATTTGGGCAATAATACATATACTAAAGAATCGGATTCACGACAATGGTAGGAAACACAATTGGAACTTGAATATTCAAAAACGGCTCTATCATTGCCAAAAAATGTCAAGGTATCTATATCTACCTTACCGTCAATAGTGGCCATATTTGTCCAATAGCGAATTTCGTAGATAGCACCTGGTACAAATTCATCTTTTGGAAGGTTGATACTTCCACCTCTTGGCTGCGCCCAAGCTTGTGTAAAACTGATTAAACAAAGTAGAAACGCTAATAAGCATTTTGCATCCCTCATAATAAACAATACTTTTTGAATTAAAATTAATATTTTATCTGAATTTTTACGGAGTAGCTGCTATGTCTTTACAATAGATTGAAGTAGGGTAGTAGTGTTTAATGGTGTTAAAAGAAATTAGACAAATAAATATGGTCATACAACGATAAAAATACGCAATAAATTATGATGGTATAGGCTTGCAAAGGTACAGAAATTTTATAAGAGATGGGTAACAGCAAATAAAAATGAAAATGAAAATGAAAAAGAAAAATAATTGAAAAACAGTATTTTATGAAGTGAGAGGTGATTTGGTAGTATTTAAAATTCTTATTCAAAGTGCGGAAATAAGAATTGGAAGGAACTTATTTTGCTTCAATTGGCTTTGTTGTGTTTGAATGTAAAAAATAGTGTAGTCAAATTGAATACCCATGAACCTAAAAAAATTACTGCAAAAAGTAGCTGAGGAGGAACAATCGTTTCGCAAGAAAAAATTCATTGCACCAGCAACAAAAAACGGTAAAGTATGTACTCGTATGTCGGGTATGGTCTATACGTTTGATGTGGAAGACGAAAGTTTTGAAGGATGGGGCTTGTTTAAACCTGTTAGTGAGCGTAAGGCTAAAATGGTGAAAGAAGCGAGTATAGTGATGGTTGATCAATATTTAAAACTTCTAAAGTCATTCAGAATGAGGTTGGTGTATCAACTTTCGGGCAGTACTTGGTTGGCATATCCTATCAATGAATCTGATGTACTTCAAAGGCTGGGAAAGGTCGAACCTGTATTGGTACGGTTGGTGACAGAAGGCAATGCTTTTGAACAAATTGTGGCTCGATTTGATGGCAGTGCATTTTGGTTTCACCAACTGGATCGTAAGGCAGATCCTTTTTTGGCAGAAGACTTGCGTACTGCTTTGAAGGAGGAAAAAATGCTTTCGGATTTGTCTATCAAAGGTCTGACTCCCGAAACCAAAACGGCTTATGATATGGCGGTTGACCAACGGATTTTGCAGTATAAAAAAATGAGAGAGGCAACGGAGGAAGGTCGCTTGGAAATGGCTTTGAAAACGGGTGGAGGCTCATTGAATGATTTTGAAGATAGAGGTGAATATTGGTTGGTGAATTGGACGACTTCAAATGGCGAAAAACACCATTCTGCTATCCGAAAGGAGAATCTGACGGTGATGAGTGCAGGTATTTGTTTATCAGGTGAAGACGACCGTTTTGATTTGCAGTCTTTGGTGGCAGTAGTGGAGGATCGACCTGATTGGATGGGGTGAAAATGCAAATTTAAGGTGCAAGCCCAAAGGCAAAATCATTATTGAATTTGCCTTTGAGTTTTGCATTTGAATTTATTAAAACGCCTCTCCTACAAACAAATAAAACCCACTTTGCGCTTTACCTACATCGGAATTTTGGTCTAAGCCCAAAGCATAATCTATTCGGAAATTGATGCGTTGTCGTTTGGAAATCATGAAACGTACACCCCCTCCAACGCCTGTTTTGAAGCGGTCTAACTGCCAGTCGCTGGGTTTTTCATATACCTGTCCAATCCCTGCAAAACCTACTATACCAATGAATTTCCATATAGGCATTCGGTATTCAATCTGTGCTGCAGACAGGCTGTTGTCTTGGAAAGTTCCCTTGCGATATCCCCTTATCAGGTCAGTACCACCCAATTGAGCCAAGCCACGAAGTGGTATTTTACTGCCATTTTGTGGATAATTATGGTTGATAAATAATTGAAGTGCAAGGGTGTGGTCGTTGATTGTATTGATGTATTTTCTGGCATCTAGGCTGATAGAATTGTATTGGTAGTCGCTGCCCAACCATTTGCCAAACAATACTGTTCGCAATTCTACAAAGCTGCCATCCAATGGATTGAGTGTGTTGGTTCGGCTATCATAGCTGACATTGAAGCCTGCGCCTATGCGAAAACCTGCAATGGGGAGTTGTTCTATTTCGTTTTGTGCCGATAAATATTGCAGTGAATCGGCTAAGGGTTTATAATTATAGACGTTCTCCAATTCTACTTGCAGTCCTGCATAAAAATGTGGTGCAATTTTTTTCAGAAAAGAACTTTGAAGGCTGTATCGGTCAACGGTGTATCGAAGGTAGTTGAGGGTTTCACTTGCACCATCTTCAAAATCTATTAGAAGTACATCTGCTTCATTACCAATGCCGTAATTTTTGTCAGGAAAGCGGGCGATGGATATTTTACCCCTGAAAATATAGTTTTCGTTTTTGGTGATTAACTCCCATCCTGGACGAAAATTGAGTTGCCCATTGGTGGAATAAGCCGTAATCAATTGAATTTGAGACATACGAGCAGCAGTATCACCTTGAGCCAAATCAAAATAATAGCCTCCTAATGCGCCAAAAACAAAGTTGGTTTCTGGGGAATAACTGATGATGGGGACTGCCAAAAGCTGGTCTTTCCGTTTACTGGGTGATTCTTCTGTTGTTTGGTCTTGCGCTGATACATATACAGTTGTACTGCACAGGGAGCATATTAGTAAGGGAATATATAATGAAAATAGTAATCTGAAAAACTGCATAAGTTTCGATATTTAGGAAATAACTTTATATTGTTGTTCGATAACAACGTGGCAAGATATGAATAGCAATTGGGGAAAAAATGCTTCTGAAAAACATCGAGTTAAAAAAATCAGTATTAGGGGTGCAAAAGCTTATATTGGATGGATTTTCCTTGCTGCAATTGTTACGTTTATCGTCTGCATACCCGATTGAACAATGATTTCTTGAATTGGAACGACCCTCTTTATGTCACCCTGAATTCATGGGTAAAAGGGAGTGGTCTTTTCAAAAATTGCTGGGGATTTTCACCGAAGCGATTGCGGGAAATTACCATCCGATTATTGTACTTTCTTTAGCCTTGGATTATTCTTTTTTTGAAGCCAATGTCAATGTGTATATATTTCATACCATAAATGTTGTTTTACATCTAATAAATGTTGTATTGTTGTTTTTGTTTACTCGGGGTAATCCTATCATAGCATTTATTGTAGTCACATTATTTTTGGACTTTGGACGATGCACGTTGAATCGGTTGCATGGATTTCTAAACCAAAGATGTGTTGTAGGGAATGTTCTTTTTGCAGACTTAAATGTACTCGAAACAAATCCTTCCTTTCATCTTTCTAATCAGCCCTTCAATTTCACCATTTTGCAATTTAATCTTCCTCTTTAGCAGTTTCTGATAATTTCTACTATCAAAATTTTTGCGAACTTTGCGGAAGACTCCAAATAAAAAAAATATACAATGCAAAAGACAATAATTGCCCCTCCAATTGCTGAGAAAATACGAAAAGAACTGGAAATTCATGGGCATACCCGTATAGATAACTATTATTGGCTGAATGATCGAGAAAATCCTAAAGTGATTGATTATTTGAATGCCGAAAATGACTATAAAAAATCCATGTTGGCGCATACTAAGCCATTACAGAAAACGCTTTTTGAAGAGATGGTTGGACGCATCAAACAAACGGATATGACGGTTCCGTACTTCCTCAATGGCTACCATTATTATGTGCGCTATGAGCAAGAGAAAGAATATCCTATTTATTGCCGAAAAGAAGGGAGTTTGGATGCTTCGGAGCAAATTATGTTGAATGTGAATGATTTGGCGGAAGGACATAATTATTTCAATGTGACGGGTTTGAGTGTAAGCCCTGATAATCGGTATTTGGCTTTTGGAGTAGATAAGGTGAGCAGAAGGATTTATACGATTCACTTCAAGGATTTGATGACAGGGGAGGTGCTGACCGAAACGATTGCTAATACAACGGGAAGTGCGGTATGGGCGAATGATAACAAAACTATTTTTTATACGGTCAAGGATGAATCTTTGCGTGCTTACAAGGTGTTTAAACACCAATTTGGTGTGACGACTTTGGAGGATGAGGAGGTCTATCACGAAACCGACGAAACCTTTGTGACCTTTGCCTACAAAACAAAATCGAAGCAGTTTATTCTAATTGGTTCGCATAGTACACTTTCTACCGAATACCGTTATTTGGATGCCAATAAACCTGATGGGAATTTTCAATTGATACAGGCACGTGAAAGGGATCATGAATACCAAGTGTATCATTATAAAGATAAGTTCTACTTCAAAACCAACTGGAACGCCAAAAATTTTCGCTTGATGGAAACATCTATTCTTCAAACGACTAAAGAAAATTGGAAGGAGGTCATACCGCATCGTGAAGATACCATGCTGGAGGATGTTGGATTTTTTGACAATTATTTGGTGTTGGACGAAAGGCGACGGGCGGTTAACTATTTGAGAGTTATTAATTGGAGTGATAAAAGCGAATACTATATTGACTTTGGGGAAGATGTGTATTCGGTTTATCTTGGTACTAATCCCGACTTTCATACCGATGTTTTGCGCTATGGATATACTTCACTGACTACACCGAATTCGGTGGTGGATATCAACATGAAAACCCAAGAAAAAACACTCCAAAAACAACAAGAAGTATTGGGAGGTTTTGATGCCAACAATTACCAGTCGGAGCGTTTGTTTGCCAATGCATTGGATGGAACAGAGATTCCTATTTCGGTGGTGTATCGCAAGGGTTTGGTCAAAAATGGTGACAATCCCTTGTTGCTGTATGGATATGGTTCGTATGGGGTAAACATAGACCCTTATTTTAGTGCTGCTCGATTGAGTTTGATAGATAGGGGTTTTGTGTACGTGATTGCCCACATTAGAGGTGGAGAGGAAATGGGGCGGTATTGGTATGAGGATGGGAAATTGCTGAAAAAGAAAAATACTTTTAGCGATTTCATTACCTGTGCCGAATATTTGATTGACCTTCAATTTACGAACTCCAGCAAAATGTTTGCGATGGGTGGTAGCGCAGGCGGACTGTTGATGGGAACAGTATTGAACATGCGGTCTGATTTATTTAAAGGAGTCATTGCAGCAGTGCCTTTTGTCGATGTAGTAACAACGATGTTGGATGAGAGTATTCCCTTGACAACTGGTGAATTTGATGAGTGGGGCAATCCTAAAAATAAGGAATACTATGAGTATATGCTTTCTTATTCCCCTTATGACAACATTGAAGCCAAAGACTATCCTGCTTTGTTGATTACTACGGGTTTGCACGATTCACAAGTACAGTATTGGGAGCCTGCCAAATGGGTAGCAAAATTGCGAGAATTGAAAACGGATGACAACCCTGTGTTGCTACATACCAATATGGAAACGGGGCATGGAGGTGCTTCTGGGCGTTTTAAACGCTTCAAAGAAGTAGCCATGGAATATGCTTTTTTGTTGGATTTGCTTTGATTGTAAGCACCTTAACAATGAATTGACTCTAAAAAACTGTTTCTTAATCGAGCAGTTTTTTTTGTTTACATAACATTGAACAAATAATTTCCTGATTTCATTTTTAATTGCTTGATGAAGGATATTTTTTTTGAATACCAATTGCAGAAAAAAATAGGATGGATGCAGATTACAAAAAAAATACTTTTTTTTGGCTTAAAAATCAAGCGAATTTTGTTTTCACAAAAACTTTATTTCAAGAAAATGGAAAAAGCTCATTAGAGTCTTTTTACTATGTTTTTCTATTGGACAAACACCTGATTAGGGCAAGTAGAAAGTAGATTGGGGTGTGTGAAAAAGTCACAATAATGTCAGCGAAAATGGTCAAGATTGAATTGGTAAGTGATAAAATAGGGTAGGCAAGTTGGGTAAGAAGTTATTGTTTGGTATGTTATTTGCCTTTTAACAAACTGAAATTAGGTGGTTAATCTTTTATACGGTAACACTTACATTTTGTTTCTTAATTTCCCTAACTTAAAAAGATGCTGTCATGAAACAAACTAAATGCACCCTAACCGAAATGAGCAGCGAAGAAGCTGTAAGAGTAATAAATCAAGAAAATCAAACAATCTTCAAAGGTGGAGATTGGGGCAACACAGGTGGCTGCTGTCAATATCCTCCAACTGGATCATCTGGCGGAAGCTGGAATAACTTGTGGAATTGGCTTTTGGGATTATTTGGCAATTACAATGGTAACAACAATCATTAATTGTAGATTCAAATCCTCGAATTTATTGCTGTGTTGAGATGTGTTAGTAAATTAGAAAAATTAGACAAAATGCCATTCCATAAAATAGTTTGGAGTGGCATTTTTTATACCAAAGCAAAAGTATTAGGCAATAAATTAGCTAATTTTAAAATGCAATGTGCTTGTTTTCAAAGTATTGTTTGAATCCCGATTAAAATACGGAACAAGTTTTGTAGTTGAGTTTTTAATTTGAATTTTCCTTAAACAACATCTCCCAAACCCAAGAGTGAAGTTTTTATATGCTTATTTCAAACGAACTTGTCTTTTTCCATATTTAGTTTAGCCCTATCATCTTATGAATTATCGAAATTATATCGCTTATTTGTTCCTATTTTTGGTAGTACATTCGTTTTCGAGTGTCAATGCCAATGTTGACAGTTTGTTGCAGGTGATTGAAGTGCAGCAAAAAAACGTGGACGATTTAGGATTGATAGATAGTTATCAACAGCTTGGTCTTGTTTACTTAGCAGATAATCGTTTGCAAGAAGCCTTAGAAAGCTACGATATGGCAATGGCGAAGGCTGAAACCTTGGGTTTAAAACACCAAATGGCCAATATTTACTCCAATATTGCAGATGTCTATAAAACCTTGAAGCAGCCAGAAACGGCTATGAATGAACTGAAAAAGGCATTGGACGTTGGTGAAACAACTATTTCAACAATTCAGAAAGTCGAAATTTTTGGTAAGTTGTCGGATTTATATTTGTCTATGGGAAATACGGATGAAGCCTACGATTACCAACTTCGTTCATTGAGGTATTGGGAAGAAGAAAACAATAAATCAAGAATCGCCAATTCATATTATCAAATAGCTTCTATTTATTTTGCTCAGCAAAATTTTGAAGAAGCTTTGGTGCATTATGAAAAGAGTCTGACAATAGAAAAGGAATTGAAAAGTGAGCAGCAAATCGTTAAAAGTTTGGCTGCCATTGCCAGTGTATATGGACGTATGCAACAGTATGACAAATCACTGCAAAAAAACTTTGAAGCGCTCAAACTGGCGGAAGAAAAAAACTATGTAAAAGGTATTGCGTATGCGTCACACAATATTTCGGCTGATTTTTTGAGTATTGGTAAAACAAAAGAGGCTCGACCTTATCTATACAAAGCTCTTCAACTGAGGCGGGAGATGGGCGATAAGTTTGGTGAAAATACCAGTTTGCAGGCTCAAGGATATATGAATATGTTGTTGGGTAACTATGATGAGGGAATTTCCAGTTTGGAGCAAGCATTGGCGATTGCTCAGGAAATCAATGAAAAACCTTTGATTAGAGATTCTTACCTCATGTTGTCTCGCGTGTATAGCAAAGCAGAAAAATGGGAGAAGTCTTTTGAGATGTATAGAACCTATACTGCCTACAAAGATTCGATGATGAACGATGCGACCAATCAAAAAATGACGCATTTGCAGATTAACTATGAAATTCAGAAAAAGGAGAAGGAAAAAGAAATTGAACTGCTCAAAAAAGACAAAGAAATAGCAGCGCTTTACCGATATGGCATTATTGGATGTTTGGTATTGATGCTGTCTATGGTCACATTGTTGTTGTTGTTTGTTTTTTACCGTTACAAAAATCAGGCGGCAGTTAACAGCATATTGACCGACAAAAATCTAAAGATTCAAACACAAAATGCACAGTTGGCACGTTCCAACCGTGACCTCGAACAGTTTGCTTACATAGCCTCTCATGACCTCAAAGAGCCTCTACGAAATATTGGTGGATTCATCACCCTACTCAACCGAAAATGTGGAGACTACCATGATGAAGAGGCAAAGGATTACATGCAGTTTATCACCAATTCGGTAGACCACATGCACCACTTACTGACCGATTTGTTAGCCTATTCTCGTATTGGAATTGTCTCAAGAGAATACGAAAAAATTGATTTAGAAAGGGTAATGAGTACGGTAAAAAATTCCTTCAAGTCTTTTATTGAAGAACAAAATGCGGAGATTGTCACCAGTCATCTGCCGACTCTTTATGCAAATCGCACACAAATGGTACAACTACTGCAAAATTTGATTGGCAATGCCTTAAAATTTAGAAAAGAAGATTCGCCACTTATTAACATTGATTGTGTAGAGTTGCCAGACAGATATGTATTTTCCGTGCAAGACAATGGCATAGGAATGCAACAAGAATATACCGAAAAAATCTTTGTGATTTTTCAGCGTCTTCACAACCGAACCGAATACGAAGGAACTGGTATCGGCTTGTCTATCTGCAAAAAAATCGTGGAACAACACCATGGCGAAATCTGGGTTGAATCGCAGTCAGGAAAAGGAAGCACTTTCTATTTTTCTATCTCCAAAAATTTAGGAATAGAAACTGAGTCGCTTTTGAGTGAGCAATTGGCAGTAGGAGCGTATTGATTTTTAGACTCATGGATATTTTTAGTGGAGCAGTTAAAGACTTTTGTAGTTTTCTTTTGAGAGCATACTGATTTTCAAACATTCCATATCTTTAAGAATAAACTACAAAAGTCTCATTCCACTAAAATCTTCGATGAACCGATTTTTTACTGCAAAAAAATCCCCTCCAATATTTTCAAGGTAATCAAATAAGTCGGTTTCACTCCCGTCAAACCCAAGCTTCCAGAAGCCAAAGTATGACCAGTCAATAGCGGGTTATCCGAAGCATAATAAGCATATCGAATCGCCACATCTTTTTTGATGCTATTCCGAATTTTTGAAGCCGCTTGAATTGCTTTTTGGTAATGCGCCCCTTCCATTTCCAGTCCAATCATTTTCCAAGAAGAAGTTTGAAAAAATTGCAGCATACTTTTGTTTTGCAGCGAAGTACCCAAAACAGTAATCATCGAACCTTCAAACACTTCAAGATCATGTCCTTCAAAATCTTCTTTTCGTAGCTCATTTTCAAAAGGATAATTATCTGCTGTGCCTTCAAAAACGTGTGCATTTGGAATCAAAATCGCTCCTCTATTGCCGATCAATGTGCCAGCTTTACCCATGATAGAAATGGACTGTACATTGAGACAAATATCTTCCTTATCTAATTGTTCAAAAGGTTTTAGCAGTTCGTCCATCGTTTCAAAAGCCTGCTCACCAAAAGCATAATCCATCACCAAAATAACTGGTTTGTCCTTGTCCTTTAGTTTCTTATGTGGCTGCAAATTGGTAGGTAAATTAGGGAAATGAATCTTTGCCGTATCAAAAATATGTACGCCAATATTTGCCCCACTTGCATCCTTGATTTCAAACATGCCATTCTCTAAAGCAAAATGTTTTACCTCTCTTCTCAATGATTTATTGGTATCTTGGCTCAATTCATTGGCGATTTCTTCAATAAGACTGTTCTTAAACCTTTCTTTCAAGGCTTCCGAAGCATAAAATACATTCATCACACTGTGCAAATTGGCACTTATAATGTGTATCGGACGCTCAATCAGTTTTTCATCAAATAACAATTGTTTGATATTGTGCGCCCAAGATGCGCCATACACATGGTGTCCAATTTTTTGTCGGAGTGTAGAAGAAAAAGTAATCTCTCGGTCATTACCCAAATCCAAGTCTTCCATCGCCAATTTACCCAACCAATAAGTGATGTGAAAAAGACTATTGACCGCTTTGCTTGCTGCAAAACGCTGACAGGCAGTAGCTACTTCATCAAAGGTTCGCCCCAACAAGGCACTCAAATAAGTATAAGCTACTTCTTCATTGAAAGAATTCTCTTCCTTATCAGTTAGGACAATCTCTTCAAGCATTTTCCACTCTCTCCGAATTTGTCCTTTCGCATCCATGCTATTGCGGCGAATCTTATTGGATTCTATGAACAAAAAAGTCAAGTGGGTGAGGATGTCATATACATCACTTTTGCCACGCGTCATTTCAATAAACATCTGCTCCTTATCTATTCGGTAGCTATTTCGCCTTCTTTTAGGTGCGCTGATAGGTGGGAAATTGGAATGTTCAAATCCTTCTTTTGTAATCAAATTGATGTAGCGACATTCTTCAATGCCCTTTGGCAATCGCTCAAAAATATACAATAAGCCGTCCAACTCTACCCTTTCGGCATCTGCAATACTGCCATAGATTTCGGGCTTTAGTGTCAGTAAAGCTTCAATAATGGCTTCACCCGAAACACCCAAAGGTTTGTAACTTCCTCGGATAAATAAATGACGCATAGCTATATAGATGCGTTCAATTGCAGCTCTTGCTTCTTGTGCGCTGCTTCTATCGGTAATAGTTGTAGGCATGTTTATTATAAATAATGTTTCAGCACAGGACTTTAAACCTACAAGGTTTTTATGATAGAAATATACTTTTGGCCTGTACTTAGGAATAATGGATAATATAAAAAAGCCTCCAATTCTCAATGAAAATTGGAGGTCTCTTAAATAGATTGTATGATATAAAATACGTATATGGCTATTTGCCTCCGTATAAAACGACTGCAAAACGGCATTGCAGATGTATTAACAATCTTGCTCTACCTGTTGTGTTTCGGTATCGTAAGTGATTTTGCCAGGACAACCATAACCTCTATGGCAAGAACTGAAAATAACGGCTACTAGCCCAAATGTTACGATAGCAAGACTGATTTTTTTTACAATTAACTGCTTGTTCATGATATTGAAACCTTTTTGAAGTGTTGAATAAAAAATGTTATTATTAGAAGTAAAGGTTTTTTGCTATAAAAAATAATGTTTAAAATAATACAAGAATGATTTGAGCGAACAAGTAGCAACATATGTGCCGCAAAAATACAAAATTATAACGATACTCCTAATCATTTATTGAAGGAAGACACATTAAAACATTACTATTTTTTCAAAAAATAGTTTTTCTTAGCTTTGACGCTTAATTTTACACCATGAAAGTACATTTTATTGCAATGGGAGGGAGCATCATGCATCAATTGGCGATTGCACTACACCAAAAAGGCTATCAGGTGACAGGCTCCGACGACGAGATTTACAATCCTGCTCGCACCAATTTGGAAAAACATGGCTTGCTACCTGCAAAAGAAGGCTGGCAATCAGAAAATATCACCGAAGATTTGGATGCGGTGATTTTGGGAATGCACGCTCGGCAAGACAATCCAGAATTGCTTCAAGCACAGGCATTGGAGATTCCGATTTATTCCTATCCTGCTTATATTTACGAACAGTCAAAAGACAAAAAACGGGTCGTCATTGCAGGGAGTCATGGCAAAACGACCATTACGGCAATGGTCATGCACACCCTTCGGTATTGGCAGCAAGACTTTGATTATTTGGTCGGTGCAAGTTTGGAAGGTTTTGATAGCAGCGTCAAAATCACAGAAAATGCACCGATTATGGTTATTGAAGGAGATGAATACCTATCTTCACCTTTGCACCGACATCCCAAAATCCACTACTATTTCCCCAATATTGCCTTACTTTCTGGCATTGCTTGGGACCATATCAACGTTTTTCCTACGTTTGAAAACTATGTGGAGCAGTTCCATATTTTTGCAGAAAAAATGCCCGATAAGGGTATTTTGATTTACAATACAGAGGATAAATTAGTAGAAAAAGTGGCAGAAAAAGCCCAACACCTGCAAACAAAGGCTTATCAAACGCCTGCGTTTTATGTGAAAGATGCACAGTTTGTGGTTCAGCATGAAGACAAAGACCATCCGCTTCAAATATTTGGCCGTCACAACCTGCAAAACATGGAAGGCGCACGATTGATTTGCAGCGAATTGGGTATATCTACGGATGCTTTTTTTGAAGCCATTCAATCCTTCAAAGGGGCTGCAAGGCGTTTGGAATTGGTGGCAGAGGGCGATACTTCTTCGATGTACCGAGATTTTGCCCATGCTCCTTCAAAAGTAGAAGCAACGACCCATGCGATGAACCAACTACACGAAAACCGTGAATTGATAGCCTGTTTTGAACTACATACATTTAGCAGCCTGAACCGTGATTTTTTGCCGCAATACAAACGCACGCTCAATGCTGCAAGTCAGGCAGTTGTCTTTTTTGAAGACCATACATTTGCCATCAAGAAACTGCCGAAATTGACGAAAGAAGAAGTCGCAGCAGCTTTCCAGCATCCCAATCTTCAAATTTTTACTACAAAAAATGAACTAATTGCTTATCTTAAAAGTATAAACTACCAACACAAAGATTTGCTTTTGATGAGTTCGGGTACTTTTGATAAGCTGAATCTTCAAGAGATTGCTAACTTTGTAGTCTGATTCTTTGACTAAACCCTTGTGAGAAGACTTCGGAAGTTTATACAACTTCCGAAGTCTGTTTACACAATTTTAATGCACAACATGAATATGGAACAATTGGATATTTTTGGTGGAACACCTGAAAATGAAAAAAATGGAGACACCTCTACCTTCAAAATGAATCTGAAACGCCCAGTTGTCGTTTTTGATATTGAGTCGACAGGTATCAATATTGCAACAGACAGAATAGTGGAAATCTGTGTCATGAAGGTCATGCCCAGCGGTGAAACCATCACCAAAACCTATCGGGTCAATCCCACTATACCAATTCCCAAAGAAGTGTCCGAGATTCATGGCATTTACGATGAGGACGTGAAAGACAAACCCACTTTTGCCCAAATTGCCAAAGAGTTGGCTTCGTTTTTTGCAGGTTGCGACATTGCAGGCTACAATTCCAATCGCTTTGACATTCCGCTATTGGTAGAAGAACTATTGAGGGTAAATATTGACTTCAAGGCAGATAGTCGCAAATTGATAGACGTATTGCGGATTTTTCAGAAAATGGAAAGACGGGATTTGACCTCCGCCTACAAATTTTACTGCAACAAAGACCTAACGAATGCCCACAGTGCGGAGGCTGATGTAATCGCAACTTACGAAGTGCTGTTGGCGCAACTCGAAAAGTACGATGAAATAGAAAATGATGTTGATTTTTTACATGATTTTTCCAAAGACGGCAACTTTGTAGATTCGGGTCGGCGATTGATATTGGATGAGGGAGTGGTGAAATTCAATTTTGGCAAGCACAAAGACAAATCCGTAGAAGAAGTGTTGCGAAAAGAACCTCAATATTACGACTGGATCATGCGAAGTGATTTTTTGTTGGATACCAAGCAGAAATTAACTGCTATCAAGTTGAAAATGCGATTTAAATAATTGAAAAAACATCCAGATTTGTCAGATAGTATCGTTATCATTCCTACCTACAATGAGAAGGAAAACATCACCAACATCATTGAAGCAGTGTTTGCCCTTCCAAAAGATTTTCACATTCTTATTGTAGATGATGGTTCCCCCGATGGAACGGCTGCAATTGTGCGCTCGTTGATGGTCGAGAAATATGCGGATTCCTTGTTTTTGGAGGAAAGAAAAGGAAAATTGGGCTTGGGAACGGCCTATATACATGGTTTTAGATGGGGCTTGAAGCGTGACTATCAATATATTTTTGAGATGGATGCCGATTTTTCGCACAAACCCAAAGACTTGGTGCGGCTCTACGATGCCTGCGCCAATGAAGGGGCGGATATGTCGGTCGGTTCTCGCTACATCAAGGGCGGAGGCGTGGAAAATTGGCCCCTCGACCGCATCTTGCTCTCCAAATATGCCTCGGTTTATGTAAGAATCGTGACTTGGCTTCCTGTCAAGGATACTACGGCTGGTTTTGTGTGTTATACCCGCAAAGTGTTGGAAACCATTGACCTCTCCAAAATCGAATTTGTGGGTTATGCTTTCCAAATCGAAATGAAATTTGCCGCTTGGCAACTGGGCTTCAAGATTCAAGAAGTACCCATCATTTTCACCGACCGAATTGTAGGGGTTTCCAAAATGAGTACTTCTATCTTCAAAGAGGCTTTTTTGGGGGTTGTGGCGATGCGGTGGAAAGGGTTTTTTAAGAGTTATAAATGAGGGGTGGGGATTTTTCCTATTATGATTTAGTAACTCCAACAAAATGACTTCTTCGATGTCATAAAGATTTTTGAAGTTTTTTTTGATAACATAATAATTTTCAGGTATTTCATCTATTTCAGTATAAACTTCAAAAGCCTAAATCGGGATATTATTTTATTGACAATCCTTAGTAGTTTTAGATGAAATTAAAAGGCAGAGATAAGGTTGGCATCTTCTTCATATTCATTTTATTGGCTGGTTGTAATAAAGAATATCCTAACTGGAAAGTTGAAAAGATAGAAGAGTTAGGTATGGTATTTTTTTATCCACCTGATTTTGAAATAGGAGATATCGATGAAATACCTATAGAACATGTACCTATTAGTGAAGGAGAAAAACGAATAATTTTTTGCAATTTACAAAAATGTAAATTTATTTATTTAACTTATGAAAATAAAGCAAATTGGGTAGAAGGCTATCATTATGAAACTGCAGCTGCAACTCGAAAGTTTTTTTATGAAAATACTTCAGATTCAATAAAAATAATTAAAGAAAATACTATTTATATAAATAAAAATAAATTCAATAGAATTCAAATACTTTCATATAGTATTATAAATAATAAATCATATTGTGCTATGGATATAGCTGGAAGAACTCAAAACGGGTATGATGTAAGTATTAGATATAAAGTTCCTGTAGATGGGAAAAATATTGATGAAATTATTACAGAATCAGAAAACATAATAAAAAAAATGTATTTCTATTGAGATAGTCCTTCAATGTCGCCACAAATACGCCATCAAAGACCATTCATAGGTTTCGGGACAAGACCACTTAGGAAACATCCGCTTATGGGTCAGTGATTTGGACAATGATGGCATCTTGGAAACACCCTCCGAAATCCTACAAGAGAAACATTTTTATCCTTTTGGAATGGAAATGGAAGGACCTTGGATGCAGAGTGGCGCAAACAATCCCTATCAATACAATGGGAAGGAATTGGTTTCGGATTTTGGGCTGAATTTGATGGATTATGGGGCGAGGTGGTATGATTCTGCGGCGGGGAGATGGTGGAGTGTGGATCCTTTGGGGGAAATGATGAGCAATTGGAGTGGGTAAGTCGTCCGATAACGGGTAAATTTGAACATATTAGTTCGGATGTTTCCAACTATTATTTTGAAGGTTTGGAGCAGCTGATTGGAGCAACATCTGTACATCCATTTTGGTCTGTAGATAGGCAAGATTGGATTGCTGTTGGTGATTTGGAAATAGGTGAGAGGGTGAAAACCAAAGTGGGGATTTCTACGCTTTTATCTAAGGAAAGATTGGAGGGACAGCATAGCGTTTTCAATTTGGAGGTGTATCGAGAGCATAATTTTTTGGTGTCGGATGGGAGTTTATTAGTACATAATAATTGCCTGCCGAAAATTAGATCTATAAAACATAGTGTATTTAATAAATTAAAAGACTTAGGGATAGCGGATGCAATGGATGCTGCTATGAAAAAGGGATTAGTAGCACCAAAAGATAATGCTGGAATTGTTAGGTTAACTGCAACAGAAATGAAAAAAATATCCTGGTTATACATATAAAATAAAAATAAAAATAAAAATAAAAAAGACGGGGGCAAGTCATTATAGAGTGCTAGGTAAAATTAAAGAAACAGGAGATGTTGAAAAAATAAAGAACATGCTTTTTGATAAAATTATAAATGAATAGAAATTTTATGTTGAATGAATTAGAAGAAAGGTTTATTGAATACTATAATTTAAATGCTCTCAAAATTGAGGCTATTGAAGCATTAAAAAAGTACCATTTTGAAGACGAGGAGTCTATGAGGGAATTTATTCCCTTTCTACCAAAAGGTGTTATTCTTAATGAATTGGATATAGAACATAAAAACACTACTATTATACTAAGTGGCAAAATGCGAGGAGTGGGTTTTTTTCGGGTTCGATTAATTGCTAAAGATAGGGTTGAAGGAAGACATATTTTTTGGTATGAATTAGAATTTGATGGCAATGGAGAGGTTACTGATAGCTATTTTGGAATATATGATGTTTTTATTTCTTATGATTAAGATGGCAGTCGAAAATGCAATCCTTTCATAGTGGCATTCTAAATACTTAGACTGTTTTTATTGTGTTGATAATTAGTTTCTTAAAGTCAAGAAAAATAGTTTGAAAACCTATTTTTTCTTGGCTTTTTTAGTAAACGACCTTTTCAATTATGACTAGACTACATCAGTATAAGACAAGTTATCTATTATGCCGAAGGGTGAGTATATTTCACTTCGACTATCAAATACTACCACTATAGATTACCTCGGCAACATCCGCCTATGGGTCAGCGACTTGGACAATGATGGCATCTTGGAAACTCCGAGTGAGATTCTTCAAGAGAAACATTTTTATCCTTTTGGAATGGAAATGGAAGGACCTTGGATGCAGAGTGGGGCAAACAATCCCTATCAATACAATGGGAAGGAATTGGTTTCGGATTTTGGGCTGAATTTGATGGATTATGGGGCGAGGTGGTATGATGTGGCGGCGGCGAGATGGTGGAGTGTGGATTCTAATTAAATGGAACTAATATCAAAACTCATGTAATTGAACGCCAAACAACCAACTACGATAATAGAAATATGAAATACTTTTGTTTATTATTAATCTTTTTAGAGGTTCAACTTTGTTTAGGGCAACAAGATAGCATAGAAACGATTGCTAAACTTATGGTAGCAGCGGACTATTTTGAGTTTTCTCAAAAAAACGGAACTTGTATTGATATTTCTCAATTAGAAAGTGAAATGCTAACCTCCTCTAACCTTATTGATATACAATTTGTTAATGTAAAATTTAGAGATTTAAATAAATTGCATTTTTTTTTCCAAAAGGAGTTTCTTCAAAAAGAAAACGGTAATTACATTGATTTTTCTTTCAATATCTATAAGGGATTTTATAGCAAAAAATTTAATATTGATTCTATAAACAATATTCATTATTATGAAAATTTAATAGGACTTCACAAGTTCAAAGCAAATGAAATACCCTATCAGTGCGATTTTATTATAGCTTTTGTAGAAGGTAGAGTATTTAAATTAAAAGGATTTAAATACAATGAGTTTGCAGAATTTTTCTATCGTTATTTACATCATAATAACGCTCATATAACTCCAAGTTTGTATCAAAAAATAGTACATTTGAAGGGAAGAAAAAAGGATTCTGCACTTTTAGAAAACATAAAGATAGATGGGCTTAATATGAAAAATATGTATGATAATTATGTAAAAAAAAGAGCGATTTTTGAAGTTCAATCTTGTTATAGAAGGGATTGGATTATAAATGAGTATTAGTATCCGATGACACCAAAGGACGCATATTTTTCACCTCCTCCACTCAATACCGCCACGAATACGCCATCAAAGACCACTTAGGCAACTCCGCTTGTGGGTCAGTGATTTGGATGGTGACGGAATATTGGAAACACCAAGTGAGATTCTTCAAGAAAAACATTTCTATCCTTTTGGGATGGAAATGGAAGGACCTTGGATGCAGAGTGGGGCAAACAATCCTTATCAATACAATGGGAAGGAGTTGGTTTCGGATTTTGGGTTGAACCTAATCGACTATGGGGCGAGGTGGTATGATGCGGCTGCTGCGAGGTGGTGGAGTGTGGATCCTTTGGGGGAAATGATGAGCAATTGGAGTGGGTAAGTCGTCCGATAACGGGTAAATTTGAACATATTAGTTCGGATGTTTCCAACTATTATTTTGAAGGTTTGGAGCAGCTGATTGGAGCAACATCTGTACATCCATTTTGGTCTGTAGATAGGCAAGATTGGATTGCTGTTGGTGATTTGGAAATAGGTGAGAGGGTGAAAACCAAAGCTGGAATTTCAGCACTTTTGTCTAAAGAAAAACTGGAGGGGCAGCATAGCGTTTTCAATTTGGAGGTGTATCGAGAGCATAATTTTTTGGTGTCGGAGAGTGGGGTGTTGGTGCATAATACATACTGGCAACAGAGATTAAAGAAATTTATGGAATATGCAGATAATATAGATGCCAGTAAACTTACATCTCAAGATGAAACTATACAGCATTTGGAGAATGTTTTCAGATTTCTTGATAAAACAAAAACGGATGACAGAATTTTGAGATTAGTTGGCGAAAATAATGTAATCTTTAGGGATGGGATTAAAACAATATATCAGGCAGGAAGTGCAACAGGGGGTAATTATACCAAGGTTTTCCCAAATGGAGGATTTCAAATATTTAGAGACCATAAAGTTATTATCAACAAACTGAAAGAATGATTTTAGAAGACCTAAAATACGCTTTGCTTAACCTATATTGTAGCGATGGTATTAACCCATTTCTTGAGCATTTTTATATGAGTGAAAATAAGTTACTCGCAACTTGTAGAAATGTTATATTAGAAGGGCGTGAAAATGGAATAGATGTTTTTTTTGATAACAGTTTATACTTACCTCCAAACCGATTGGAGTACTTGAACAAAGAAAATACGCTAAAGACTTTTCAATCGCCCTGTTCTGCAATAGAATACTTACACTACCTCATTAGAGCAACTAAAGATGTGAGATTTGAAATGTATCACTATTTTATATATAAACTACAAGAAATAGGGATTGAATATGAATCTTGGAGCTTTTATTATACAAATAATGAAAGTTTAGAACAATTAATTGTCAATAGTGGAATATCCAATATTAAAAAAAATAAGAAAAAATTAAATTTTAACATTCATATCATGTTTTTCAAGAACAATACTTGTCAAATGACTTTTCTTCCAGAAGAACCTCTTTGGAATGAGGGGAAGGCATGCCCTGATACATATATAAATAATATCATATATTATATGAAAAAACTTAATGTTCATCATTATGATGATATTCCATTGAATGAAACGTAGAATTTACTGAGTGAGAATTGAAATAAGAATAGCCACTAATCGAGTAGGGAAATTGAACAATGACGGTATATATAGAAACACCCCACAAAATACCACAAGAATCGGCAACAAAAGGACACAACCTTCCTTTTCGTTGCCGATTTCCTTCCTTCCTTCATTGCAACAAACCCCAATTGAAGCATCCAAAACAGCAACAATACCTATTCTGCCACTGGCAAATTTGATGTCGACATCACCTATGCCGACGAACGAGGCAACATCCAAAGCCTAAGCCGCAACGGATTGTACCTCAATGGAGGCACTTGTTGGAGCAATGCCACCATAGACGACCTAACTTATACCTACAAACCCAACAGCAACCAAATCAAACAAATCACCGACAATGGCACATCAGGTCACAAAGTCCGTGGTTTCAACGACACCAACAATACCATTGACTACTACTACGATGCCAATGGCAACATGACCTACGACCCCGACAAAGCCCTCAACATCACCTACAACCATCTCAACCTCCCCTCAAAATTCCAATTCCCCAACAACGACCGCATCGAAGTTCTCTACGATGCCGCAGGTAGCAAACTCCAACAAAAAGTCTATGACAACAATGTGTTGGTAAGCACTAAAGACTATGTCGGCGGCGTTGAATACCAAGATGGAACAATAGAAGCGACTTATCACGCAGAAGGACGAGTGTTTTTCTTCACAAACGATGCACAAGTATTTACCCACCGCCACGAATACGCCATCAAAGACCACTTGGGCAACATCCGCCTATGGGTCAGTGACTTGGACAATGATGGCATCTTGGAAACACCCTCCGAAATCCTACAAGAGAAACATTTTTATCCTTTTGGAATGGAAATGGAAGGACCTTGGATGCAGAGTGGGGCAAACAATCCCTATCAATACAATGGGAAGGAATTGGTTTCGGATTTTGGGCTGAATTTGATGGATTATGGGGCGAGGTGGTATGATGCGGCGGTGGTGAGGTGGTGGAGTGTGGATCCTTTGGGGGAAATGATGAGCAATTGGAGTGGGTATAATTATGGTTTTAATAATCCTATCAAAATGATAGATCCAACAGGAATGGCACCAGTAGCACCACAGGGTACAGCAAATATGATTAATACACTTTGGAATGATACTAAAGACGGAGAGAGTAAAACTGTTATCTATCAAGATAATGAAGAAGAAAGTAATGAAAAGTCTGGACAGTCACAATCTGACGGAAATCCACACAATGTAGAGCCTATTACAAGCGAAAATGCAGATTGTATAAGTAAAATTTCTTGGGGTGAAACACAAGGGTTATACCCAACTAAAAGTATGAACCCTAAAGCTAAGGAAATGTATAATCCCTCAGAATGGGACAAAGAAAAGACACAAGAGCTTCTTGAAGCAAGAGCTGGAATTGATTTTATAGGAGAAGAAAGAAATTCAGATGTTCAAAAGGATAAAGCTGACCTTACTCACCCTCTTGAAAAAAAGCTTGCTGCATATCATATGACAGATAATTTTCCAAATGTTGCTTCTGAAATAAAAAATAATTCTAATGTTAAATACTTTGCCCTTCGTCCTTCTCCTACTGCATCACATGGAGGCCTTGATACTAAAAATAATATTGAAAAAGTGGTGAAATCTTATGGACCATTTTATAATACAGGTGGAGGTGATGCTGCCGTAGGACCAATCTACATTAATTTTTATAGTGCTACTCCTAAAAAATAATATCTCATGAAAAATAAAATGTATTTTTTTATAGTCAGTATTTTGATTATTTCGTGTACGTATAAAACGAACAAAAACAATGATTTATATAATGTTGTTATTCGCAGTGATAGTACTTTTGTGACATATAATGATACTTTGAGTAAAAGAGAAGAAGTACATATGAGGGTATTTCAAAAAATCAACGATATCATAGAGCTAAATTTTTACGAAACAAAATATGAAAAAGATAAAATTGATGGCATATTTATGGTAAAATACAGTGATGAGATAAATATATATGTTGTAAAGTTAAAGAGTTTTGCTATATTGTATTACACTGTTTTTGCTGAAAATATAAAAACTGGAAAGTTAAGTTCTAACCCTTTTTATATTAATGGAAAATGGATGGAAAATAATGAAGCAGGATTTAGATTTGAGTCTCGACTTTTGGAAGAACCCTTACTTTATTTTAAAGATATTAATGAGGATAGTAAAAAAGAAATTGTGATAAAAGAGCGAGTTCACAACGGAACAGTTTATAACGGTGTTATAGAAAATTACTATTCTGTTGATAATGATATGAATATGAATTTAAGTGCTGCTATTGAGACCAAGTATATAGATTTGCACTACGATGATTGCTTGATCATCCGTGATTTAGAAAAAGGGGTTATAAAAGTAAGGTTAAAATGTAAGGATAGTGAAATTATAGATATTGGAGAAGTTTACTTAAGTTATGAGGAAAGCAAAGTTCAAATAGATAGTAGTAAACTTTTCATTGAAGAATATGAAGAGTTGCTCATAACAGGTAGTGGGATTGAAGATAGTGTTTTCTTGAATGAAGGGTACAAGTTTGCCTATTGAGAAAGCATATTGCCATAAAGACCAACTAATGAAAATACGCCATCAAAGACCATTCATAGGTTTCGGGACAAGACTATCGGCAACATCCGCCTATGGGTCAGCGATTTGGACAATGATGGCATCTTGGAAACTCCGAGTGAGATTCTTCAAGAAAAACATTTTTATCCTTTCGGGATGGAAATGGAAGGACCTTGGATGCAGAGTGGGGCGAACAATCCTTATCAATACAATGGGAAGGAATTGGTTTCGGATTTTGGGCTGAACCTAATCGACTATGGGGCGAGGTGGTATGATGCGGCTGTTGGAAGATGGTGGAGTGTGGATCCTTTGGCGGAGGATTATGCAAGTTTAAGTGGGTATAATTATGTGATGAATAATCCTTTGAGGTTGGTTGATCCTGATGGGAAAGCACCTTGCTGTGGTGGGCAAGGAGATAGTACACCTAATAGAGACTTTGCTGACGGAGGAGGCTATCTTGGAGGTGGAGGTAGTGGTATAATTCCAGGTGCATCTTCTTATTCTACTGGTACAGGAACACAATCTGGAGGAGTTTTGAGCTGGCTGAAAGCTGGAGCAATTGGTTTTGGTGTAAGCATAGGTCTTATTGATTCTGATACAAAAAGTGAACCCGCACAGGCTGTGGATACAGATTCGGATAGCCAACCTGATACGATTGGAGATACACAGGAAGATGACGAACAAGACAAAGGAGGTTTCCTTGTTAGACTTGGGCCAGGACCAGAAACTAAAGAGGGCTTATCTATGCAGGCGGCTAATGCTGAAAAAAATCCAAAATACGGTCATGGAGTCTCAACAATGTGGAAAAAAAGAATAAGTGGTTCAGATAGAAAAAACAGGTCTGCTACTTATTTAGAAGTAAGCCAACAATTTAAAGTTAAGCAGACAGGTTCAAACTCTAATCATTATACTGTTTTTTTACCTAAACCTGTCACAGAAGAAACAACAGCTACCTTCAACAAAGTATTTTCACCTGTTAACTCACAATAAAATGTAAAGATGACTTCCAATAAAAAGATTATTTTAGATTGGTACGATGGAATCGTAGAGGGCTTTATTGAAGCACTGGATAAAGAAGATTGGGTATATGTAAAATTAGTTGCTTGGGATATGGCGAATAATCTAAAAGTATATTGCGTTTTAGATGTAGATAAATTTAATATGAATGTTTTTTTCAATTTTTTTGAACATCAAAAACCAGAATTCCCAACTTGGGTACCATCTAAGCTTACTGATAAAGAACAATACCTCATTAATATTTTTCTTAAAAACCTATTCGATTTATCGACTAAAAAAAAATTAGTTATAAGCAATGATATTGAACAAGGGGTTATAAAAACACACAATGTAAACTCAAATAATTTATATTATAAGGATATAAACTATGACATAGAGGCTATAGCAAACATGAGTAATGAAAATTTGCAAGAGTGGCTTAATCTTTTCACATAAAAAGTAGCATTAATTGAGTGGCGCAGGGTAGAAGCTGCAAATGGAGGCAATCAAAATGCTTGGAAACCGACCTATCAATATACGATTGCTGACCATGTCGGCAACGGCAGAGCCTATTTCACAGACGACTACAACCTCGACGGTCTGCCCGACAGCCTACAAGAAAGCCACGAATACGCCATCAAAGACCACTTAGGCAACATCCGCCTATGGGTCAGCGATTTGGACAATGACGGAATTTTGGAAACTCCGAGTGAGATTCTTCAAGAAAAACATTTCTATCCTTTCGGGATGGAAATGGAAAGACCTTGGATGCAGAGTGGGGCAAACAATCCTTATCAATACAATGGGAAGGAATTGGTTTCGGATTTTGGGCTGAACCTAATCGACTATGGGGCGAGGTGGTATGATGCGGCGGCGGCGAGGTGGTGGAGTGTGGATCCTTTGGGGGAGAAATACTCTCCTTTTAGTACGTATGCTTATGTAGTAAATAACCCAATGCTTCTTACTGACCCTAACGGTATGAACATTAGAGTTTCAGGAGATATGAAGTCTTTACACCAGTTAATAAAGCATGTTTTCAATGGTCAAATAGAAGGTCGAGTTAATAATGGAAACCTAACACTTCATAAAAAAGGGGCAGGGAAAGACGATAAAGGGTTAGATGCAGAAAAGGATTACGAGTTTATTAGTGGTTTAGATCAAGGAGGGCAGGTGCTATTTGGTGTTATGGATAAAGCAATTCAATCAGACGATGATACTAATCTTGAATTTCATAAAAGTAGTGCAGATATTGTTGGAGGGGCATATGGAAAAGACATTCAAAAAGTTGATGTTGGTGACCAAATCACGCTTGATAAATTGTCAGGAGGGCTTATTTCTGCTGCTGGAGGTTTTGCACATGAAGTCGAAGAAGCTTATCAACAACAAGTGAAAGGAAATGCTTTTGATGATGATTATCATGATTATGGAAAAGAAGGAACATTAAGTAATGGACATCGCTTAGGTTTGGATGTTGAAGGCAAAGCTAACGGTTATACGATTACCAATTCATGGTTTAAAAGAGGTGAAAAATATTCACCTACAAACGTAAGTGGTAAAGGCTATACCAATATAAAACGAGGTAATAGCCCCACAATATTTCTATCATTCACAGTAGAAAAGGGAAAAATTAAATCATTTGAAAAATTAAAATAGAATAATATGAAGTATTTATTTATCATAAAAATATTGTTATTGTTTTTTTGCCTAAATATTTTCGGGCAAAATGAATCAATTAACATTAAAAATTATAGGGTTTCCCTAAGTGATACATCGCATTGTGATTTCCAGCCTATTTGTTGTGATTATATAGACGAGTATGAAGGTTTGAATGATTGTGAAAAAGTGGATTATTTGGAGAAATTATATCCCAAAAAAAAATATAAGAATAAAGAGTTTAAAACAAAGCTAAAAAATTGTTTCTCACTTCAAGCCTATGTCCTTAAAGATGTTGTTCATATAACAGGTCATTTTAGTGGCAGTGCGGGAAAGATAGGACGGTACTATACAAATCTTGAATTATTTTACAATGATTTAAGGAAGTGGAGATGTATTTTAGGATGTGAGTGAATTAAAATTACATTAATATATTGATTAATAATCGACTGAAATAAGTTTAAAATCTAATTTCAGTCGATTTTTTATAAGACCTACAACCATCACCGCATCGAAGTCCTATACGATGCGGGAGGCAGCAAACTCCAACAAAAAGTCTATGACAACAATGTGTTGGTAAGCACTAAAGACTACATTGGAGGCGTTGAATACCAAGACGGAACAATAGAATCGACTTATCACGCAGAAGGACGAGTGTTTTTCTTCACAAACGATGCACAAGTATTTACCCACCGCCACGAATACGCCATCAAAGACCACTTAGGCAACATCCGATTATGGGTCAGTGATTTGGACAATGATGGCATCTTGGAAACACCGAGTGAGATTCTTCAAGAAAAACATTTTTATCCTTTCGGGATGGAAATGGAAGGACCTTGGATGCAGGGTGGGGCAAACAATCCCTATCAATACAATGGGAAGGAGTTGGTTTCGGATTTTGGGCTGAATTTGATGGATTATGGGGCGAGGTGGTATGATGCGGCTGTTGGAAGATGGTGGAGTGTAGATTTGATGGCGGAGAAATACTCAGTTACTAATCCTTTTGCTTATGTTACCAATAATCCTATGAAATTTATTGACCCTAATGGGATGGAATTAACTATTAGCTTTAAAGGATTTAATAAAGCAGAAAAGGAACAGGCTATTAAAACAGTAAAAAGTTGGTTGCAGCGTGGCTTAGGAGATGCCTATTCTGTTGGTATTAGCAAGAAAGGAAAGGTGACTGTTTCACAAAATGACAATTATAAGGGAGAAGTATCAGAAGGATCCTCTCAATTATATGGAATGTTGCAAGAAGCTCAAAATAATGGAGATACAAAATTTACAATGAGTGCTGAAACAGATGAAGTTAATGTTGATAATGATGAAGCGGCTACAATGGACTATGGGGATTTGCAAAAGATTGAAAACATGCAGAATAATACTGATGAGCCTAATGTTATTACACCTCAAGGCAAAATTGCTAAAATGATTTATGAACAGTATGGTATTCAAACACAAGGAAAAAGTCATGATGAAGTACATAATGAAGGAGTTGATTTAGAAGATTTGGTCAATGGCTCTAAAAGGGGAGATGAGAGTGAATTTGATATGGTGACATTACCAGGTCCAGAATACTATATTCGTGCACAATGGAAAATAAATGGTAAAGATATAGTGATTAATCAGGAAATGCGGCTTACGAAAGATGGTAAAGCACATATTACTCAATTTAGACAATTTTATGACTCAAATGTTAAAAGGAAAGAGTAATGAAATACATAGGAATCTTTCTCGTATTATTCACCTATAATTTGCAAAATGGAGGTCAAAAGCTATATGATGCCAGTATTGAAAATTATTGTTCAAATAGTGGCAAATTAGTTATAAATTCACCTTTTCCGTTGCAATTTACACGTTTTACTAAAATAGCGAATACCCCTATTTCAAATTGTTTTTATGACAATCGTTCTCAAAAAGATGATTTTTCATGTGCAATTAATATTAAAGATACGGATGATACTTTTTACATTAATGCTTATATGGAAGATGCTGGATTTTTTATAACTAACCAATTTAATTTTGACATTTGTAAAAATGAAAAAGTAATGAAGGTTGCCTATTTAGAATATGGAAATAACTACTCAAACGAAAATTTTGTATCTTTAGAAATTCATAAAGAAATAGTGATAAATGGCAATAATATATTGACTTTATTTAGTTTTTCTTTTTTGTATAAAACAAATGAAAGAAGGAAAAAAAAGAATCTGCAATCTAAATTATTTGATTTTATAAAGATAGTGAGTGATGCTCATTATATTGAGTAATTCAATTACATTTTCTGAATTTATGTATAAAAAAACAGCTTTTAAGATATTAGCTGTTTTTTTTTAGTGAAGGCGTTGAATACCAAAACGGTACGATAGAAGCGACTTATCACGCCGAAGGTCGAGTGTTTTTCTTCACAAACGACGCACAAGTCTTTACCCATCGCCACGAATACGCCATCAAAGACCCTCCCGAGGTTTCGGAACAGGACTATCGGCAATATCCGCTATGCGGTCAGCGACTTGGATAGAGACGGACTTATAGAGAGAAATCCACATTTTTCAGCACATGACAAAACTCATCAATAATTATATAATATGATTAATGCTAAAAGAAAGATAGTCAATCTTTTTCCTATACAACAAGTTAGATTAGACTTTGAGAATTGGTTTAAATCCGAAGGATTAAAATACAATATCCCTTTCATTATATATGAAAGAGACAATAATAAACCTTTAGAAATTACCATTAGTAAAAATGAAAAAATGACTGCTCTAAACATAAATATGCATATAGATTTATTTGTAAATATTGAGTATTATATTTCTATCGCTTTAGGAAGTTTTATACCCTATGATGAATGCGGGATTGCAGGTATAGAAAAAGGTGTCATTCAAATTAATTATAATGAAGATATGAGTTTACGTAGTGCAGATTTATTTTATTATGAAACTTATCATTTAATGTTTTTAAGAAAAATGATTAGTTGAGTTTTTTTAAAAAATATGAATTTGTTGAGGATATTTGGATTTATGGAATTCACAAGTAGAATTCACTTGTCAAGTGTTTTTCTTGTCAAGTATTTTTCACTTCCTCCACTCAATACCGTCACGAATACGCCATCAAAGACCACTTAGGCAATATCCGCCTATGGGTCAGTGACTTAGGCAATGACGGAATTATAGAAACCTCCTCCGAAATACTGCAAGAAAAACATTATTATCCTTTCGGGATGGAAATGGAAGGACCTTGGATGCAGAGTGGGGCGAACAATCCTTATCAATACAATGGGAAGGAATTGGTTTCGGATTTTGGGCTGAACCTACTCGACTATGGGGCGAGGTGGTATGATGCGGGTGCGGCGAGGTGGTGGAGTGTGGATCCTTTGGGGGAGGAAATGAGTGCTTGGTCTCCTTACAATTATGTGTTTGATAATCCAATTAAACTAACTGACCCTGATGGTAAAAGCCCAGATAATTTATATAGAAATGAGGCAGGCGATTTAGTCGCTGTTGAAAGGAATAACAATCAAAATGATAATTTTTACACTATTGATAATAATGGAGATGTAACACTTGATGTTTCTCGAAATAATCAAGTTGACGGTTTTAATCGACTAACTGATGTAGAAAAAAATCAAGTTGTTAATTATGTTGATGAAGTTAATTCTTCTACTATAAGAATTGAAGATAAGGTTAATCAAAATGGATTAACAGAAGAACAATCTAATAATATTATTACAACACCTGTAACTGGTGCTGTTGTAACACGCTCTGCAACATTGGGAACACCTCTTGCAAGGGGAACAATAACTCCTAGGACAGCTATTGGAGCTTTTCAAACAAGGGAAGGTAATGATAATGTAAAAATAGTTACAGCTGGTGACCCTATAAATCCTGGTGGTTTTTCAGGTGTAGTTCCTACAGGAACCTTACCTACTCCAGTTAGAGGAACAAGTGTTGCTATTGCTCCAAATAGTTTACCACGAAATCAGACAATAACTAAAGAAGGTTTTAATGGCAACATGAGAGTTATTTCTCTTACTGACAATAATGGAAATATAGTTCCCACAAATTAAATAATGATATGAAAAAAAATATTTTATTAATTGCATTATTTTTATCCTATTGTGTCTGCAATGCTCAAGAATCAAATACAATAATTAGTATGGAAGATTTGAATATTCCATATATACTAACTTCTGAAGCGATTACAATAGGTAAAAATTTGTCTGATAGTATCTTATTGAAAGATTCGATAGAACAGAATTTAATCTGGCGAAAACGCATTGTAAGAGAAGTAGAAAAAGATGAGTTGTATTTTTCTCCCTTTGATGTGAGAGACTATGTGTCGATAAATTATTGGGATACAACATTAATAGAGAAAAAACAAGCTCATTTATTAACGGAATTGTATGATTTAGCCTTAAAGGGTAATCTTAAATGCCTTTCTTTTGATGGGAAAAAGGAATATAAAAAAAGAGAAATAAAAGCCTTGTCAAGATCAAGAGATAGAGTAGTAATGGAGGGAACTGTTAAAGAATATAGACAACAAAGTTATGTAAGGTGGAAAGGTTTAAAACGAATGATAGTTATTGAGGAATGGCAACAGACTGATAATGGAATACCAATAAAAAAAGTTTTGGCTATTGCTCCTATATATCAGGAATACGATGATAACACTGGAGGTTTTTTAGGCAACATCCTTATGTGCTGGTTTATCTTGTAATTAACACAACTGTTTCCCTCGAAGCCTTCTACCACGCAGAAGGACGAGTATTTTTCACCTCAAGTACTCAATACCGCCACGAATACGCCATCAAAGACCACTTAGGAAACATCCGCTTATGGGTCAGTGATTTGAATGGGGATAGTATTTTAGAAACACCCCAAAAAATACCACAAGAATCGGCAACAAAAAGACACAATCTTCCTTTTTGCTGCCGATTTTCTTTCTTGATTCATTGCAGCAAACCCCAATTGAAGCATCCAACACAGCAACCAAACTTTAGAAGATGTTGTTAAAAAGGTGTAATTTTATACCTCACCTTTACTGCCAATAAAGATGACAATCAACATACCTGATAAATACATCAACCCTTTGACCGAACTGCAAAAACGCCCGCAAGCCTTGCAGGAGCGGATTTTCGAAAAACTATTTGAAGCCGCCGAAATTGCCAAGTTCACCCCTGCCGAGCGAGAAGCCTATCAGAGCAGTTTGAAGTACTACCGAGATTTGAAGAATGTGGTAGATACCTCTTTGGAGGAAGGTGTTGAGTTAGGCTTAAAGAAAGCCGCACTCTGTATGAAAAAGGTAGGAATGTCTTTTGGTATAATTTCAGAACATACAGGTTTAAGTGAACAGGAAATTGAGGGTTTATAAAACAAATTCCAATTCCCCAACAGCGACAAAAATGCAATTTTTTGTTTTGTAAATTGCCCCAAAAACATTTTCAAGAATGCAAGCAAAAAATCCCAATACCTCTGACCATTCTTCACACCAAAAATTCATGCACCGAGCCATTCAACTTGCCCAAAAAGGATTGGGCAGCGTAGCCCCCAACCCGATGGTTGGCGCAGTGATTGTGCATCAAAACCGCATCATTGGCGAAGGCTGGCACGAGCGATATGGTGAAGGACACGCAGAAGTCAATGCCATTGCTTCGGTCAAAAAAGAGGATTTACCCTTACTCCCCGAATCCACCATCTATGTCACCTTAGAGCCATGCGCCCACTATGGCAAAACGCCGCCTTGCGCCAATCTGCTGGTAAAATATCGCATCAAGAAGGCTGTCATTGGTTGTTTAGATCCCAATCCAAAAGTCAAAGGTCGAGGAATAGAAATATTGAAGGAGGCAGGTATTGAAGTGATCACAGGCATTGCAGCCGAAAAATGCCGACACCTTACCCGCCGTTTTTTGACCTTTCACCAACAGCATCGCCCCTATATTATCCTGAAGTGGGCGCAAACGGCAGACGGTTTTTTTGCTCCCAAAACAGCGGGCAAACAAGAATGGATCAGCAATAGCATTGCCAAACGTTTGTCACACCGTTGGCGGACAGAAGAAGCCGCTATTTTGGTGGGGCGAAAAACGGCTGAAATAGACAATCCACAATTGACTGCAAGACTTTGGACGGGAAAAAATCCGATGCGCTTGGTCATAGACAAAGACCTTCAATTGAAGCCCACACTCCATCTATTTGACCAAACTGTTCCTACTATCGTTTTTACTGCAAAAAAAGCCGACTCCCTTCAAAACCTCACCTTCCGAACCTTAGATTTCTCCCAAAATATCGTACCCCAAATCCTTGAATATCTGCACGAACAGCAAATCAATTCCCTCATTGTAGAAGGTGGTCGACAAGTGTTGCAATCTTTTATTGATTTAGAGCTTTGGGACGAAGCAAGAGTTTTTGGAGGGAATCAGTATTGGGGTGAAGGCATTTCTGCTCCGATATTGAAGTCGGTAGAAAAGGCAGATTATGAATGGATTGGAGACAATGAACTAAGCGCAATTTATCGGAAAACCTAAAAAAATGTCTTTTTTTCCCGCCCACCTTTTTATTAACTTTAGGCTTTCAAAATTCATTTAACATAGCCACAAATATGTCAGCAAAACGGCTTAATTGTTAAAAGAAGAAACAAAGTTTTTTACTGCAAAATCCCTTGCAATTCAATATATTAGCGGCTATTCTTACAAGCGCACTTTTTGAAGAATAGATGGAGTGTATATACTATCAAGGCAGCAAAACACCTTTTCAATAGTGTCTATATATCACTCAAACAACCCAATTGCTTTATTATCATTCTAAACTGGTCTGTTATGCTTCAAAAAAATTCTATACAATTTCTGTTGCTTTCGCTACTAATTCTTTTTTACTCCAATCCACTATCTGCCATTGATAACTGTTATGAAGTTTGTGACAGCAATGGCGTGAATTCTACGATTGTTTGTATAGAATCGGTACAAACAAATATTTTGACTTCAAACCACCCAATTGCTTCAAAAGTATCGGAATATCAGTCGGGCAAACTCTATGTCAAAGTCAAAGAAAACATAAGAATCTCATTGGAGTACAACGGGGGAGAGGTAAGCAGCCGAGAACACCGATTGGCCACACTCATTGAAGAATGCAGTATTTACCGCATCGAAAAAGCCTTCAAACGCCTGCCTGAAATGCAACAGTATTACCGCATTTATTTTCGGCAAAATCAAGAGCCAACCGTTCTCATTGAAGCTCTTCAAAAACTCTCTTTTGTAGAATTTGCAGAACAAGTGCCACTGTATCAAAAGTTTTTAACACCCAACGACCTACATCCCGACCAGTGGAATTTGAAGAAAGTAGAGGCTGAAGGTGCATGGGATTTGGCAACAGGCAACAAAGACGTTTGGGTCGCAATGGTCGATGATGCCGTTTTGACCACACACGAAGACTTGGCGGCAAACATCTGGCGCAACGACAACGAAATAGCCAACAATGGCATAGACGATGATGGCAATGGTTATGTGGACGATGTAATGGGCTGGGATGCAGGGGATAACGATAATGACCCCAACCCTCCCAATACAGGTGACGATAGTTTTTCGCATGGAACACACTGTGCAGGAATCGTATCAGCCGCTACCGACAACGGCTTGGCAATCGCTGCAATGGGCTACAATGTGACCATCATTCCCGTCAAAACTGCCGATGATGCCACCGCTTCATTGGTTGGCGCAATGGAAGGCGTAGAATATGCGATTGCAGCAGGGGCGCACGTTATCAGCATGTCTTGGGGAGGAGGTGCGCCTTCCCAAACCGATCAAGATGTTTTCAACCTTGCCCACAATAAACGCATTACCCTCGTAGCCGCAGCAGGAAACAGCGATACCGACAGCCCAATGTATCCCGCCTCTTACGATCACATCATCAGCGTAGGGGCAAGCGACTCCAATGACCGAAAAGCAAGTTTTTCCAACTTTGGGCCAACGATTGATGTCATGGCTCCTGGTGTGCAAATTTACAGCAGCATTGCCGTCACTGAAAGTTCCTATGATTCGTGGGACGGTACTTCAATGGCTTGTCCTTTGGTGTCTGGCTTGGCGGCTTTGATGCTGTCTTTAGACCCCGAATTGCATCCCGATACCATTGAAGCCTGCCTCAAACGAACTGCGGATAATATTGATAATCAGAACCCTGACTATATCGGACAATTGGGCGCAGGACGCATCAACGCTCGAAACGCCATGATTTGTGTGCCGAGCGAACCGATTGCCAATTTCACCACCGATTTTATCGAAACCGCTTGTGCAGGGCAGGCGATTACTTTTCACAACATCAGCGGAGGCTTAGAACCCAAAACGTATGAATGGCAGTTTCCTGGAGGAAATCCCGCTACTTCAATGGATAAAAACCCCATTGTGACCTATCCTTCAAATGGCACGTATCAGGTAACATTGAAGGTAAGCAATGATTTGGGCAGCGATGATGTTACCAAATCCATTGTCATAGCCCAACCTACTGCCAAAATGGTTTCCAACGATACCACCATTTTTGCTGGTTTCCCTGCTTATTTGGAAGTAGCATTTACAGGAACACCGCCTTGGAGATTTACTTACACAGAAAATGGCACGATTGCAGGAACAGTTTCGGATATTTACGCCAATCCTTATGTATTAGAAGTATATCCAGATCAAGAAACAACTTACGGTTTGGCAATGATGCGTGATGCTGCCTGCAATGGCAATGTGTCGGGCAACATGAAGGTCGGCTTGGAGGATGATACAGATTGTTATAGTTGCCCTTATTTTTTGGTGGAAGAAGTATTGACAGGTGGAGGTTGTTTGATTGTCGAAAATGTGATTTACAGAGGAGATGCAAGGGCTTTGGGTTACTTCAAACGCAAGAACAACATGGACATTGGTTTTACAGAAGGAATCATGTTGTTGACAGGCGATTCTACCAACATCTACGGCCCCAACAACGATGACGGTATTAACAAAGGTGAAGACTTAGGAGAAGGAGGAGATAGTGATTTGGCAAACTTGTTGCCAGGTGCTTCAACAAACGATATCAATGATGCTGCCGTATTGGAATTTGACTTTGTACCGACCTCCGAAACACTGACCTTCAACTATGTGTTTGCATCAGAGGAATACCCCGAATATGTTTGCAGTAACTTCAATGATGTGTTTGCATTTTTTATTAGTGGGCCAGATATTGCAGGTCAAAAGAATATTGCCTTGATTCCCAACTCCAATATTCCAGTGGCCATCAATTCGGTAAATAGGGGTCAAGCCGGGCAAAACTACTTTCCACAAAATTGTACCAGTCTTGCAAATTCGCAATACTATGTAAACAATCCCTTCAATAGTCCCCGTTCTCAAATGGATGGCTACACGGTTCCACTTACTGCAACAGCGACCAACTTGATTCCTTGTCAAACCTATCACATCAAATTGGCGATTGCAGATGTGGGAGATGGCATTTTTGATTCGGCCGTATTTTTGGAGGCAAATAGTTTTAGTGCAGGTAGTGAAATTGATGTGGCTTCAATAGGGTCTGTCAATGGTACTCGCAATGTATTGGAGGGGTGTCAAACGGGACAATTTGTGTTTAAACGGGTCAATTTTACCACCTTAGACGAGCCTTATCCAATTGAATATACAGTCGGTGGAACGGCGATTTCGGGTGTGGATTATACGGGTTTGAATGGGCAAATCATCATCCCTCCTGGCGATACGAGTGTAACAGTCACCATTGAAGCCATCAACGACAATTTGGAAGAACCTGTTGAATCTATTACCCTGACCATCGAAAATGTGCAATGTGATTGTACGTTTGTGCCGCTTTCTGCTTCGCTTTTGTTGTTTGACAATACCAATGTAGATGCTGGCGAAAACCAAGTAATTTGTGAAGGTGAATCGGTACAATTATCTGCAAGTGGGGGCAAAAATCATCTGTGGAGTCCAGCCGAAGGTTTGAGCAGTGTGAATACGGCTTCACCTGTGGCAAGTCCGACTTCCAGCACTTGGTACACAGTGATTGCAGAAGACGATTTGGGCTGTACGGTAGTGGATTCGGTGAGGGTGTTTGTTGAAGCATTGCCCTATTTACCTGATACAATGGTGAATGTGGTCTTGTGTTTTGACGAAGTGCGGGAGATTCAATTGACGGATTACAACAAGATTTCGGACTATACTTATACATGGTCTCCTGCAATGGGACTCAACAATCCCAAAATTCCCAACCCTGTTGCGACCATTTCCGAAAGTGTTACCTACACTTTGACGGTTAGGAATCAACAAGGATGTGAAACCGAACAAATATTTGAGTTTTTGGTGGACAATGTAGGCAATCAAATTGAACTACAAGATATACGCCTGTGTCCCGACAAGACAACCTTGTTGGATGCGGGAGAAGGTTTTTCCTCCTATGAATGGTCGAATGGTGAAACGACGCAAATCATTGAAGTGAGTGAAGCGGGAGTCTATTCTGTTTTGGCAATGGATACAACGGGTTGTCAGTCTTCGGGCATGGCAGAAGTGCTGTTTGAAGAAGCTGCTGAACCTTCTATTGTAGGCGAATTGCAGTTTGTAGGTGGTGGAGGCAGCACTTCAATTGGCACAGGCTTTTTTGATGACTATTTGTGGTCGAATGGTCAAACGACTGCAAATGTGTTGGTGACAGAAGCGGGAGTGTATGCGGTGACTGTTACCAATTCGGTAGGTTGCACAGGCATTGCAGAAGTTATGGTGGAAGAAGTGTTGGTAGATGGATATTTGATTCCCAATGCTTTTTCGCCCAACCGAGATGGAGTAAACGATACTTGGGGAGTATTTGGACCAAATATTGTTTCGCTGGATTTATATGTCTTCAATCGTTGGGGAAAGGAAATTTTTCATGCCCAAAGCACGGGCAGTGACTGGGATGGAACTTACAATTTTGAAGACCAACCCATTGGTACCTATGTTTATTATGGACAATTGACGCTGCTAAACGGAGAAATTAAGACCTTTCAAGGGAATGTTACTTTGATTCGGTAAGCACAGGCAATTTCTAAGTTTTGTAAAAAAACTATCGAACACCCCTGATAGATGGAATTATTCAGCTATCAGGGGTGTTTATTTTTTTGGATAGACCAAACTAAGGCCTGATGCATTAATTTTAATGAAATATTGTTATTTTTACTCTAAGTTAACATCAAAAACTCAAAAAATAAAAGACATGAAGAAACAAATTAAATTATTCAGTTTGTTGATTGTTACCCTATTAACACTTAATTCCTGTGGCTACAATTCGATGGTCAGCTTGGATGAAGAAGTAGAAGGGCAATGGGGAAATGTACAAAATGCCTATCAAGCACGTGCAGATTTGATTCCCAACTTGGTTTCAACAGTGAAAGGTGCTGCAAATTTTGAGAAAGAAACCTTAGAAGCAGTGGTGAATGCTCGTGCAAGGGCAACAGGTGTAACCGTTGACCCAACGAACCTCACACCCGATGCTATCAAAAAGTTTGAAGAAGCACAATCAGGGCTTAACTCTGCACTTTCTCGCCTATTGGCAACCGTAGAAAGTTACCCCGAACTAAAGGCTACGGATGCTTTTAGAGATTTACAGTCCCAGTTGGAGGGCATTGAAAACAGGATTCGTGTGGAGCGAAATCGCTTCAATGATCAAGTAAAAAACTACAACAAATATGTCCGTTCTTTTCCGAACAACATTACCGCAGGTATCTTTGGCTTTAGCAAAAAAGGCTATTTTGAGTCGGACGCTGGGGCAGAAAATGCGCCAGAGGTGAAGTTTTGATTAGTCGGAAGACTCAATAAAATAAATTTTTATTTATTCAATTGGAACTCCAAATCATTGATTATAAAATGGTTTGGAGTTTTTTTATGCCCGTTCTTTACCGTTCCTCCAATTCCCCACAGCTACTTTTTTCAATTATTTTTCAAAACCCCAATCTCCATGCGTCTAATATGAGCGAACACAATCAAGTACATTTTTTTAATAAACCAATAAAACCTTATTCAGATGAAAACTTTAGTAAAATGTTCGTTCTCTTTGGTGATTTGTTTCTTACTTTGTAATGCAACCGTTTCAGCTCAAACACCGAGTTGCAGTTCTTCGGCAGGCGTTGTTTCAAAAATGTGGAAAGCGTGGAAAGATTTGGGAGTAGGTGATGCAAGTGGACTCAATACAGTCACTTACCTCAATCAAGCCGACCGTGCAATCAGTAGTTGGAATGGCTTGGTCGGCAATAGTTGGGCGACCATCGGGCCAAGAGACCTCAAAATCAACAACCGCAGTGAAAACGGTACTATCATGGGACAAACCAACCGCACATTCATCACTCCACCTGCAAGAAACAACACCGTCACCATCACACTCCGCAAAACAGATGGAAAAGCCAAAACAGGTGTAACCATTTGTACCACAGATAAAAATAACAATACCCGAACCATTCATTCCTATACCTTCAACAATGGTAACTACACCAAAACCAAAGCCTTTACCATCTCCAATGCGAGAGACAAGGTAATCAGCATCAATATGCGAAATTACTCGGTAGGCAATAAATTTGAATATACGATTTCTGCAAATTAGACTAATTGAGTTCTAATCACTTCACAAACTAAAACACCCTTGCTGACCGTATGTGCAGTAAGGGTGTTTTTTGTTTCTTAGATCTATAAAAATATATTTTTTAAAAATAAAAAGTATATTTTTATTGCTGCTTAAAGCCCAAATGCAATGTATTTGAGGTGATTTAAAAATATGATGAATAGGCAGAATTAGAGGTACTTTGTTATATTTGTAATTGATTTATAGCGAACTATTATATAAAAAAATGAAATTATGACTATACAAGAACAAATAGTAATTTATCAATCAGAAGACGGAGGAATGGAATTACAGGTGACTTTACAAGAAGACACAGTTTGGTTGACTCAAGCACAAATGGCAGATTTGTTTGAAACAACTCCGCAAAATGTGACCATGCACTTAAAAGGTGTATTTGAAGAAGGTGAGTTAATAGAAGATGCAACTTGTAAGGATTTCTTACAAGTTCGAAAAGAAGGAAAAAGAACGGTTAAGCGGAATCAGAGGAATTATAATTTGGATGCTATCATTGCAATAGGTTATAGGGTAAAGTCTAAAAGAGCTACTCAATTCCGCATCTGGGCGAATCAAATATTGAAAGACTATCTCGTGAAAGGATATGCTATCAACGAAAAGCGTTTGGCACAAAAAACCGAGCAACTCAGTGAATTGCAGCAAATAGTTGCCCTCCAAAACGACATCATCAAGCGCAGGGAACTCAACAATACGGAAGCGATTGGATTGTTGAAAGTCATTGGAGGTTATTCTCGTGCCTTGGATTTGTTGGACGATTACGACCATCAACGGTTAGAAATGACGAGAGAATCTACTCAAACCGCTTACCAAATCACCTATTCTGAAGCACGGGCAGCGATTGACGAATTGGGCAGACAAACGAACTTTGAAGGTTTGTTTGGGAGAGAAAAAGACGATTCTTTCAAAGGTTCATTGCAGAACATTTTTCAGACATTTGGAGGAATAGACCTTTATCCAAGCATTGAAGAAAAAGCGGCAAATCTACTGTATTTTGTGGTCAAAAATCATTCATTTTCGGATGGCAACAAGCGCATTGCAGCCTTTTTGTTTGTTTGGTTTTTGGATGTAAATCACCTACTTTTCGACAAAAACGGCTACAAAAAAATAGCCGATGAAACCCTTGTAGCCTTGACGCTGATGATTGCAGAAAGCCATTCAGAAGACAAAGACATGATGGTGAAAGTAGTGGTCAATTTGATTCAATAAACTTGTAGTTTTTTCCTTTCCTACCATTCAACTTTCACAAAACTGCAAAATGTGATAATAGTCACCCACATTTTACCTATCTTCCCTTATATTTCGACTTTCAAAGCCAACAACAAACAACCACATGAAATACGGATTCGTAATAGACAATCGCAAATGTATAGGCTGTCACGCATGTACAGTAGCCTGCAAATCAGAACACGATGTGCCAATAGGTGTAAACCGAACTTGGGTCAAACAAGTCGAAAAAGGAACTTTTCCCGATTCTCGACGACTTTTTTCGGTCATGCGCTGCAACCATTGCACCGATGCGCCCTGTGTAGAAATCTGCCCTGTTGAGGCGCTCTATATTCGACCTGACGGAATTGTGGATTTTGACAATGACCGTTGCATTGGCTGCAAATCTTGTATGCAAGCCTGTCCCTATGATGTTCTCTACATTGACCCCAACACCCATACGGCTGCAAAATGTAATTACTGCGCCCATAGAGTTGATGTGGGTTTGGAGCCAGCATGTGTGAATGTCTGCCCGGAACATGCCATCATTTCAGGTGATATGGAAGACCCAACAACCGAAATCGCTCAATTGCTTTCGAGAGAAGCTGTCACTGTCCGCAAACCAGAAAAAGGTACAAAACCCAATGTATTTTACATTGATGGAGACTTGAGTTCTCTCAATGCTTCAGCTACCCAAAAGTCGGACGACTATATGTGGAATTCCCAAACGGGAGGTGTCGGACACTATGCCCGCTATGCTGCCGAAAAAATCATGGACGGCAAAAGTTTGGTCGAAATGGCAGCGGAACTATCAGGTGAAACCATTACTCCCAAACCTGCAATAGATGTTGCAGCAACACAACCTAAGAAAAGAACCATTGAAGCGGTGATGGAAAATGCCAAACGTGTGTATGATGCACCCAAAAAAGGCATCCTTTGGGGATGGGAAGTGTCGACTTATGTGTGGACGAAAGCCATTGCAGCAGGTACATTTTTGGTGACCTTTTTAGCCGTAGCTTTTGGTATTGCGCCTGTTGAAGCCATGACCGAATGGGCGGCTGTTGGTATTAGTCTTTTGTTTTTGGCTGCAACGACCGTTTTGTTGGTAATGGATTTGGACCAACCCAAACGATTTTTGTATGTCATGCTTCGACCTCAATGGCGTTCATGGTTGGTCAAAGGTGGTTATGCCTTGGCGATTTACGGTGGTCTTTTGACGTTTTGGTTGGGCGCAAAATTTTTACAAATGGATGCTTTGGTGACGGCTTTTTGGTGGATAGGTGCTGTGTTTGGAGTGATTACTGCCATTTACACGGCCTTCTTGTTTGCCCAATCCAAAGGACGTGATTTTTGGCAAAGTCCAGTTTTACCGATGCACATGTTGATACATAGTTTTATGGCTGGTGCCGCCATCTTGTTGGTATTAGCGGCTGCAATGGGCGGAAATACAGAATGGATAGCTTATTTGAAAATGGTTTTGATTGCTTCAACTATCACCAATTTGGTGATTTTATGGGCAGAAATTACCGTTCCCCATCCAACGGATGATGCAAAGACAGTTGTAAAAATGATTACTTCTGGAATGTATAAAAATCAATTTTGGGGTGGCACATTGATCCTCGGCAATGTAATTCCTTTGGTGCTTGCTTTTGTGGGAGGTACTTCCATTCCTATTCTTGCGGTTGCAGGATTGACGGCTTTGGTAGGTATTTACATTACCGAAAAAATATGGGTAGAAGCACCGCAGCAGATTGAGTTGAATTGATAGAATTAAAACAATAGGCTTTTGCAGAAAAGCGAAAAGGCATGAATTTGGAAGAGTTCATGCCTTTTCTTGTTTGATAGATTCACTGCTTAATTCCTCGCCACACTCACCCTCCCACATTCAATATTAGGCGGACAATTAGGTTGTGTAATGGTCACTTCGGCAGTTTGTGTACAATCATTGAAATCGGTGACTGTCACCGTATAAGTACCTGCTGATAAAGCACTGAGATTGGCAGTTGTTTCGCCATTGCTCCATTCGTAGGCATAGTTAGGAGTTCCACCCGTAACAGATGTAGTAATACTTCCATCGTAGCCATGTTTGACAGTTACATTACTTGGATTCAATACGACTCCAAGCGTACTGGGTTCTGTCACTGTGGCTGTGGCCGTTGTCACACAATTGCTGGCATCTGTGACTGTTACCGTATAAGTTCCTGCGCTCAAATTGGTTATACTTGCTGCATTGCCGCCTGTGGACCAAGCATAATTGAAGGTTGGACTGCCTCCCGAAACACCCACACTCACCGTGCCATTGCTATCGCCATTGCACAAAAGCGCATCGTTGTTTGGAGTCAAGATAGGAGGGTTCGTAACTGTTGCAGTCGTTGTACAAGTGCTGCTACAACCATTTCCGTCTGTTACCGTTACACTAAAAATTTCGCCATTGCTTACATTCGTTGCAGTCGGGTTCTGGGCAGTCATACTGCTTAATACCGCACTTCCATTGCTGCTCCAAGACCAAGACATGCCACCTGTTGAAGTAAGTTGCAAGGTATTTCCGATACAGATGGGGCTGTCATTGGAGGCAGAGCAAGTGGGTATAGAAATATCTGGGGTTGTGATTGTAAAATCTGTGTAACAAGCTCCTCCTCCATTGAAGACTCGGATGATGTAATCTGCATTGTGCTGCAAATTGGAGAGCGTAGCACTACTACCCGAAATATTGGTCGCATCAAAAAAGACATCGCCATCATAACTCGCTGCATTTGCACTACTGATACTTATTCGAGTACCATTAGATATTCCTGACAAAGTGATACTTGCGTCATTATTAGGAGTAGTGCCTGTAGAACAGGTGCCATCATCAGCGGAAGCACTAGCAGTGGGTTCAGTACAATCACATGAACTAAAAACTTCAACATCTCCTCCCATTCCTTTGGGGTCGCCAGAGTCCACAAAACCATAAGAGAGTGCTCCCAAGGGAGAAATGGGGGAATTGGTAGTGGTAGATTTGAAGACCGCAATACCGTGAGGCCCTGCTTCATCCAAAATATCCGAAGAAGAGAGGACATAGTGGATTTCTCCTGAGCCATCTTGCAGTTCATAGACTCCTACTCCTCCATAACTGTCTTCAACTGCCGCATCTCCTTGTACCGAAACATTCAGTTCGGTAATGCTGTTGTTGTAAATACCTGATCCATTTTTTGTGATGATATTTGTTTCTCCCCAGTGATTGTAAGAACTAAAAAATGTGTTTTTGCAACTCACTCTGACTGCTGCTAACAAATCACCATTGGGTGAAAATGCCAAATCGGAGATGAGATAAACAGTATTGGTTGTGTAGGTAGAACCAGTAGAACTACCCGTAGAGATATTGGTATGAAATACATCCGCACCTACATAGTTATTGTAAGTTGCTCCGCTTGGCATATTGGTATTGTTCACAGTTCCTGAAAAACCACCGCTCCCCGTCAATGCAACTGAGTAAATGGGAACAGTACCAACTCCTGCAATAGAACCTCCATTGGGGGCATCCACCATTCCAAAAAATAAACGTCCGCCATCAGGCTCAACAGCCAAACCATAGGCCAAGTCCTCTAAATTGGTAATTCCTGCTGCACCATTGTCGTAAATCAGTGGATCGTAAGAATCTAAGATAGTGCCTGAAGCATTCAAACGATAGATTCTTCCATCTTCAATATTTGATACAAAATACTGGTTGTGGGTTTCATCGTAAGCAATGTTTCCCAACCCTGGGCCTGTTGTTCTGGAAGCAGATTCTGTAGTTTCACAGTCTTCGTTGTTAATAGTGGTAGATTGTTGGGGCAATTGTGCAAATACGCTTGCTTGTCCCGAATAACCATCTATTCGATAAACTGTTCCTGCAGCAGCCAAACTACTGGCTCCTCCTCCAATGCTGCCATACTTGATGATGCCAGGTTGACCCAAAAAACCCGCTCCATAATTCGCCGAAGCGGTCAAAAATATATCTCCTGTGGTTTGGTTCATTGCAATCCCATAGACATTTCCAATCTGATCAATGTGCCAAGAAGAATGATGATACATGGCTTGATTGCCTGATTGGTCCACCCTACCTGAAGCGGGAATAGAATTTTTGATGTCCATCAATCCAAAACTCCAACGCATAGATTCAGGAACAGAAGTAGTGACTCCACAGGTGGCTGCTGCAACTCCTCCTAATAAAATGCCACAATCTCCAGCTGTCCACGGCAAATCAGAAGGGGGTTGACAAGGGGCAGAAATAACAGAAACCGTTGCATCTGTAAAGTTGGTATTGTTTCCATTGAAGGCTCGAATGATGTAGGTGGTATTGTGCATCAAATTGGAGAAGGTGAAAGTTCCACCACTGATTGTACTGGCACTTGCATAAGCATTTCCATTGTAGCTGCTTGCATTTGCCGAGCTGATGCCTATCCTATTGGCATTGATGATGCTATAAGAAATAATGGCTGCATCATTGTTAACGGTACTTCCTGTGCAAGTTCCATCATCCACTCTATTGGTAAAATTTGGTGTATTGTCACAAGATACCGATGTAAAAGTGATGGCATCTATCAACAAATCGCTGTCATTGGTATTCGTAATCCTCAAATAGCGTGTTTGGGTGTTGGTAGTGACCACTTTATTTGCCCATGAATTTGAGGTATTTACGGTAAAAGGACTGCCTGTTGCGGTGGTAAAATTCACTCCATCCAAAGATTGTTCTATGCGGATTATAGGATCGGTACTAGACACATCTGCCCAGCGAATTGTGAAATTTTGACCTGAGTTTAGAATGTTTCCCAGATCCAATACCAGTTGTGCATTTATGTTGTACAGGCCAGCACCAGAGTTGTTTGCCACACCCAATGCTCGGGTAGAATTGTAGGTATAATGGGAGGAAACAACTGTCGTAGCATTGCCACTACAAGTTTGGGCAATTGAAGATGTGTGAAAACTAAAAAGCAGGAGAAAAACAGACAGGAACTTATATAGTGAATGTTTGCTTAATTTGAAAAAACGATTGTTTCTGTACAAGAGTGAGTGTAAGGGCTTGATAAGTCTCATTGTATTCTACTATTTATTTCGTGGATTAATATTAGGCATAATTATGACCTCAATTCAATAAATTGTCATAATAATGTCTGTTAAACTATTGAAAAATTTGATATGTGTGTTTTATTAATAGTGTGTTGAAGAACTTAACAGCAAATTTTTTGCCAAAAATAAATTTGTATTTAATTTATGGAGATTATGGATGCTATTATTAAGAATAGTAATAGTTCTTTGAAAACTGAGGGTTTTAGGTTTAGAGAGAAAATTATTTTAGATAAAGCATTTGCAGGAAAATAATTACTACCCAAAAATATATACATCTCCTCAAACAACAGTAAAATGACCTCATAGCCCATTTGGTGATAAAAGTCACTATTTGTGAAACGGATTATCCGTAACTATGCCTACAATTAAATCCAAAACAATCAATAAGTAGAAATATTTAAACGATATTGACACTTCAATAGGATTCATTACTTAGTAAATAGAAAAGAATGAGCTACAAACACAAACCCTCCATCATAGAAAAAATAGCGGAAAAACTCCGCATCATTCCTAACCTACACGAAAAACAACAAGAAATTGCCTTACCTCGCCTCACTGAGCCTGGTGACCTCACTAAATATCCTCCCCCCGAGCAGTGGGATGATTGGGTAGAATACGAAGCCAAAAGCTGGCCCAAAAAGGACAAAAAACACTATTCCATTGTGCCGACCACCTGCTTCAATTGTGAATCTGCTTGTGGTTTGTTGTCTTATGTCGACAAAGAAACCAATCAAATACGAAAATTTGAAGGCAATCCCTACCACCCCGGAAGCCGAGGACGCAACTGCGCCAAAGGTCCCGCTACCATCAACCAAATCACCGATCCAGATCGCATCCTCTACCCCATGAAACGAAAAGGCGAACGAGGAGCAGGAGAATGGGAACGCATCACTTGGGACCAAGCCCTCAATGAAATTTCTGCCGAAATTCGCAAGGCACTACAAGAAGGTAGAAACAATGAAGTCGCCTACCATGTTGGTCGCCCCGGACATGAAGGTTACATGGATAGGGTGTTACAGGCATGGGGTGTTGACGGGCACAACAGCCACACCAACATCTGCTCATCAGGCGCACGATTTGGCTACAATATATGGTATGGCTACGACCGCCCTTCCCCCGACCATGCCAATGCTAAGTTTATTCTGCTGATTAGCGCACACTTAGAATCTGGACACTACTTCAATCCACATGCACAGCGCATCATTGAAGGTATGATGGCAGGTGCAAAATTGGCGGTCATGGACCCCCGTTTGTCCAACACCGCAAGCATGGCAAACTATTGGATGCCAACCTATCCAGGAAGTGAAGCTGCTTTGTTGTTGGCAATGGCTCGCATCATTTTGCAGAAAAAACTCTACAATGAAAAGTTTGTCCGCAATTGGGTCAACTGGGAAGAATACCTAGAAAAAGAACATCCCGCAGTAGAGCGCACTTTCGACAACTTCATTGAAGTATTGATAGACGTTTACGCCGAATATACACCCGAATTTGCAGAACAAGAAAGTGGCGTAAAAGCTGCAACAGTAATAGAAGTCGCTACAGAAATAGGCAAAGCAGGAGAACGATTTGCGACCCACAATTGGAGAAGTGCAGCAAGCGGCAACCTTGGCGGCTGGTGCGTTTCTCGTTGTTTGCATTTTCTCAATGTTTTGACAGGTAGTGTGGGAACCGTTGGAGGAACTTCACCCAATAGTTGGAACAAATTCAAGCCCAAGTTTTTTGACAATCCACCTGCCCACAAATTCTGGAACGAACTGCATTTTCCGAATGAATATCCACTGGCATTCTTCGAAATGAGCTTTTTGTTGCCGCATTTTTTGAAGGAAAATCGGGGTAAAATGTCGGTCTATTTCACCCGTGTCTTCAATCCCGTTTGGACCTATCCCGATGGATTCAGTTGGATGGAAATGCTGCAAGATGCCGAAAAAGTAGGGATGCACATTGCACTCACGCCTACTTGGAACGAAACAGCATTTTTTGCAGACTATGTGCTGCCAATGGGACATTCAGCCGAGCGACACGACATCAACAGCTATGCGACCCATAGCGGAATGTGGATTGCTTTTCGCCAGCCCGTTTTGCGAGAGGCGGCAAGGCGAGCGGGAAAAATTACCGAATTTACCTACGAAACCAACCCAGGCGAAGTGTGGGAAGAAGACGAGTTTTGGATTGAACTCTCTTGGCGCATAGATCCCGACGGTAGTCTCGGCATCCGCAAACACTTTTTGTCTCCTTATCGAGAAGGCGAAAAAATCAACATTGATGAATACTACCAATACATTTTTGAGAACGTTGCAGGATTGCCCGAAGCGGCTGCAAAAGAAGGATTGAATCCATTGGACTATATGAAAAAATATGGGGCGTTTGAAATCGAAAAAACCTCTTACAACAAATACCTCAAAACGTTGCAAGACACAGAACTGCAAAATGCTGCTATTGACCAAAAAACAGGCGTAATCACGAAAGGCGGCAATGAAATAGGTGTGATGGTGGACGGCAAAGCACATGTAGGTTTTCCCACACCAACCCGAAAACAAGAATTTTTCTCGCAAACTATGGTAGATTGGAAATGGGGCGAACACGCCATTCCGACATACATCAAAAGTCACATTCACCCCGACAACATTGACTCCTCCAAAGGAGAGTTTCCGCTTGTGCCGACTTTCCGTTTGCCTGTCTTGATTCACTCACGTTCGGGCAATGCCAAGTGGCTCACCGAAATAGCGAATCGAAACCCAATATGGATGCACACTTCGGATGCCGAAAAAATGGGCGTTCAAACAGGATCTTTGGTCAGAATCAATACCGACATCGGTTATTTTGTCGACAAAGTCTGGGTTACAGAAGGTATGAAGCCAGGAGTTATTGCCTGTTCGCATCACCTCGGACGTTGGCGCAGACCACAAGACAAAGTGGGCAATCGCTGGGCAACCAACACGGTTTCCATTAAAAAAGAGGGTACTGCATGGAAAATGCAAACCCTGCAAGGTATTCGCCCCTACAAAAGTACCGATGCCGATTCATCCCGCATTTTTTGGAGCGATGGCGGTGTACATCAAAACATTACCTTTCCAGTTCACCCCGACCCCATCAGCGGAATGCACTGTTGGCATCAGAAGGTTCGAGTGGAATTGGCACATCCAGAGGATAAGTACGGTGACATCATGGTGGATACCGAAAAGTCTTTTGAAGTCTATCGCAAATGGTTGGATATGACCCGACCTGCGCCAGGTCCAGGTGGTTTGCGGCGACCGCTTTGGTTTAAGCGTCCTGTTCGACCACAGGAAGACTTATTTTATTTGAAGTAGGGCTTCCATATATCTTTTAATCAATTAATAAAACAAAATATATTTCGCAATGACCAAGAACGGAAACAGAGGATGGTTGGATACAGCAGAAGGACAGCAACTTCAAGAACGCTTGACCAGTGAAAAAACATTGCACGCCATCAACCATTTGCTTGACAGAATAGACACTTTGGAGCAAACAGTGGATAGGCTGGCCACAATCATCGAACGAGGGCCAGGGCTGATGAGTATGGCGGCGGATATTGTAGATGAAACTTACAATAAGGCATCCGTAAAAGGTATCAACATTGAGGAACGTTTGGGAGGAGCCTTAGAAATAGCCGAAAAACTCACCTCCCCTGCAATGGTATCGCAGTTGAACAGCGTGTTGGAATTGGCGAATAAAGCACCTGGTTTGGTAAGTATGGTAGCAGATATGGCAGACGATGCGGTAAAACAAGCCTCTAACAAAGGCATCAACTTAGAAGAACGTTTGGGAGGAGCCTTAGAAATAGCCGAAAAACTCACCTCCCCTGCAATGGTATCGCAGTTGAACAGCGTGTTGGAATTGGCGAATAAAGCACCTTGGTTTGGTAAGCATGGTAGCAGATATGGCGGATGATGCAGTAAGGCAAGCTTCGTACAAAGGCATTAACATTGAAGAACGTTTGGGAGGAGCCTTAGAAATAGCCGAAAAACTCACCTCCCCTGCAATGGTATCGCAGTTGAACAGCGTGTTGGAATTGGCGAATAAAGCACCTGGTTTGGTAAGCATGGTAGCAGATATGGCGGATGATGCAGTAAGGCAAGCTTCGAACAAAGGCATTAACATTGAAGAACGTTTGGGAGCGGCTTTAGAAATAGCCGAAAAACTCACCTCCCCTGCAATGGTATCGCAGTTGAACAGCGTATTGGAATTGGCAAATCAAGGACCTGGATTGGTAAGCATGGTAGCAGATATGGCGGATGATGCAGTAAGGCAAGCTTCGAACAAAGGCATTGACATTGAAGAACGTTTGGGAGCGGCTTTAGAAATAGCCGAAAAACTCACCTCCCCTGCAATGGTATCGCAGTTGAACAGCGTATTGGAATTGGCAAATCAAGGACCTGGATTGGTAGCGATGACCATAGATATGTTAGACGAAGGATATCAAACCGCAGCAGCCAATGGTTTCGACTTGGATTTGTTGCTAAAAGAAGGCGCAAATTTGACTTCCAAAATGACCGTTTTGATGCGTTCCGAAGAATTTAAGGCTTTGTTGGACAGCGGTGCTCTGGCTCCTAAAACTTTGAAAATTGTCAATTGTGCAGCACAGGCATTGGCAGAAAGCCAAAATCAACCACCCCAAAAAGTAGGATTTTTTGGCATGTTGCGGGTCATGGGCAATCCCGATATGCAGCGTACGCTTGGCTTTTTGACCGCCTTCGCCAAACAGTTTGGTAAGAAACTGTAATAAATTTGGACTTTGGATGAAAGACATAAGTAGAAAGACAAAATAAGTAAATGTTTGGTTATGATTAAATTGAATTAAAAATTCAATTTTACTTTATTTAATTGCTGTCGATGATTTAAAACTTTTTGTCTTATGTCTTTAATCTTTCGTCTAAAGTCTAAAACGGATATACCATTTAATCAATAATAATAATAACTTAAACATATTAAAATAATTATTATGGCACATTATCAAGTACTTATAGTTGGAGCGGGGAGTGCAGGCTTGTCCGTAGCATCCTTATTATGTAATAAACCCAACGCTCCAGAAGTGGCAATCATAGACCCAAGCACCAAACACTACTATCAACCGATTTGGACCTTGGTAGGTGCAGGTGTTTTTGACAAAAGCGTTTCGGAAAGAAACCAAGCCGATTTTATTCCACACAATGCGACATGGATACAAGACGCTGTAGAAAGTTTCGACCCAGACAACAACAGTGTTACGCTGAAGAGTGGTAAAAAAGTGACTTACGACTATTTGGTCGTTGCAGCAGGAATTCAGATAGATTGGGGACTCATTCCTGGATTGAAGGAAAGCGTGGGCAAACCTGGTACAGGTGTAGTCAGCAATTATTCTTTTGAAACAGTGGATTCTACTTGGGCTGCTATTCAAAACACCAAAAGCGGCAATGCGATTTTTACCGAACCCGCTACACCCATCAAGTGCGGTGGCGCACCCATCAAAATTTGTTTCTTGGCTTCTGACTATTTCCGCAAAAACGGCTTGTCAAAGAAAGTAGATGTTCATTTCTGCAAAGCGGGCGGAGGCATTTTTGCAGTGCCTAAGTATGCCGCTTCTTTGACCAAAGTAGCCGACCGTTATGGCATCAACCGCCATTGGTTGACCAATTTGACTGCACTTCGACCCGACAAAAAAGAGGCAGATTTTGTACACATGGAAACAGGTGAAAAAACCACAATGGAATACTCCATGATTCACGTCACGCCTCCAATGGCACCACCTGATTTCATCAAGAACAGTCCTTTGGCGGCAAGTTCGGGATGGGTAGAAGTGGACAAATACACCACACAACATACCCGCTACGAGAATGTGTTTTCACTGGGAGATTGCAGCAATTTGCCGACTTCCAAAACGGGTGCTGCTATCCGCAAACAAGCCCCTACAACGGTCGCAAATTTAATGTCACTGATGGATGGACAGCCACTGGCGAAACACTACGATGGTTATACTTCTTGTCCTTTGGTGACGGGCTATGGCAAGTTGATTTTGGCAGAATTTGACTACGATAAACAACCTGCAGAGTCTTTCCCATTCGACCAAAGTGAGGAGCGTTACAGTATGTATGCTTTGAAGGCTTATGGTTTGCCGAAAATGTACTGGCATGGAATGTTGAAGGGAAGGGAGTTTTAGGATTACTATAGACTGACTGCCTATCGCAAAATATGTGAAGTGAAATAGACTTCTGAAATTTAGACTTTAGAGGTGATTGACTTCAGTGACAACCACTTTTTTTAAAAACAAAAATTTCAGAAGTTTTTGCTTCAAGTTAGGTCTTTATCTTTTTCTGTTCAAAAAACTACTCCCTACAGAAAACGGAAGTTCCTAAGACTTCCATTTTCTAAAAGATTAACATTCTGTAAGTTAGGAAACTTGCGGCAAGGGCTTCGTTCAAGTGTTCACACTTGAACGGGCTATTTATCATAAATAACGATTCTTATATGCAGCGTTTATGGAAGGGCAGAGGTTATACAGATGACAATCATAACTTTCATAATTAAAGCAATCAATAATGAACACAAGAATCCTTTTTAGCCTATTTTTTGCCCTCTTATTGGCGTTGACGAGTTGTAGTAAAGATGCAGAAATTGTAACGGAGTTGGATAACGAAATACTCAATCATGCCAAAACAAGTGTTTGTGATTTAGAAGATGCGGATGTTGAAATCGTTCCTGTATGTTCTTTTGATCCAATTAATTTTCCTGAAATTCCTTTCCCAGTATATGTTTACATCAATGGAGATAGGATTCCTTTTCAAGGTTATAGTTATGAATGGGGTACAGGTTCTCATGGCTCTGCTATTTCTGTCACTTACAATCAATTACCTGTGTCATTGCTGCTAACAGAAGATGCTACTGATTGCCAAATAGCATTGACTTTAAATCAAAGTTTTTGGGGGAAAGAGTCGGATATTACGGTTGTACCTGTTAATAACAATCATCTTCCCACTTCAATAGCCTTGCCTGAAGATTCTAATGAAGGTGGAACAGACACGGCTTTGAATCAGGAATTTTAAGCTACAAATGATAATAAAGAGGAGAACTTTACTCAATGCCTCAAAGTCACCATCCAATTACCAGGAGATCCGAGGATGTATTCTACGACAACATCTATGTCTGTTCCAGATAATTTAGAGGAAGTTCGGTAGTTGATTTTTACGTGGAGAGGGAATTGCGGATCACGGATGGTGATGCGGTTGTTGCCGTCTTGTTCGAGGATGCCGCTATCATTGATAATCATCAAATCTCGGACTTCTGAGGCGTTGGTGATGTTGGTTTGGACTCTATTGATGGCATCATCCATTTTTTTGGCAGAAGCACTGACCACATTTTGTTTTCGGAGGAATTTGTGGTTGGCTTCAAAGATGGCTCTTACAAATTTGCCATTTTTCCATATACCCTCTCTGTCTTTGGGTTTTTCAGTAGTGGCTTCTCCTGCAATCCGCATCATGCCTACACCGTTTCGCTCACCATTTTTCCAGTTGCCGATGTAGTAATCACCATTCGACCATGTGTAAGTGCCTTTGCCGTGTGGTAATCCTTTTTTGAAGTCACCCTCATATTGATCCAATCCAACAGCTTTACCTGTTCCTTCTGCAAAACCTTTTTTGCAGTCACCTTCGTAAGTGCCTTCAAGCGTGGGCATCATGACTTTGCAGGCGTTTTCTTTTGAGGTTTCGGTTTGTTGGGCTGATAGTTGAAGGGAGAAAGTGAGGAAACATAAGGCAGCGATGGTGTAGAAGAATTTTTTCATTTGATGGTTTGTTTTATGTTCTAGACATAAGACGAAAGACTTTAATAAGGGCTTTCAAACCTTATAGGTGTTTAATTATATCCTACATTTCGATAACTTTTTTATAATAAAATAAAAATCAAATTACTAAGAAATTATTTTTATCTCAATTGATAGATTTTTAATTATTATTAAATTTGATTTTCAATGCTCTGTGAAATATGACCGAAACGTAGGTTATATGATTTCTTGAAGTTACTAAACTTGTATGTATTTTCGTAAGTTAAACCTATAAGGTTTTAGTCTTTCGTTTAAAGTCCAAATGTACGAAAACAGTTGCACAGCTATTTTGTTATTAGAGAGTATTTTATTGTAAACACAAATCAACTATTTGGTAGCGTATGGACTTGGCTGAAAGAGAAGAATTGAAGCAAAAAATGGAGGAGGCAATTGCAGTGGTGGAAGACCAGATTTTTGAGTTGGAAGTGCTGACCCAACCTATTTCCCCAGACAATGCTTTGGGAAGAATTACCCGAATGGATGCCATCAATAATAAGGGGGTGAATGAGGAGAATTTAAGGCGAGCGAGGCAAAAGTTGTCGAATTTACAAACTTCTTTGTCGAAAATTGACGAAGCCGAATTTGGGAAATGTGTAAAGTGTGGTCAGTCTATTCAAATGGCTCGGTTGATGTATATGCCTGAAAGTGCTACTTGTGTGCGCTGTGCTCATTGAGATGTATTGCCCTTTTCGGTCGGTCATGCTACATTTTTGCAGTAAGAATTGATAGAAATAGGGGTATCATAAACAAAAAGAATCTATTTTTTGTAATATTCTTTGTAAATTTAGAGTTAAGATTGCTCATTTTTTAAAATCACCCCTATGTCCTATTTACGTTACCTAGTAGTTTTCCTTGTATTGGCTCCCAACTTTTTGGCCGCCCAAAACAGCACCCTGACCTACGATGATGTGGTGTTTAAGCGGGAATTTAGCATGGGTATTCAAGCCCATACCAATGGCTTTGGTATCAATGCACACTTTGTAAAAATCAACAATATTTTCAAAAAAACCGTTTATGAAATTGAGTTGATGGACATTAAACATCCAAAAGAATACCGTAATCAAAGCATTTTTGCTTCTTCTCGCAATTCTGCTCGTGGGTATGTGTATGCCAAACAAAACAATTTTTACAACCTCAACTTTACAGTGGGCAAAATAAAAATGTTGGCGGAAAAGGGGCGTAAAAGTGGGGTGGACATAGGTTTGTATTATGCGGGTGGATTGTCTTTGGGACTTGCCAAACCTTATTACCTCGAATTGATTTATGGAAATGGCAGCAATATCAACTTCACGACTCGTGACGAAAAATACGAAGATGGCTTAGAACCTGAAGGAAATGCCAATATTTTTCTGAGTCAAAACCGCATTTACGGAGCTTCCGGATTTTCTTTTGGCCTCAACGAAATGAAAATTTATCCCGGTGCAAAGGCAAAAGTTGCCCTTATGTTTGATTGGGCCAACTACAATGAGTATGTAAAGGCTTTGGAAGTAGGTGCAATGGTGAATGTGTATGCTTCTCGTGTACCAATTTTGGTGGCATTGGACGAGGAGATAGATTACAATAAGTTTTTGTTTTTGAATTTGTATGTGAAGTTCATGTTTGGTAAACGTTGGTAGCGGATAAGCTTCTAATTCAATCAATAATGATATAAAAAAAGGCTCAATGACGGTTTTGAAACTGTTGTTGAGCCTTTTTTTGTTTAATTCGATATTGATTTACTGTACCACCAACTTCTCTATCACCATTTCCCCACTTTCGGTTGTTAATCGCAGCAAGTACATACCTGGGCTGATATTTTCAGCCTCAAAGTAAATCTGATGAACTGCATCGTTTTCGGCAAGTGTGTGGTAAATTTCCTTCACTTTTCTACCATCCAAAGTGTAGAGTGTGATGTCTGCAATAGCCGTTTGTGCAATGCCAAATTCAATAGTCGTATAATAGCTAAATGGATTTGGACGAACTTGTAAGAAAGTCTCACCTGAATTGACAATGTCTGTTTTGCTGCCACTTGTTGCACAGCCAACACTTCCTCGACCTCTGCCTCTACCCGAAGGCTGTCTGCCCACATAAAAATCGTCGGTCAAACTTCCGCCATTGCAGTCGTTGATGGTGACGTAGTAAGTGCCTGATACCAAGTTAGAGATGTCTTCTGTACTGGCAACAAAACCGTTTGGTCCTGTCCAACTATAGGTGTAAGCAGGAGGAGGAACACAAGCAAATCCACCACTCACTGCAATGTTGATTGCTCCATCTTCATCACCTATGCACGTTTCCTTTGTAATGACCACACTGTTGATGGTTACATTTGGATTGTCCGATGAACCAATTATCCATGCGGCACTCTCACAGCCATTGTCGTCCGTAACTATCAAGTTCCAAGTAGCTTCATCGGAATAATTAACCGTATAAACCCCTACTGCAAAACTGTTTAAGAAAGCAGCCCCTGTAGATGTAAAGTCTGTGTAGTAAGAAGGCGTTCCACCTGTGATGGTGATGGTTGCCATGTTGGTGAGGCTACTTGCTCCATTTGTAGTACTATAGGTAACTTCTGCACTTGGTATTTCTGGCATGGTGACCGCTTGAAGTGTGGAAAGGTCATAACATCCAACATCTGATGTACCAATACTGCTTATCAACAAATTAGAACTACCCACAGGAGAGGGAACAGGTGGCAACACACTTAATTCCACATAACTATATAGTTCGTAATCCCCTTCTGCCACACCTGCAAATATACCTGTGGTATTGACTGCTTCAATAATACCCGTTGTTTCATTCACCAACAAATAGTATAAAACATAGCCATCATCGGTTTGATGTGTGCCATTTGTACTTACAACGAGGTCATCGCCTACACACACATCTGGTTCTACCAGCATAAGTGTACCTGCAACGGCATTACAGCAGCTTAGAAGAGTGGCATCTGCGGTTGTTGTGCAGCCGTTTTCGTTCGTAACAGTTACTGTATAAATACCAGAAGAGGTGACAGTAATACTTTGTGTTGTGGCAGTATTGGACCACTGATAGGTATAGTTTTCAGGATAATTTCCTGCGCCTAAAACGATGTTGTCCTCTTCACAAAGTACGAAATCACTGCTGGAAGTGATTTCTTGTGTTTCTGGCAAATCGTAAACGGTTAGTGTGACTGCTGTTCTGCCGTCACTCATACAGCTTTGCGAATTTGCAGCTTCTACCCAGTACGTAGTTGTCGTTGTTGGCAGCGGATTTGGAGTATATTCCGTTCCAGTAGTCAGAACATTGCCGCCCGTTTCTTGGTCGTACCAAGTATAATCATATCCATTGTCTTCTACTCCCAAAGGTGTAGTCAATGGTTGGTTGAGGCAAATAGCTTGGTCAATTGGAGTAATTTCGGGAAGGTCATAAATGGTCAATTTCACCAATACTACATTTGTTGCTCCACAATCTGCAAAGGTATCGCTGTCCACGCTCACATAGATTGTATGCGTGCCAGGACCTAAGACATTGAAGTTGGGTACAAAGCGGTTGATATTTAGTATTTCGGAAAAGATATAAATCCCGGCAACTTCAGTGAGTGAAATATCTGTGTACCACATATTGACGGTGAATACACCATTGACATCAAGGGGTTTATTGGTGGCATTTTCCACATTTTCACCAAAGCAAGTGAACATTGGAGTGAAAAGTGTATAGTTAGAAATATTGCCGTCATCCACTTCAATGATTGGATTTCCAATGATATTCACAAAAGCATTGTTAGGGTCTTCAATAATTCCTTCGTTTACGAACATTCCATCATTTTCGTGTTGCTCGCCATTTTCGCCATAACTGGACGAAATCAAGCCTTGATTCAAAAAGTCGGCATCTTCTGTATTGTTGACTTTGCTATCTGTGATGAACACCGAACAGTCGTTGTTGTTGAACTCTTCGTTGTTTTCCAAGGCATTGCCGCCAATGTTATTGAAGTCAACGGTTCCGTCGTTGTTCACTGTACCATCATTTCTCATGCCCATACCTTCGCCAATGATGTTTTTGATTTGCAAAATTGCTTCACTGTCAGTGTGTAGTAATCCGCCCGAATCAATGCTTACACCTACATCATTGTTCAGTTTTCCCGATTTTGAAGGGCCACCTCCTCCGTCCACGATTACTTCTCCACCAGATGCAATTTCAAAAGTTCCACCGTTTTGAATCTCCAAGAAATTGACTACACTCACAGCACCTTTCTTCAACATGGATTTTGAAGGAGATTCGAGAACTGTAATTGTGAGTGTACCACTTACTTCAACGCTATCGGATTGTACCATCATTCCGATATTTTCGGTGGTTATGGTGAAATCACCAGCGTCCGAAAGTTGCCCGTTGTTGACTACTCCTGTACTTGCGCCAATCATGTTGATGACATTGACGGTAGAACTATCTTGCGCTTCAAAAGTACCTCCTGCATTGACATCAATACCTGTGTCATTTGATAAAACGCCTGATTTAGCAACAAGGGTAGATTGTCCGTCAATCGTAAGAGAAGCTCCCGATAAAACCGAAAATGTACCCCCGTTTTGAATTTCTAAGAAATTGACCACACTCGCACCGCCAGATGCTTTTGCAGCAAGAGATAGTCCTTCAATTTTAGAAATGTCTAAATCTCCACCATTGCTGAAGCTACCTGCTTCAACATCTATTCCCCTGCCCTCTGTTGTCATGTCAAAATCACCATCGTTGGTGACTGTTCCGCTTGTACTCATGCCAATGCTTGCGCCAATCATGTTGATGACATCCACTTCAGAATTGGTTTCGGCAATGAAAGTACCGCCGCTGTTGACTGCAATGCCCGTATCGTTGAATTGTGCTTTGCTTGCACCCGATTTTTGAGCACCAGTATCTTGTCCATTGATGAGTAGAGAGCCACCTGATAAAACCGAAAAAGTGCCTCCGTTTTGAATCTCCAAGAAATTGACCACGCTCGCCCCGCCTGTTGTTTTTGCAGCAAAGGATAAACCGTCAATTTTAGAAATGTCCAAATCTCCGCCATTGTTAAATTCACCTGCTTGTACTTCAACGCCTCTGCTTTCTGTAGTAATGTCAAAATCGCCATCGTTTTCGACTGTTCCACTTGTACTCATGCCAATACTTGCGCCAATCATGTTGATGACATCTACATCAGAGTTGGTTTCTGCAATGAAAGTACCTCCACTGTTTACTGCAATGCCCGTATCGTTTAGCAGTGCGTTGGTTGCGCCCGATTTTTGGGCACCAGTAACTTGACCATTAATGAGTAGAGAAGCCCCTGATAAGACCGAAAAAGTACCACCATTTTGAATCTCTAAAAAATTGACTACACTTGCACCTCCTGATGTTTTTGCAGCAAAGGATAAACCTTCAATTTTAGAAATAGTGATTTGACCACTGTTTTCGGTTGTGTCTGATTGTATTTGCATCCCTGTATTTTCAACCGTAATCTCCATGCTGCCGCCATTGTCTATCGTTCCATTCGTGACGACTCCTGTACTCAAACCACTCATATTGATGACATGAATGTTGGTATTGGTTTCGGAAGTGAAAGTGCCTCCAGCATTGACATCAATTCCCGTATCGTTGTTGACGAAACCTGCCTTTAAGGTAGGTCCAACATCTTCTCCATCAATGGTCAAATCGCCATCATCCACCACTTCAAATGTTCCTCCATTTTGGATTTCCAAGAAATTGACTACGCTTGCGCCACCTGTTTTTTTGAAACCTGCGGTGGCTTCTGGTTTGGAGATTATCACGCTTCCATCGTCTGTAAAAGTGCTGGAAGTTCTAATGCCAGTATCCTCTGCTGTGATGGTCATTTCGCCACTATTGTTCACATCTCCCTCATTGTCAATTCCCATTCCCGAAATATTGATGACCTGTGTTACACCTGTGTCCTCAGAGGTAAAAGTTCCGCCGCCAAAAATTTTGATACCTGTATCCCCATCAGAAAAACCTGCTTTTTCAGGGCCAAGACCACTTGCTGTACCATCAATCACTAAAGTATCGCCTGCGGTCACTTCAAATGTTCCTCCATTTTGAATTTCCAAGAAATTGACCACACTTATGATGCCTGTTTTTCCGTCACCTACACCTATACCACCAAATCCCTCGTTAATTTCAATAAATCCATTGTCATTTACCACACCTGTTGCGCCCACATTCAAACCTACTCCTGATGAAGAAATAAATAAATGTCCACTAACATTCAAATTGCCGTCAACATTTACGCCTGTGACACTTGCTTCAAAAATGAGTGCTGCACCTCCGTCTTCAATGAGCATACTTGCTCCTGTTTGAATATCAATGCCTGTGGTGGTAAAGAATGTAATCAATTCTCCGCCATTAGCGATGGTTACTGAAGCATTGGCTTCAATGATGAGGTTTCCTATTTCTACAAAATCATCAATGATAGGGTAGTTGGTAAGCGGTGAAATATCTGCAATGGTCACTTCATCACTATAGTCTGGAATAATGCCTGTGCTCCAATTGTTGGGGTCGTTCCAATCAGAATTTGCAGGTTCACTGCCTCCTGTCCAGATGAAATCAGGAACACAATTTTCTATGGTTACTTCAATGCTGGTATATAAAGCACATTCATTGGAAGGGTCGTCAATGTAAAAGTCAAGTGTATGTGTACCTACTTCAATGATTGTATTATCAGGAGTAAAAGTGTTATTGGCGGAATCGTAAGTGCCAGCACTGCTTTCTGACCCTCCATCATACCAATTGGTTGAAACATCCAAATTCGTACCTCCATCTATCAAGGCGTTCTCAATTGATTCTCCCAAACAGCCTGTAAGGGGTAAAATGATGAGGCTATTGTTGGTAATATCTGCGCCACCATTGAAGGAATTGTAGAAGTCGTTGATAACTCCATTGTTGGTGAAAATACCTGATATGTTGTTTGTGCCATCGAAAGTGGTAGTTAATAAACCCTCGTTTGTGAAATTGGCATTGTTTACTATTTCACGATTTAGCGTGATGTTTGAACAGAAAGTATTGGTAAAGTCGGAAGATGCCAAGTTTTGGATAGCTTCGCTTGAAGAGAGCACTTCAATGTTTAATTCGCCATCGTTCACGAATAAGGCACTTGTTGCATTGGAGATGGCACTGTTTGTAGAAGAATTGTGAGAAATCAAAACAGTACCCTCGTTAATGAATTCTGCAACATTACCGAGGTTTACGATGCTTTGAGTACCTGAATTTCCTAAAATTATTTCACCTGAAAACACTTCAAATATTCCATAATTGAAAATACCGATGTCATTGGAGTCTTGAATGTTTAATTCTCCACGAATAGTCGTTGTGCCTTCATTTTCGAATCCATCATTGGTCGTATTGAGAATGTTCAATGTGGCAAGTGATTTCACCTCCAAATCTGCATTTTCTTCCACAAAAACGCCGTTTTCGCCGCCGTCTATGGTTAGTTCACTATTGGTGTCCATTACCAGACTGGCATTTGTGTTTATTTGTATAGATTTGGCAACGTTTCCAGTAGTAGAGATAGTGGGATAGTTAGAACTCTCTCCTAAACTAGGAATAATGACATCTTGTATAGCTAAAGGTTCTGTCCCTAATGACCAGTTGTCTGCTGTATCCCAATCTAAGTCTTCTGCACAGCCTGTCCATATATTTGTTGTACTGCTTGCTTGAGATTCATTGAGAATTGTGCCTTGATTGACAAAACCACCACCTGGACTGGCAAAAATATCGTTGGGGTCGAAAATAATCCCTGTGAAACCTTGTAGGAAAGTACCTGTATTGATGAAACTTGTGCCATCTGCATGAATGATTCCATCGTTAGTAATTGTTCCTCCATTTTCCAAAACATCATCGAACGTAATGCTGGCACATTGAAAGTTGTAAATTGCTCCTATACCTGACGTTACAAATATACTATTGGTTTCAATGGGAACTAATTTTTTATCTGGGGATGTTTGATTAATATTGATTTCCCCAAGATTGAATAGATTACTTGTTCCGCGTCGTGAGAGCCCATTTTCCCCTGCGCCACTGATTTCTAATGTTGCGTCACTGTCATTGTAGAATTCACCATTTGAAGTAAGTTTTAGCCCATCTTGAAGCGGGTCAATTATATAAAGACTACCTTCACTATTATTGAAAATGTCACCATCTAAGGCAACAGAAACGCCATTTGTCGAGCTATTGACAACCGAAATATTTCCACTATTCACAACTGTTCCGTTTGAAATATTCAAACCATTTGCATCAGATCCATCAATGTATATTGCTCCACTGGCATCAACAGTTAAAGTGCCATTTGTTAGGGTGATGGATTTGACTGTACCTACATTGGAGGCAATGACAGGGGAACTCTCTGCTTCTATAGCTCCAATTTGTACATCGGCATTGGCATCTGGAATACCGTTAGGACACCAGTTTAAAGGGTTGCTCCAATCTGTATCTATTTCTCCCGTCCATATAGGTGCATCCGCATCACAAGATGCTTCGTAGCAACCCATATCCAAAGTATTGAATTGAATTCTAAGATTGTAACTCAAATCAATATCAATTTCTTCTTCGATATTGCCATCACCATCTACATCGGTTGCGTCTGTTGGAATGCTAGCTGTATCTCCTGTATTGATGGCAGGAGAAGAAGGTTGAAGGGTAAAGTTTCCATCTGGAGAGGGAGAAGTAGTTGGGTCAATAGGAGTCATGAATAATGGGTCGGTAAAAATATTATTCGTCCCACTGCCTGACCATCCTCCTTCTATGCAAGAAAAACTGACGGTTGAGGAAAATGGATCTGAAATTTGCGTGTTTTCATTTTGTATTCCTTCTACTTCATTGTCCCAAAAAATGGAATTGATGGCATTAAAACCCGTTTCATCCATGTGTATGCCTTCGCCATGGTTTCCTACAACAGTGCAATTGCTCATGTATAGTATTTGACTGCTAGTTGAGCCAGTATGGTCAATTCCACCACCATCATTTCCCGAGATGAGGGTATTGACGATGGCTAAATCAGAAAAATAGTTGGCGATGGCATATCCCGAATTGGCTTTGAAGATACAATTCACAATCTTGGTATTGTCTTTTTTGAATTCTCCATTAAATATTGCACCTCCCGAATAGGAAGCATTGTTGTTGTAAAAAACGCAATTTTGGATGATGGCTTCTCCTAAGTTGTAGATTCCTCCTCCTTTGTTTTGAAGTACTTCGTTGTCTGTTTCGTTGGCATTTCCATCTGCAATATAAAATCCGTCAATTTTTACGCTGATGCCTTCATCTACTATGATTACTTGATAGCTGTTGTCACTATCATCGTTGTCAGCACCTATATCCCCACTCAGTATGGTTTCATACAACAGAAAATCTCTTTCACTTCTAAGGGTTTCTGTTCCGTTGAAACCACCATAGAGTTCTACTCCATCGGGAAGATAGAAGGAAATGCCTCTATTGGAGGTGCTTGTTGGAAAATATCCACCTTCTGCTACCCAAATTTCTAATGGACAAGTGGCTGCAAAAGCTAAAGCATCTTGTAAATCTATATACGCATCTTCCCAAGAAGTACCATCGTTGTTTCCTGAAACAGCATCTACGTCCACATAAAGAATGTCTGGAGGAGAAACTCCAGTTGCATTTCCTTCATAAGTTCCATTATCGGTAAAAGATGCCTCCAATAAATTAATAGTACCCAAATTGACTATTTCTCCGCTTGCATTGTTGGTTAAATTATTGGTAATGTTGATGATAGATTCACAACCATCATTGAAGAGTTGGCCGCTATTGTCAATGATTTCTGTGTTTAAGGTAGATTGATTGGTAACGGATGCGTCTAATTCAATGTTCAATTCACCCACATTTGCAGTTGACAGAATGGTGGGATAAAACCCCACACCCGCAGGAACAATTGCTGTTTTTGAGTCATTGGGTGAATCGGCAGTCCAGTTTCCGTCATTCGACCAATTGGTGTCTGTATCGCTACAATTTGTCCAAACAGTAGTATTTGTGCTTGTAAACTCAAATCCGTTGCTTTCTACATTAGTAGTGAAAGTTCCGCCATTTAGATTGTAAATAACTCCTTCGTTTTCGATTGTACCTACATTGACTCCATTGAAGGTAGAGGTGATGACTCCATTGTTGGTAAAAGTAATTGCGCCTCCATTGTCAATTTCATCATTGATGGTAATTGTGGTACAACTGGAGTTATCAAATTCTGAAATATTCCAAATCGAACCATCAGAGGGTGAATTGGAGGTATTGATGTTGATTTCGCCATCATTGGTGAAAAGTGCTCGGTTGTCTATTCCTGATTCTGGATGGTTTCCAGTAATATTGATGGTTCCACTATTCAAAAAGTCAGAGCCAATCTGATTGAACAATCCATCGTCTCCTGTGCCTGTAATGGTGATTGTTCCTGCATTTGTAGCCATGTTTTCGTTTCGCAAGCCGTCACTTGCAGAGTTCAAAATGCTCAACCCTCCATCATTTGTGAGTGTTCCCAAATTGTGCAAACCATTGGAATTGGAACCGTCTATAGTCAATTCTCCGTTTGTTTCTATTTGAAGAGAAGTACCTACTTGAATGATGACAGATTTGGCTGTACTTCCAGTAGTTGAAATGCTTGGAAAAGTAGAGCTTGCCGAAAAGTCGCTTACGATTACGTCGTAAGTACCGTCTGGCTCTACCCCTAAACTCCAGTTTTCTGCTGTTTCCCAACTGGTTGTGCCAGCACAAGCTGTCCAGATATTGGTAGTCAAGTTGGTGTAAACAGATCCAAAGCCAGTTGTAGTTAGTGCCGTTGAATTGGGATTGTAAATGATGCCATTGTTTGTAATTGTACCAGAATTGTCATTGTTGCCATTGAGAATGATTACGCCATCGTTGTCAAAAGAAGAACCTTCTACATCATTATCAGTTCTATTATTGGTTATTACTTGACCACAAAGATTGTTGGTAAATTGGCTAGTGTTATAAATAGCACCACCTTCAGGGGCATCGTCTATGTTGATATCCAGTGTCCCAAAGTTTTGAAAGTTGCCCGCATTAAAAAAACCTGCAATGCCTCCTTGAATGAATAGGTCGCCATTGTTGGTTAAGTCTGCCATGTTGAACAATGACTCAATTGCAGAATCTACAATTAGGATTGTTCCATTATTGATTATTTCAATCCCATCAGGGGTGTTGTCAAGTGCGAACTCGCCAAGCGTACCAGTGATTTCAAGCGAACCTGTAATGTTGATAGTCCCAACATTGACCAATCCACTTTCTCCCGCATCTATGATGAATAAGTCGCCATCTATACTTAGTGTTCCTTCAATGGTAACCGCATCGGAAGTTGAATTGCTGACCGTAAGATCTGCCCCCACTTCAATATCCAAAGTAGAAATAATATCTATCATGTTGATAGATTTAACCATGTTTCCCGTAGATGAAATAACAGGATAATTGGTAAGCATAGGTGGAATCACCACATCATCCGATGCAGTAGGTTCTGTTCCTGTATCCCAATTAGTACCAATATCCCAGTTGGCATCGGTATTTCCTGTCCACGTAACTGTGGCTGCTTGCAAGGAAGTTGCGGAAATAAGAATAAAAAAGATAGTAATTGTAGCCCTAAAAAGCTTTGTTGACATGGTTTCTATGCGTTTAAAGTATCGGGAATATTATTAGCTGACTTCTTCTATTTATTTTTTTAATAGCTTGAAAAGCGAAAAAGTAAACATACAGAGTGTACGTAAAATTTGACAAACATGTGTCAAATCAATATTGAATTAAAACAATAAATATATATCAAGGTGCTTCTTTGCCCTAAAAATAATTTTTTTGGAGTTGATAAACACCCATGAATTGATATTTATTCCAAATTTATTTTCAAAATAACAATGTCTGATAACTTATCTTCCGAAAACATTGTGCCATCTTTTTCATATTTAGCCCAAGGACTATTAGCAATATAGAAAAAATTACTGCCCACCATGACTCCTAAAGTGGGTTCATCGAAAGCAGGATGGTGATGGTCAAGTATTTGGGAATGGTTAAAAGTAAATTGGTTGTCTTCAAAATAATGGCGAACAACACGCATTGGGTTTACCCCATTTTGAATAGAAATCAAGCTATTATCATAAAAATACAATCCATCAATACCTTTGAAAATCACCTTTTTAGGCGGAGATATTGGGTGTATTTTTTGAGTTGTCAAGTTTATTTTGAAAATGCCATTCTGATAATCAGCAACAAAAAGGTAGGAGGCAGATTTATCTAACGTTATACCTTGTAAAGATACGAAATTAGGGTGAGTAAAATACTGTTCTAAGCTATCTGATTCGGGTTTTATGCAAAAAATGTACGGCTGTTTGCTATCTGTGGCATAAATAGTTCCATTTGGATCTAACTCTAAATCACCCAACCAATGTGGTCCTTCTTCCTTCAATACATACTTCTTCAATAACTTACCACTCTCCAAGTCATATTTGAAAATACCTGTTTGTCCATCTTCACTTTCTTCAAAATGAACCATTTGAGGAGCAGCAACCGTTGTAACCCAAAGCCACCGATGACTTGTATCTATTTTGATACCACTGACCGCCCAAATTCCATCCTGTGCTTCTTCAATAAAGTCGCTTACCTTACCCTCTTTGTCCACCCGCACAATTTTGCGAAGGTGAAAACTGCTCAAATAAAAATCACCTGTTTGAGCATCAAAAGCAATGGATTCTGGATGCAAAGTTTTTGCAGGGATAATCATAGCCGTATCGGAGTATATAATTGGAGTTTGAAGGCTATCAAGGCTTGCAAGCACTTCTTTGAAGCCATCTGAAGAACGAATATTGTCAAAATCGGCTTCTGTTCGGATTTGCTCTTTTGCGTCAATCAACAATAATTGTTGCAATGTTTGAACGGCTTCGGCTTCTTTTTGGTTAAGGGAATAAGCACACGCCAAATTGTAGAGAATAGTAGGGTGATTCTCTCGAAGTGAATCCATGTTCTGGCAGGACTTCAAAAAAGTTTCAAAATCTTTATCTTCATAAGCTTTCGTTGCGGCTTGATAGTACTCGTTTACAGTTGTTTGTGCATAGATTGCAGTGCTTTGAAGTACAAAAATCCAGCAAATGAATGTAAGGAAGAAAGTGTTTAGTTTTAAATTTGTACTTTGAGTTTGTATTTGTTCGATTTGTTTCATATTTATATTTTTTAATGATTTGAAAAAAGTGAAAAATGACCCTTCAAGAACTTCAACATCAAGGCCTCAAACTATTTGAAGTCATCACAGGCAGTCAGGCGTATGGCTTGGCATTGCCCACTTCTGATATTGACCTCAAAGGCGTTTTTGCGCTGCCACAGACCCAACTTTGGAGTTTGGACTATACACCACAGGTCAATGATGCCAAAAACGATATTGTGTTTTACGAATTGCAGCGATTCATAGATTTGCTCTACAAAAACAATCCCAACCTCTTGGAAATGTTGAATGTATCCTCTGACTGTGTGCGCTTTCGGCATTCTGTGATGGATTGGGTCAAGCCCGAACTATTTTTGTCCAAACTCTGCCACCAAACCTTTGCAGGATATGCGTTCAGTCAAATCAAAAAAGCACGGGGATTGAACAAAAAAATCGTCAATCCCATGTCGAAAGATAAAAAGACTCCGCTTGATTTTTCCTACATAACTATGGGGCAAGGCAGCATGAGTGTGGTCAAATGGCTGCAAAAAAAGGGTTGGAAACAAGAATATTGTGGATTGGTGAATGTGCCGCACTTCAAAGATGTGATGGCTCTGTACTACGACCTTGAAGCACATGAAACGAATGGAGATAATAATTTGAAATTCAAAGGTATCATTCAGAAATCAACCTCCAATGACATTTCTCTTAGCAGCATTCCAAAAGATATGAAGCCCGTCACCTATCTTCACTTCAATCACGATGGCTACAAAAAATACTGCAAAGATTACCGAGATTATTGGTCCTGGGTCGACAAACGCAACGATGTCCGCTACAAAAATACCATCTCACATGGCAAAAACTACGATGCCAAAAACATGATGCACACTTTCCGACTCCTCGACATGGCTGCCGAGATTGCTACCGAAAAACGTATAGTCGTCAAACGCCCAAACCGTGAGTTTCTGTTAAAAATTCGACGGGGTGAGTTTGAGTATCAAGAGTTGGTAGGAATGGCGGAGGAAAAGGCAAATCGGATTGAAGAACTATTTGCGAAGAGTGATTTGCAAGACGAACCTGATAAGGAAAAGGTGAATGAGATTTTGGTGAGGATGCGTAGGGAATTGTTATTTAAAAAATCATAAAATTACCTAGTAGTGGAAAAAGGTTTTGAATTTAAAATCGACTTCAAATACCCCATTGACCAAAAACGAGATGAAAAACTTTGGCGTGAATTCATACTTAACTTTGTGGAGGCGAGCAAACTCACTTTTGGTGGAGGTGGAGACCGTTTTGGAATCCGAGGATATTTAGATTATGAAGAATCGAATCACAGCCTTCAATCTTTAAAGAAAGTATTGATTTCCTTTTTTAGGAAATACAAGTTTGTAGGAGAAATTTGGATAGATGGCGTTTATATCTCCCCCATGTAGATAAAATGGCTTAACTTTATACTTCTCATTGCAGCAAATAAAACAACAAAAATGACAGGCATTATACCAGATAAATACATCAATCCTTTAACTGACTTTGGCTTCAAAAAGTTATTTGGCAGCGAACCCAATAAAGACTTATTGATAGATTTTTTAAACGTATTATTGCCTTCAAAGCATACGATAAAGAATCTTACCTATACTAAAAATGAACATCTTGGAGAAACACTCTTAGATAGAAAAGCTATTTTTGACATCTATTGTGAGAGCGTGACAGGCGAGAAATTTATTGTTGAAGTGCAAAAAGCAAAACAAACTCACTTCAAAGATAGAAGCATTTACTACGCTACTTTTCCTGTACAAGAACAAGCCAAAAGAGGAGATTGGGATTTTAAATTGGCAGCCGTTTATACGATAAGTATATTGGATTTCATTTTTGAAGACCACACAAAAGACAGTAATTTGATACATGTTGTAGAATTGAAGAATCAAGACGGAGAGGTATTTTATGACAAATTGAAGTTTATTTATATAGAGTTACCAAAATTTAAGAAGCAAGAAAATGAATTACTCAATCGGTTTGATAAGTGGCTCTTTGTTTTTCGGCACTTAGCGGAACTGCAAAAAAAGCCTGAATCCTTGCAAGATAGAATATTCAAAAAACTTTTTGAAGCTGCCGAAATTGCTAAATTTAGCCTTACAGACCGTGAAGCCTATCAAAATAGTTTGAAATATTATCGAGATTTGAAGAATGTTGTAGATACTTCAAAAGAAGAGGGACGGGAAGAAGGTATAGAGGTAGGTATAGAGGTAGGCATAAAAAAAGTAGCCATTAGTATGAAACAAGCAGGTATATCAAATAAAGTTATCGCAGAACATACAGGATTGACTATTGGAGATATTGAAGAATTGTAAAAATCCTTAACTTTAAGCTCACTTTAATTTGAACAAGTAAAGTTAGCTTACTTATGAAACAACTGATACTCCTTCTAACTGCTGCAATTTTTACCCTTGCAGTCACCTCCAACACTTTCGCCCAAATCACAGTGAAAGGCGATACTATTGAGGTTCAAACTTTTACCTTTGCAGATGAAGGGCCGCCAGCTTGGGGTAGTTACAGTGGTACTTTCGATTTTCCTCCTGCGGGGGAATCCTACCGCAAGGTATTGATGTACCAAACCCTCAAATGTGACCCAAGTACCAAACAGGATAACTTCAACTGTGGAGAATGGGACTACTTGACCTATACCTATTTGACGGACTCAACAGGCATCATGGATTCGACCAAACGTACTCACCCCAATTTTTGGGTCAATGGCAGTCCAAAAGATAAATTTGCCTATACTAGTTCGCCCACTTTCACCACTTACCAAGAAGAACAAAAAAGGGTGAATTATATAGACACAACTGATTATCAACTATCAGTTGTGGGAGAAGGAACAACTGCAATTGGTTTTCCGCTTCAAACAAGTCAGCAAAAAGGAAAATCACAATTTCTTTGGCGACAAGATGAACTCCTTGCAACAGGATTGGTGGCAGGAAATGTTCATGGTTTAAAACTGCAATTGGGAGAAATGAACATGCCACAAACGGTTCATTATTTGACCATTCGCATCAAAAACACAACGCTCAATGAATTGGACACCGACCGATACGAAAAAGACAACTTTGCGAACGTTTACCGCCTCAATACCGCATTGGAGGCAGACGAAAATGGCTGGGTAAGTTTTCACTTTAGCACACCTTTTTTCTGGACGGGTGTGACTGGTATTGCAGCAGAATTTAGCTGGGATGAAATGCCTGAAGGAAGCACTGATTATACGGTTTTATCGGAAGATGAAGGTTGGAAAACAAGTGTTTATACGACGGCAAATGAAGAGGCATATTTTGACTTTGATGGCAATGGTGATTATTTGGACTTGGGCAATGAGGTACAAATTGAAGGAAATGCACCTCGTACGATTGAAGCATGGGCTTATGCCGAAAGTTTCAACAATGCAGGTATTTTTCAAGCGGGAACAACGGGAACTGCTGGCAAAGATTTCTCATTGCGAACGACAACTACTGACAATAACTGGCGTGTGCAACAATGGGGCACAGGCTTTGATTTTGATGTGACACTACCGAATAGCAAAAATGCTTGGCACCACTACTGCCTCACTTATGATGGTGCGGTCACACGATTGTATTATGATGGTGAGTTGGTGGCGCAGAATACGGCCACTTTGAATACAGGTGATGCCTCTTTGCTTATGGGGCGTTGGAATGGAAGTTCTTACGATGGGAAAATCGATGAAGTACGGGTCTGGGATGTGGCTTTGCAGCAAGCAGACATCAAAGCATGGATGGAAAAACAAGATCTTTCGGGGCATCCAAACATTAACAATTTGCAGGCGCAGTATTCCTTCAATGGTAGCAATGGCGTGTTTGTCAAAGATGGAACGGGCAAACAAGCCGATGGTGTGGTAAGAGGCGATGCAAGTCGCCAAAAGATAGCTGCAACTGATTTGTTCCGAAACATTGAAGTGAGCCAACAACGCCCGAACGTTGCATTTGAGCAAGGAACGTTTACCACCAACATTGAAGTGAACATTGCAGAAAGAATGGAAGAAAATATGCCTGTTCTATTGACTTTATTTGACAATCTGCATGGTCAAATCATTGCAGACGATGCACAGAATCACCCTACGATTCCGACAGATGAATTGATCGTTTGGGAATCAGATATTTACAACTACACCTTCAATGAAAATGGTGAGGCAATAGATTCGACTTATAGCACACCCGAAAAAACCTTGATTCGCCAAGACAAAGATTATTATAGCAACATTGTGCGCTACGAATTGGGACGTTTTATCACGCCTTATGGAATCAATCTTGACCTTGGACCAGAAGGTTTTACATGGGTTTTTGATGTGACTGATTACGCACCTTTGTTACACGACAAGGTGTATTTGCAGTCTGGCAATGCTCAGGAATTGTTGGATTTGAAGTTTGTGATGATCAAAGGAACGCCGCCGAGAGATGTTATCAGCGTCAGCAACGTTTGGGCGGGCAGTTTCCAATACACTGCTTTTTTGGATGATACAAGAGGAGAGCCTCGACAAATCAATATTCCTTCGGAAGGCAAGTATTTTCGAGTGAAAACCCGCACAACGGGGCATGGTTTTGGTACAAACAATGAAAACTGCGCCGAATTTTGCCGCAAAGAACACCGATTGAACATCAATGGAGAACGCAAATTTGCATGGGATTTGTGGGAAGAATGTTCCAATAACCCTGTCTTTCCTCAGGGTGGAACGTGGATTTATGATCGGGCTGGATGGTGTCCTGGTATGGATGTTCGGACCTACGACCACGAACTTACGCCTTATGTAACGCCTGGCGATAAGGTGGTTTTTGATTACGAAATTGAAGAACCTGTTTTGGCTCCAAATGGCAACTGGGTGATGGAAACGCAGTTGGTGACTTACGGTGAGGCCAATTTTCAGTTAGATGCTGCTATTTCGGACATCATTGCACCGAATGACAAAGATGTTTACAGCCGCCTTAATCCGATTTGTGACAATCCTATTATTGAAATCCAAAACACTGGTGCGACAACACTGCAATCGGTCTTGATTACCTACGGTATTTATGGTCCAGGAGGAATTGAATTGTTGCCTTGTTATTACCGTTGGTCGGGTAATTTGAAGTTTATGGAAAAGGAAATCGTGGAGTTGCCGCTCTTCAATTGGATTGGTTTTGAGAAAGACAACCCTCGTTTTTGGGTGCGTTTGAGTCAGCCCAATATAGGGAATGATGAATATGCTGCCAACGACTACATGGAAACCCATTTCACTACACCTGTTTTGTATGATGATGGTAATTTGGCTCTGAATTTTCGCACCAATAATTTTGGAGGAGAAAATTACTACGAATTGATGAATGACAAAGGGGAGATTTTATATTCTCGCTACAACCTGTCGAGCAATACGACTTATACCGACTTGTTTGAGTTGGATAGAGGTTGTTATGTTTTGCGGTTTGAAGATACAGATGATGATGGTTTGAACTTTTTTGCGAACAACGATGGTAATGGTTTTGTGCGGCTTAGAGATAAAAACAACAATCTTTTGGTGGAGTTTGAGCGGGATTATGGGGATGGCATTACCTATCATTTTACGGTCGACTACGATATGTCGGCTGATTTCTTAGGTGTGGTTTGTGATGACATTACGGACATTGACGAAGTGGATGTAACCAACCTGAGAGCCATCAATATCTATCCAAATCCTACTCGTGATAAGGTGAGCATTGACCTTGATTTGAAGCAAGCAGAAGAGGTGAACCTAACGATTTACAATGCACTTGGACAAGCAGTTTTGACTATAGATTATGACCATTTGCAGAAGGAGGCATTGCAGGTAGATATGCCAAAAGCGGCGGGGGTCTATCATGTAGTAGTGAAAACTAAAACTGAGTTGTTTTCAAGAGAGGTAGTGGTTTTGGAGTAGGTGAAGTACGGTGAAACAAAAATGATTCATTTACTATAAATGAAATATGGGCTATGCCCTTTATGTTGTTAATAAAACTTTCGATAGAGTGTCGCTGCAAATTTGAAAATTAAAAACGCATTTGTGGTACTACTCTATCGGAAGTTTTTTTTTAATTGGCTAAAAATGAATGTGTTTTGAACTTGAACTTGTTACTTGAACTTGTTACTTGAACTTGAACTTGTTACTTGAACTTGAATTTCTTACGCCCAAACCTTCGTTCCTTCCGAACAATTGGCGCAGATGTCAATCTCCTTGCGTGACTTCAGCAGCGCACGCCTGAACCTATTGTAGGGTTCACCTTGCCAAACCTCTTTGAACGTCTCAAACTTCAAATCACCGAGTTGATGACTCGCATCTTTGTCAAAACAGCAAGGAACGATTTTGCCATCCCAAGTGATGACGCAAGAATGCCATAGTTTCCAACAGTGGTTCATTAGTTTATTTTTGATGGTGTAAGTACCGTCCGATTGTTTGGCATAGCGAGCATATTTGTCAATTGTAGGAATCAATGGGTTGCCATTTTCGTATTCATAGACCTGTGCCGTTTTGAAGACCACCTGATCCACGCCCATTTCTTTTCCCAATTGCAGCACATCGTCAATTTGGTGTTCGTTGGGTTTGACGACCAAAAATTGAAAAATGATGTGCGGTGTTTTCGACTTCAATTCCTTTTTCCACGCCACTAGGTTTTTTGTTCCCTCCAATACTTTGGTCAATTTTCCGCCCACTCTATACGACTGATAGGTTTCTTGTGTAGTGCCATCAATCGAAATAATGATTCGATCCAATCCTGCTTCAATTGTTCTTTTAGCGTTTGCATCGTTTAGAAAATGGGCGTTGGTTGAAGTTACCGTATAAATTCCTCTATCTGATGCATATTTGACCATTTCCAAAAAATCGGGATTGAGGTAGGGTTCGCCCTGAAAATAGAAATAGAGATACACAAGGTGGTCTGATAATTCTGCAATGCTGTCCCTAAAAAAATCTTTTTGCAACATACCTGTTGGTCTGGTGAAGGAACGCAGACCGCTCGGACATTCGGGGCAGCGCAAATTGCAGGAGGTAGTTGGCTCGAACGAAACGGTGAAAGGCAATCCCCATTGATGGGCTTCTTGTTTCCATTTGGAGTAGTAAAAAGAAGATAAAATTTTTATTCCATTCCAAATACGCTTTGCAGTGAGTTTGGATAGAAAATTAATAGTATCAGAAAAATGAAAATTTGACATTTATTTTTTCGCTTTATATTGTATAATTTAATTATTTCATACATTATGTGTAAAAAAAACTCTCTATGACAATGACCTACTTTAATTGCAGATTGGTCATGACAGTGTAAAAAAAAACATAACAACAATTAACTAATCAAGCTTTTATGATGGATTAGTGAAAATAACTGTTATTTTCGTGCTTCAAATAAAAACTCAACCAAAAGTTAAGAGTTTTCGCAGTAAGCCCTCATAAGAAGCACCCACAATCAAATAAGCTTAGTTTTTTGCCTAATCACTAAGATGCATGGCACTTTTGACATTTTAGATTAAAGACCCTAAACCAGCCAAAGGAAAACCACGAAATAATTATTTTTTTATAACTATAAATCATATACAGTATGTGTAAAACAAGCCCATTTTTTTACTCATTATGTTTTGTGATTTTGTTGGGTTCGCTTCAATTGTCTCAGGCTAATAACAATGTTAATGGCGAACAACAAAACCAAAACAGTACAGAACAATCGCAATTAAATATGGTAGAAAGCCCACAAAAAGCTTCTACCTCTGACTTGGAACTGCAAATGGTCGATAGACCTGTGCAAGCTCCAAATAGTAGTTCACGTATCGAGCGAGAAGGTACACTGGTCGACATTGCGGATTTAGGTGGTGGCAAACAAGCTACACCTGCAAGCACCGACAATACTCCAACGCCTAAAGGTAAGGAATAAGCTACAATATCCATTTTATCAGGTTTTGAATACACACGCACTATATAAATAACAAAAGCCCTACATCTTTGCTCGATGTAGGGCTTTTGGTTTTTTACAAAATAGTATTTTACAACAGTTCGCAGTGTTTTTCTAATGAATTGATAATCAAGCTATTAAGATGTAAATTGAATTTTTGCAACTATCTGACAATCAAGCCTTTGCGTCTCTTTGTCTCTACGTTTAGTAAAAACTACCCGAACCATTGACTGATTACAAAACGACCCAACTGCTGCCTTCCTTGCTATCTTTCACCAATACGCCTATTTCCTTCAATTCATCCCGAATCTTATCAGAGGTAGCCCAATCTTTGTTTTCCCTTGCTTCCTTGCGGATGTTCAAGAGCAAATCCATCAAGCCGTCCATCAAACCATCATCCGTAGTCGAAGTTTCGTCTTGAAGACCCAAAATGTCGGTTACAAAAGCATTGAAGGTTGTTTTCAAGTAGTTGAAGGTTTCTTCATTGATGGCAGACAAAGGCAATTGTTTGTTGGAAAAGGCATTGATTTTGTTGGCCAATTCAAATAAATCTGCCAATGCCATTGCTGTATTGAAGTCGTCGTTGATGTGTGTGTAGCAGTTGTCACAAGCCTCCTTGATTTGATTGTCCAAGTCTGCATCTATTGTGCCTCCATCGGTATATTCCAATTTTGACAGCAAGTTTTGTGCATTCATCAAGCGTTTGTAGCCTTTTTCGGCAGCTTTGAGGGCCTCATTGGAGAAGTCGACGGTGCTGCGGTAGTGGGCTTGCAGGAAGAAAAAACGAACAGTCATTGGAGAATATCCCTGCTCAAGACTCGGATGATTTCCCGAAAAAAGTTCGTGTGGCAAGAAGGAATTACCAAGTGATTTACTCATTTTTTTGCCTTCAACGGTAAGCATATTGGTATGAATCCAATATTTGACGGGCGCACAGCCAATACCTGCCACAGATTGGGCAATTTCACACTCATGGTGTGGAAACTGCAAATCCATTCCGCCGCCATGTATGTCAAAAGTTTCTCCGAGGTACTTGGTACTCATGACCGTACATTCCAAATGCCAGCCTGGAAAACCTACTCCCCACGGTGAATTCCAACGCATGATGTGTTCGGGATTGGCTTTTTTCCAGATAGAAAAATCGACGGGATTGCGTTTTTCTTGTTGCCCCGAAAGTTCACGGCTGTTGTTTTGAAGGTCATCCAATACCTTGCCCGATAATTCGCCATAAGGGTATTTTTCGGCATATTTCATGACATCAAAATAAACCGAGCCTTCTGATTCGTAGCCATATCCAGCGTCAATGATTTTTTGAACCAACTCGATTTGCTCCACAATATGCCCCGTTGCAGTGGGTTCAATGCTGGGTTCAAGGTTGTTGATTTGACGCATTACGTGGTGAAAACCATTGGTATAGTTCTGCACAATTTCCATGGGTTCGAGCTGCTCCAATCTTGCTTTTTTGGAGATTTTGTCTTCTCCTTCGCCCGCTACTTCGTCTTCGAGGTGTCCTACATCCGTAATGTTGCGGACATAACGAACCTTGTAGCCCAAATGCGTAAGGTAGCGATAGACCACATCAAAAAACATGAATGTTCGACAGTTTCCCAAATGTGCATCGCTGTAAACGGTTGGTCCACACACATACATACCTACGTGCGGAGGATTTTCGGCTACAAAAACCTCTTTTTGTCTTGTTAAACTATTGTATATTTTCAGATCGCTTTTCATGCTGCAAATATAATTGGAATGAATGAAAATCTCACTATCAATTTTCAATTATCAACTTCCCACTGCTCACTTCCTTCCCTTCAATGCTTACTTTGTGCAAATACAATCCACTTTCCCAACCTTCAATATTCAAATTCATTTCCGAATCGCCACTATCTAATATCCAATATCCAATTTCTCGTCCCTGATAATCATACACCTTCAATACGCCATCTTTGGGAATTTGATACTGAATTGTAGCCTGACCCCGAACAGGATTGGGACTAATCTGCAAAAAAACTCTGTGTCTCTGTGTCTCTGTGTTCTCAATATCCACCACTGTTTCTACACACCCCAATTCCTCACAGAAATTACCTTCTTCGTCTATCGTCACCAACCAACCATACTGAGGAACAGGAGAAAATTTGTAGCCCGTCAATACATAGCCTCCTTCAATTTTATCTATATCCCTTACATAGTTAATTGCAAATAAGTCAGAAGTAATATGTTTCGTCCAAAGTAGATTCCCATTCACATCAAAGTTCATTATCAAAGGATAGGTGTAATTATTAAGAGTATAAGCCACTCCAATCCACCTGTGGCAGGTTATTTCTGTAATTAATAGCTGTCAGAGTGTTAGATGCATTCCATACATGAAAAGGAAAGGAGCTATTAGTTGGAATATTGTGCCAAGAACCTCACACTTCATTGCCACGCTTCACTCCTTATAAACCTTGATATAAAAAACAAAATTAGATAGGATTTTGACTTGTTCGGTCAGCGACATTCCCTGTAAGAGGTTTTGAGTAGGAAGGTCGATATGTTCGGGGAGGAGTTCGATTAGGTTGAGCGTGCTTCTTGATTTGACGGCATAACCCGCATTTTCGGCGTTGGCGTGTTTGGCTTTGATGACACCGATCAACTGTCCCGTTTTGTCAAACAAGGGGCCTCCGCTATTTCCAGGTTGCACAGGCACAGATATTTGATAAGTATTGGCATCACCTTGATAGCCTGTTCTCGAACTGATTAAACCATCTGTTAATTTGATTTCTGAACCCATTGTAGCAGTCAGTGGGTAGCCGAGTGTGAATACTTCTTCTCCTACATCAACGAGTGCTGGCTGAAAAGCGTAGGGTAGATTGGGCAGGGAGCTAAAGTTGAGGTCGTCAATCTTCAATATGGCAATATCGGTTGTGGGATCTTCGCCAACGATTCGGGCATTGTAGGTAGTGGGAATGCGTTCTGGGTGAAGTTCTACTTCTATTCTTTTGGCATTTTTGATGACATGGTAGTTGGTAATAATGTATCCTTCTTTCGAAATTGCAATGCCACTGCCTGCTGCATCAATAGGTGCAGAGGGATTCTGAGCAGCCAATATTTCTTTGACAGTCCGTTTAACATACAGACTTCGCACATCACTGTCATTGAAGTTGATGGCAAAGGATGTTTCGGTTTCGAAGGTAATAAAGGCAGGCATTATTTTTTTGTCAAAGCTAGACCAGTTTACTTGTCTGTATAAAAATTTGTCTTTACTTGGAAAAATTTCGCCCATGTATTCCCCCTCAATCCAATCTGCAGCGTTGGTAGCACCCTCTAAATAGATGACATCGTAGGTTTTACGGTTGTTTTTTAGAATAGCAATTTTATATTTTTCGGGAACAGGTTTGAGCGGGTTGAAAACTTCCTCATAAATTCCTTCTAAAAATTCAGGCGTTTTATTGACTAAGTTTTGCATGACTACATGCTCAGAAGCGAGCATCTTGTTGGTAGGGAGTTTTAAGCGATTGTGTGGTTGATAGATGAGTTCATGGCGGTAAATTTTTTGTAAGATTGCCCCCATGTTTATCAATTCATTTTCGTCTTTGTAGATGATTCCCATGTAGGGAACTGTTATTTTATCGTTTAAGCAAGAACGAAAAATGAAATTAATATCAGTGTAATATTCATCTGTTTCGGTCATCGAAATTTGCATCCAAGCAATATCACAAATAGAATTTACATTTCGAAGCAATTTCTCTTTCTCATCAGATCTAAATGCTACGTCTTTGATACCCAGTTGTTTGAAGTAAATACTGAAATGCTCAATAACATTGTCTCCGTTTCTATCTACTTGAGTTTGTTTTTCGGGGCTTACTTCAATAATAACATATTGAACACCAGTCAGTAATTTGTGTAAGTCAATTTGTAAAGGAGCATCCATGTTGATAGCAGATGCAGTCATGTGGGTGAACCATAAAAATAAAAAGGATAAATATTTCATGGAGTAGGCTTCATTTGTGATAAAACAGAGTCGAATATATGAATTAATCCATACATTCGACTCTATTTTGCTAGTAAAGTTTAAGTAAAAAGTCCAATATCCGTGCCAATCCTTATTGGAATTAAGACAGAGGTTTACTTATAAGCCGCTACACGAAAGGCAAAAGGCTTTAATTTCTTAACTTGTTCGGTAAGTGGAAGGTGAGAAATTTTATCTTGATTTGGAATGGGAACAGATAGATGGTGTAAAATTCCGACCAAGACCTGACTTCTGATGGCATAACTCATGTTGTCAGATTCCGAAAAACGAGAATAAACAATGCCCTCCAAATTGCCGGATAAACTAAACAATGGGCCGCCGCTATTGCCTGGTAATAGTTTGATATTGGTACCATACGCTTTTGCATCATCTCCATAACCATAGGGGGAATTGATAAGCCCTTTTTCCAATTTTACTTCTTTGCCCAATTGTTCACACAATGGATAGCCCAATGTGTAAACATCTTCCCCTTGTTCTGCCATATCTGTGGAAATGGAATAAGGGATTTCATCAAAGCCTGAGAAATGATGATCATTAATCTTCAATACGGCGATATCATTCATAGCATCCGTATAAATCAGTTGAGCATCGTAGGTTACGGAGTCTCCCCATTGATATTGTGTTACTTCAAAGTTTTTTGCACCATTTACAACATGCTCATTTGTCACAATATAGCCATCCTTTGAAATAGCCACGCTGCTGCCATACGAAATTGAATTGGGTTCGTCTATCATATTTTTTTGAAGAGAATTGTTGTTACTGCGATGATCATCAATACTATTTTTGGTTGGTTCAGAATTTTCATTAATGGTTTTTGGAAGATGTATATTGTTGCCTTTTTGAGAAATCTCTTTTTCGTACCGAACAAGTATGTCTGGGTGATCACTGAAACTTAAAAGAAGTTTGTTTCTATTGATTCCTGAAAAAGCAAGATTCGCACATGTACTTAGTATTCTATTGGGTAGAAACCACCTCAACTTTGCATAATAATATTGGCTTTGCAACTCCGAATTTTTTGGAATGAATCCCATTTCATCTCCTTGCTGCCAGTCCATAAAGTAACTAGCTCCATGAAGAAAGATGACCAAGTAATCGTCGGTTTGATTTTTTATGATGGCTATTCTATGGTGTTGTCGGTCGTTTTGACTTATACATCTATACTTCCCTTCAATGGCATCCATTTTTTTATTGGATAACATAAAGTTGATGGTTTGTTCTGAATAGCGTACAGGGTTGTTCAAATTTGGAGGCAATTCTGAAAGAGTATAGGCACTTGATTTTGCAGAAATAAGTATTATAGTAATGAATATGTATTTTGTTAATAAATTATTCATGATTGGGCTTTTTAGGGAATAAAATTAATAACTATAAAAAAGGGTTTTAAAAAATCTTATTCAAAAATCAGTTAATCACATACTTTATATAGGGCAAACGCACCAAAAAAACAGGTGCTAATTTTTAGCGCAAAACAAAGTTTATATAAAACTTATGTTTTTATTTTTAACTTTAAATATTATTCACTTATAAACCACTTTTTTATGCAAAGTGGTTTGGTGCGTTTGCCCTATACTTTATAAAAAAACATAGGAATTTAATATTGAAGAATTAGGGTATTTAAACTTCAATTAAGTGTGATATGTGTGATATTTGATAAAGAGATAAACTTGATGGAGTAATTAGAAAGGTTTTTTCATATCTACTTTTTTAGAGTTAATAAATTGAAATTATTTGTGTGTTGTGTGTATAAAAGAGTTGTGTTAAAACTTACTGCTAATATACGAAAGAAAAAGTGGATTGGTTTTTTCAAAAAAATATTTTAAAATGAAAAAATTAATAATTGAAAGTAATCATTTTTTAAACTCTTTATTTTAAGGATTTTATGTGAAATATAAAAGGCTTTAATAATTTTATTTGTTCCTTCAATGGTAGGTTTTTCAAAGCAATGGAGTTGGGTAGTTGGATTGTTGGTAAAAAAGTATGAACTATTTTTTGCAACACAGAAGATTTGATAATAAAGCTAATGTTAGGTGATTGGGTATATTTAGATTTGACCAAACCAATCAATTCTCCCGATGAACTAAGAGCAGCACCACCGCTACTGCCTGGCTGAACATTGAGGCTTGTTTCATAGGTATTGGGATTACCATCATAGCCATTTTGTGCAGTAATATCCCCAGTCCTCAATTTCATTGCATGGTCTTTTGAATAATTGGGATAACCCAATGTGAATATATGCTCACCAATTTCTGCTTGATTTTTTTGAAAAGAATAAACGAGAGGAGGTAAGGAGTAAAATCTTTGGTCATTTATTTTTAGAATAGCAATGTCTTCTTTTCTGTTCTCCAAAATCAAATCTGCATCATACACTATGCCATCATTTGTTTCCACCTGAATACACTCTGCTGATTCTACAACATGTTGATTAGTAATGATATAACCGTCAGTTGTCAATGCTATGCCGCTACCATACGAAAAAGCTTCGGTACATGAAAGGATAGGGGCTTCGGGGATTTTGGTGAATGAAAGGAGCAAGTCTGAATCGCTAAAACTCAATAGAAATTGTTTTTTTTGTTGTCCTTTGAATACAATATGGGCTTCAAAAGAGGTTTTTTTGTTTAAAAAATGCCAATTCACATGGTTAAAAGCAAAAAAACTGTCGTCAGGAAGTTTATCTGCAATATAACCCATTATTTCTCCTTCTGTCCAGTCAAGAGAGTTGGGAGCACCGCTTAAATAAAGAATATCAAAGCCGTAAGTGTGATTTCTGAAAATTGCCACCCTTACATTTCTATAAATATTTGTTGATTTTAAGTCAGATGCTTGGTATATTCCTTCAATGAATTGCATTTTTGCATCTTTCATTACCCACTGCAATGTTTTTTCAGCATATTTTATGGGATTTCGTGGGATAGTAAGCCGATATAAGGGATTATAATTAGGTCTTTGAAATTCACTGTTTGACCAGATAGCCAAAAGACTCTGTGATAAGAAAGAATCTGTTCTAATATATTGACTAAAAGATACTTGAATGTTTTTTCCTTCACAAAAATGAAAGATTAACTCCATATTATCCAGTATGTTATAGGCGTATCGAAATTTGAAGTCAATTTCTACTAAATCACAGTAGGTGGTTATTTTTTGTGATAAATATTCCTTTTCATTGGGACTAAATGCTACATATTCAAAACCTATTTCTCGCAAGTACTTTGAAAATGAAAGTTTTATTTCTTTTAACAACGGAGAATTATCATTTTCAAGTGTAAGTAAATCTATGGATACATATTTAACACCTTGCAGTAAATCAGATAGGTTATTGAAGGAAGAAGTTTTACCCTTCATTGTGATACACGAAAAAAGAAACAGTATTAGTATAAGTTTTTTTAGGAGAAAATTTTTCATTTGTGTTGAGTTGTTTTAAGATAATTGGACTCACTCTATGTTTTTAGTGGAAAGATTAAGACTCGAAGTTTCCTTTTGAGAAAGTGCTGGTTTTCAAATATCTCATATCTTTGAGATAAACTTCAAAAGCCTCTTATCACTAAAGCCTTAGATGAACCGATAATTGTTTACTGAATCTTAGAACACAAATTTCTCACCCATTACAAATAGCATACAAACCTACAGGACTTATTTTTGTTGAAGTGGTGGAGGTTTTTATAGGAACTGAATATAAACCTTAGAGTGTTGATGGCAAAGCATAAAAATATGAAGAACATCTTAATGCTTTATTGCTCTCTTTCTGCTGATAGAATACTTTTGAGTAATGCCAATTTTATTCTAAATAGCATATTAATCAATACAATAGACTGAAAAATAGTGGTTTTATCCTTCAATAAGGTGAATGGCAGTGTCCTATTAAAAGACAGGTAAGTTGGTCTTTGAGTTCAAGATTTAAAATAAAGGTTAATTAATTAAAATGAAAAATTCCCTCATAGAGACTGACAAATAACGGATAATTGTTGAATACATCATAATAATAGAAAATTTAAATGGTGTGTAGATGTGTAATTTATGAATAAAATCAAAGTGTGAATGCAAATATAATAAAAAGTTAAATATTTTGTGCAAAAAAATATTTTTTTTAAATCTGTGTTGAAACAGCCTATCTAAATAGAAATAATCATGGTTACTAATAATGCTAGAAACATTTTAGATACCCCTATTGAATACCTCAAAGGAGTTGGCCCAAAGCGTGGAGAGGTGCTCAAAAAAGAATTGCGGATTTTTAGCTTTGGAGATTTACTTGAACATTATCCTTTTCGATACATTGACAAAACCGAATTATATACCATTGATGCCATTGACAAAGATACGAGTGTGGTGCAACTAAGAGGCTATATTTCCAATATTCAAATAGCAGGAGAAGATAGAAAAAAACGCTTAACTGCCTGGCTGAGAGACAAAACAGGTAGAATTCAATTGGTATGGTTCAAAGGAGCAAGCTACATGAAAAACTACCTGCAAGAAGGTAAAGAATATTTGGTCTATGGAAAACCGAACTTGTTCAATCAAAATTTTAGCTTACCACATCCCGAATTGGAGTTGATAGAACCCACACAGAGCGTATCTTTGACAGACCGCATTCAGCCCGTTTACAGCAGTACCGACAAACTGGGTAGATTCAACTTGGACAGCAAAGGCATTTATGGATTGATCAAAATGCTTTTTACCAAAATTCAGGCAAGTGATTTGCCCGAAAACCTGCCTGAAGAAGTGCGGACTGCCTACAAATTGGTCAATCGTTTTGAAGCTTATAAAAATATCCATCTACCTGAAAACGAACAGAATCGTAAACAAGCAGAACTGCGATTGAAGTTCGAAGAATTTTTCTTTATCCAAATCAAACTGGTCCAACAGAAGAATTTTAGACACCTCAAACTGAACGGGTATGTTTTCCCCGAATTAGCGGAGAACTTTCATGGATTCTACGAAAAATTACCTTTTGAACTTACTGGGGCGCAAAAACGGGTATTGAAGGAGATTAGGAGAGATACATTGGTGGGGAAACAGATGAACCGTTTATTGCAGGGAGATGTCGGAAGTGGGAAAACAATTGTGGCTTTGCTGACGATGTTAATGGCAATTGACAGTGGTTTTCAAGCGTGTATGATGGCTCCTACTGAACTATTGGCGCAACAACATTTCACAGGAATCTCCAAATTTTTGGAAGGTGTGGGCGCAACGGTGGACATATTGACAGGTTCAGTCAAAGGCAGGGCAAGGCGAAACTTACTGGAGAAGTTGGAGTTGGGCATGATTGATATTTTGGTGGGTACACATGCTTTAATCGAAGATCCTGTGGTATTTCAAAATTTGGGTATGTCGGTCATTGACGAACAACACCGCTTTGGCGTAGCACAGCGGGCGAAATTGTGGGAAAAAAATGACAAGCCACCACACGTTTTGGTGATGACTGCTACTCCGATTCCCCGAACTTTGGCGATGACCGTTTATGGAGATTTGGACGTGTCGGTCATTGACGAATTGCCACCTGGTCGAAAAGCGATTCAAACGATGCACTGGCGAGAATCGAAGCGATTGCAGATGTTGGGTTTTTTGAAGAAGGAAATCGCAAAAGGACGACAGGTGTACATTGTATATCCACTTATCAATGAATCTGAAACGCTGAATTACAAAGACTTGATGGATGGTTATGAAAGTGTACAAAGGGCATTTCCACAGCCTGAGTACCAAATCAGCATCGTACATGGACAAATGTCGGGCTATGCAAAGGATGAGGAGATGATGCGCTTCAAAAACAAGGAAACGCAAATCATGGTGGCAACTACGGTAATCGAAGTGGGCGTAGATGTGCCAAATGCTACGGTAATGGTCATAGAAAGTGCCGAACGTTTTGGATTGGCTCAGTTGCATCAGCTTCGTGGTCGTGTGGGACGAGGAGGAAATCAGTCATACTGTATTTTGATGACTGGCAATAAGTTGTCTGCCGATGGCCGAAAACGTCTGGCTACAATGGTGGAAACAACAGATGGCTTCAAGATTTCGGAAGTGGATCTACAATTGCGTGGCCCCGGCAATATTGAAGGAACGGAACAAAGTGGAGTTTTGAACCTACGTATTGCAGACATTGCAAAGGACAATAAATTGCTGCAAGTCGCAAGAAAGGCTGCTGCAAAGGTGATTGAGAATGACCCGAAACTGGAGAAACCTGAGAATCAAAATTTGAAGCAGTATCTTCAAAGTGGGGCAAATGATGAAAAAAGCAAGTGGAGTAGGATTTCTTAGCAATTATAGGATAATAAAAAAGAGGCGATCTGTTGTGATGCCAACTTATACAATCATCACTGCAATTAGATGATTTTCATTGCATATTAGTTTAGTATTGGACATTGGAAGGGAGATGTAATAGATAAAAAATGATAACCAAAATCTTAACCCATTCATCAAATTAAGTATCTACACTGACTTTATGAAATGGCCAGAGATAAGACTTATGCAATTGGAACTATCTTTTGATTGTGAACAATTTGGCTTACTTTTGACGTAAAAGTAAATCACACGATACAGAACTTATTGCTAAATAATTAACAATAAATGATTTACGTTCCGTTTTCACAATAAACAAACACCATAAATGACCCAATTAACTTGGAAGCTCAACAGTGTTCCTTTACAAAAAGGCAGAATTGCCATCGTCACAGGAGCCAATACGGGACTCGGTTTTGAAACCGCTTTGGCATTGGCAGGCAAAAACATGGAAGTAATTTTGGCTTGTCGCAATATGGAAAAGGCCGAAGCTGCAAAACTCAAAATTCTGCAAAAACATTCCTTTGCAAAATTAGAATGTATGCAGATTGACCTGAGCAGTCTGCAATCAGTGAGAGCCTTTGCAGCCAACTTTTTGCAGCAATATGACCAACTCGATTTACTCATCAACAATGCAGGCATCATGATTCCGCCTTTCAGTTTGACCGAAGATGGTTTTGAAAGTCAGATGGGAGCAAATTATTTTGGACATTTTTTGCTCACCGACTTGTTATTAGAAACCATCATTAAAACGCCTCAATCCAGAATTGTTTCGCTGAGTAGTATTGCACACAAACGGGGTAAAATCAATTTTGATGACCTGCAATCCGAGAAGAAATATTCTGCAATGGAAGCCTATTCACAAAGCAAATTGGCTTGTCTGATGTTTGCCTACGAACTGCAAAGGCGACTGGAAAAAGCTGAGATTCACACAATTTCCGTTGCTGCACATCCAGGAATATCTGATACCGAATTAAGCCGACACATTCCGAAATTCGCAACCCTCCTATTGACACCCATGTTCAGCCTAGTCATTGCCCACAAACCTGACAAAGGAGCATTGCCCACCCTTCGAGCAGCCTTAGATGAAAATGTAGAGGGAGGTGATTATTATGGTCCCGACGGATGGCGAGAATTCAAAGGAAAGCCTGTAAAAGTGCGCTCTACCCGGAGGTCAAGGAATGAAGAAACTGCAAAGCGACTTTGGGAAGTGAGTGAGGAACTGACAGGAGCGACTTACAAGGCTTTGAGTTGAAAAATAGATACAAAAAATGTATCTTTGAACAATCGAAATAAGTCTTTAACAAATAATTAATCCGCTTATGGAACTGAACATCAATGGGAAAACCCATACCATCAATACAGAAGAATCTATGCCTTTGTTGTGGGTCATTCGGGACGAACTGAACATGACAGGTACAAAATATGGCTGTGGTGTGGCATCTTGTGGTGCCTGTTCGGTCATGATAGACGGCGTAGCGACACGAACTTGCACCCTTCCCGTTTCAGCAGCAGTAGGCAAAAAAATCACCACCATTGAAGGAATCAACCCAAATGGAGAATTGACCGCTGTTCAAAAAGCATGGATTCAACATCAAGTGCCTCAATGTGGTTATTGTCAGTCGGGTATGATTGTGGCAGCCGAAGCATTGCTCAATGAAAATGCGAACCCAACGGATGAAGACATCAACAATTCTATCACCAACATTTGCCGCTGTGGAACCTACAATCGCATCCGAGCAGCAATTCATACCGCAGCAGAATTAAGAGCAACCGAGTCAGAATTGCTTCAAAAAGTGATGGGGGAATAGTGGGTTAGTGATTAGTGGAGTAGTGATCACTAACTGGAAATAGTATGATTTGTATGTAACTAAACACCAATCACCAGCAACCAATCACCAAAAAAAACAAACATATGTCAAATAATAACAATGCTTCAAAAACAAAAAAATGGACCCGCAGAGCCTTTATCGCAACAGGCGGTTTGGCTGGTGTGGGCTTAGTCGTTGGCATAGGAGGCAATATGTATCTGACCAAAAATGCCTACAACTATTCAGGCAAAGGCTTTGGCGATGGAAGTTCGCTCAATGCTTGGATTCGAATTGCGCCCGATAATACCATTACAATGGCAGTTCCTCGTGCTGAAATGGGGCAAGGAGTTTACACGGCCATTCCGATGATGATTGCAGAAGAATTGGAGGTCAAAATGGAGGACATCAAAGTGTATGCCCCCCAACCTGAACCCGCTTATGCCAATGCCTTGTTTTTGGTTCCAGAACCCAAAGAAGCATACAGTAGCCTGACATTCATGCAGAAAGTAGCACACTTTATGCCTTTGGTAGCTACTGGAGGAAGTACAACTGTCTCTGATGGCTTCAACTACATGAGAGCCGCAGGAGCTACGGCAAGGGAAATGCTCATTGAAGCCGCTGCCACAAAATGGGGCGTGGAGAAGTCTAAATGTTATGCTGAAAATGCCCATATTATCAACAAAGACTCCAAAGAAAAATTGACCTATGGAGAATTGGCAGAGGCTGCTTCAAAGGTCAAACTGGCCGAACAGCCTGCATTGAAGGAAAAGAAAGATTGGAAAATTTTGGGGAAACCCGTAGCCCGTCTGGACATTCCCGAAAAGGTGACTGGAAAGGCAGAATTTGGTTTGGATGTGCGCCAAAAAGGAATGTTATACGCAGTAATTCGCCATGCAACTTACCACGGCGGAACGATTACTGCCATCAACAATCAAGCAGACATTGAAGCCAAAAAAGGCGTAAAAAAAGTGCTGATTTTGCCGAAAGGCATCGGCGCAGTTGTCGTGGCAGACAATACTTGGCGGGCAAAAAATGCGGCATTGGCTTTGGACTTGCAGGAAACTGGCGACAATACGCTTTCTTCTGCAAAAATTGCCGAACAAGCCGAAGATGTGATTGCCAACAAAATCATAGCGACTCCATTGCAGAAAGGCGATGCGGCAAAGGTATTGGACGGTGCAGAGGGAGTGCTTGAAGCCAAATACGATGTGCCATATTTGGCGCACGCTTGTATGGAACCCATCAACTGTACCGTTTTGGTGGAAGGCGACAAAGCACAGATTTGGTGTGGACACCAAGGTTCTTCGATTATGTTGGATGGAGTGAATGCGGCGGCAGGAATTGCCAAAGAAAACATCACCGTTCATACCCAATATTTGGGTGGAGGATTCGGAAGGCGGGCCGAAATCGACATGGTTTTGAATGCAACTCACGTAGCGAAAGAGATGAACGGAACGCCTATCCAACTGGTCTATACCCGTGAGGAAGACCTTCGGCATGAGATGTACCGTCCTGCGGTGAAAAGTCACTTCCGAGCCAAATTGGACGCATCGGGAGGGATTGAAGCATGGGAAAACAAAATGGCTTTGCAATCAGTGGGTTATAGTTCGGTCATGCGTATCAAACCCCAATTTGCAGAACCGCCCGAAAAAGATGGTTCTTCATCAGAAGGGGCAGCAAATTTGCCTTACGAGATGAAAAACGCTTTGGTGGCGTTTGGTCAATTGGATTTGCCGATTCAAGTAGGCAACTGGCGTAGTGTGGGCAGTTCTCAAAATGCCTTTTTCACTGAGTCTTTTATGGACGAGTGCGCCCATGCTGCAAAACAAGACCCTTATCAATACCGCAAAAATTTGCTGCAAAACCAACCTCGATTTGCTGCCGTTTTGGACAAAGTAGCGGAGATAAGCGACTGGAAAACACCGCTGGGCGAAAACCGATTTAGAGGCATCGCCTTACATGAATCTTTCCGTTCGATTGTGGCGCAAGTGGTCGAAATCACCAAAGTTGAAGACAAGAAATTTAGCATTGATAAATACTATTGTGTGATTGATTGTGGTCGGGTCATCAACCCCGATACCGTTGAAGCACAGATGGAAAGTGGGATAATGTATGGCTTGACGGCTGCTTTGTATGGGGAAATTACCTTTGCAGGTGGTGAAGTAGAACAGTACAATTTTCCTCAATATGAAATCGTCCGAATGAATGTTGCGCCACAAGTACAGGTGCATATCATGGACACCGACACGCATCCTGGCGGTGTCGGCGAACCTGCTACACCTCCTGCTGCCCCTGCTTTGGCAAATGCCATTTTTGCGGCAACGGGTGAACGGATGCGTGCTTTGCCTTTGAAGAAACATGGGTATTCGTTTGTTTAGATTGGATGGAAAATAGACAACAGAAGTCTTCAAGACTTTTGTTGTCTGTAGTTGGCTGGTGATTGGTTTTGGAACTAATCACCAGTTTTTTTGTACCTTTAAACAAGAGAACCTATCTCATACAACCTAAACAATCGCCTCAAAATTATGATAAAAATTCCCTACGGAATCAGCAATTACGCCACACTTATTCGGGAAGGAAATCACTATGTAGATAGAACTCCCTATATTGAAGTGTTGGAAAATTTCAATGCTCATTACCTATTCTTTGTACGTCCCCGAAGATTTGGAAAAAGCCTGTTTATCTCTACTCTTGAACACTATTATGATATTGAGCATAAAAATTCCTTCCATGAACTATTTGGCAATCAATACATCGGACAGAATCCCACAAAATCTGCCAATAAATATTTAACCTTAGTGTTTGATTTTTCAGGAATAGATACCTCCTCTTTTGAGAATACACAACGTTCTTTTTTAAACAGTGTTTTAAATTCTTGCAGAGCTTTTTTAGGCAAGTATGCTCAATTTTTCAATCAGAAAGACATTGAAGAACTGAACAGGTATAGCTATCCTTCGGAAGTTATTCAGCACTTATTGACCACTGTGGAACTCAAAGCCTCTAACTATAAAATCTATTTACTGATAGACGAATACGACCATTTCGCCAACGAGATATTGGCATTTCGCTTTGACGAATTCAACAATATGGTAGGAACAAATGGGTTTGTACGAAAATTTTATGAATCCTTAAAAACTGCTACTCGGGATGGGGTGATTGATAGGCTGTTTGTCACAGGCGTTTCTCCAATCACTTTAGATAGTTTGACAAGCGGCTTCAATATTGCAACCAATATTAGCTTGGAGGAAGACTTCAATGCCATGATGGGCTTCAAACAGGCAGAAGTTGAAACCATTTTGAAGAAGATAGAAGTGCCTGATGGAGAATTGGGAGAAGTCCAAAAGAAAATTAAGGGGTGGTACAATGGCTATTTGTTTAGCAAGTATGCGGAAGAGAGGGTTTACAACTCTGACATGGTACTTTATTTTGCACTACATTATGGTCGAAAAAAACGCTATCCAGATGAATTATTAGACCCTAATATAGTCAGCGATTATACAAAGATTCAGCGTTTGTTCAACATCAAAAATAAAGAAGAGGAACATCTGACTTATTTGAAGGAATTGTTAAAAACGGGAACGATTGAATCCAAATTGATTCGAGAATTTGACTTGGCTCGTCGATTTGAAAAATACGATTTTATTAGTTTGTTGTACTACATGGGAATTCTGACTATTTCGGAAGGAGGTCTGGATGATTTGGTTTTCAAAATGCCCAATTTTGTAATCGAACAATTGTATTATCAATACTTTCACCAAATCATTTTGGAGGAAAGTAACTTAACTGGTTATCAAACAAATGTGCATCAAAAAATCAAAGTATTGGCCTTGCAAAATGACATTCAACCTCTTGTGAAATATACGGAAGCCATTCTAAGCGAACTTTCTTCAAGAGACAAAATAAGTTTTGATGAGAAATACATCAAAATCATTTTCACCTCTGCGTTCTATACTTCTGGTATTTACACGATTCACAACGAATTTGAAGTGAAAAGATCAAAAACCGAAAAAGGCTATGTAGATATTTTATTGATTACACGCCCACCTCACAAGCCTAAATATCAGTTTGTTATTGAACTCAAGTATTTGAAAAAAGCGACTGCTGCAAAAGCTACAATAGTTAAAAAAGAAGCCGTTCAGCAACTGAAAAACTATCTTACCCACGATGATTATCTGCAAAAATTACACGAGCTAAAAGCCTATGTGATTTTGTTTGTAGGGAATGTTGGTGAGGTAGTAGAGGTAGAATAATCAACTGTGATTTGGTGTGTTTTTGCAGATAGAAAAATGGAACGAGCTACCTGAATAAGTTTATTCATTCACTAAAAAAGTTTTTCAGAACAAATGAAAACCCACAACAAATATTTGAGCTTGATTTTTTTTTACCTATTTTTAGCTGCAATTGTCAAAAAAACATCTTTTTGAAGTCCTTCCGCAAACTACAAACCAACATTCAAATATGAAACAAACAATTACACTTCTATCTCTCATTTCCCTTTTAGTAGTGACTCTTTGGCAATGCCAAACCACCACCGAAACCCAAGTCGAAAAAGGCTCTACTGAACACATCAAAGCCGTTACCGATGCGGTTGACGATGCTGCAATCGCCAATGCTGACAAAAATCAAGGCGATTGGCTCACCTATGGACGCAACTATCAAGAAGACCGCTATTCTGAACTCGACCAAATCACCAAAGAAAATGTCAAAGAATTGGGCTTGGCGTGGGCGATAGAATTGGGAACAAAGCGAGGGATTCAGGCGACACCCATTGTTGTTGATGGAATTATGTTTGCAACAGGGCCATGGAGTGTAGTCTATGCCTTCGATGTGCGAAAAGGGAAAATTATTTGGGAATACGACCCCAAAGCGCCGAAAGAAAAAGTAACCGACCTTTGTTGTGGGGTCATCAATCGAGGAGTAGCACTCTACAAAGGTTCGGTGTATTCAGGAACTTTGGACGGGCGATTGATTGCAGTAGATGCTGCAACGGGTAAACTGAATTGGGAGAAAATGACCGTTGATACGGCGCACCAATATTCGATTACTGGCGCACCGAGAATTGCCAACGGCAAAGTTTTGATTGGAAATGGCGGGGCAGAATTGGACGCAAGGGGTTATGTGACTGCTTATGATGCTGTGACTGGTGAACAAGTTTGGCGTTTTTATACCGTTCCTGGTGACCCAAACAAACCTTTTGAACATGAAGATTTGGAGGAAGCTGCAAAAACTTGGACGGGTGAATGGTGGAAACAAGGCGGCGGTGGAACGGCTTGGGATGCCATCGTTTTTGACCCCGAACTGAACACCGTTTACATTGGAGTCGGAAACGGAACGCACTGGGACCGACTGCATCGCAGCCCAGAGGGAGGCGACAACTTGTATTTGTCGAGCATCGTGGCAGTAGATGCCAACACGGGGGCTTATAAATGGCATTATCAAACTACGCCTGGTGATTCATGGGATTATACGGCTACACAACACATCGTTTTGGCGGACATGGAAATTGAAGGAAAGCAGCGCAAAGTGTTGATGCAAGCTCCAAAAAATGGTTTTTTCTATGTGATTGACCGAGAAACGGGTGAGTTTCTTTCTGCAAAGGCTTACACCTACATGAACTGGGCTACGGGTATGGATTCAACAGGTCGCCCGATTGAAGCCGCAGGTGTAAGGTATGAGGATGGACAATTGCACTGGATTTCGCCGAGTTCTACGGGTGGTCACAATTGGCAGCCGATGTCCTTCAATCGAAAAACAGGCTTGATGTACATTCCCGCTTTGATCACATCGGGGCCTTACTACCACAGTCCTGCACATGGTTTTGGAGAGCAAGGCGGCGCAGCTTCGGGCTTGGGCGCAAATGTGAGTTTGGGCAACAAACTCTACCTGCCTCAAGTGTTTGACACCAACAAAGATGCGCCTCCCCCTGGCGTAGATTCGGGCAAATTGATTGCCTACGATCCTGCCACACAAAAAGAAGTATGGTCTGTTCCACAACCGTTTCGCTACAATGGTGGAGTGATGTCGACTGCAACGGGTTTGGTTTTTCAAGGGGATGCAGAAGGGATTTTCTCGGCAAGAGATGCTTCAACGGGTGCGGTCTTATGGTCGGCTGATTTGCGGTCGGGTATTTTGGCCCCTCCAATTACCTATTTGGTGGATGGTGAACAGTATGTGACGATTATCGTGGGTTGGGGTGGAAGTCAAGGGCAGTCTGGAAAAGCGGTTCCTGTTTTGCATCAAGGCACGGTTTACACTTTCAAAATCGGCGGCAATGCGACTCCTCCTGCAAAATTGGAAGGGGAAGCGGTGAGACCTTTTGCAACTGCAAAAACGGATGCCGAGCCACTTAGCATTGGTCGTGGGGTGAATGTCTATATGGAATATTGTGTGGGTTGCCACATGAACACAGGTCAAGGGGGCGGCAATATCCCTGATTTGTCACGGTCGAGTGAGGGAGTGTTGAACAGCTACCAACAGATTGTTAGAGAGGGCTTGTTGGCAGGACAAGGAATGCCGAATCTTGGGGATAAACTGACCGAAGAGGATGTGGAGAATGTCAAGGCTTATGTGCTTTATACGGCTCAGTCTTTGAGTAGTGGCATGGAACCTTTGGAGTACATGACGAATCTGGCTAAAATGCAATATTTGGCAGATCAAACGCCTAAATCGCCTGAGAATCAAGAGGTGGAGAAGGAACAATAAATTCAAATACAAAATCAAAGTACAAGCTCAAATTTGGGTCTGGAGGAGGAATCCGTAAGGGCTTTTTGAAGGAGATGGCTTGCGGATTTTTTTTGGACTCATGGATATTTTTAGTGGAGGAGTTAAAGACTTTTGTAGTTTACTTTTCAGAGTATACTGATTTCCAAACATTCCATATCTTTAAGAATAAACTACAAAAGTCTCATTCCACTAAAATCTTCGATGAACCTTTTTTTGAGGGCTTATGAAAGTTTGGTGAAAACTATCATGGGGTAAGGTAGCAATAATGAACCGTCGAGTACAGCCTACTCCGAAGAAATGAAGTGTAATCGGAGGTGGTGTGAGAGGTACTTCCGTAGGCAAACCGCTTACGGGCTACCTACTCGATTGGCTATTATCTTTCAATTTCTACTTTTTCAAATTAATGATTTTTTTAGATATCGCTATTCCTTTTCCTCCTGTCATTAACCCTATTATTTTATCATTAAAAATATCTAACTTTGTAATTATTAAACTTATAGAAGCTGGCATCATAAACTTCCCTTGTTGAATCATGAATTTATTTTTTTTGATTTTAATTTTATCATATAAATAACATGCAAGTGGTCCTGCAGCCATTCCTGTGCCTGCTTCCTCTTCTATTCCATACCTAGGAGCAAACATTCTGGTTGTTACGTCTCGGTCTTGTTCTTCAACATCCAATGTAAATACATAATAACCTATTAGATCAAATTCTTCACTTAATTGCTTGATTAAATCAGAATTGGGTTGAATATCTCTTAATACTTTAGAATTAGCTACTGGGATAATAAAAAAGGAATTTCCAGTATTTACCAAAGATAAACATGCACCCTCCAATAAGTCTTCCTCTTTCAAAGAAAGAGATGTTAAAATATCTTTCTTTCTATTAGAAACATCTGTATAAGATGGCGCTTTTTGTTCCATGAAAGCAAGACCATTAGTAACGTTTATTTTTCTATTTCCGTCAATAGTTTCTTTTGAAGTAATTGGATTAGGCACCTTTCCTAATTGACTTAAATAAGAAAAAGTGGCAATAGTCGCATGACCACAATGGGCGATTTGTTTATTTGGAGTGAAAAAATCAAGTTTAAAGTCTGCTGTTTTAGAAGTAGAAACAAATGCTGTTTCTGATAACCCAACTGCTTTAGCAATTTCTAATTTTTGAGGAGTTGATAAATTATCTGCATTCAAGACTACACCTGCTGGGTTGCCACCTTTATTATTATCAACAAATGCATTTAAAATTTGAACTTCTACTGTTTTATTACTGTCCATTACAACTAATTTAAATTAAAAAATATTCTTATCGCTCGATGGACGTAGCAATTCAAAAAAAGACGCAAAAATAATTAATCATCCAAATTATGTTCAATTTTCGTGTTTTTCTGGTCTGTTTCTACATTTTCACAAGCTATTACAAGTTCTTTTAGCTTTTCTTTTGCTCGCTGCACTCTCGACTTTGTTCCTGAGTATGAAATTCCTAAATATTCGGCTAATTCTGTTTGTTTTAGATTTTTGAATGTTGTTAAAACCATTGCTTCTTCATATTTTTCTGGAAGCTGTTTTATTTTACTATTAATGCAGTTTGACAAGTTTTGATAGGAAGGTTCTTGCTCAACTACTAACTCTAAATGCTCAATTTGAATTGTATATTTCTTCTTTCGAAAATAATCATTAATATTATTTCTGGTGATTTGATAAATCCAAGAAGTTAGCTTTGAAGAATCTTTAAGATTTTGGATATTTGAATGAGCTTTCAAAAAGGTATCCTGTAATATATCTTTACTTACTTCGTCATTTTTAACTTTGCTATTTATGAAAGCAAATAATTCATTATAAAGGTCTTTCCAAATGCTTTGAATTTCATTATTCATGGTTTCTTTTTTTTGCTTGTAGCCAACGGTCTTGTGTATGTGGCGTGGCGGGCTTTTGCCCGACATGAACACATACACGTTGTTCTGCTCAGTTGTGTGTCCTGAACGACCTTTGCTATAAAGATAGCAAAAGTCGGTGCTGATTTCAAGATGATGGAAGTTTTTTTTTCGGGGCGATTCCTCTGAAAACAGAACCTGACCCATCGGTAGGGGCTGAACCGAGCAGACCTACCAAACGGCTAAGAGGTGCTTACCTTTAACGGGTTGGTGCTGAGCGTCTTAGTGCAGTAAGAAGATAGGAGTTGAACGAAAGTGAACCGTTCGATGAAGTGTCGAAAATAACCCGTCGTGCTTCTTGTTCTTTTTAGGAGTATAGTCGGACAGATTCTGTCAAAAGGGAAGGTTGGCGTGCGTTCCCGATGAGTATGGATGCAAGAGAACGGTCGAGTAGTCCATGCGGCAGGCGGCATTAAGGCGGCAAGACCTATCATTGGGCTTGAAATCGGAACAGGAGAACCTGTGTCGTGTGAAGTATTTATCCTTGCCAACCGAAAGTGGGACGGACGAGCGAACAGTCGAACCCATCTGGTGTGAAGAGCCACCAGCCGAGTTTCGGGATGATGAAAGCACGATACAGGGGCGGATATGCTCGTAGTAGTGTTGGATGCCTTGTGAAAGCAAGGAGTAGCGAAGGGGCATACAGGATTTTTTTTAGTGACAAATTATTCACAACCAAAATTATTGGGAAGATGAAATTATTTGAAACGGAGACATTAAGGGGTAAGACACAACCCATTACATTGGAGGAGATAGCCGCAGCTTACCGAAAAGTAAAGTCAAACGGCGGTGCAGCAGGGGTGGACGGCAAAACGTTGGAAGCCATTGAAGCCGATAAAGTTAGAATGCTTTACAAGTTATGGAATCGCATGGCATCGGGCAGCTATTTTCCTCAATGTGTAAAGGGTGTGGAAATACCGAAATCAGATGGTACAAAACGCTTGTTGGGCATCCCGACCGTGACGGATAGGATAGCGCAACAGGTAGCTGTATCGGTGATAGAACCGATAATGGAGCGATTGTTTCATGCCGATAGTTATGGTTACAGACCTAACAAATCGGCACATGATGCAGTTGCGAAGTGTGAGGAGCGATGCTATAAGTATCGTTGGGTGATAGATATGGACATCAAAGGTTTTTTCGACAACATCCCCCACGACAAGATGATGGAGGTGCTAAAACACTACATCAGCGAAAAGTGGATATGGATGTATGTGGAAAGGTGGCTAAAGTGTCCGATGCAAATGCCCGATGGCAGTATCGCAGAACGCACAAAAGGCACACCGCAAGGCGGGGTCATTAGTCCAATATTGGCAAATATGTATTTGCATGTGGTCTTTGACCAATGGATGCAGAAGCATTACGCCAACACGGAATACGGCTCTATAAGGTGGGAGCGATACGCAGACGACATCATCGTTCATTGCAACAACGAGAAACAGGCAAAATACCTGCTGAATCGTATCAAAGAACGTTTTGCCGACTGTGGATTGACCCTTCATCCTGTGAAAACGAAAATCGTTTACTGCAAGCAGAATAACCGTAGAGGGGGGAACAAAAGTGTCCGCTTCGACTTTCTGGGCTTCACTTTTCAACCCCGACGAATGTACCATTCAAAGGGGAAGGAGAAGGGTAAACGATGGTTGGGTTTTGCCGCTGCCATCAGTAGAAAGGCATCCAAACACCTCAAAGCACAGGTTCGTAAGCGTAAAATCCACCGAGCGACAGGGGCGGAGTTGCAAGACATTGCGAATTCTATCGCCCCAATGGTACGAGGATGGATATACTACTACGGACGTTTTCGACCGTCTGCATTGCGAGAGGTATTTTCGGCATTGAATGAGCGATTGGTACGTTGGCTCACCAATAAGTACAAGCGATACCGAAGGCGTATGAAAGAAGCACGAACAAGATTGAAGGAAATCGCCAAAGATTTTCCGAACTTGTTTGTGCATTGGCAGTACGGCTATACTCCCTGATATGTTTCTAATCCTGAAGAGCCGTATGAATCGAGAGGTTCACGTACGGTTCTGTGAGAGGGTAGGGAACTGTTTTAGTCAGTTCCCCGCTCTACTCGACTTCTTTTTTATTTAAATTTTAGAATGAATTTCTCTCGTTGTAATTCTTTCGGATAATCCATTCCTTTTTCATAATGACTTGTTGCAAAAACCACATAAATATCTTGGTTTATTTTCTCAATAGGATAATCATATTCAATTTTATCATATCCTCCTTCGTCCCTTTTATCTAAATCGTAAATATTTTCAACAGTTACTTCTGCATAGATAATTCCGTCTTCAACTTTCACACCTTTATCCATTCTATACCAATCAATTTTTTCGTCATAAAACCATACTCCATGATAGGTTTGGTCTCCAACATAAATATCTTTGCTTTCATTAAATCTATCTTCGTTTCCTGTTTTTATTGAGACAAATCTGCAAATTTCGTTTATGCCTTCGGCAGATTCTTCATCACATTCAAAAATATTCTCTGTTTCTGGATATTCGTAATAATGTGTTCCCCAAGAATTTGACACAAAAACATCTTTCGTTTTGATGAGTGTCAATTTGTATTTAAATGGCTTTTTCTCTAACTGAATTACATTGTTTTTCTCTTTAACTACTTTCCCGTTTTGCACTACTTCAACTTTAAAATAGGCTTCTTCTACTGACTTTTTACCTTTTTTCAATGTACTACATGATAGAAGCATTGCTATCGAAATTGTAATCAGCATTAGATTTTTCATCTTCATTTTTTCGTTTATTTTTTTATTAATTGAGCAGAACTTGAATATTCGTACACCAAGGTGTATTAATATCGCAAATGATTTTTGAACAATTTACTTTATATCAATTGGGTACTTTTTTGACAATCAAAAACATCTACAAATTGAAGTTCATGAAAACCTCAACTACTTGATATTTCTGCATATCAAAAACCCCACACCTCAAAAATCCAAAAACAATCCCAAATAACAAAGCCTTTTTCCTTCTTTCTTACTCAAAATAAGAAGATTACATAAACTTACAATTACATGACGGAAATTTATGCCAATCAAAGTTGAAGAAAACGCAATGTTTGACATACGAAACTCCTAAGTCACTTGATAATCAAGAGGTGGAGAAGGAACAATAAATTCAAATACAAAATCAAAGTACAAACTCAAATTTGGGTCTGGAGGAGGAATCCGTAAGGGCTTTTTGAAGGAGATGGCTTGCGGATTTTTTTTTGGACTCATGGATATTTTTAGTGGAGGAGTTAAGGACTTTTGTAGTTTACTTTTCAGAGCATACTGATTTCCAAACATTCCATATCTTTAAGAATAAACTACAAAAGTCTCATTCTACTAAAACCTTCGATGAACCTTTTTTTGAGGGCTTATGAAAGTTTGGTGAAAACTATCATGGGGTAAGGTAGCAATAATGAACCGTCGAGTACAGCCTACTCCGAAGAAATGAAGTGTAATCGGAGGTGATGTGAGAGCTTCACCCTTAGTCAATACCGACTAAGGGCGGGCTACTCAATTCGCTGCTGGGGTGCTTACTTCTTTAGATCGTATCTATCTGCATTCATTACCTTTACCCAAGCCTTCACAAAGTCATTTACAAATTTTTCTTTATTGTCATCTTGGGCATAATACTCTGCATAAGCTCTGAGTATTGAGTTAGAACCAAAAACCAGATCCACCCTTGATGCTGTCCACTTTGTTGCTCCTGTATTGCGATTCACAATTTCGTAGAGATTATTACCAGAAGGCTTCCACGAATAGTTCATATCCGTTAAATTGACGAAGAAATCATTCGTCAATGCACCAACATTATCCGTAAATACACCGTGTTGACTGCCTCCGTAGTTCGTTCCAAGTACTCGCATTCCTCCAATTAAAACCGTCATTTCAGGGGCTGTTAATCCCATTAACTGTGTTCTATCAAGCAACATTTCCTCAGGGTTTACGGCATAGTCCTTTTTCAACCAATTTCTATATCCATCGTGTAAGGGTTCTAACACTTCAAAAGATTCTACATCGGTCATTTCTTCAGATGCGTCACCACGACCAGGACTGAATGGTACAGTTATATCAACACCAGCTTTTTGAGCAGCTTGTTCGATAGCGGCACTTCCACCAAGAACAATTAAATCAGCAATGCTTACTTCCTTTGTAAAATCATATTGAATTTTTCTTAATACATTCAAAACTTTATCAAGTCGGTTGGGTTCGTTTCCTTCCCAATCTTTTTGAGGAGCTAGCTGGATTCGTGCCCCATTCGCACCTCCTCGATAATCAGATCCTCTATATGTCCTTGCGCTATCCCAAGCAGTATTAATTAATTCAGATGGAGTCAGACCACTATCTAATATTGCAGCTTTTAAATTATTAATTTCGCTATCGCTTAAAGTATAATTAACAGCAGGAATTGGGTCTTGCCAAATTAAGTCTTCCTGAGGACTATCGGCTCCCAAGTATCTACTTTTGGGGCCTAAATCTCTATGTGTTAATTTGAACCAAGCTCTTGCAAACACATCTTCAAAATATTTAGGATCTTCGTAAAAACGCTGCGATATTTTTCTGTATTCAGGATCCATTTTCATTGCCATATCGGCATCTGTCATGATTGGATTTCTACGTACATTGGGGTTGTGAGCATCTACTGGTTTATCTTCTTCTTTCATATTTACCGGCTCCCATTGATGGGCACCAGCAGGACTTTTTGTTAGCTCCCAATCGTGGTTTAGTAATATATGGAAATAGGTGTGATTCCAACGGTCGGGTGTTGATGTCCATGCACCTTCAAGACCGCTCGTTACTGTATCCGCAGCATTTCCATTGTTTCTGGGGTTAAACCAACCAAAACCTTGCTCGTGAATTTCTCCGCCTTCTGGTGCTGCTCCAAGTATAGATGCATCTCCATTGCCGTGAGCTTTACCAACTGTATGACCACCAGCAGTTAGTGCTACAGTCTCTTCATCATTCATAGCCATTCGTTTGAACGTTACTCGAACATCATGCGCTGTTTTTAGCGGGTCAGGTTTTCCATCAACTCCCTCGGGGTTTACATATATTAGCCCCATCATTACAGCAGCCAAAGGGTTTTCTAAATTCCGTTCTCCAGAATAGCGACTACCTTCACTTCCAGTAGGTGCCAACCATTCTTTTTCTGCTCCCCAATAAATATCTTTCTCTGGATGCCAAATATCTTCACGTCCTCCTGCAAATCCGAAAGTTCTAAAGCCCATAGATTCATAGGCCATATTTCCTGCTAAGATGAATAAATCCGCCCAAGAAATTTTATTACCGTATTTCTTTTTTATAGGCCACAATAATCTTCTTGCCTTATCTAAATTGCCATTGTCTGGCCAAGAGTTTAAAGGTGCAAATCTTTGATTTCCAGTATTACTCCCGCCACGTCCATCAGCTAACCTATATGTACCTGCAACGTGCCAAGCCATGCGTATCATCAAGCCACCATAATGTCCCCAGTCAGCAGGCCACCAGTCCTGACTATCCATCATGAATTCTTTTAAGTCATTTTTAATAGCTTCTAAATCCAGCTTTTTAAATTCTTCTCTGTAATTAAAATCTACACCACTTGGATTGGTTTTAGTATCATGCTGATGCAAGATATCTAAATTAAGGGCTTTGGGCCACCAATCCGTAACTGTTGAACTCGATTCGGTGTTTGCTCCGTGATGAAACGGGCATTTTCCGTTTGTTGGATTACTCATATTATATTTTTTTAAATTTTCCTGTTATTTGAAGTTTGAAGTCTTCTATTTCAAAATTTTTAATTTTTTTCTGTTTAAAATATTCTTTCACAAGAACATCTAATTGCTCGTCTTCATAGTCTTCAATTCTATCGGTGTCAATACAATATAAGTGATGGTGATGTTCTAACATTGCATCATATCGCATAACATCCTTCTCGCTTTTCACCTTTTTTAAAAGACCAGTATCAACAAACACATTGAGTACTTTGTAAACTGTTCCTACAGAAATACTGGGATAATCTGTCTTGATTAAATCTACAATATTTTCTGCAGTAGGATGATTTTTCAAATTCACCACAGCATTATAAATGGCTATCCGTTGAGGAGTCACCTTTAGTCCCTTTTCTTTCAATTTTTCTTGAATAGAAATCATTTACTCTCAATCATTAAATGATAATAATTGTACAAAGATAATCATTATCCTTTAGAAAGAGAATATTTTAGATGGATTTTGATGATATTGCCTTGATGCCTTGCAGCTAACTCGTATATTCGCACATATAGGTACATATGTGGTGTAAATAATTTTTGAACAATTTAGTTTAAATAAAGCGGGTATTTTGTTGATAATTAAGAATATAAGAAAATAAAGCCTTTGGGAAATTCAAAAACAATCCCAAATAACAAACCTTTTTTCTTCTTTTTTACTCAAAATAAGAAAGTCAAGTGATTTTATACTTGTATGACAAATCTTCGTAACAATCGAAATTGGATAAAATGCAGTATTTGACCGACCAAATACCTAAATCTACTGAGAATCAGGAAGTCTGGAAGGGGAAGTAATGAGGTTTCAAAATGATGGTAAAAATCCGCAACTATCATCGGATAAGGCATCAATAACGAACTGCCGAGTACAGCCTGCCCCGATGAATAATTAGGAAGACTCGTACGCTTGCCTGCTCCGAAGAAACGAAGTGTAATCGGAGGTGGTGTGAGAGGTACTACCGTAGGAAAACCGCTTACGGGCTACCTATTCGATTGTGTGCTGGCTATTTTAGCATTGCCATAGAAATTTTGCAGTTTTTCCATCTTTGCAGTCAAATAAATAAGCAACTCCAGCTCCACCAAAATTCATCGCTGTTCTATGATCAGGTCCTTCTTCTAATTGAGCCACAAATCTCATAGGTTTTTTACAGCAGTCACAGTCTGGCGTTTCATCTCCTTGAATCCAACTTGGTTCGCCGTACAATTGTCCCAAAACATCTCTTTTATTTCCTTTCCAATTTTCTATGGCACTGTCATAATCAATATCTTCGGTTTCAACTAAAGTTACTCCATACTCTGTTTCTCTTATTGATAGTTCAACATTAGTAGGTTTAAAAAACTCAAGATTTTTTTCGTCAATAATAATAGCTTTGTTTCCACCATCTTCTGCATCCCATTCATCACACATTCCAGGGTCATTATTGCACATGAAAATTAATTCGATTCCAATGTCTGTTTTAATCTTTCCTTGATATTGCATTTCAGCCTCACAAGTTCCACATTTAGGCCATTCAATAATTTTATCAATTTCTTTAACAGGAAGTCCACCAAAACTGGTTTCTTCAAGTATGTTACTTTTTGAATTGTCGTTAATTAATAGTCTTATCATATTTTCTATTATACGTTACGGTTGTATTAGCTTGCACACAACTCGTCAATATGTATCGAAAGTGATTTTTAAACAATTTAGTTGATATTTGTTGGGTACTTTTTTGACAATCAAAAATATCTGCAAATTGAAGCTCATAAAAACTTTAAATAGTTGATATTTCTATATCTTAAAAACCCCACACCCCAAAAATCCAAAAACAACTCAAAATAACAAAGCCTTTCCCCCTCTTTTTTCCTCAAAATAAGAAAGTTACCCCAAATTCTACATCCCCTGCAAATGCCCCAAAGCCATACCCGCAAAAGTCAGTGCCAAAAAGAACCCAAGCATATCCGTAATCGTGGTTAAAATTGGGCCAGAAGCCAATGCGGGGTCAATGTTGAATCCTTTGAGCAAAAGAGGCACTGTTCCGCCTATCGAAACAGCAAACAAAGTGTTCAAGGTCAAGGCTGAACCAACTACAAGCCCTAAATAAACATTCCCTTTCCAAATAAAAGCCGCCAAACCTATGAGGATTCCCAACACTACTCCATTGATGATGCCAACCGAAATTTCTTGGCGCAAAACACGAAACACTTCCCCCGGTGTGACCGCCCCAATAGACAACTCCCGCATACTCACCGCAACTGCTTGATTGCCAGAACAACCACTCATATCCGAAATAATCGGCAAAAAGACAGCCATTGCAATCACAGAACTCAACACATCCTGATTATAGGCAATGACACTTGCTGCCACAATATTCAGCAAAATGTTAACCGACAGCCAAGACAAGCGTCGCCTTGCCCTCAAAAGAACGGGCATCGTCCGAAGCTCTTCTCCTCCCACGATACCTTGACTTTCCAAGTGCTCCTGCGTGACCCGTTCTGTTTGCGCCTCCAAAATATCCTTTCGCAAAATAACACCCACTAATTTTTGGTCATCATCGACTACTGGAACGCCAAACAATTCGTTCTTGTGAAAAAAGTCAATCAATTCATCCAGCGTAACCAAATGGTTTACATACAACACATCTTTGATTTTGATATCAGACAAAGGAGCATCTGCTTGTCCAAGCAGCAAATCCTGCATTTGTAAAACGCCTTTCAGCCTTGTATCCAAACCCGTCACAAAAATATATTTCAGTTGATAGTATTGGTATTTTTCGGCATTGAAGCGGAGATCTTCGGTTACTTGTTCGATGGTTTGGTTTTCAAAAAATGAAAAATATTCGGTGTGCATCATCCCGCCCGCCGTATCGTATTCATAGTTGAGTAGCCGCCTCACAGAAGCCGCCTCTTCGGGCTTCATCTTATTCAAAATGGCCTGAGCATCGTCATCATCCAGTTCCATGATAAGGTCTGTTTGATCGTCACTTTCCATTTCGTTCAGAATGGCAGCCGCATCTTCGATTTCCATATCTTCAATGATTCCAACTGCCTGTGCTTCTGGGATTTCTTCCATCACTTCCGCCGCATCTTCGGGAGACAAAAGTGTGAAAAGCTGCATTTGGTCATTTCGGCTCAAATGACCAATTAGGTGAACAACTTCCTTTGAAGGAAGGTCTTCCATTATTTGGGCAAGTGATTCAGCATCATGCTGTTCCACCAGTTGAAGCACTTTTTTTCTAACCTCGTATGTAGATGATTCTTGCGGCATTTTTTACTGTTTTTTTGAAGTTTTACGGTTCTTTCACAATTTCTTTGCGCTCAAAGGCATCAATAAAAGAATTGGGTGTTGAATTCCAAATTTTTACTCCTTTTGTTTTTGCATATTTGTTGAGGATAAAATAACCTTTGAAGGCCAGCATAAATTTCTCCAATACCTCGTACAGTTTGCGCTTACCAGTCGCTTTACGCATCGGTTTCGGTACGGAGGTCGTATCGTCGTAGAAGTGTTTTTGGTTGATAAGCACCTCGTTTTGGTCATTGACCGAAATTTCGGGCAGCCAAGAATGGTCAGACCCAACGAGATAAATGTTTTGGTAGTGCATGTTGATGGTCAGCCAAATAGAAGGCAAAAGTACATTGTGAGGGCGAGGCATTCCGAGGCGGTGTTTGAAGAGAAAATGATTAATAGAAGTACAACCTTCAACGGGAGTTCGATTGAAGTATTGGATGTGGATATTGGGTTTGTTTTTGAAAAGTTCCTTCCATGCCTTCGATTTTTTGGCTTCCCACGGAATGAGGATGGTCATTTCCCAGTCGGTTTTTGCTTCAATGTTTTCAAAGAGTTGGGTGCGCTTTTGCAGAATCGTAGATATATCTTCAAACTCTTCCACCCAATATTCAGGTGCTATCAATACACAATAGTTGGGCTTCAATCGTTCGTAAAAATCGGTATTGGCGAAGTAATTGACGCAAAATAGGTCGTATTTTTCTTTGTCAAACGCATCGGGATTTTGGCGCAAGCTGTCTTTTAGAGAAGGCCCATTGGCGAGGATGATGCAATTTTGCTTACTTTTGGGCGGCATCGGAGAGCGAAATTTGGACTGTATCACCACTTTGGCGAGGGATAAAAAACTTTGTGCTGTGTGTTCCAAAAAAAGTTGTATGTTGGATTTCATTCGCTTTGTTTGCTATTCGGTTGAGGCTGCAAAATAGCAAAGTCGAAGGCACTATCAAAAGATTTGCAGACAATGAATGAACAGATAATGGCTGAAAGTGTAATAAAGAGAAATCTAAACATTCTATAAATTTTACATGGGAACAATCAAAAAGCAAAGTATTTTTTCTGCAATCTATGTTTACATAGGCATTTTCATTGGCTATATCAATGTCACCTTACTCTATCCCACCATTTTAGGTTCGGAGGGTTTTGGATTCACACGATTTCTTATTTCTACGGGAGCGATTTTGGGTGTATTTGCACAGTTGGGATTGTCGGGGATTGTTATTCGTTTTTTTCCATTCTTTGAAGACAAAGAAGGTAAACACAATGGTTTTTTGGGATTGTCTTTTTTAGTCCCTTTGGTTGGAGTGGCATTGGTGAGTTTGTTCATTGTGATTTTCAAAGACTGGGTAATTGAGCGTTTTCATCAGCCCGAAAGCCTCGATTTGATCACCCGTTATTATTTGCTATTGATTCCCGCCTTTGTGTTCACGGTCTATTACGGCATCATTGAAGCCTACTCGACCTCCTTACTCAAAGCGGCTGTGCCCTTCTTCTTTAGAGAAGTATTCAGTCGAGTTTATAGTTTTGGCTTGTTGGTCGTGTATTTTTTGGAGTGGGTTAGTTTTGAGCAGTTTATGTTATTGTTTGTTTTAGAAGGAGGATTTCGGACGATAGGAATGATGGTGTATTTGAAATGGTTGGGGCAGTTGTCCTTCAAAATAGACTGGAACGTGTTCCGAAAACCCATTTTCAAGGAAATGATGGAATATGGTTTTTACACCATGCTTTCGAGAGGTAGTGTATTTATTATCAGTGGTTTGGATGTCATTATGATTTCTACCTTTTTGGGTTTTCAATACACAGGTATTTACTTTGCTTTTTTGGCAGCAACTCGATTGATTACCGTTCCTGCGTCTTCCATTACCAATATTGCAGCTCCTTTGGTAGCGAAAGCTTGGAAGGAAGACGACATGACTTTGATTCAAAATTTGTACGAAAAAACGGCTATTACTCAGCTTGTTGCAGGACTTTTGTTGTTCATAGGATTGTGGGCGAATTTGGATAACTTCATCTTTTTATTGGAACGTTCGGGCGAAAGTTTTGCAGTGGGGAAATACGTTGCCGTTTTTATCGGAATTGGCAATCTCTTCAATGTCATGACGGGCATCAATGGGGCGATTATCATCAACTCCAAACTCTATCGTTGGGATATGGTGTTTGTGGTCTTGTTGGTTGTTTTAACCTATTTCACCAACTATTTTTTGATTCCGATATATGGCGTTGTTGGAGCAGCATTGGCAACCATGATTACGGTAGTCTTATACAATGGAATCAAACTCATTTTTGTGTGGAAAAACTTTGACATGCAGCCATTTACCAAAAAAACTTGGATTACTTTGCTGATTGGTGGACTAATCTTGTTGCTCAATTTTCAACTACCTTATGCGGGCGATTTTTTGGTGAATTGGACAAACAATTCGTTGCTTTGGATGTTGGGTGATTTGGTGTATCGTTCTGCAATTATTACGGTGTTGTACGGTTCGGCGGTCTTGTACTTCAATGTTTCGGAGGATATGACGGTAATGGTGGGCAATATTTATCGAAAGACGGTGGGGAGGATTTTGAGGAGGTGAGTTGAAGGACTGAAAGAATTTGAAATCAAGTGGTACTGAATTAAGGAATCTCAATAAAATAATTTCCTGATTTAGACTTTTGACATTTTGCTTCAAAGGTTCTCTATTGCAATGAAAATCAATATTTTTCAAAGAGTAAACTTCAAAAGTTTCCACCTCAAATGTGATATTTATTTTGTTGGCAATCCTAATAGAAAAACACATATAATGCTAAAAATCGCCTACTCACCAATTTACGCACATCCACTTCCAAAAAACCACCGTTTTCCGATGGCGAAATACGAGTTACTCCCACAACAGTTGCTCTATGAAGGCACAATTACCCAAGAAAACCTATTCACTCCCAAACCCTTAGCCGAACAATACATCCTCAATACCCATTGTGCTGATTATTGGCAAAAACTGCAAAACCTCGAATTGACCCGACAAGAAGAGCGGCGAACGGGTTTTCCGCTTTCAGCCGAATTGGTGCTGCGAGAAATCACCATCGCCCAAGGCACGATTGATGCCGCACTATTTGCCTTGCAGCATGGCGCAGCGATGAACATTGCAGGAGGTACACACCATGCGTTCACGAATAGGGGAGAAGGTTTCTGTTTGTTGAACGATCAAGCCATTGCAGCCAATTATTTGCTAGAAAAGCAGTTGGCGCATCAAATATTGATAGTGGATTTAGACGTACATCAAGGCAATGGCACAGCCGAAATTTTCCGAAACAATCCCAATGTATTCACTTTCAGTATGCACGGCGCAAAAAACTATCCACTCCGAAAAGAACCTTCGGATTTAGACATTGGATTGGAAGATGGTACGACAGATAAATCCTATTTGGCGATACTTTTCGATACACTCCACCGTCTAATCAATGAGGTTTCACCAGATTTTGTATTTTATCAGTCAGGCGTAGATGTCTTACAAACCGATAAATTGGGGCGTTTGGGGCTGACCATTGAAGGTTGCAAACGCCGGGATGAAATTGTATTGGCTGCCTGCAAAAACAATCACTTGCCTGTGGCTGTTAGTATGGGCGGTGGGTATTCCGCTCGCTTGTCGGACATCATTGAAGCCCATGCAAACACTTACCGAATGACTCAGAAATTGTACTTTTAACACTTTTTTTTCAGAAAATCACAAACATTCTTACAGATAACTTGTTACCTACACGCATTTCAAACAGACGAAAAATCAGGCAGTTGTGTATTGCCAGTTATCTCTTCACTCCAAAAAAGAGTCTAATTTTCAGCACCCTAATTTAGCCGAATAATTATTTTCTTTTTTATATTTTTTTTCATTCTAAAAAAAATAATCACATGAAATCAAGTAATTTGATATTAAATGGAAATGGACAAAACGCCCACTCCAACGGACACAGTTTGTACGGCAAATCCGTTAATGGCAATTGTCAATGTGAACATCCAAACGACGAAAAACACGATGAAGCTGAAAACGACCTTATTGGAGACAATCATATTTTCACTTCCCTGAATACTCCTTTGCGAGCAGATGCTTTTGAAATGGACGACACAGAAAAAATTGCGAAAATCGAAGAACATTTCAAGGTAATCATGGAAACCTTGGGCTTGGATTTGACAGATGACAGCTTGAAAGGTACGCCCCGAAGGGTCGCCAAAATGTATGTCAAAGAGATATTCAGCGGTTTGAATCCTGCTAACAAACCAGCCTACACCCTTTTCGACAACAAGTATCAGTACAATGAAATGCTCATAGAGCGTGACATTACTTTTCACTCCAACTGTGAGCACCATTTTGTACCAATCATCGGCAAGGCGCACATAGCCTATATTCCTGGTGAAAAAGTAGTGGGTTTGTCTAAGTTGAATAGAATTGTGCAGTATTTTGCCAAGCGTCCACAGGTACAAGAGCGATTGACTATGCAGATAGCCAACGAATTGCGAGAAGTATTGCAGACCGAAGATGTGGCGGTGCTTTTGGAGGCAGATCACGCGTGTGTGATTACGAGAGGTGTTGGTGATGTGAATAGCAGCACGGTGACATCTAAGTTTTACGGAAAATTTGAAGAAGAAGCAACTCGTAGAGAGTTTTTGCAGCTGATTCGGAAAGTATAGGTATTGAAGTTCAGTAGTAGAATTTCATAAAAAAAGGCACTCAGTTATTTTCACTGAGTGCCTTTTTTATGAGATAAGGAATCACTTTAATTGCAAGCTTCTCCCTTCAATAAATATCCGTCTTTCGTTGTGGTAAAGCTAAAGCCAAATATCAACTCCATATCCTTCAATAATACTTCTAAAGATTGGTTATCAAGTTCATAGTTCAATTTGCAGTTGGCGATTGGACTGCCTTCGGCGATTTGAATATTTTTACCAAAATGTCGCTTGATGGCGGGCAGTACCTTTGATAGAGGTTGGTCTTCAAATTTCAAAACCCCTGTCTTCCATGACAAAAAGTTGGGGTCATTGTTGATGGTTTTGCTTACTTTATTGTTTTCAAAAATACCTTTCTCACTCTTTTCCAGATAAACCTTGTTGCCATCGCCTTCCTTATTGTAGAATTGGACTTTACCACTTTCTACGGTTACTTCGATGTGTGCTGCATCTCTACTGTTCACATTGAAGGAAGTTCCCAAAACTTTCACATTGGTATTGCCGGCTTCAATGACAAAAGGTTTTGCAGGGTTTGGGTTTACTTCAAAAAAAGCTTCTCCTGTGAGCAATACGTTTCGGCTATCTGTTGGAAAAGTAGTCGGATACTTCAAAGTGCTGTTTTGATTCAACCAAACCGTTGATCCATCAGAAAGATTGACCTTCAATAAATTATCTGAACTTTCTGCTATTTTGTAAATAGGTGATGGATTGGTAATTGTGAAATAATTTTGGTAAAAAATCAATCCTACCATGAAGAAAACCAATATAACTGCTGCTATTTGAAGAAGAGGGCGGTATTTTGATATTGAGGTTTGTTCTTTTTGCAGTGGAATCCGTTTGATGGTTTGCTTAAGTGTATTTTGGTTCTCGACTTCAATAGTTTTCTGAACCTTTTTCCAAGCTGCGTTTGTGTCAAAAGTCTGATAGCCTTTGAGTTGGTCACTCATCTCCCACAGCTTTTTCAATTGCATAAACTCTTTCTTATTGGCATCTGCTTCGTTGATCCAATCCTCGACAGCAGCCATTTCTGCTTGTGAGGCAGTTTGATTTAAGTATTTAAGTATGATTAGTTCGTCCATGACCAAAATAAAATCTTGCTATTTGATACACTTAAAGGATGCACGAAAATAACTTTACCCCTATTCGTGAAATGAAATCTTAGTAGGAGCATTGGTAGAAAGCAAACAGGTATTCAAAACTCCAATCCGTATGTAATGAATGGCAATCTCGGCAATAAATTGACTTCATAAAGACCCAATATTTTAGGATCTTCTGTTGAACCACCTGTATTGCTAATGCTTTCGAATTCGTTGATATAAGCAGGGTTTTCACGATTGTATATATTGTAAAAACCTGCTTTTAATGTTCCTTTTGCCCATTTGTTTTTGAAGAAAGAATGTTGCCAATTGATAGATAAATCCAATCTATGATAAGGCGGTAGTCGGTAATTGTTTCGCTCCAAATTGCTATCAAAATGCTCATTTGGGGTCGTAGTTTTGCTACTACTACCTGTGGCAAATTGACTATTTGTTTCATCAAACGACAGCGTTGTGACATTTCCTGTGGCAAAAACCCACACACAACCCAAGCTCAATTGTGGGGATACTTGTTGGGTCAATGCCATGCTGATGTCGTGTCGCCGGTCGTATTCATACGGAAAACGTTCACCCTCGTTGATGCCATCAAATTGTCTATCAGTTTTAGAAAGCGTATAGCCAATCCATCCCGTTGTATTGCCGATTTTTCGTTCCAACAACAATTCCAATCCATACGCCCTGCCATTGCCTCGCTCCAACTCATGTTCCCAATTCGGTAGTTCTTGGTGCATCCATAGATTGGGATTGTGGCGGAAGTCGAGTAGGTTTTCAAATTTTTTGTAATAACTTTCTATACTCAAATCAAAAAGTTCGGGAAAACGATGTACATATCCGACTGCAAATTGATTGGAATGTTTGGGGCGAAGTTCGCTTGTACTTGGAATCCATAAATCAGAAGGCAGACCCAGCCATGGTGTGTGTACCATATGTACAAATTGGGTCATGCGTGCAAAAGAAGCTTTTAGCGCAGAATATTCTCCCAACAAGTAACGGGCGGAAAGACGGGGTTGAGGAGAAACATAGTGCGTATTATCCGATATGAAACCAGCCAAATGGATTCCTGCATTGAGGCTAAAAGTTTCACTGACTTGTATATTGTCTTCAAAATATGCGTAGTAATCGTCGGCAGGAATTCTTTTTAGTCCAACATCTTCGGTAAATTCAAATTCGTGGTCTTGATTGTCTCGAAAACGTGCAATTGCAGGAGTAAATATGTGATGGGTATAACCGATACCCCACTTCAAATGATTTTTGGGAGTAGGGTAGTAGTCGAAATCAGCTTTCAGACTCAAGTCTCTAATATTGGAAGTGGCTCTCAAACCTATATCCGCCACATAGCTATTGTTGTATTCAAGGGTATTGGATACATAATGATTCGTAAAACCATAATTGTAGTTACTGTAATTGATAGTAAAGTTGGAAAACAACTTGGCGTTGATAATGCTGTTCCAACGAAGAGCTGCCAGTTTATTGCCCCAACTCAAATCCGTTTTCCAGAATGGCTGAATGGCGTGATAGATTCCATAAGTATCTTCTACGCCGAGATGTGGACTTGCTTCTGTATAAAATTTATCTTCTCCCAAATACCCACTAAAAAACAACTGATTGGTAGCCGAAAATTGATGATTAGCTTTCAGCGACATATCGTAAAATCCATATTCTATATGGGTATCCGCTCCTGTATTTATCAGCGTTTTTGCAAGTTTGTTGTTCATCAAACTACCTCTAGTCGATAGGTGAAATGAGGATTTCCCTTTCGCAATGGGCCCTTCTACGCTTGCCTTTACAGAGAATAGCCCTAAGGTTACTCCGCCGTGAACCTCTTGATTGTTGCCTTCCTTCAATCGAACATCTAAGATTGAAGACAGTCGCCCACCGTATCGGGCGGGAAATCCACCTTTTATCAGTTCAACACTATTGATGGCATCTCCATCGAAAATAGAAACGAAACCAAATAAGTGGTTGGTATTGTAAATGGTTATGCCATCCAAAAGCATCAAGTTTTGGTCGGGACTACCTCCACGCACATACAAACCGCTTGCTGTTTCATTGACAGATTGAACTCCTGGCAACAACTGAATAGATTTGATGACATCAGCTTCACCCATCAATACGGGCAATTCTTTTATTTTTTTTACATACAACTTGTTGCTGCTCATTTGGTCCAGCTCTTGGATATGCTCACTTTCAGAAGCTTCTACGACTACTTCTTCCAGCTCGGTATTGCTTGCCAAAAAAATGTCTTGTTGAACATCTTTTTGTAAGTTGATTTGCAGGAGAGTAGTTGCATAGCCTACATACGATACCATTAAGCTTGGGCTTTGAGCAGCAAGCGTAAGGCTATAAAAACCATAGACATTGGTGCTTGTTCCTTTCTTACTCACAGGTTCATAAACCGTTGCACCAATCAATGCCTCACCGCTTTCAGTGTCTTTGATGTAGCCACTAATGGTATATTTTGCAGTAGGTATAGAGGGAATTTGTTTTGTTATACGTTCCGTTTCTGAAGAATTTTTTTCTTTTTTTCGCTGAGAAACTAGTAATATTTTGCGTTTTCGCTCTACAATACGAATCGGTACATAAGCGATAATTCTTTGAAGGTAATCACCCAATGTCTGTTCATTACCCGTTAGTTGTATTGTTTTTTGAAGAGGAATTTGATTGGAGCTATAAGCAATAGATACATCAGATTTTTTGCTTATTAAATCCAAAACTTGCTGAATACTACCTTCTTTTATCTGCAATTTTACCTTGCGTGATAACAAATTACTTTCTTGCGCCCACAATAGATTGGTGAGGAATAGCAAGAAAAATAATAGATAAGTTATATTCTTCAATTGTGCACGCAATATTTTTAGAGCTTTACTCATTTGATTCTCTACGGTTTTAACAGAAATGCTCAAATCGTCTGCAATTTCTTTGTAAGTTAAACCACTTAATTTACTCAATTTGAAGATTTGCTGACATTTAGGCGGCAATATTTGAATAGCTTGCAGTATTTTTTCCTTCAATAAGAGTTGTTCTTCGGCATCCTGCACGTCTTCTGTATAACTAGTAACATTGCTTTGTTGAACATGTTCGGCGTAGTTAGATTTATATTGTTGACGACGCAAGACCATTAAAGCGTTGTTTTTGGTGGCAGTAAAAAGATAACTTGATAGTTTATTGGTTATTTCCAGTTCATTGCGTTTTTTCCATAATTTGATAAAAACAGCCTGTACCACATCTTCTGCCTCATCTCTGTCTTTGACAAACTGATATGCAAAATTGCAAAGCGGCTGATAAAAGTTTTCAAACGCTTGTTGATATTCTTGTATGGTTTGTGGTACTTGATTCAATGTTTATTCTGTTCAAAACAATTTTTTCTGTATTGCAATCCTTTTTTATGCTACTCAAAAGGAGCCAAGTATGTAAATTCTCGGACCTTGCTTATCGTACTGTCATATAGATGATAACTGCCTCTAAAAAACGTATTGAAGGCTTGATTTGTTGATAAAGCTCTATGCTCTATCAACAAGATTAAGGTTGAATGATAAGTACGAATATTTTTTGAATGGTTAAAAATAGAAAATATCACACTCTTTATACGGGTGTATAAGAAAAATAAGTACATACCAATACCAAAAAGGGAGTGAAGACTGTCTTCACTCCCTTTCGAATAGCCATTATTTTACCATTAATTAGAAGGTTTGAATGAGTGGGTGAGTAACTCCAAATACTGCCGGTACCTACTGGCATCTAAGTAGTCTATAATTTCATCTGTGTTTTCTACAAAACTCGACAAGTTTTTTGGAGTCACTCTTTTCAGGTTGGTGTTTACTTCTTCGTGTGGAATGTCTAAAAAACTGGTCACAATTTCGGTTGTGGCAGCTTGTTGTTCAGGAGTATTAAGATCCTGCTCATAAATGATGTGGAGGTGAGGCAATAACTCAAGCATTTTTTTTTCATACACCTTCAATTCTTCAATTCCATCCATCCAATTTTTGAGTACTACGGGATCTATCGTCATTTTTGTGGCATTTATGTTTTGCCCTTTTTTGACATGCCATTGATCTCGGTGATAGGCATACATAACGGATAGTGCTTGACGAAGAATATTTTTTCGTTCTAAGTATATTATTTGAAATTTATTATCTACTAAATCTTGTAAAAATATCTCTTTTTCTTTAATCGAAGTCTGAACATTTTTGAGCTGATAAGATAAGAGCTTGAAGCCAAAAACGGGGTTTTTAGATATTTGGCTGCATCGGTTGATGTATGCAGCAGGATAGAGCATTTTCCGCCTCAATATTTCTCCCTCGCATTGTATTTGTGAATGACTGTCTAATAATTTAACTAAAAGTGTACTGCCTGCTCTACCACTACTAAACAATACAAATTTCTTATCTGGCAATTGTTTTTCCATAAAAGGATAGGAGAGAAGGTTTGAGAGTTCTACGCCATATCCTAATAATGAATGGTTTATAAATTGCGTTAGCTTATTTCGGTTCATAAACGGTATTATTCGTAGATTGAATAAATGCTGAATAGTGAAATATTGGGTGGGATGAGATATTGATAAAATGGCGGGCTATTGAAGTAAGTACAATAATCGTGCAAAATATACACCGTTTTTTAACTTGATTAAATAAAATAATTGATTTATGCAATAAATATTTTCATTGTAATTTCGATTAAAATATTAATGTTTTGTATTAAAAATAGATTATCAAGAGTTTGTTAGTGCTAAAAATGGAATGTTGTATTTACAAATGTAAATGAATTGCAAAAAGAAGTAGTTTAATAACATTGGAAGATGAATAAATGTAAGTCAAGATTCCAGTAGCTTACAATATTATGACAAAAGTGGCATGGTATTGGAAAAGTTTAGATTGTAATAGTTCTGTATAATGTACCACTTCAAAATAAATAAAGATACATAGATTGACTTTTGAAGAGGTGCTATTATAATTCACTCTAATCTTTTAAATAATTTAACTATGGCTATGTTAAAGAAACTGAAAAGTTTAAATCAAAAAGTTGTTCTTACCAAAAAAGAAACCAACTACGTAAAAGGCGGTAGATGGGTCGACAGTGAAAAAGGCAAAAGCCACGGATGTCCTCCTCCATTCGACGAACAATAATGTTTGTTGTAATTATTTGTGGTTTTTTACTCTTTTATTTTTTTACTTCAAAAATTTCGACTCATGAAAAAATTTAACAAACTGACCGAATTAAAGTCAGTAAAAGTTCTCACAACAGACAAAGCAGGCTCTTTCAAAGGTGGCGGCGGTACAGGAAATGGCAATGGTTATCCACCTCCATTTGGTGAAGAAACAATCCCTCCATTACCTCCATTACCTCCATTACCACCGATTGTATAAGACGAAGACTCGCTAATTTGAAAGGTAATTTTCTTAGCAATTCATAAAAATACCATCTCTGTTTTTTGGATGAGAATTTGAAGTGAATGTTGAGATTTTCTCAAATTTTTAAATTTTTATATCATGCATATATTTAGCAAGTTAAGAGCCTCATTGAATAAATACTTACTTACCCAAAATGAATCCCAGTATATCAAAGGTGGCTTGTTGGTCGATCCGCTTAAAGGTAAGAGTTATGGATGTCCTCCTCCTTTTGACGAAGAATGATATTCCTAAGTATTTAATTTGTAGTCTATTTTAATTACATGTTTATTTTAAAAATTTCGACTCATGAAGGAATCTAATAAATTAAAAAATATCGAATCTGTGAGTGTTATCACAGTTGAGGACGCTCAGTCGTTTAAAGGCGGTGGCGGTACTGGAAACGGTAACGGTTACCCCCCTCCATTTGGTGAAGAAAACTCATGTCTTTCTCAGCTTATTAAGACAATTCTTGGCCTTTTAGGATTGTAAAATCCTAAAATAATATAAAAAATGCCATCTTGGCGTAAGGTGGCATTTTAAATTAATAATTCATTCTAATTTCATAAAACATACATATTATGTTCACATTCAAAAAAATAAAAATTGCATTAAACAAGTATTTGCTTACCAAAAAAGAAACTAACTTTATCAAAGGTGGTTTTTGGGTTGATCGAGAAAAAGGTAAGAGTCACGGATGTCCTCCTCCTTTTGGAGAAGAGTGATTCCCGCAGAAATGGATTGTAATTTTTCTTATTTTCTTATTTTTTTCAAAAATTAAACTCATGAACAAATTTAGTAATTTTAAAAATATCGCTTCTGTGAGCGTTATCACAGCAGATAAAGCACGTTCTTTTAAAGGCGGTGGCGGTACTGGCAACGGTAATGGTTATCCACCTCCATTTGGTGAAGAAACTGGTCTTCCGCCATATACCGGCGGTAACGGTAACGGTAACGGTAACGGTAACGGTAACGGTAACGGTAATACACCATAACATCAATCGTTAGGCGATATATAAAAATGTCACCTTTAGCTAAAGGTGACATTTCTTTAACAATAATTTCATCCCACTCGCTACAATTTATTTCTATTGCTATGAAAACTATAAGGCTAAACCAAATTGTATTCAAACTTCTAAGTGGTTTTTTATTTTTTGCATCTATGCACTGTCAGGCTACAAATGTGGATAGCTTATGTAGGCAGGTAGAAATATTTGAAGGCACGAGGAACTACCAAGTACTATCGCAGACCTACGCAGAGATAGGAGATTTTTATTTTAAGGATAAAGACTATGAATATGCGCTAATCAATTATAAAAATGCCTTGGAAAATATGCGAAAAGCAGGGCAAAAAAACATTGAATTGTATTTTCATTTAGGTAGAACGTACCACAGAATGAACCAGTTTGACGATGCATTGGACAACTACTTTATGTTTTTGGAGCATAAAGGAGAAAAAATTGACTTAGAAAAGAAGGTAAATGCATTGGGGAGTGTCGCCAAAATTTACCAAGAAATGGGTAATTTCAAATTGGCCTACAATTACCGACTGCAAGCACTTCAAATTTATGAAGAAATACCTGATTCTCTTGGGATTGCAAGGTCTGTTTACGAAATAGGAAACATCTATTTCTATCAATTTCGATTTGAAAGCGCACTCGAATATTTTACCAGAACTTTGATAATTGCAGAAAAAATAGGCAATGAAACGGCCATTTATGCCAGTTTGGGAGCAATTGGAAGTACTTACGAGCGATTGGATAAAATTGAAGAGTCGTTGGAATACAATCTAAAAGCCTTGAAATTGGCAGAAGAAATGGACTATGTGACAGGTATTGCTTATGCTACCCAAAATGTTGGATCTAATTATTTCAATATCGGAAAATGTGATTTAGCCCTTCAATACCTCAACAAATCTTGGGAATTGAAGAGTGAATTGGGTGACAAATGGGGTGAAGTAGAAAGCCTTAGAGCCATAGGAAATGTGTATGTGGATTTGGATAAATTTTCGGTAGCCATCAATTATTTTAAAAATGCGCTATCGATTGCCCATTCTATTGGTTCTCGACCTCGAATCATTGAAGTATATGAATCTATGGGGGAAGCATATCGGCGAAATGGCGACATCTCGAACGCCTACAAATACCAAACTGCATACCTCAATTTGAAAGATTCTCTACTGAATGAGAACACATTGCAGGAAATGAATCAGGCGAAAATCAACTACGAAATGTATAAAAAAGAGCGTGAAATTGGCTTGTTGAAGAAAGAAAATGAACTTTTGCAAAAACAACAAGAGATTCGCTTTTACCAAAATGCCTCTCTTATGGGAATGGCATTTTTTACCATTTTCACTACTGCTTTGTTTTTATACTATCGAAAACTACGTCAATACAATGAGATGCTGAAAACCAAAAGTGAACAAATTCAGCAACAAAACGAAGAGCTTGAAACAATTAACCATCAGCAAATCAAACTGAACAAACTACTCGCCAATAAAAACGACCATATCCAAGAACAAAATCAGCAGCTCGAAAACTCCAACCTTGAGCTTCGACAATTTGCCTATATTGCTTCTCATGACCTCAAGGAACCGCTTAGAACCATTAGTTCTTACACCTCTCTTTTGGATAGGCGCTACAAAAAAGAACTGGACCAAGATGCCCAAGAATTTATGGGTTTTGTGACCGATGCCGTAAAAAGAATGTATGCACTCTTAGACGATCTGTTGGCTTATTCAAAAGTAGGTTCACAGCATCAAACCAAAAAATCCATAAACACCAAAGAATTGGTAGATTCGGTCATTAGCATATTGCAGCCCACGATTCACCAAAAAAATGCCAAAATTCACCTACATTTTTTGCCGACCATCAAGGCGAGTCAAGTGCAAATGCAGCAATTGTTTCAGAATCTTATCAGCAATGCCCTAAAATTTCAAGTAAAGGAGGATCCTCAGGTTTGGGTTGATTGTCAAAAGAAAGATAATTTATACGTATTCTCTATCAAAGATAACGGTATAGGAATAGAAGAAGATTATCAGCAGAAAATATTTGAAATGTTCAGAAGGCTGCATACCAAAGAGGAGTACGAAGGCACAGGAATTGGATTGGCTACTTGCAAAAAAATTGTAGAACAACACGGTGGGCAAATATGGGTCGAATCGGGTATAGGACAGGGTAGCACCTTCTTTTTTACCCTCCCTATTGACCAACCTGCAAAAAACGGCGCATCGGTGGAGAAAATGCAGATGGTATAAATATCAATTGCGGTAAAAGAAAAAACCCTGCAAAACGTACCAACGCACCAAGACTATATAAGCAGCTTTTGAAGCCTGCCCCTTCAATAAATAACCAAGACCAATCGCCCAACTTGCTCCCAATTTAAAAAGGTATTCTATCAATTTAATGGTCAATGCCAACCAATCAGGATAGAGTCTTTCCCGCTCACCAGCCCCGACTAACTGACTGACTTTGATTACACTGGCTTTCGACATTCTCGTTTCGTCAATGTTGTGGTAAGCAATCGCCTGAGGAAGATAATAAATCGCTTTCTTGCTTTTCTTCAACTGCAAAAACACAAACTTTTCATCACTGCGGTACTTCACATTCGTATTGAAGCTGCCCATCTGCTGCAATGCCGATTTTTTGAAAGACATATTGCAGCCCACAGGAAATTTCTTTTCAAAAAGATGCACTTTCTCCCCTCGATCAATCAGTGAAAAAACCCCTTCAATGTATGGACTCAACCAATTGGGAGCCATACCCGTTGGATAAGTACCCAACACTTTGCCCCCTGCTGCAACGGCATCTTTCTTCTCTTTGTAAATCTGCAAATGCTGCGCTAAAAAATCCTTATTTGCAGTCGCATCATCATCTATAAACACCACATAATCCCCCTTGCTCGCTTCAATGCCACAATTCCTTGCAAAAGACAAACCCGCCTGCGTTTCCAAACAATACTGAATATTTAGATGAGAATTGTACTTGATAAATCCCTGACTAATAGCCGCAACACTATCCGTAGAATTGTTGTCCACTATCACCACCTCATAACTATCTGCCTCCAAAGACTGCTCGGCAAGCGATTGAAGCGTTTTGAACAGGTGCTTTTCCCCGTTGTAGGTACAGACAATTGCAGAAATTTGAATCATGTATTGGTATATTGGTGATTAGTAATTGGTATGTCAAAAGTCTCATTCCACTATTAGACTTTAGACGAGGGAGCAGAGATGCGAGAAGTGGGACATTAATCAATTGATAATGAATAACTTATGATTAAACGACGAAAACAAGCAAATCATTGATTACCAAATCTTTACATCTTGCCTCCCGCTTCTCACTTCTTTCGTCCAAAGTCCAATTCCACTAAATTGACAATTGAAAGGGCCTAACCAAGACCCTATTTGTAGAAATTGTCTTGATGAATAAACAATAGGAGCGTATCGGCACAATTAAATTCAACTAATCTTCAATCACTGCCTTCTCCCGAAACCACTGCACCGCCGCTGCAATGACCAACAACAAAATCACCGTAGAAGCTGCAAAAGAAATCATACTGCCCGAATAAAAACTGTTTGGCTCAAATTTGAACTCAATCGTATGTTGTCCAGCAGGCACCTTCAATGCCCGCAAGATGTAATTCACTCGAATATGCGGCGTTTTTTCACCGTCAATATAGGCGTTCCAACCTTTGTGATCGTTGTAATAGACCTCCGAAAAAACCGCCAAATTCGGTGCGCTGCTGTTGCTCGAATACTTCAAATAATTGGGTTGATACTCCGTCAATTGGATGCTCGCCAAAGTATCGGCAGAAGCATTGAAACCTGTCAGATAATCTTCAAAACGTTTGTCCACAATTGCAGTAGTAGCAGGATTGAAGTCGGTCAACGCTGCGCTTTCCTCGTCCGCATTGTTGACCATTTGGATATTGCTCACAAACCACGCATTGCCCAAAGCCTGTGGATTGAGTTGCGGAGTAGGCTGCCCATTTTCTCCTTTTTGAATCACATATTTTGTATTGAGCATACTCATTACCTTGACATTGCCCTGCGTCAGATGTTCGTCGATTAAATCTTGGTAACGTGCCAATTTTGCGCCGTGATAACCACCGATGGATTTATGATGGTAAGAAGTCACCCCATCATTGAAAGGACTGCGGGTCATATTGAAAACCCGATAGTGAATATCAGGGTCTTGCAAAATTTGTTTGTCCGCCTCCGTTGCAGTAAAATAAGCATCTTCTTTGCGCTCGTTTACAAAATCGCTGGTGTCCAAATACCGCTTGTCAACCGTCCACAAGTCGGTCAATATCAACACACCAATTGCAGCCGCTGCCCAAGTCCATTTGATTTTTTGCACAGCAAAAAGGTAAATTGCCCCCACGCTCAACAAAATGAAAACCAAAGAACGAATCGCATCCATCCGAAGCATACTCGCTCGATCAGCCTCCAATGCCCTCACCAAATTTTCGGGATAACCACTGTCACCCGTTGCCGAAAAATCAAATAACGAACCGCCCAACAAAATGAAAAACACGAGCAATCCACCCACTATTCCAGTGCTGATTTTCAATGCTTTCACCAATTCTCCTTTCTCCATTTTTTCGGTCAAAACCTTGTGCAAAGCGAAAATACCCAACATTGGAACCGTCAATTGCACCATCACCAAAGCCATCGAAACGACCCTAAATTTGTTGTACATCGGAAAAAAGTCGAAAAATAGCATGTTGAAGGCTTCCAAGTTTTTGCCCCATGACAAGACAATAGACAAAACGGTAGCAATCACGAGCCACCACTTCAATGGCCCTTTGACCACCACACAACCCAAGACAAACAAAAAGCAGATGATTGCACCCAAATAAAACGGCCCACCTGTAAATGGTGAATCGCCCCAATACATCGGTCCGACTTCCGAACGGCTGCCCAAACTCCGCAAAGTTTTGTAGGTTTTGGAGTCTTTAGAGATTTTTTCACCCGAAGCACCTCCCGCAAATCGAGGAATCAACAAGGTCATGGTTTCCATTTTACCATAACTCCACGCAAAAGCATAGTCGGCTTCCAAACCGTCTGACGCTCCTTTTTTGGTCAATTCTGAACCGCCCCGCATCGTTTCTTTGCTGTATTCGTAGGTCGTAGCCATTCGCACATAGTCCGTTGCAGTAGCGACTACAAAGACTAAACCGATAATCACAGAGGCCTTGGCGAAATCTGCTAAAGTTTTGTTTTTCACCGCTTCAATCAAATAAACGATGCCAAAAACCAGCAAAATCAGCATCATGTAAAACGTAATCTGATAGTGCGCCGCCACAATATTGAAAGCAAAACCAACGCCTCCCAAGGCTGCACCAATCAAATACCGCCCTCTGAAAGCCAGCAGCACCCCTGCAATGACCAAGGGCATGTAAGCAATCGACATAGCTTTGATGATGTGTCCTGCTTCCAGAATCAACATATTGTAGGTCGAAAGTCCGTAAGCTATCGCCCCTGCTGCCGCCAATATGGGATGTACCCCCATCACAATCATCAAGATATAAAACGCCACCATACAAAAAAGGATGATGTTGGCAGGTTTGGGAATGACCTTCAACATGGTATTCCGAATCTTGTTGATAAAATTTCCTTTGGGCTGCATACTGATTTGATAAGCAGGCATTCCACCAAACATAGAGTTCGTCCAAAGGGCTTCCTCTCCCGTTTTGTCACGAAAATCATCTACCTCTTTTGCAGACCCTTTCCACTGCACAATATCGGACTGCACCAATATTTTGCCGCTAAGTAGAGGGCTAAAGTAAATGACCGCAACGAGGAGTAGGACACCAAAGGCGGATAAATGAGGAATGGCTGATTTGAGAAGCTGCTCTTTATTCATTACAATAATAAATTAATTCAATTGAAGCTGCAATTTACCGAATATTGCCAACAATGAAAAACAGGGAATTGAAACAATCAAAATAAAAATGAAAATCGAAATCAAAAAAAAAGTGCTTGATATTTCGCAATTTTGGGCTTTAATAAATAGTACAACAACAAAGAAACTATGTTCACATTAAACGGAAAATCTATATTAATAACGGGAGGAACGGGTTCTTTCGGCAAAAAATTTGTGGAGATTGTATTGCAGCGGTATCCAGAAGTAAAACGTTTGGTCGTGTATTCGAGGGATGAATTGAAGCAATTTGAAATGGCGCAAATTTTTCCAAATAAAAAATACAAGGCAATGCGCTATTTCATCGGAGATGTAAGAGATGGCGCACGCTTCAAAAGGGCTTGTGAAGGGATTGACATCATTGTTCATGCTGCTGCATTGAAGCAGGTACCTGCGGCGGAATACAATCCTATGGAGTGCATCAAAACCAACGTTTTAGGAGCGGAAAATGTCATTGAAGCGGCTTTGGATTCGGGAGTCAAAAAGGTCGTTGCGCTTTCGACAGATAAAGCGGCTGCGCCCATCAATTTATACGGTGCTACCAAATTGTGTTCAGATAAATTGTTCATTGCAGCCAACAATATGAAAGGTTCTCGTGACATTGCTTTTTCAGTGGTACGTTACGGAAATGTCATTGGATCAAGAGGTTCGGTAATTCCTTTTTTCATGAAAAAACGCAAAGATGGCGTATTGCCGATTACCCATCCCGATATGACCCGCTTCAATATCACCTTGACCGAGGGCGTTGAATTGGTCTTGTTTGCCTTGGAACATGCTTGGGGAGGGGAGTTGTTTGTACCCAAAATTCCTTCTTATCGCATCACCGATGTAGCGACTGCAATAGCTCCGAATTGTGAGCAAAAAATCGTGGGTATTCGCCCTGGTGAAAAACTGCACGAAGATTTGATTACCGAAACGGACTCGCTCAATACGGTAGAGCTGGAGGAGTATTATGTGATTTGCCCTGCAACTTCTCGTTGGAGCAAGGAGGATTATGCCGAAGCTAAAAATGGAAAAACACTCCCATTTGGTTTTCGCTACAATTCGGGTACAAATGATGAATGGCTGACTGTTGAGGAACTGAGAGAGCAGATTCGGGCGCATGTGGATGCGAGTTTTGAGGTGTGAACATTCATAACTTAAACAGTAAATCATGGAATATATCGAATTGATGTATCTTCATTTGGCAACAGTTGTTCCTTGTTTCATTATTGGAACTGTTCTGCTTTTGATTCAAAAGGGCACTTCCTTTCACAAAAACTTGGGGCGTGTTTATATGGTTCTGATGCTGTTTACTGCAACAGTCACCTTGTTTATGCCTGCACAGGTGGGCCCAAGATTTTTGAATCATTTTGGTTGGATACATGGCTTTACTTTCCTGACACTTTATACAGTGCCAACTGCTTACCTTGCCATCAAACGAGGAGATGTGAAAGCCCACAAACGAAAAATGATTTTGTTGTATTTTGGAGCAATCATTATTGCAGGAGGTTTTACTTTTGTGCCAGGCAGGTATTTGTATCAATTGTTTTTTGGATAAACTATAGGTCTTCACATTAAAAAGGAATAAATCGCAACCCACCCCTGCCCCTCCAAGGAGGGGAATACTTGTATCAAGTGGGAAATTCCCCTCTTGGGAGGGGTAAGGGGTGGGTTTAAGTAATATAAACAATCAATGCGGAAACCAATAAACAAAGTAAAATTACAATGAAAGACTACTTACAAATTGTCAAACATCCTAACCAACTCTCCATTATCTTCAATGTAGAAGACGAAAAAGTGATGGAAATTGGAGAAAAAATGAACGAAATCAACGAGGAAGCCTATATGAATGGCTACAATTGGGAAGCGTTTTTGAACCATTATCTAGCCAAAAATCATCCTGAGCTAATGGAGGGTATGGATAGCGATCCAGAAGCAGGAACCTTTGTTGCGCTCTATGCTTTGAATCCAGAAAACGAAGAAAAGGCAAACAAACTGGTAGAAGTGATTGAGGGTTTGATTGAAAATGAAGCAAAGTTGTATCTTCTTGTTGAAGAAGAAGGAAATGATATTGAGTGGGATTAACACAGTAATAAACCGAAGTAGCAAATGACAAATAATTGGCTCACACCTATCACCTTAGAAGGACAAAAAGTAAAATTGATTCCTTTAGACCATTCGCACAAAGAAGCCCTTTTGAAGGCGGCAAATGATGGCGAGTTGTCGGAACTTTGGTACACGTTTGTTCCTTCAATAGCAACTATTGACAACTATTTGGATGTAGCTTTTGAAGATCAAAAAAAGGGCAATGCTCTGCCCTTTGTAGTCGTTGACAAAGCAAGTGGTCAAATCATTGGCACAACGAGGTACTGCAATGCGACTCCTGAACACAGGCGTTTAGAGATTGGTTATACTTGGTATGCAAAGAGTTACCAAAGAACAGGTGTCAATACAGAATGTAAATTTTTGCTGCTGCAACATGCTTTTGAAAACTTGGATGCCATTGCAGTGGAATTCAGAACGCATTGGCACAATCACCAATCGAGGAATGCCATATTGAGGCTTGGGGCAAAACAGGATGGCGTTTTGAGGAGTCATAGAATAGACTCAGATGGAGCTTTGCGGGATACGGTGGTTTTTTCTATTATTGAAGTGGAATGGAAAACGGTAAAAAAATCACTTCAATTCAAGATGAAAGCCATACATTAGCAATGGTGAAAAAATAAATTCTACTTTTTCCTTGTTCCTTAATACGCTGTAATGAAGGTTAGTATAGCCAATAAAATAAGTTCCTCAATAGCATCAAGAAGACTTTTGTAGTTTTCTATTGATAAAATGTTGATTTTCTTACTTCTAATATTTTTTTTAAATGAAACTACAAAAGTCTAAATCGGGATATTATTTTATTGGTGTTCCTTATTTGACAATTACAAGGGCATGGCCCTGACACTATCTGTAAGAAAATCTGTAATGATAGAAACATAGGAGCATAGCTTCGGCACAACTAACCAAGTGATTATCTGTGGTGTCGAGGCTACGCCCCTCATAAGAATCTCTCTAGCATTGTTCCTACAAAGAGAGCCGCAGCGATGCTGCTAAAATATTAAAATTTTTCCTTTACACGGTACTTACTATTTCATTTCTCTACACAAAAAATACCATGAAATACCTATTTTCTCTGCTTCTTCTGTTAACTTCAATAGCTTTACAAGCGCAAAATTTCATCGAGCCCTGCAAATATGGGCAACCGCTTGTAGATGCTTTACGCAATGCCTATACGCCCAACAATCCCTTGGGTTATGGGCCAGGAAGGGATATTTTGTATTCCAAAATTGACAACAATGGACTGCAATTGTCGTGCATCTACACCGATTTTACGGTTACGCTCGACCCCAATGCAGACCCTAGTGTTTCTGCATTTTCGGGAGGAATAAACGCCGAGCATGTGTATCCACAATCTTTGGGTGCTGGGGATGAACCTGCCAGAAGCGACTTGCACAATATTTTTCCTTCAAAAGTGAATGTAAACGAATCGAGGGGAAGTTGTCCGTTTGGTGAAATAGCAGACAGCGATACCGATCAATGGTTTTATCTGAATACGCAGTTGAGCAGTATTCCAATGACTGACATAGACTTGTACAGCGAAAAAGATGAGGAGGATTGTGTTTTTGAACCACGAGAAAAGGTGAAAGGAGATATTGCCAGAGCCATTTTTTACTTCTATGCCATTTACCAACCGATTGCAGATGCCGCTTTTTTCAACCTTCAAAAACAAACTCTCTATGAATGGCATTTAGCGGACCCTGTGGACGAAACCGAAAAACGAAGGGATGATTTGATTGCAGCCAATCAAGGCAACCACAATCCGTTTATTGTGGATGCTTCTTTGGTGCAACGTGCTTATTTTGAAGCGGATGCCTCCTTTCCCGATGGCGATCCCAATTGTGTGGTAACGGCTATTTCGGAGTGGAGTCAAGCGGATTGGGCAACGATTGCGTCCAATTTTGTAAGGGAGGAGGTGCTTATTGAAGCGACCAAAAATACAGGAAAAGTACAGCTATTTGACCTCTATGGAAGACTTATCCGAGAACAGCTTTTGAAGTCTGAAACCCGATTGCAGGTAAGTGATTTGCCGCAAGGTGTGTATATTTTGCAGATTCAATCGGAAGGTTTGGGGAAGGTTTTGAGGGTGTATAAAAAATAGTGGAGCAGTTAAAGACTTTTGTATTGGTTTCCGCATTGATTGTTTATATTACTTAAACCCACCCCTTACCCCTCCCAAGAGGGGAATTTCCCACTTGGTAAAAGTATTCCCCTCCTTGGAGGGGCAGGGGTGGGTTGCGATTTATTCCTTTTTAATGTGAAGACCTATAGTTTCCTTTTGAGAGCATACTGATTTTTAAACATTCCATATCTTTAAGAATAAACTACAAAAGTCTCCCTCTACTAAAATCTTTGATGAACCAAAATAAAAGCGAAAAGAAATGAAGACTTGGAAAAAAATTGGATTGGGTTTGATGCTGGTATTGCTTGTTGCAGCGGTTTGGTTTTATCCCAAATACAAAATGTTGAATCATACGATTCACTTATTTGACGAGGATAAAATTGTGGAGAATTTCAGGTCTTTTGATGACATTTGGACGGTAAGCCGCATGAAACCATCCTCTAATCCGCATACCTATCCAAAAGGTTCGGTGATGACCTTGCCCGACAACTTTACCTTTGAAGGAAAAACCCTCGATACAAAGCAATTTCTAAAAGACTCTTGGACAACGGGTTTTTTAGTGATTCAAAACGACTCCATTGTGTTTGAAGAATACTATTTGGGCAATACCGAATCGACTCAAAACATTTCCTGGTCCATGGCAAAATCGTTTGTTTCGGCATTGGTCGGAATAGCCGTTGAAGAAGGCAAAATTTCGGGAATTACCGCAAATGTGGAGGACTATGTGCCAACATTGAAGGGTACGGCCTATGATGGTGTGCGTATCAAGGATGTACTACAAATGTCGACGGGTGTTCGCTTCAATGAGGATTATGGCGACTTCAACAGCGACATCAACCGATGGGGAAGGGGTTTTGCTTTGGGTGATTCACAAGATGCTTTTGCCGCTACTTTGGAGCGTGAATTGGAACCTGGTACGGTCAATCACTACGTCAGCATCAATACGCATGTCTTGGGGATGATTCTGACCAAAGCTACTGGCAGATCCATCACGGACTATATGCAGGAGAAGCTATACGAACCAATGGGAATGGAGTATGAAGGGTATTGGTTGATGGATGGTTATGGCATGGAAATGGCTTTGGGCGGGCTAAACTTGACATTGAGGGATTTTGCCAAAATAGGAACTTTGTACTTGAAAAATGGCTACTGGAATGGCAAACAAATTGTGCCGAAGGAATGGGTTCAGGCCTCTCTAACCCCCGATGCGCCTCACCTTCAACCCCGTAATGGAGAATTTGGGTATGGCTATCAATGGTGGATTCCGAAAAGTGATGTGGGGGAATTTATGGCGATTGGGGTCTATAACCAAAATGTCTATGTCAATCCCGCTACGAATACGGTGATTGTCAAATTGTCCGCCAATCCTCGATACAATGATGTGAGTTATGTGCCGAGTAGCGATGCGGCGGCATTGGAATTGTATCGGGGGATTGTGGGTTCTTTTGAAATTCCCATTTAATCAATACTTGTGCCCAGTCATTGATATGGAACTTCAATGCAAGCCTCTTATAAAATGAAACTTCCGAAGTCTTTATTGCTTCTACAAAAATTATCACAGAACCGACTTTTTGATTCAAAGGTTTTCTATTGAATTGAAAATCAATATTCTTCAAATAGTAAACTTCAAAAGTCCCCACCTCGAATGTGGTATTTATTTTGTTGGCAACCCCTTTGTCGAAAGAAAGCGATGTTCTTTTTGCTTCGATAACAAATAGATTCTTGTCATAATTTGGGATGTTATAGTATTGGATAGTGTGGTTCTTGAAGGGCAAAAATAGGGGCTTTTGGGGGTTGGTGGGTAATCATTGTGGAATCGGATGGGCTTATTATAGCTCGACTACATAAAAATAGTAAGTGGATTGTTAAAAAAAATTGTGGGAAATTGAATTATTGTTTACTTTTGGTTTTTGCTTTTTGATTCACAGCTTACTACCAATGGGATAAATAACTCGACTGCCAATTATTTGATTTTGGCTGAGTGGGTTTGGTGTGTGCGTTGGTTTGATTCTTTATACAAAAAAACAAGAACGGTATGCAATCCATAACTTTTGAATGTGAAGTAATTACGCCGATGTTTTTGGCTGGTGCTGATGGCAGTACGCCTGAATTGCGTCCGCCGAGTATTAAAGGGGCTTTGAGGTTTTGGTGGCGGGCTTTGAATGGGCATTTGCCGATTGAAGAAATGAGAGAAAAAGAAGTAAAAATATTTGGTGGTGCTATTGATGATAAGGCTTTTAAGTCAAATATTCTTGTGAGAATAAAGAACCAAAAATTGAACTATTCACAAGATAAATTTCCAAACCATAGAGTATCGACATATTATCGTAAAAACAGAATAATAGAAACGAGAAATGGAGAACGTCCAATGCCTGATTTTAAAATTAACGTATTGGACTATTTAGCATTTGGAATTTCTGATAGAGGAAATATTGGACGAGAATATATAACTCCAACTTCTACATTTGAAGTGGTACTAAAACCATTAAAAATATCAGAAGAAGATTTTAAAGGTGTGCAAGAAGCATTTATTTCTTTATCTCAATACGGAGGACTTGGTGCAAAAAGTAGAAATGGGTTTGGATGTTTTAGAATTAGCAATAATGATAAAACTATTTCAATTAGAAAAGAAGCAGTGAAAATTCTCAGTTTCACTGCTATTTCAAAAGAAACTAAAGTTATTTATGAAGACAAAAATTCACACAACTCTTGGGATAAAGCATTGGCGAACATAGGTAAGAAATACCAAAAAGCAAGAGAAACGGTTGAAGATTGGCGTAACTATGATAAAAGAGTATTACTAACACACCCTACAATTATTCAAGAAAGAGGTAAAAGTAAGGAGGTAAATGAAACTATTTTAGAAAATGGAAGGCATTCAAAGCCTTATTTTTTGCATATAGAAAAAGTAGAAGAAGGAAAGTTTATCGGGCAAATACTTTGTATGCCGTATGATTTTTTAAAGGGAACTGAATTTTATTCTCCAGAAAGACAAGAGCAGTATTTCACTGCAATTAAAGACTTCAACGCTAAACTTAAACAATAATGAAAAACAATCACATATTCATACTCTCCATAGGACCAGTTCAAACCTTTATAGCACAAGCACGTAAAGCACAGGACTTATTTGGAGGCAGCCGATTATTGAGTCATTTGTGTACAGAAGCTATTGATTTTTCAAAAGAAAAGGGAGTTCAGGTCATTTTTCCTGTAATCAATAAACAAAAATCTATTCCGAATAGATTTGTAGGTACAATAAATGGAAGTCAAGAAGAACTTCGGAAATTAGGCGAAGCAATAGAACAACATATTCAAGATACTTTTTTGAAGATTGCTCAAAAAATTAAGAATGAATATAAAATAGGAAATGTCATCAATTTTGACGAGCAAATCAAACAACACTTAGAAATACATTGGATTTTTTATCCGATTGAAACTAACTATGAAACGGATTATGCCGAAGCTGAAAAATGGTTTGGTGCAGCTAAGAATATTCGTCAATTTCAGCAACTGCCTGAAAGTGGCAGAAAGTGTAGTCTTGATGGTGAACGTAATGTAAAAGTTTATCGCTTGAAAGATAATGAGGACAGAAAAAAAGTTTTAAAACGAAAATTGTTTCAAGAAGAAGACGAGGTACACATTATTCAAAATAATTCAAAAATCCCATTAAGCCTTTTATCAGAAGGAGAAGGATTAAGTGCCGTTAGTTTTGTAAAAAGAGATTTTGATACTCTAAATTTTCCATCTACTGCTAAGATTGCTTTGATGGATACATTAAATAGTATTTGGAAAAATGGAGATGATGGAATAAAGTTACTTGTTGATTATATGAATGAGTTTATAAAAACTACAAACTTTGATGAACAATTACTATTTGATGAAAATGTAAGTATAGATTATTTCAAGTATCATGGCTATTTATCATTGATGCAGAATATCGTACAAATAAGAAAACGATATGAAGACTTGGTAAAATATATGAATAAAAATAATTTACCGCTACAAAAGTATTATGCTTTGATGGTCTTTGATGGTGACAGAATGGGGCAAATTATTAGCGGTAAAAATTTAAAAACAACAAGTAAGCATAAATTAAGAGATTTTCAAAAAAGAACATCTGAACTATTAGCAGAATATGCAGAATGGGCTTATAAGTATTTAGATAATCCCAAAGGACAAACAATTTATGCAGGTGGCGATGATTTTATGGGATTTATCAATTTGAATTATCTCTATGAAGCGATGCAAGAATTATACGATCAATTTAATTGTAAGGTAAATAAAATCTTAAAAACTGAATTTGCTGAGGATTTAGACGATGGTTTCAATTTTACTTTTTCTGCTGGTGTCGTGATTACTCATTATAAAACGCCTTTGAGTATCGTGCTGAAAAAGGCTCGTGAAATGGAAAAGTTAGCTAAAAAAGACGAACATAAAGGCGGAGGTGGAAGAGATGCTTTTGCAATTAGTGTAATTAAACATTCAGGAGAAAGTCATGCAACGGTTTATAAATGGAGTTATTTATCGAATATAAAAGGCATTAATGACCAACTTCAAAGCGAAAGCTACTCTAATACTTTTATTAAAAATATTCAGAATGAATTAAATGCTTTTGGCACAATGAACACTTTTGATTTTGTAAAAGATGGTCACACAGGAGCGGCAATAGCAGAAAATGAAATTAAAAGATTAGTAGAACGCTCTCGAATGCCTAATCAGCCAAAAGGTACAATGCAAACCGATATTATTGATATTTTTCATTCGACCGAAGAATTTGATAATTTCTCACAGGCATTGAATATTGCACAATTCACTAAACGTCAATCAATCGCAAAATAATGGATACACAAATATTACGCATCAATCCTTTTGATACTTTCTTTTTTAGAGATGGGAAGCCGTTTTCTATGGGAGAAGAAACTTGGGCAGATGGTATTTTTCCGCCTGCACCAAGTGTTATTTATGGTGCTTTACGTTCTTTATGGCTTTCGCAGCAAGAAGAAGGCTTTTCAGAGGAAAATGTTGAAACATCAGAACGGTTAGTAATCAAAGGAATTTTCTTAGAGTTTAATACAGATATTGCTTTGCCAACACCAAGAGACGTAGTGCATGAAAAAGGAAATCCGAAAATGACTTTAGGGATTTCACCTACAAAGAGTAAAGTAATAGGAAAATCCCAAATTCAAAATATTGCTACTCAATCAGAGGTAGAGTACGTTGAAGAATTTAGTAATACTTTTTTATCATATTTTAATTATGAAGACTACTTAAATGGTAATGTGAATGAATTACAAGTCAATGAAAATTTTTTAGTTGATGAAAGCAAAATTGGGATAGGGCGACAATTTGGTACAAGAACTACCTTGCAAAGTAGTTTATATCGTGTCGATATGAAGCGATTTAAACAAGATAATATTTCAATTCTTGTAGAATGTAGTGGGCTTGATTTTTCTGCGAAGTCAATTGCAAAATTAGGTGGAGAAGGTAAAGCTGCCGCTATTGAACTAATTGAGGATAAACATTACACCGAAATCCTTTGTCCAAATTCATTTGATGATAATTGTTTTAAGTTATGTGTTGCTACTCCAACTATTTTTAAGAAACATGGATGGCTTCCCGAATGGATAAATCCTATAACGTTTGAAGGAAATTATAAAGGTTTAAAATTGAAATTGCAGACAACTGTATTAGGCAAACCTATTTCTATTGGAGGTTTCAATATGAAAACGACGAAAAAGGTGCAAAGAGGACCAAAAGTAATGTATAAAGCTATTCCTGTAGGTTCAGTTTATCATTTTAAACTTTTAGAGGGAAGTATGGAAAAAGTTAAAGAAACTTTTCATTATCAATCAATTTCAGAACATAAAGCACATGAAGGCTTTGGAATAACTTATATAGGCAAATGAAAACAATCATAACAACAGTAGGTACTTCTATTTTTACTAATCTTACGAAGGATAATAAAAATCCTGAGATTAAACAGCGTTTCAACTTACTAAATGAGCCAAAACAACATAGTTTCTCTATGTGGGATGAGTTTAAGAAAAGGGTAATAGATGATAGCGGAAGAAGACAAGGGTTAAGAACCCTAGTAGAAAATGCCATTGAAAATGACCATAAAGCCTCCGCAGAAATAGAAAGTATTTTAAAAATAGCAAAAGATGAAAAAGTGAATATCCATCTTTTGGCGACAGATACTATTCTTTCGGTTTTGGCGGCGGAGATTGTAGCGAAGTGGTTTGAAGGAAAGCAAAATGTAACCTTTAATGCTTCTTATAAGCAAGATGTAATTGAGGGATTACGGGTCGAAAACCTTATTGACTTCAAAAAAGGGTTAAGGAATTTAGTTGAACGATTTTATAAAATCTACAATGCAAATCCTAACCCTAAAGATTATATCTTGAATATTACAGGAGGCTATAAAGGCATCATTCCATTTATGACTTTATTGGGGCAGATTACAAAAATAGACCTCAATTATAAGTTTGAAGAAACAGGAAGTCTTATCGAAATTCCTCGTTTACCTATTAAGCGAGATGATGATATTTTTGATGAATATTTTGATGTTTTCAAAGAAATAGAAGAAGAAGTTGAAATTGATGGAAATAAGCATTATTCGTTTATTCAAAGGGCAGAAAGTTGCTTAGAAACTTATAATCATGGACAAACTTATACTCTCAACGCTTTAGGTTTGTTGTTTTGGGAAGCATATAAGAAGGAATATTTTAATTTCTATTGTCCTGATAAAGTCTGCTCAGAGCTTAATAAACAGGAAAAAACAATTCACTTTTTCAAGCAAACTTTCATTGAAGAAGAGCAAAGGGAAAAGTATAATGTTTGTGAGCAATCGCATAAAACAGTCTGTAAAAAATTTAGTGATGTAATTAGGGTTTACTGGTTTGAAGATAATAGTAAAATTTTTGTATATAAAACATTTGATGACCATGATAAGCATGAACGTTATATTAATTCTGTCAATTTTACAGAAGATTTAAAACAAGAAATTATCAAAAATTCTAAACTGAGAAAAATAAAAATAAATCATGTATAAAATAGCAAGACCATTATTTTTGCATTGTCAAACGGCAATGCACGCAGGGACAGGCGATGACTTAGGTATCGTGGATTTACCTATTCAGCGTGAAAAACACACGGGTTATCCGAAGATAGAAGCATCGGGACTAAAAGGGGCAATTAGAGAAAGTTTTGAGGAAAACGCTACAAGTGTAGCCGACCGAGTAAAATTGCATGTAGCTTTTGGATATGACGAAAAAGATGCTTCGAGAAAACCATCAATCACCGATGAATTTAAGGATAAAGAAAGTCGTGACTTTGCTGGTACAATAGGCTTTACAGACGCTCGTATCGTCTTATTCCCTTTGAAGTCCTTAAAAGGTATTTTTGCTTATGCAACTTGTCCTTCTGTTTTGAAAAAATTAAAACAGGAGTTACAGGATATATGTCAATTATCAATTACTATTGAAACAGATTTCAATAGTATTGATGTAACCAAAGTTGCCGTAGCTAATGCAAGTCATTTGAGCAGTAACAACAAAGCTATTTTGGAAGAGTATAGTTTTGATTGTTCTGATACTGACTTGAATAAAAAAGCTAAGGAGTTAGCCAAACAGTTAAATGAGATTTTAGGAATAACTGATTTAGAGAATAAATTAGTGGTTTTGGAAGATGATACTTTTGCAGATTTTGTAAAAAACTCAACAGAAGTCGTTACTCGAATTAAGATTGATAATGAAACGGGTACGGTTGCCAAAGGTGCATTATTTACAGAGGAATATTTACCTACTGAATGTGTCATGTATTCGTTAGTGTTGGCAAGTAATGTATTTGCTCCGAGTAAAAAGGATAAATTTGATAAAGGTGAATACCTCAGCGTAATGAACTACTTTGCAGATACACTAAATAATGTTATTCAAATAGGCGGTAATGCAACACTCGGAAAAGGTATTGTAAAAACTATTAAAACACAACTAAAACAATCAAACGATGGCGACACAGCAACTACACAAGCATAATATCAATCAAGAAAGGGCAAAAGCGGCTTGGAAGTATGCAGAAGCATCTAAAAATAATGGGAACTATGGTAGTTATGCTAAAAAGTTCCCAATGTATGTAATGAATACAGGACTTTTGAATGCGGTTGCTTTTGCTTACAATAAAAGTGATTGGAAACAACTTTATAAAGATGTTCAAGATTGGTTTTCAAAAGAACCACAGGAACTTATCAAAAGTAAGTTAGCAGCTAATGCTTCAAAAGGAGATAAAGCCTTAATTGAAACCCTTTTAGAATTAAATGATAATGAACTACGACAGGTAAAGAGTGAAGTATTGGCTTTATTTACTTGGTTGCGTCGTTTTGTAAAAGATTAAGATTATGAATAAAAAAAAGAAAGCGAAAGTAGTTCGGGATGGTGGTGAGAAGTGGATTTTAGAAATCGAGGGAATAGATAGACCGCCTTGGCTTTATAAAGATAAAGTTGAGCGTTCTCCTATGCGTGGTCAAGTTTCAATAGGAAGCGAAATGCTGGTTGAATTAAAAGAGGTCGAAAAGTATGGTAAAAAACAATTGAGAATTGGTAGAATATTTCCATTAAAAGGAAATGCTAATCAAGGAACAAAAAAAAGAAATCATCATCAAAATAAAAAAAGTGATTTTACATTCCCTAAACCTGCTCAAAGTAATGAAAATCTTTATCTAAAAATGTTCAAGCAAAAAAGATTATTTAACGATAATTATGAGTTTGATGATAAAGATTATCAATACAATACTAATTTTCAAAAATCTAAATTTGATACAAACTTAGTTGAGCAGATTAATAATAATCATATTGAGCAAATCAAATCGTTGCTTGGTGAAGATAAAGTATTTTCAGAGTTGGTTTTATCTCCTGAATGGCGATTGTCTTTAGGTCTTGGCGGCACTTCTGTCTATGAAACAGGTTTGACCTTACATCATGTTTATGGTATTCCGTTTATTCCTGCAAGTGCCATTAAAGGAATTGTGAGAAGTTATGTTACTACGGAAGTTTACAAAAATGAGGTAGAAGCATTGAGTAAACAAGATTTTTGTGATGTGTTTGGTTGCAATGGAGAAGGTAAGATTGGAGAAGACAAGAAACCTTTTAAGTCTTTTTATAAGAAAGAAGCAGAACGCTTGGAAAAAGAAAACGATTTAGGTACTCGACAAGGTAAGGTTTTATTTTTTGATGCCTTTCCTCAATCTACAATCAAATTGGAAGCAGATATTATGAACCCACACTATCCCGAATGGTATAAAGATGGAAAGACACCTCCTGCCGACTGGCAAAGTCCTGTTCCTATTCCTTTTTTGACTATTGGAAAAGATACAAAGTTTCAGTTTGTAATAGGTGTTAAGTCGGATGAGCATCTTCCAATTTTAGAAAAAGCTAAAACTTGGCTTGAAAACGCTTTAAAGGAAAAAGGCATCGGCGCAAAAACCGCAGTCGGCTACG